>DASVDG010000041.1:0-20376 GCA_036381255.1 Longimicrobiales bacterium | reverse complement strand
AGTACCGCCTCGAGTACAATCACGAGCGCCCGCACAGTGCGCTCGACTACCGGACGCCGGCGGAGTTCGCCGCGTCTTGCCGTGCCCGAGTCGAGGCCTCTGCGCCCAAGGGCGCTCCCGCCCGACTCCCCCAAGTCGGGGCGATGGAGATCTGTCTCAACCCGGCACTCCCATAACGGCTGGTACAGAAAACGGGGTCACGTCACAGGTGTAAGAAGGCGGATCCTCACGGGTTCTGGACCCGGCGCCGTGCCTCAACAAGTACGTCCTCTGCCGGCACCGCCTGGACCACTCCCTTTCGATACGCCTCCAGCCGGCGACGCACTTCCTCTGCCCAGGCCTCCTCCACCTCGGCATCTTCGTCCAAGCTTGCAATGAGGCGCTCCGCGAGTCGCGCCCGTTCGCTTCGCGGTAGCGACAGCGCCGCTGCTTCCAACTCTTCGGCTTCCGACCGCATGCCGTACCTCCTGTACCGAGCGGCCACACACTTCTGTCCGTAGTATAGCTTCCTGCGGCTCCCAGTTCCACGGACGCCGCCGCCCCGCCTGACCCATGTCCACTAGACTGCCTTGCTGCAAGCGGCTCGAATGTCGGCCAACTCCATATTTCCGGCCCTGTACGCCGCAGCATGTACCAATCATTCCCTCCTTCGCGACCATGGAGCAAGGAACCGTCGCATCCGGTTCTCCGTCGCACGCACACGCGAACAAGACCGTTCGCGCTGTACGGCGAATGATCAATGGCGGCCCTCATTCCGGATGCAGCAACTCCCTCCGGTGCACCGCACTACCATGATCGGCCGCTCTGTCTCTGCCACGGCAAGACAACCGCCACCTCCACCCCTCCCCCACCTCCCATCCACCCCCCCGCTACTTCCCCGCGGCAACGCCGACCCCCTCCCCAACCGGCAGCCGAAGCACCGCCCGGCACCCCCGCCCCTCCGCCCGATCCCCCAGCTCCAGCGCCCCCCCGTGCGCCTCGGCGATCTGGCGGCACAGCACCAGCCCGATCCCCGTGCCGTTCGGCTTCGTGGTGAAGAACGGCACGAACAGGTTCCCGGATTCCGGCAGGCCCGGGCCCTCGTCTTCGACGAAGACTTCGATCTGTCCCGCAGCGCCGAGCGTCCAGCCGATCCACACGCGGCCGTCGGTCTCGAGAGAAGCGTCGACGGCGTTCTTGATCAGGTTGATCAGGAGCTGCTCGAGCTGGTCGGCGTCGGCGTGGACGGTGAGGTCGGGGCCGGGCGCGACCTCTACGGTCATGCGCGTCTCGAGCGAAGCGACGCGCCGGATCAGTTCGTCGATGGACAGCGGTACGGGCCTCGGGGGAGGCAGGCGGGCGAGCCGGGCGTAGGCGTTCATGAAGCGGCTCAGCGCGTCGGTGCGCGCGGCGATGACGTCGAGCCCCCGCGTCAGGTCCTCGTCGAGGTCGTCGGGGCGGGGATCGCGGCCCAGCAGCCCTCGCAAGGATGCGGCGATCGACTTGATGGGCGCAAGGGAGTTGTTGATCTCGTGGCCGAGGACGCGGACGAGGCGCTGCCACGCCTGTCGCTCCTCCTCGCGGAGCGTGCGGGAGAGGTCGGTCAGGACGAGGAGCGTGTGCGGCAGCCCGCCCTGGCGGAACCGGCCGGTCCGCACCTCCCACCGCCCGGCGCGCCCGGGGAACGTCGCGTCGAGCAGGCGCCCACCCTCGCCGTCGCGCCCGCGGTCGACCCCGCCCAGCGCCTCCGCGAGCCCCAGCTCGTCGGCCGTCCTGCCGAGGAGGCGCTCCGCGGGCGTCGCGAGCACGCGTTCGCCGGCACGGTTGACGAGGCGCAGGCGGCGTTCGTGGTCGAAGGTGAAGACGGCGACGTCGATCTCCTCCATGACCTTGCGGAGCAGGGCGGTGGCCTCGAGGGCGCCGAGGCGTTGTTCGCGAAGCGTCTGGCCGAGGGCCTGGACCTCGCGGAACGCGAGGCCGAGCGCGTCGTCGGTGGGGCCGCTGGTCGGGCGCATGGAGTAGTCGCCTTCGAGCAGCGCGGAGAGCAGGTTGGCGAGCGTCTGGAGCGGGCGGATGATGCGCTCGCGCAGCGCTGTCAGCAGGACCCACCAGGCGACGAGGAGGAGGATCGCGAAGGTCCACCGGGTGCGGGTCGAGAAGTCGCCGGCCCAGAGGAGGATCAGCGCCGTGGCGACGCCGGGGACGCCGGCGAAGACGGCGAGCAGCGTGATGCGCCGCTCGTAGTTGAGCCGCCGGGGGCGACGTCGCCGGTCGTCGGTGCGGGGTGCGGCCATCGCGTGCGGCTACTCCTCCCGCAGCGTGGCGGCGGGGTCGACGCCGATCGCGCGGCGCGTGGGGACGAAGGCGGCGGCGGCGGCGGTCGCCAGGAGCAGCAGTGCGGTCACGCCGAGGACGACGGGGTCGCCGGGGCGGACGCCGTAGAGCGACCCGGCGAGCGCGCGGCCGAGCCCGAGCGCGCCGAGCAGGCCGAGCGCGGTCCCGGCGGCGACGGGGACGAGCCCCCAGCGGGCGACGAGCCGGACGATGTCCGCGGCGCGAGCGCCGAGCGCCAGGCGGATCCCGAACTCGCGGCGCCGCCGCTCGACGGCGTAGGCGACGACGCCGTAAAGCCCGATCGCGGCGATGAGCATCGCCATCGCGGCGAAGACGGACAGGACCGCCGTCATCAGCCGGTCGGGCGCGCGGAACGCGGCGACGACGTCGTTCATGGGACTCACGCGCGCGATGGCGACGTCCGGGTCGAGCGCCGCGACGACGGCGCGGACGGGCGCGGCGAGCGATGCGGGCTCGCCGGCCGTGCGAACGGCGAGGAACGCATCCGTCGTCGGCGCCTGCGCGTACGGCGCGTAGACCGTGGGCGGCAGTCCGCGCTCGGGGCCGTACTGCGCGACGTCGCCCGCGATCCCCACGATCCGCCGCTCCTCGCCCTGGATCACGAGCCGCCGCCCGAGCGCGTCGCCTGCCGGGAAGTACCGGCGGGCCATCGCCTCGCTCACGATGACGACGCGCGGCGCGCCGGCGCGGTCGGCGGCGGTGAAGTCGCGGCCACGGAGCAGCGGGATCCGGAGCGTGCCGAGGAACCCGGGCGTGGCGGGGCGCCAGGCGGCCCAGCCTTCGACCGGCGCATCGTCGCCGGCTCCGGTACGCGTACGCGCTCCCGAGCCCGAGCCCGACGCTGGCGCCGTTCCCGGCGCGGTGGCCGCCCACGCGGGCGGTTCTGGCGTCCGGTCGGTCGGAGTCGGGCCCGGAGTTGGAGTCAGGGGGGGTGCGGCACCGGTTTCGAGCACCCGGAACCGCTCCTGCCGCACGGTCATCGACATCGGCAGGTTCGACACGATCCCCGCCTCGACCACGCCGGGCAGCGCGCGCACGCGGTCGAGGAGGCGGTCCTGGTACGCGAGGATCTCCGCGGCGTCGTACTGCGCGGGCGGGAGCGCGAGCTCGAGGGTGAGCACGCCGTCGCCGTCGAAGCCGGTCCGCGCGGCCTGGAGGCCGATGAGCGAGCGGACGAGCAGCCCGGCGCCGGCGAGGAGGACGACGGCGAGCGCGACCTCGGCGGCGAGGAGCGTGCGCTGCGCGTGGGCGGCGTGGCGGCCGGTCGCGCCGCGGGCGCCGTCGCGGAGCACGCCGGCGAAGTCGGCGCGGGCGGCGTGCAGCGCGGGCGCGAGGCCGAACAGGATCCCGGTGCCGAGCGTGAGCGCCAGCGTGTAGCCGAGGGTGCGGACGTCGACGTCGATCCGCTCCCAGCCCATGACGCCGCGGGCCATCCACTCCGGGGTGGCGCCGCTGAGCAGGGTGACGCCCCATCGTCCGAGCAGTGTGCCGAGCGCGCCGGCCAGGAGCGCGAGGAGGAGCGATTCGGTGAGGAGCTGTCGCGCGATGCGGCCGCGGCCGGCGCCGAGCGAGGCGCGCACGGCGATCTCCTGCCGCCGCGCCGTCGCCCGGGCGAGGAGCATGCCGGCGACGTTGGCGCAGGCGATCAGCAGCACGAAGCCCACGGCGACGAGCAGGATGCCGAGCATCGAGGCCTGGTACTCGGTCTGCTGCTCGGCGAGCGGCACGACGCGCGTCCCGGCGACGCGACGGTCCTCGGGGCGCTCGCGCTCGAGCGCGTCCTGCAGCGCGTCCAGCTCCGCGTGCGCCTGCGCGAGCGTGACACCGGGCTCCAGCCGGCCGATCACGCCGAGCAAGCGGACGTCGAGCTCGTCCGCGGTCGGGACGAGCGGGACCCAGAGGTCGGCGCCTGCGGGGAAACGGTGCTCGCCGCGGAGCACGCCGACGACCGTGCGCGGCGCGCCGTCGACGCGAACGGTGCGCCCGAGGATGTCGGGGTCGGCGCCGAAGTACCGTTCCCAGACCTGCTGGGAGAGGACGACGACGGCGTCGCTCCCGGCTTCGCCCTCCTCGGCGAGGAAGCCGCGGCCGAGCAGGAGTCGCGCGCCGAGCGTGGCGAAGAAGCCGGGCGTCACGCGGTAGCCGCTCGCCTTGAGCGCGCCGGCGCGGTCGGAACCGTCGTGGGAAAGCGTGTAGCCGTGCCAGGTCCGGGCCGCGAGCGATTCGAAGCCGCCGAGCTCGCGGCGCCAGGCGTCGAAATCGCTCCACGCGACGGCGCCGCCGACCCGGCCGCTCCGACTCACGTGGTCCACGTTGACGAGCCGCTCCGGCTCGGCGAACGGGATCGCCTCGAGCACCAGCCCGCTGGCGATGCTGAAGATCGCCGTGTTCGCGCCGATGCCGAACGCGAGCGTCAGCACCGCGGCGGCCGTGAAGCCGGGCGCGCGTCGCAGCGAGCGGAGCGCATAGCGGAGATCCTGGAGGAGGGCGTCCATCGGCGGCTCCCGGTCGGAGGGCACGGCACGGCGGACGGCCGGTCACCGGGCGACGCGACGCGGCTGCAATCGCCCGCGACCCCCGCCCGCGCGGGATCGTGACCTCAAAGTATAACTCGTGAAATGGCTCGGGGGTAGCGCGAGGCCGGTCGCCGGCGGGTGACGGCATGGGCGGCCGGCCACGTGGGGCGCAGCCGGCCGCCATCGGCACGGTGGGAAGGATGGAGGGAAAGAAGAGGGGAGGGACCGGCATCCGCCGGGGAAGGGCGTCACACCGGAGCCGCGCGATCCGGCCTCAGTCCCGCTCCCAGAACGGCGGCGGCTCGATGCCGAGCGCGCGCAGGTACGCGTAGCCCTGGCCGCGGTGGTGGATCTCGTTGTCGATCACGTAGAACAGCAGGTCGTAGAGCGGCCCGGTGTACTGGCCGAACGCCGTCAACGTCTCCTGGAACCGCTCCGGCGGGAGCTGCGGCCAGAGCGCGTCGATCTCCACCGTCGCCTCGTCCCAGAGGCGGAGGATGTCCGCCCGCGAAGCGACCTCGGGCGGACGGTAGGCGTCCCACTCGCCCGTCACCGCGCCGCGCACCATCGGCGCGGCCATCGCGAGCAGCTCCACGGCGATCTGCGCGAACGGGCGCATCCCGCCCACGGAGAAGCGGAAGAGCTCGTCCTCGGGGAACGCCTCGATCACGCGCCGCGTCAGGCGGCGGTGCCCCTGCCAGTGCTTCAGCATCGCGTCGGTCGGGAGCGCGGTCGCGGCGGCGGTGGATCCTGTGGACACGGCGGGCCTCCTTGCGGTTGAGTGGCACCGATGCGCCGGCCCGCGGCGCGCGCCGCGGGCCATCTTCGGTGTTTCTTCGGTTCGCAGGGTCAATATGGGCGGGTGGGCGGCGGGGCGCAAGGGGGAGGCGGCGGAGCGGCCGCGTGCTGCATCGCGCCGCGTCCGCGGCACCGTGAAGGTGGAGTCAGACGGAGCGTACGCGCCCGCCGCGCGTCCGATGCCGGTGCCGCAGTTGCGCCGGTGCGGCGCCGCAATAGCGCCGCAATAGCGCCGGTGCCGCAGTAGCGCCGGTGCCGGTATCGCGGCAGCGCCGGTGCGGTGCCGCAGCGGCGCGCGGGTCCGGATCCATGTCCGGGTCGGGCCCGTGAAGCAACGCCGCCCTTGCCGCTGGTGTGCGGCAAGGGCGGTTGTCCATCCGGGCGCCATCCGCGGGCGCGGCGGCTCGGAAGGCGTGCCGGGCCGCCGCGCCGTGCGGCGGATCAGATGTTCGGGTTTCGTGTCTTCTCCACCTCCGGGATCGGATAGCAGGAGGCGCGGTTCTCGACGCCGGGGTAGCGGTCGACCAGCGTCCCGCCGTTGAGGAACGGGTGGTTCCAGCGGTGCAGGTCCCAGAGCCGCCTTCCCTCGAGCCAGAGCGTGAGGTGGCGTTCCCGGTCGAGGATCGACCACGCGTCGTCGCCGGCGTTCGGGTGCTCCAGCGCGCCGGCGCTGGTGGGCTGCGCGATCGTGCCGAGGCCGTAGAACGTGCGGACCTCGTTGATCTTGCTGGTGAACGTGGGGAGGTCGTCGTCGAGGAGCGCGGCCTCGGCCTCGATCAGCCGCATCTCCGTCCCCTTGACCATCGGGATGTCCGTGTCGATCGCGGGGTACTTCTCCTGCCGGTAGACGAGGGTGACGCCGTCGGCGCCCTGTTCGGCCCGGCAGTCTTCGCTCTCGGAGCAGTCCGTGTACGGTGCCCGCGGGTCGGGCGGATCGAACGATCCGGCCAGCGTCGAGATGGCGGAGCCCTCGTAGCGGATGTAGAACTCGCTGTAGAGCGTGTTGGTGTTGTCTTCGGTGTGGTAGTCGGCTTCGTAGACGAAGTCGGTGGGCACGTGCGCGGCGGCCGCGACGGCGTCGTCCCACCGTCCCAGCCCGACGAACGCCTGGGCGAGCGCGCCGTACGCGGCGAGGACGTATTCCTCGGCCTCTTCGCCGGCCATCTCGCCGTGGCGGATCGCCTCCTGGAGCATCGCGACCGCGCGTTCGAACGCGACGGTCCTCGGCTCGACCGGGCCGGCGTCGTAGATCACCTCGCAGAAGTTCTCGCCGAGGGCGCGGTTCGCGATCCCGCCGACGAGGTAGGCCTGCGCGGTGTACGGGCTCCCCTCGAAATCGGGCCCGAGGACGCGCTGGAGGCGTTCGATCCCGATCTCGGCCATCCAGCGCGCCTCGTGCATCTGCTCCCAGTGGCCGTCGGTGTCGGTGTCCAGGATGATGCCGAGGCGCAGCCGGCTCGTTTCGGGGTAGCTGCCGCCGCCGACGATCTCGTCGGTCATGCGGGCGACGGCGAACGCGTTCTCGTCGACGAAGTTGGCGAGCTCGTAGTCCAGGCCGCGGACCACGACCTCGACGAGCTCCGGGTCTTCCAGGTCCTCGTCGTAGATGACGCCGGGGTTCTGGACCTCCAGGATCTCGTCCAGATCGCACGCGGCGGCGGAGAGCCCGAGGACGCAGACGGCCGCGACGGCCAGCCATCGCTGCGTGCGGAACATCGTTGCGTGTGCCATGCTGATCCTCTCCATCCGCCGGGTCAGAAGTTCACCGTGAGTTTGAGCGTGTACGTCTGGAACGGCGGCAGGTGGTAGTAGGTGTCCGCCTCGGGATCGAGCCCCGGCCAGTCCGTGATCGTCAGGAGGTTGCCGGCGCGGAAGCCGATCGATGCCGAGCGGGCGCCGCCCGGCAGCCAGCGCTCGGGCACCTGATACGTCACGGACGCGGAGCGCAGCTTGAAGAAGTCCGCCGGCTCGACCCACATCCCGCTCGTCGTGTAGTTCGGGTCGCAGCGGGCGCGCTCCCAGGCGGTGAGGTCGGCCGTCTGGCCGGCGTCGATCTTCTCCTGGATCGCGTAGCACGGCGGCCAGACCTCGCGCTGCGTCTGGGCGCGCGCGAAGCTCGCCGACTTGACGTGCCCGGCCTGGCCCTCGCCCAGGAGCGCGATGCTCAGCCTGCGGAACAGCGTCAGCGACGTGCGCACGCCGTAGTCCCGCGTGGGGAACGTCGGCCCGAGGTATTGCAGCTCCATCACCGGCTCGGCGCCGAGCTCATCGGGGTTCTGCACGACGATGCCGAAGTACGCCGAGACGGGCTGGCCGATCTCGAGGAGCGTGCCCTCGAGCCCGGCGATGTCGACCACCTTGCTGCTGTTCGTCGCGTAATGGAAGCCGACGTCCCAGAGGACGTTCTCGCGGCGCACGACCGAGAGGTTGACGAGCGCCTCGATGCCGTGGTTCGAGAACTCGCCGGCGTTCCGCAGCACCGCCTGCTCCGTGCCGATTGACGGCGGCGGCGTGATGTTGATCAGGCCGTCGTACGTCCGGTGCGTGAAGTAGGTGAAGTCGAGCCCGATGCGGCCATCGAACAGCGACGCCTCGAAGCCGCCCTCGACCTCGCGCGTGCGCTCCGGCCCGAGCTCCGGGTTGCCGAGGTCGTTCAGGATGACCGCCGGCTCGCCCTCGTGCGAGACGGGGCTCCAGATCCGCTCCGCGGCGAAGGCGCTGGGCGCGCGACCGGCCTCGCCGACCGCGGCGCGCAGCTTCATGACCTCCCACCAGTCCGGCCAGAAGTCATGGTCCGACAGGATGTAGGAGGCGGAGAGCTTCGGGTACATCGCCAGGCCGAAGCCTTCGCCGAACGTGCTGAAGCCGTCCCAGCGCGCGCCGGCCGTGATGAAGAGCTGGTCGTTGATGCCGATGCGCTCCTGCACGAAGAAGCCGCCGCTCGCGATCCCCTCGCGGCCCTCGGAGGCGTCGGTCCGGGCGCCCGAGCCGACGAGCTTCAGCCCCGGCCCCGCGAAGTCCTGACCCGTCGCGTTCAGGCTCCACTCGTATTCGCTGTACGCCTGCAATCCCCAGGACAGGCTGGAGGTCACGCCGGAGAGGAAGCTCGCGGCGGGGATGAGATCGCCGAGATCCGCGTCCCACGTGCCGGCGTAGTCGAGCGTGTACATCCGGTTGTGCGACTGGACGTTCTGACGCTGGCCCAACGGGTCGGAGAAGAAGCCCCACGGCTTCTCGTCCTCGATGTCGTTCGCCGTCCAGTCGATCCCGGCGGTCAACCGGTGGGTCATCCCCTCCAGCGGCGTCCAGACCACGTTCGTGCTCGTCAGGAAGTGGTCGACCCCCTGCCAGAGCTTCATTTCCATGATCTGGCCGTCGTGGTTGTCGGGCGTGTAGCCCTTCGGCCCCCGGAACACGTTCAGGAGGAAGCCGTCCGCGTTGTCGCCGTCGGGGATCCAGCGGATGCGACGGTTCGTGTACGCGCTGTTGACGGAGACGTTCAGGTTGTCCGTCGGCCGGAAGCCGAAGTTGGCGCGCAGACCCCAGTCGCTCATGTGCTGCGGATCGATCACGCCCTCGTTCCGGCCCCACTTGCCGGACACGTAGTACGTGACCTGCTCCGAGCCGCCGCGCACCGACAGGTTGTACTCCTGACGATGCCCGTCGCGGAGCCAGCTGCCGCTGGCGGGGCAGGACGGATCCGGCGGGTCCTGCTTCGTGCAGTCGTTCAGGTTGAGGCCGGTCGGGTCCATCTCCGGGCCGACGTGACCCATGTGGTTGATCCCCTGCTCGACCGAGAACGACCACGCGGGTGCACCCGCCGCGCCTCGCTTCGTGAAGATCTGGATCACGCCGCTGGCCGCCTCGGTGCCGTAAAGCGTGGTGGCCGCGGCGCCCTTGATGATCTCGATACGCGCGATGTCCTCCGGCGCGATGTCGCCGATCCCCGACGGGCCCTCGCCGTCGATCTCGCCGTCGCCGGGGTGGTCCGTCTCGATCCGGACGCCGTCCACGTAGATGAGGGGGGAGTTGCTCCAGTACGTGTTGTCGCCGCGGAGCCGGATCGACGAGTCGCCGCCGACCATGCCGGTGTCATCGATGACGGTGACGCCCGGCGCGCGCGCCTGGAGCACGTCCTCGGCGGTCTGGACCGCCGCCGTCGCGAAGTCGGCGGCGTCGACCTGCGCCACGCTGGTGCCCAGCTCGCGGCGCCGCGCGGCGCCCGCGGTCCCGGTCACGACCAGACTCTCCAGCTCGATCGCCCGCTGGCGCAGCGTCACGTCGACGTTCAGCGCCTGCCCGGGCGAGACCGTGATCGACCGGGTGACGGTGCCGTACCCGATCGACTCCACCCGGAGCGTGTAGCTGCCCGCGGGGACGTTGAGGATCAGGTAGCGGCCGATGTTGTTGGTCACGGCGCCGTATCCGGTCCCTTCCAGCGACACCTGCACGCCGATCAGCGGCTGGTTCGTCGCCTCGTCCCGGACTTCGCCCGTGATGCGGCCGGGTTCCTGCGCCCGCGCTTCGACGCTCCCCAGGTGCACGAGCAGCGCGAGCACGGCCGCGGCGACCGCGCGACCGCGCACCCGGCGCCAGGCGGTTCCCGGCCCGCTGCGGGTTCCTGCCACCACACCGAATCTCGGCATACGATCCTCCTCGGATGGGGTAAAGGACGGCGCACGATTGCGGAGCGACGCGCCGCCGAGCGGTGCGCATCGATCTATCGGGCCGGCCATCACCGGCCGCTCGGAGCTCCGCCGGTCGAGGCTGGCACCGGCCGGGCGTATGCCAAAGAAGCGGATGTTTCGGTATACGGTACACGGTACACAACCCGGACGATCGCGTCAAGAACGGTAGCCGGGGCACGGCCGGCGGAACCGGCCGGGCCCCGTCATTGCGGCGTGGAACGCGGTGAGCTTCTCGGCGTGGGTCCGGAGCGGCTACGGCGAGCGCTGCGGCGCGATCACGAGCGGTAGGCCGCCTCGAGCGTCGCGATGTCCGGCTTGACCATCTTCAGCATTGCGTCGCTCACGCGCTTGGACCGGGCCGGATCCTCATCGCGCAGCCACTCGTCCAGCATCGCGGGGACGATCTGCCACCGCAGGCCGAACCGGTCGATGAGCCAGCCGCACGCCTGCTCCTTGCCTCCGCCCTCGAGGAGCGCGTTCCAGTAGCGGTCCAGCTCCGCCTGATCGTCGCACTGCACGACGATCGAGATGGCATCATTGAACTCGTGGTGCGGTCCCGCGCTGATGGCCTGGAAGCGCTGGCCGAGGAGCGTGAAGTCCACCACCTTGACGGTGCCGGGCGGCCCGCTCGGCGATTCGCTCAACAGCGGCGTGACGCGGTCGACCCGCGAATCGGGGAAGATCGAGGCGTAGAACCGCGCCGCTTCTTCCGCCTCCCGCGCGTACCAGAGGTGCGTGAAAATCTTCGCGTTCGCTTTCGATCCCATGGCCGTGTCTCCTTCGACGGGGTTGGTTGCGCTTGCGCCCGCCGCGGCGCGACGCCCCATGCCGTCCCGGCCCCACGGGCGTGTCGCGGGATCCGGAACGGGGCATCGCGCGGCGGCGGCGCAGCCTCATGCGGGCGCCGCCTGACGCTCGTGGAGCAGCATCCAGGAGGTGCCGAACCTGTCCCGGAGCATCGCGAACCGGGAAGCGAAGGGCGTCTCCTCCATCTTCATGAAGATCTGGCCGCCGTCGGACAGCAGGGCGTACAGACGTTCCGCTTCGTCGTCGGAGTCCACGCGCAAGGTCAGATACGCGCTGCGCATCGGCTCGGCCCCCGGGATGTCGGCTCCCATGAGCACCGCGCCCCCGATCTCGATCCGGGCGTGCAGGATCGCGTTCTCCCAGCCGGGCGGTACGTTGCTCGGATCCGCCTGCTGGCCGTGCGTCACCATCCCCGTGATCCTGCCGCCGAGGTGCTGCTCGTAGAAGCGGAACGCCTGCTCGCAGGTGCCGGCGTAGTTGAGATAGACGTCCATTTCCATCGGTCCCCCGCGGTTGAAAGTGTCGTTCTCTACCCATGCGTCGAACGAGCCGGAGCGAAATCGACATCGGCGCCCGACCGAGCCGGCGATCGCCCGCGTCGCGGCGTCACCGCTCCTTCCGGTACAGGCGCAGCGCGACGGGTGCGAAGACCGCGACGATGACGGCGGACGCGACCAGCACCCACGCCACGTTCTCCAGCGCCGCCCGGCCGTGCATGAGACCGCGCGACGCGGTGACGAGGTGGGTCACGGGGTTGAAGCCGATGGCCGCGCGGAGCCATCCCGGCATCGTCGCCGGGTCGACGAAGATGTTGCTGGCGAAGGTGAGCGGGAAGAGGAACAGGAAGCTGGTCGTCATGACGGATTCGGGCGTCTCGACCTTCAGCCCGACAATGATCCAGATCCAGGAGACGCTGAACGCGAAGACGAGGACGAGCGCGACGGCCAGGGCGACGCCGAGCGCGCCGCCCTGCGGGCGGAAGCCGAGGACGAAGCCGAGGCCGAGCACCATGACCGCGGCGACGGAGTAGCGGAAGACGTCGCCGAGGAGCGCGCCGACGATCGGCGCGGGCTGCCAGATCGGGAGCGAGCGGAATCGGTCGAAGAGGCCCTTGTCGATGTCGGTGTTCAGGCCGACGCCCGTGTAGACGGTGATGAAGATGATGGCCTGGACGAGGATCCCGGGGAGCAGGAACTGGATGTAGTCCCGGGGCGATCCCGCGAGCGCGCCGCCGAAGAGGAACGTGAACATCAGCGTCATCATCAGCGGGAAGACGGTGACGTCGAAGAGCTGGAAGGGGACGTGCTTGATCTTCAGCATGGCGCGCCAGCCGAGCGTGATCGAAGCCGAAGCCGCGCTGGCGGCGGCCGGGCGGCGGGCCCTCGAAAGCACGCCGTGGAGATCGGCCGCCCGGATGGCCGGCGACGTCGGGGGCGCAGCGTTCGCGGTGCTCATGCGGTCACCTCCTGCGGCGCCGCCGCCGGCGTTTCGGCGGGGCGGCCGGTCAGGGCGAAGAAGACCTCGTCCAGGCTGGGGCGGCCGAGCGAGAGCTCGGCGATGCCGATGCCTTCGCGGGCGAGTGCGGAGAGCGCCTCGCCGACGCGGGCGTCGTCGGCGACGCTGATCGAGAGCGAGCCCGGGTCGGCATCGTCGTGCGGGTCGGCGCCGAGGACGCGGCGCAGGACCGCGCCGGCCTCCGCCCGCCGGCCGGCGTCCTGGAGCCGGACGTGGAGCGTGCTGCCGCCGACGGAGCGCTTCAGGTCGGGGCTCGTCCCCTCGGCGATGTGGCGGCCGTGGTCGATGACGGCGAGCCGGTCGGCGAGCCGGTCGGCCTCCTCGAGGTACTGCGTGGTGAGGAGCACGGTCGTGCCCTCCGCGACGTCGTGGCCGAGGACGCGGGCAACGCCGGCATCGGGCCGGAGCAGCGTCGCAAGGACGCGGATGGTCGGGTCTTCCCCGCGCCGTTCGGCCCGAGGAGACCGTAGACGGTGCCGCGGCGAACCGCCAGGTCGATCCCGTCGACGGCGCGGGTTGCGCCGAACGTCTTGACGAGCCCGACCGTCTGGATGGCGAGCGTCGCGTCCGCGCCGGGCGGGCCGTCGTCGCGGGCCCGGGCGGGCGCAGCGCTCGCGGCGACGGCGTGCATCGCCTCTTCGATGGCGCTCATTCTCTCCTCGATCTTCCTGGACGCGTCCACAGGCGGCGCCGGGCCGGGCGGCGACCTCGGGAAGGACTCACCGCGGGGGCACGGATCGGCGCCGCGGTCGCGCTCCATGGCCGCCATCACGCGAACGGGTTCTCGTCGGCCGATGGGCCGTAGATCGCCGGCACCGGCACGTCGAGCAGGCGCAGGTAGACCGTGAGCTGGCCGCGGTGGTGGTATACGTGGTTCAGCAAGGCCGAGCGGACAACCACGTCCCGCCGTGCCGCGACCAGCGTCCGGCCGTCCGACCGCATGCGCCACTCGGCCCGGAAATACTCGTCGCTCCAGGATCGGAGCTTCGCCGCCGCCTCCGCGACGCTCCGATCCAGCTCCGCGAGCAGCTCCTCACGCGACCGCGCCTCGGGGTGCGGGACGACCGGCGGGTCCGTCTCCGGCGGGTCCACCATGTTCGCGATCACGCCCGGCAACCCGGCGACGTGCAACGCGAGCTGACCCAGCGTCATCGACTTCTCGTGCGGCGCCCACGACAGCCGGTCCTCCGGCACCCGCTCCAGCACCCTCCGCGTCGCTTCCGCTTCGCGCTCCAGCTCCGCGATCAGCGCTTCCGTCATCCTGCGATCCCCCAGATCCGTGGGTGAATACGAGTCCGAACGTCATCCCTCGCGCGCGACGACGCGAGCACCCGTCGCCGCGGTGAGCGTCGCGTCCATGCCGGCTCGCAGCCCGGCCGCCACCTCCGCGCCCAGCACCGCGACGACCCGATCCTGCACCTCCCGCCAGACCGGCAGTGCAGCGACGATGCGCTGCGCCCCCTCCGCCGTCAGCACGACCCGCCGCACCCGCCGGTCCGCGGGCGAGCGCTCGATCCGGACCAGCCCGGCCTTCGCGAGCGGCCGGACGTTCCGCGACAGCGTGGTCAGGTCCATGGCCAGCACGTCCGCGAGCCGGCTCATCGGCGCACCCCCCACCGCCTCGACCTCGCCCACCAGAGCCACGGCGTTCAGCAGCGCGAGCTGCGCCGCGTGGATGCCGAGCGGCCGCAGCGCCTCGTCGTAGAGCCGGGTCAGCGCGCGGGACAGCCGGCGGACGCGGTACACGAGGCACTCGTCCGCCATGATACGGGCGGCATGGAGGTGTGCGGCCATGATCGTTGTATATACAACTAACTGCGGCGGGACGCAAGCTGGGGGAGGGGCAGCGACTTTGCGAGTACGCCGACACTTGCCTCCAATCCTTCGGTCAGGGGCGCAGGGGCGGGGACAGGCGCCGGTGCAAGCGGAACGCCACGATTACGCAAGTCGATTCGACGTCCGGCGACCGCCGCGGCGGCGTCGCGCGCCCGCCATGCGGCTACGGCGCGTACAGCACGTGGGTCCAGAGGTCGCCGGCGAGGCCGATGCCGTGGCGGGTGTAGCGGCAGTTCAGGAGGTTGCGGCGGTGGCCGCGGCTGCCGATCCACTGGTTGTAGACCTGCGCGCCGGTCCGCGCGCCGTAGGCGATGTTCTCGGCTGCGGCGGAGTAGCGGATCCCGGCGGCGCGCATGCGGTCGAACGCGCTCCGGCCCTCGGGCGTTTCGTGCGAGAAGTAGCCGCGGCGGAGCATGTCCCGGCTGTGGGCGCGGGCGACTGCGGCGGCGCGTGTATCCCAGACGAGCGGCGGGCAGCCGGCCTGTCGGCGGGCGTCCTGCGCGAGAGCGACGAAGTGCTCGATGGCGACGTCGGGGGGTTCGGCGGGCACTTCGCGGGGGCGCGGCGGCGGGCCGATGTAGCAGGCCGCTGCGAGGCAAAGGGCGAGGGTCAGGGAGAGTCTACGTTCCAGGGGGAGTCTGCCGGAGGGGTCGGAGGTGGGCGGGGCGGGTCGGGGCCGAGGGCCGGGAGTATGGTGCGGGCGGTTCATCGACGACCTCTCGGGTGATGGCTCCGATGCGGTCGTCGATGCAAGAGGGTGGCCGCGCGTGTGGGCGCGTGTGTCAATCGTTCGGCGTCCGCCGACGCGCCGCCCGCCGATCGGCCCGCGCGCGGCGGTGCGGCCTCGCACGGCGAGCGGCGTGGCCGGGGGTCGGCGGCGCGGCACGGGGCGTCCGGCGGACGTGGTACGCTACTCGTCGCGCCGGATCCCGAGCGGTCGGGATGTCGGCGGGGCGAGCGCCGAGAGCAGGTACGCCAGGTTCGCCGTCCCGTCCATGATCGGCTCGTTCGTCGAGTAGTCGCCGAAATCGTCGTGGTAGACGACGGAGCCGGTGTTGAACGGCGCGTACTCGTCGGGTTCGAAGAGACGGATGTACAGCAGGTTCTCGAAGATGGAGCGGTAGACGGGGCCGTCGACCAGGCCGCCGGTCTGGGTCTCGACGCCGAGTTCGCGGGCGACGATGGAGTGCGGGTCGCGCGGCGTCGTCGCGCGGGCGGGGTAGCCGACCACCATGGAGACGCCCCAGGGGTTGGTGCCGAAGAGCCAGTCGAGGGCGGCGGTCTCGTACTCGAGGAAGCGGTCGTCGCCGGTCATGCGGCGGTAGAGGAGCGCCTGCGTCGCGAACGACGCCATCAGGTCGTTGGAGCACCAGATGAAGGGGATGCCGACGCGGAACCCGTTGTCCGCCCGCGCGGCGACGGCCTCGAGCCCGCGACGGTAGAACTCCGCCATCCGCCGTTTCTCCTCCTCCCCGCCGAGCCGCCAGACCTCGTGGTGACCGTTGTTGTGCCACGGGTACCACTGGTAGTGTCGGGCGGTGTCCCGGCCCATCCACGGGGTGACGGGCTCGCGGCGGGCGTACGCGAGCGCCTCGCGGAGGTAGCGCGGCTCGCCGGTCAGGGCGTGGAGCTCTGCGGCGGCGAGCTCCATGTCGTCGACCCAGTTGTCCTCCTCGTAGAAGTACGGCGCGGCGGCGGGCGCGGTCTGACAGACGCCGGGGTGCTCGCGGCCCAGCGCGTACGCGGTGAGCGCCTTGCGGCGCAGCACGGCCGCGAATGCGGGGTCGCGCTCCTCGAGGAGCATCGCGCCGAGCGCCATGGCCGACGCCATCTTGCCGGCCGTCGACGCGTAGCCGTCTGAGCGGTTCCGGTGCTCGAGCAGCCCCTGCGGCCGCCCCGTGCAGGGGTAGACCGGGCGGTAGCCGCCCTTCCCCCAGCCGTAGTCGGACGAATCGGTGACCGGGAGGTCGGGGAAGGCGTGGTCGCGGTCGTCGCCGAGCTGGTTCAGGAGCAGGTCGTCCTCGGGGTACATCTTCACGAGCCACTCGAGCCCGTGGCGCGCCTCGTCGAGGACGTCCGGGACGCCGTTCGCGGCGGGGAGCCCGTCGGCGTCGTATTCGTCCGCGAACGCGGCCGGGTGGTCCCGGTACGCCATGAGCAGGACGAACGTGGCGTTCGCCGACGTCGTCACGTACTGGAGGTAGTCCGCGGCGTCGGCCCACCCGCCGGCGACGGGGACGAACTCGCCCGCACGCGTCGGGTGGTCGACGAGGATCCCGTCCGTCCGGTGGTGGACGGAGTCGCGGAAGAGCGGGTTGAACCCCGAGCGCTGCTGACGCAGGTACATCAGCAGCGTGTCCGCGGCGCCGGCATACGCGTCCGCGGCGATGCGGACCGGCGGCGAGACGACGCGGCGCCCCCAGGAAGCGGTATCGCCCCCGCGCGATTCGGCGCCGCGGCCGCGCGGCGCGGCATCGAACCGGCCAGAACCGGCGCCGCGCGGGTCCGAGCCGGCGTCGCCGAGCCGGATCCGGTATTCGCCCTCCGTCCGCAGCGCGGAGAAGTCGAGGCGGTACGTCTCGACGCAGGGGCCGAACCCCGCGGCGCGCTCGGCCGGCGCCGGGCCCAGCACAACGTCTCCGTTCGCGGCGACGACGTCGAACGTCCGGACGTCGCGCCACTCCAGCGCGCACACCACCGCGACCTTCGGCGCGGCCGGTAGGTAGCCGACCTGGTTCACGCGGACGTGGAGGGCGGGGACCGTGTCGGGCCGCGCATCCCACGCGCCGCCGGCGTCGGGACCCGCCTGGCGGACGGCGCCGGCGTGGCACGCGGTCAGGACCACGGCGAGCGCGGGCACGACGGCGAGCCCGACCGCGGGCGCGAGGGCGAGCGCGCGGGCGGGCGCGAGACGGGTGGCCCGGCGCGGGAGAAACGTTTGCATGCGCGATTCGGGAACGGGTGCGACGGGTTTCCGCGAAGCGGCTCGAGCGGCGGGAACGTAACGGGCGCGGAGCGTCGCCGACAGGCCACGCTCCGCGCCCGGCGCCCGGGAACGGCGGGCGACGCGCGAGTCCCGGCGGTCGCGGCCTACCTCAGAACCACGGCTCGTCCGCGCTCGGGCCGTAGATGGACGGCACCTTGCCGCCCGCCATGCGCAGGTAAACGGAGAACTGGCCGCGGTGGTGGACCTGGTCGTGGAGCAGCATCCAGCTGAAGTCGAGACGCGGGATGTCGCCGAGCTGCTTCGGGCCGACCGGGAACTGCACCGTCGTGGCCAGCGCCTCGTCGGACATGCCGCCGACGAGCTCGACGACGCGGCGGCAATCCGCGTCGAACGCGTCGATGATCTCCGCGATCGTGGCCGGCGGCTCGGGCGGCGACGCGGGCGGGCTCGACCAGTCGAAGCCGGTGGTCAGTGCCTTGATGAGCATCCCCTGCTCCACCACGAACACCCAGGCCAGCTCGCGCGCCGTCTTGGACCGCTCGTGCGGCCGGAGATCGCCACGGTCTTCGGGGTACGCCGCCAGGACGCGCTTCGTGGTGGCGCACTCTCGGGCGTAGGCCGCGAGGAAGTGCTCCTTCGTTGTCATGTGCAGTACGCTCGTTCCGGATGGCTTCGTCGTGGTCGTCATGGCTCCTCGCGTCGAACGGGTCCTCGGCGCCGGCCCTCGCGATCCAGGCCGATGGGTGCGCCGAACGTGGAGACACCGAGCGCCCGGAGGAACACGCGGCGCGGCTCGCCGGTTCCTTACGGGCCCCGCCGGTACGGGGTCGAGGTGCCCCGCGCGGCAGTCGTAGCGTTCTGTCCGCAGGAATTGTTGGTCCATGATCGACCGCCGTACCGCCCGGTCACACCGGGTTCAGCGCGAGCTGCCACGACACGCCGTAGCGATCGTTCACCCACCCGTACTTCGCGGCGAACGGATACGCGTCCAGCGGCATGAGCACCTCGCCGCCCTCGGAGAGGCCGGCGAAGAGCCGGTCGATCTCCGCCTCCGTCGCGCACGTGATGAAGAACGAGGTCGAGGGCGTGAACGTGAACGCGTGCACGTCCGGGCTGTCGATGCACATGAACCTGTGGCCGGCCAGCGAGAACGTCGCGTGCATGACCGAGCCCTCGGCGCCAGGGCCCTCCGGCCCGTACCGTCGGATCCGCTCGATCTCCGAGCGCTCGAACAGCGAGACGTAGAAGTTCATCGCCTCTTCGGCCTTGCCGACGAACATCAGGAACGGCGTGATCTCCTGCATGGTGTGGCTCCTTGTGTGTAGGGATTGGGCTGGAGTGAGTGCGCGCGCGGGGACTCCGCCGCCGACCTGCGACCGGCGCTGCATCCGTGCGCTTCCGGTCGACCCGGCGCGCGGACCGCGCGACCGCAGGCCGCTCCGCTCACGCGTCCGCCGGGTTCGCCGCCGGCCGGCGCGCTCACGCGTCCGCGGCGGCGGCCCCCGCGTCCACGAACCGCTGCGCGTACTCCGCCTCCGCCCGCGTGTGCGCCGTCCAGAAGCCCCGCGGCTCCCGACCCTCGAGGCGGTCGATGAGGATCCCCAGGTGCGCGTGCCAGCCGGCGGCGACCTCGGCCATCTCGCCGCGGCTCCGCAGACGACGGTGCGTGAGGACGAGGAGCACATCGTCGCCCCGGGGCGTCAGCTCGAACGTGACCTCCGACGCGTCGTCGCCCGGGCCCCAGGTGCAGCTCAGCACGTGCGGCGGCTCGCAGCGGGTCACGGTGCCGTAGAAGACGGTCTCTCCACCGAACTCGCGGTATTTCGCCGGCGGCTCCTTCTCCGGCGAGATGTCGGGGTGGTGGAACCGGAACTCGGCCGTCCCGCCGACGCGCAGCTCCGACTTCCCGCCCGCCAGCCACTTCGCCCGCTTCTCGCCGTCCGTGAGATACGCCCACACGCGCTCGATCGGGCCCGGCAGCAAGCGCTCGATCCGTACCGTCCCCGGGCCGACGACGGCGCCGTACGGCTCGCGCTCCGACCCTTCCCTTTCCGGCCGCTCCGGTCCGCCCGCCTCGCGGTCCATTCGATCCGCCTCCTCCCCGTGAGATTCCTGGCGCTGCAGCCCGTCCTACGCGCTGCTACGGGAACGATCGCTCCGGCTGTGCCTCCGCGACGGGCGCTGCCGTGCGCCTCGATCGCCCGGAGCGAGGCCCGGTCGGTCGCGACACCCGCACGGGTGACACGAATCGCGTCACTCGCTTGCATCCCGGCCGCCGGCCGCGGCGTCCTCCGCACGGAGCGCCGCCTCCAGCGCGTCCAACCGCCGCGTCCAGTACGCGCGCATCCGGTCCATCCACGCCGCCGCCTCGTCCAGCGGCCGGGGGTCGAGCGACAGCACGTGCTCCCGGCCGCGCCGACGACGCCGAACGAGCCGCGCGCGCTCGAGCACACGGATGTGCTTCGAGACGGCGTTCAGCGAGAGGTCGAACGGCGCGGCCACTTCGGTGACCCGCGCCGGGCCGCTCGCCAGCCGGTCGAGGATCGCGCGCCGCGTCGGGTCGGCCAGCGCCGTCAACGTCCGGTCCAGTGCGGAATTTCCGACCAACTCGCCTGCCTCGCTCGCTGGTGCCGATATTCAACCTTGTGGGTGAATATGAGGTGCGCGGCGGGGGAGGTCAAGGCGACGGGTGCCCGGCGGACGCGAAGCGGCCGCCGGCTCCAGGCCTCGCGGCGGCCCGCGTCGCCATGGCGCCGCCCCGCCGCGGGCGCCCGATTGCCTCGCGGCCGGTGCTCGATTACGTTCGCGGGGAGGAGGGCATGCCGCCATGGAAGCGCGTCGAACGCCTGCTCGTTGGACCTACGCCGAGTTCGCCCGACTGCCTAGCGAGACGAGCACCCGCTACGAGGTCATCGCAGGGGAGCTGGTCGTGACG
>DASVDG010000040.1:0-2104 GCA_036381255.1 Longimicrobiales bacterium | reverse complement strand
GGTCCGGTGGAGCCGGTACCCGGTCCGGTGGGGCCGCTGGCGGCGGGTGGTCCGGTGCGGGCGGGTACCGGTGGGGGCGGCGAGCGCACTCGCCGCCGCGTGCGTGCTCCTCTCCGCGTGCGGCCAGCGAGCGTCGCAGCTCGTGCCCGGGCCGGCAGAGGTCGCGGCCGGGCCGGTCGACTGCGACGCATACGCGGGCCGCGGCCTGCTCGTTCGCGCGGAGTCGCGCCAGGCGTTCCGCGCGGCGCTCGGCGAGCCGGACAGCGTCGTGAGGGCGACGGTCCCCAACCGGCACGACCCATCGGTCACCGACACGGTCGTCGCGCTACACTTCGCCGAGCTGAGCGCGGTCCTCTGGAAGCCCGGCCACGCCGGCGCGACGGACCTGCTCGAGCAGGTGGAGGTCCGGGCGAACCGCTACCTGCGCTGGCCTTCGCTGGGAATCGGCGCACGCGCCGAGGAGGTCGTCGCGGCGCTCAGCCCGCCGCACGAGCGATCGGCTACGCGGCTCGTCTACCAGTGCGGGCCCTCGGAGGCGGAGGCCGAGCCGCTCGTGTTCGAGCTGGTGGCCGGCAGGGTGCGACGCGTGTTGTTCAACCGGTACGTGGATTGAGGTCCGAGGCGCGGCCGGACGAGCACCGGGTCGCCGTAGCGCGCGGCGGGCTCGGCCACCCGCCCGCTGCCGTACGGCGACGTCGTCGCCGCGAGTTCCCGGGCGACGGCGAGGCACTCCTCCCACACGCGACGCCCCTCGCCCGTCGTCAGGTCGTACGTCCTGTACATCTGCGTCCGGGCCCGCCAGTCGTGCGGTTGGCGGACCCGGGCCTCCCGCGGGAAGAAGACCGGCTGCACGATCAGCGTGCACCCGATCTGATCGCTGTCCGGCCCCGGCTCGTAGCGGATCCGCTCCCGGATGGCGGCGAGGCGCGCCTGCATCTCCGCGAGCGTCGCACAGCCGTTCGCCGGGCCGAACGTCTCCCAGGCGAGCCAGATCGGGAGCGGCGACCACCTGGCGAAGTAGCCGAACCCGCAGGCGGCGTTGTGGGGCGAGCGGAGCTTGAAGAGGAACGGCGAGAATGCGGGCGCGACGAAGCGCCGTCGGGCGGATGGACGCCAGGAGTTCACCTCGTCGAGGGCGGGACGCTCGAGGAGGAACTCGTACCAGCCCTGGTCGGTGACGGTGATGGTGCCGAGCATGTGCGACGTGCGTCGGTTACGCGGGCGCGGGTTGCGCGATCAGGGCGAAGAACACCGCTGGCGGATCGGTGACGTCGTCGGATCGACGACGTCGTCGGATCGGCGACATCGTCGAGGGGTCGTCCGCCGCTCGGCCGCCTCCGGCGGCGACGCGATGCAGGCCACCTGGACGTGGTCGCGAGTGTACCTGCTGATGCGATCCACCACCTCGACGAGCGGCTCCCAGCCGGGCGGCGCGTCGCGCCACCACCAGAACCGGCTGCCGTTGAATTCGTCCCTCGATCCCACGGCACGGTTTCTGTCCAATACTCCTGTACAGAAATGATCGGGAGGTACTCCGTGGCTACCCTACAGGTCTCATACAGTTACGCCCGTGACAACCTCGCGGAGATTCTCGACACCGCCATCGATACGCAAGAGCCGGTCATCATCAAGCGACGCGGTCGCGAGGACGTCGCCGTGCTTCCGGCCGCCGAACTCCTGAGCCTGAACGAAACCGCACACCTCCTGCGCTCTCCGAAGAACGCGCAGCGGCTGCTCGCGGCACTCCGGCGGGCACTCGAGAACTCGGTCGAACCCACGACCACGACGGAGCTCAAGGAAGAACTCGGCCTTGAGTAAACGCGGATCCGCACGCCGAAGGAGGGAGGAGCGGGTCTCGGTATTCCAGGACGAGTTCCGCGAAGACGTCCGTCACTGGGTGGAAACGGACCGAAGAATCGCCCTCCGCGTACTCGACCTCGTCGCAGCCGTCATGCGCGATCCCTTCGACGGGGTCGGCAAGCCAGAGGCCCTCAAACACCTGGGTGCGAACATCTGGTCGCGCCGGATCAGCCAGGAACACCGGCTCGTCTACCTGGTCCGCGACGAGAGAGTCGATTTCCTGATGTGCCGGTATCATTACTGA
>DASVDG010000039.1:0-6195 GCA_036381255.1 Longimicrobiales bacterium | reverse complement strand
CCCCGACTTGGGGGAGTCGGGCGGGAGCGCCCTTGGGCGCAGAGGCCTCGACTCGGGCACGGCAAGACGCGGCGAACTCCGCCGGCGTCCGGTAGTCGAGCGCACTGTGCGGGCGCTCGTGATTGTACTCGAGGCGGTACTGCTCGGCCAGGACCTTCGCCTCGGCAAGGCTGGTGAAGAGCTCTCTGCCGAGAAGCTCGTCCTCCAGCCGGCTGTTGAAGCTCTCGACGTAAGCGTTCTCCCAGGGGCTGCCGAGGCCGCGTTCCTGGTTCCGACACGGTAGGGTTCAGTCGCGTACCACACGCGCTACGCAAATGCACGGCACCATCGCCGTCACTGACCAGGGCTGGTACGACTTCCTCCACCAGCGCCCCGACCTCCAGGAGGTCAACTTCTGGCGGCCGACGGCGCGGCGCTTCATCGCGCCCGACTTCTCCCCCTTCCTCTTCAAGCTCCGCGCGCCGCACAACGCGATCTGCGGGTTCGGCTACTTCGCGCGGTGGTCGCCGCTGCCGATCTGGCTCGCGTGGGAAGCTTTCGGCGCGGGGAACGGGTGCGCGACATTGGCCGAGATGCACGAGCGCCTCGCGGAGATCCGCAAGCGGATTGGGTACAAGCCCGGCCCGGACAGCGGACAGATCGGCTGCACGCTGATCGTGCAGCCGGTGTTCTTCCCGCGCGACGCGTGGATCCCGCAGCCGACGGACTGGCCTGTCCGGACGCTGACGCCCACGAGGTACGACCTGTCGACGGGCGAGGGCCGTCGGGTGTGGGACGCGTGCCTCGCCGTCGCCCGGGAGCTGGCGGCGGCGACGTCGCCGGCGGGCGGTTACCGCGTCGCCGAACCGGCCGCGCGCTACGGCGACCCGGTGCTCGTGCGTCCGCGGCTCGGCCAGGGCACGTTCCGCATCGCGGTGACGGATGCCTACGAGCGGGCGTGCGCGGTCACGGGCGAGCACTCGCTGCCGGCGCTGGATGCCGGGCACATCCGGCCGTTCGCGGAGGGTGGGGAGCACGCGGTGTCGAACGGGGTGCTGCTGCGCGCGGATCTGCATCGCCTGTTCGACAAGGGGTACATCACGATCACGCCGGAGCACCGGCTCGAGGTGAGCCGTCGCCTGAGGGAGGAGTACGACAACGGCCGCACGTACTACCCG
This sequence comes from Longimicrobiales bacterium, assembly GCA_036381255.1. Lineage (GTDB taxonomy): Bacteria > Gemmatimonadota > Gemmatimonadetes > Longimicrobiales > RSA9 > CALBZE01. Next base: position 5,038 of record DASVDG010000039.1, on the reverse strand, counting down.
CTGCACGGGGCGCGGCTGCGGGTGCCGCGGAGCGAGCGGGACCGGCCGGACCCGGAGCTGCTGCGGTGGCACAACGAGAAGGTGTTCGCGGCGTGAGGGCGGCGGCCTGGATCGCTCCGGTACTGCCGGTGTGCGTTGCCGGCCTGACGTCGAACGTGTGCGGGCAGGCGGGCGAACGCCTTCGGCACCGCGCCGTCGTTCTGGACTTCACGGCCGGTCCGGATCGAGTTCCCGGCTTTTGCCGGCCCGGCGCTCGGAGAGGGCTTCGTCCCCGCCCCCGAGCGCCTACGTTGAAAGCGTCGTGCTCCGAACCCGGGAACCCGAACCCGACGCCCGGCACCACCGGCCGTCCCCCGCTCACGAGAACGCAGTGGACCCAACCCCACGGAGGCGCCCATGTCCACCAACCGTCGTGACTTCCTCGCCACTTCCCTCGCCGCCGTCCTGACCGCGACGTTCGACCGGTCCGCGCTCGCGCGCGCCCTGCTGCGCCCCGGCCAGGAGCCCGTGTTCACGCCGATCCGCCGCGACGTCGGCTGCTTCACGATGCGGGGCGGCACAGTCGGGTACCTGGTGAACCCCGGAGGCGTCGTCGTCGTGGACAGCCAGTTCCCGGCGTCGGCCCGGGCGTTGATCGAGGGGCTGAACGATCGTTCGGGGAGCCGGCCGGTCGACTTCCTGATCAACACGCACCATCACGGCGACCACACCGGAGGCAACGTGGCGTTCCGCGGCGTGGCGCGTCACGTCGTCGCGCACGCGAAGGCGGCGGAGCACATGCGTCGGCCGCCGGGCGGCGAGCCGCCGGCCGATCCGCTCTATCCGGACACGACGTTCACGGAGCGCTGGTCGGCGGACATCGGCGACGAGCGGGTCACGGCGACGTACCACGGGCGGGCGCACACGAGCGGCGACGTCGTCGTCACGTTCGAGCGCGCGAACGTCGTGCACATGGGCGACCTGGTGTTCAACCGGCGGCACCCCGTCGTCGACCGGGCGGCGGGCGCCACGATGCGGAACTGGATGACCGTGCTCGACCGGGCGGCGCGGGACCACGCGCCCGACACGGTCTACATCTTCGGCCACGCGAACACCGGCGTCCCGGTCACGGGCGACCACACCGACCTGGCGCGGCTGCGGGACTACTTCGGCGCGCTGCTCGCGTTCGTCGAGGCGCAGGTGCGCGCCGGCCGGTCGCGCGACGAGATCCTCGCGCTCCGCGATCCGCTCGAGGGTTTCGAGGCGTACGGCCGGTTCGGCCGGCCCGGTCCGCGCGACCCGCTCACGTGCGCGTACGAGGAGGTTATGGAGGAGGTCGCGGAGGCATAGCGCACCTACAGGGCGTACGATCCGCCGAAGCGCGGGTGCTTCCTTCGGCGGCACGGGATGAAGGACCGCATGGTCCCCGACTTGCACGGGCGCAGCGGTGTCGGGGTGAGGCCCTTGCCGACCCGTCCCGGAGCCCGTGCCCGTCCATCCTCGGAGTCCGCCATGGCGCTGCCGAAGCGACGTGCAGAGATCGAAGCCGAGGCCCTCCGCCCCTTCCGCATCGAGGTTCCGGAAGACGACCTCGTCGACCTCCGCCGGCGGCTGAAGGCGACGCTGAACGCCTTGCCGCCTCGGCTTCCTCGACGTCAAGAACGTCACGGTGCCGGTCGCCGTGAGCGTCTTTCCCGACGAGCTCTACGACGCGCCGCGGAGCTGGGCGGAGCGGGCGTACCCCAACCTCATCCATTACAACGAGCTCGACAGAGGCGGGCACTTCGCGGCCTGGGAACAGCCGGAGCTGCTCGTGAGCGAGATACGAGCGGGGTTCAGGTCGCTTCGCTGATGGCGTGATCCGCCTCGCTCCACCGCTCCGGCAGCGCCCCCGGCCCGGTCGACGACGGCGTCGGCGACGTGCGCCCCGCCGCGCCCACCGCGAATTCCTCTCCCACCAGCTCCTGGTCGATCGCCGTGCCGGCGATGGCCCCGCTCGCCGCCGCCGCCACGATCGCAGCGGCTGGTCCGGGCATGCCCGCGCGTCGCGCCATGTCGCCGGCGGCGTAGACGCCGGGGACGGAGGTGCGGCCGAGATCGTCGACCTCGACGATGCCGTCGTCGAACGTGCGGCATCCGAGCGAGGCCGCGAGCGGGCTGCGCTGCCGCGTCGTGGAGTGGACGAAGATGGCGCGTCGGCGGAGCGCGTCGCCGTTCGCGAAGACGATGCGGATGCCCTCGTCGCCATCGACGTCGATCCGCGAGATCGGCTCGGGGCGAAGGCGCACGCCGCGCGCCTCCAGCACGCCGCGGGCGCCCGGCTCCGGCGGCTCCGCGCCGTGCGTGCAGAGGACGACGTCGCCGGACAGCCGCGTGAGGTGCAGCGCGAGCCTCGCACGGTCGGCGGTGGCGCCGAGCACGGCCAGCGGCGAGTCGCGCACCTCGTAGCCGTGGCAGTACGGGCAGTGCAGCGCGAACCGGCCCCACGCGGCCTCGAGCCCGGGGATCGGCGGCAGGTCGTCCGCGAGCCCGGTCGCGAGGAGGAGGCGGCGCGCCGCGGCGGCGTCGCCGTCGTCGAATTCCACGGCGAACGAGCCGTCGCTGCGGCGCTCGATGCGCGCGACGGCCGCGCCGCGGAACCGGACCGACGGATACCCGCCGAGCTGCTCGCGGGCGATGGCGCGCAGCTCGGCGGGCGGCGCGCCGTCGCGCGAGAGGAAGTTGTGAAGCGCCGGCGACGGCGCGTTGCGCGGCTCCCCGGCGTCGACGACCAGCGTGCTGCGCCGCACGCGTCCGAGCGTGAGCGCGGCCGAGAGTCCCGCCGGCCCGCCGCCGACGACGATCACATCGAACATCTCCACCTCTGTGATTCCATGGCACCATTCGCGTCGCTCGCGTGTACGTCGCGAACGCTAGATGTTCAGGTCGACCTTAAGTCAAGGGGGGCGGATGACGATCGGTCAGCTCGCGGCGCGGTTCGGGCTGGCGACGCACGTGCTGCGGCACTGGGAGGACGTGGGCGTGCTGGTCCCGGCGGAGCGGGTGAACGGGCGACGCCGCTACGGGCTGGAGCACGTGACGCGCGTCGCGATGATCCTGCGGGCGAAGGAGGCGGGGCTGACGCTCGAGCAGATCCGGCAGGTCTTCGATGCGCCCGGGGCGGCGGCGCGCCGCGCGCTGCTCGCCGGCCATCTCGCCGACCTCGAGCGTCGCATGCGGGAGCTGGCGGAGGCGAAGGAGATCGTGGAGCACGTGCTGAGCTGCCCGGCCGATGACTTCCTCACGTGCCTGGAGTTCCAGGCGATCGTGGACCGGATCGTGGACCGGATGGCGACGTCGGGCTCGGACGGGGCGCGCGCCGGCGCATCGGATCCGTGACCGGATCGGGCCGGCCCGGCGCGGATCCGGAGTCGGGCGGCGTCGCCTCCCGGCGGTCGGTCCCGGGCGCGCAAGTTCATTGACGGGCCACGGGCGGATGCTTAAGTTGTAGCCTGCGATCCGTGCGCCCCACGCCGGGCGGCGTGGCCGGCGCTCTCGCCCCGCATGCACCCCGCACCCGGTCATCGGTCATGCGCTGGCGTGCGGCCGCGGATCGGCGCCTTCAATCGAGGATCCCGCCGGTGACCGTACCGGCGATGGCGCCGGGAATCCCCCGACACGTGCATCGCGATCGTTGCATCGAGACCGATGCTTCGCCTCTCGCGGACTGCCGCGGCACGAGCGATCGCTCGTGCGTAATGCGGCGGGCGCGTGGCGTGAGTCTCCGATCGCCGGCCGCCGGGTCGTCGTTCCGGTCGCCGGCGCGGCCGTCCGCCGCAGGCATCTTCGTTCCTTCCCGGTGGTGACGAGGCCACCGCACTCCATGTGGACCGTTCCCGTTTCCTGCGACCTGGGAGCACGTGTGGCCCGTCGACGAGAGGCGGGTCGCCGGAGGAGGAGGCATGACTCGATTGCTCATCGCCAGTGGCGTGAGGTTTTACCGTGACGGCCTCGCGCAGCTCCTCGCCGCGCCGGACGCGACCGTCGTCGCGACGCCGGCCGACTGGCCAGATGCGGTGCGTGCCGCCGCGTCGGAGCAGCCGGACGCGGCGTTGATCGACGCCGCGATCGTGCCGGAGCCCGGCCGACTGCAGGAGCTGAAGGCCGCGGCGGCCGGTATGAAGCTGCTCGTGATCGCGCTGCGCGCGACGGCAGAAGAGGCCGTGGGCTGGATCGAGGCCGGCGCGGACGGCTTCGTGCCGCACGACGCGACGCTCGCGGACCTGCGTGCGGCGATCGCGGCGGCGGTGCGCGGCGAGGTGCACTGTTCGCCGGAGATCGCGGCGCACCTGTTCCGCCGGGTCGCGCTGCTGTCGCGGCAGCTCGCGCAGGCGCCGGCCGCCGGTCGCGGCGTGCTGACGGCGCGGGAGCAGGAGGTCGTGAAGCTGATCGCCGAGGGGTTGACGAACAAGGGGATCTCCCGGCACCTCGGCATCCGCATCGCGACGACGAAGAACCACGTCCACAACATCCTTTCCAAGCTCGGGCTCGAGCGGCGCGCGCAACTCGCGAGCTGGTTCCACCGGCAGCGGGGCGCGATGACGGGGCACTGAGCCCCGGCGGCCCCGAGCCTCCTGCATCCTTCGATCCGGATCCCCCCTGGCCGGGCTAGGCCGTTCGGCGTCGGGCGCGGTGTGCACCGGGCGGCCGATGGCGGGGGCCGCGCGGCGTCGCCTATCGTTGGGGCAAATCCCCCAACCGAGGTGACGACTATCCGAGTGCTCCTGGCCATTTCGGCTCCGATCGCCCGAGCGATCCTGCGGGCCGAGGCGGCGAAGGTCCCCGACCTCGAGCTGCTGCCGGATGTGACCGACCTGCGTGGGCTGAGCGGCGCGCTCGCGGGACCGCGTGTGGACGCGGTGATCGTCGGCCTCGCGCAGGATGCGCTGCCGCCGGGTTACGGCGAGCTCCTCGCCCGGTACCCGGAGCTGCGCGTGCTCGGGCTGTCGGAGGGCGGCGACGCCGCGTTCGCCTTCGGGCCCGAGCTCGTCCGGCGGCCGCTGGGCGCCGCGACCGCCGG
>DASVDG010000038.1:0-5270 GCA_036381255.1 Longimicrobiales bacterium | reverse complement strand
TTCTGCATGACGACGTAGTTGGCGGCCTCCTCGAGCGTCTGGCCGCCGTACTCGACGCGCGCGCAGATGTCGTGGGCGACGACGTTGCGGATGAAGTACTCGCCGTGCCCCGTCGCCGAGACGGCGCAGCTCGCGTTGTTCGCGTAGGTGCCGGCGCCGATGATCGGCGAGTCGCCGATGCGGCCCCAGCGCTTGTTCGTCATCCCGCCGGTCGAGGTGCCGGCGGCCAGGTTGCCGTGGCGGTCGAGCGCGACGGCGCCGACCGTGCCGAACTTGCGGTCGTCGGGGAAGAACGCCTGCGGCCCCTGCGGCTCGGACACGGGCTTGCCCGCCTCCTCGGCCTTGATCCGCTGGAGCGCGTCCCAGCGGTGCTGGGTGAAGAAGTACTCCGGGTCGACGAGCTCGAGGCCCTGCTCGGCGGCGAACGCCTCGGCGCCCGCGCCGGCCAGCATCACGTGCGGCGAGCGTTCCATGACGGCGCGGGCGAGCAGGATCGGGTTCTTCACCGTCTTGACGCCCGCGACGGCGCCCGCGCGGAGCGTCGCGCCGTCCATGATCGCGGCGTCCAGCTCGTTCGTGCCGGCGTTCGTGAAGACCGCGCCCTTGCCGGCGTTGAAGAGCGGCGAGTCCTCCATCACCGTGATCGCCGCGACGACGGCGTCGAGGCTGGTGCCGCCGTCCTCGAGGACGGCGTAGCCGGCGCGGAGCGCCTCTTCGAGCTTCGCGCGGTAGGCCTTCTCGGCCTCCGGCGTCATGTCGCCGCGGCGGATGGTGCCGGCGCCGCCGTGGATCGCGATGGCGATGGCGCCGTCGGCGTCCTGCGCCGCCACGGCGCGGGGCGCGAGTCCGGCGGCGAGGCCGAGGGCGAGCGCGGCCGCGAGGCCGCGGCGAACGAGCGTCGGTCCGCTGTGCATCGTTGCTCCTTCGTTCGTGTGGCTGGACGATGTGGAACGCGCGAGACGCATCGGAAGTTACTCGGCGGCTCCGGTGCGCGGAAGTGCGCGCGAGCGAATGATAGGATGCGGGTGCGGCCGGGGTTCCGTGGGGCGGGCGCGAGGGGGGCGTCGTCGTGGGATAGCGTGGCCGGACTGCCGCCGATCCGGCGTATGGCCCGGGGGTTGCGTGCCGACCGCGCGATCAGGGTGGGACCAGGGCGCGGACCGCTCTGCATGCGACCGGGAGGCGGCATATGGATACTCCGATCTGGCAGCGGGCGCTCGCCGAGTTCATCGGCACGTTCGCGCTCATCTTCATCGGCGTGCTCGCGATCACGACCGGCGACGTGGCGGGGCTGCCGGAAGGCACGGTCGCGCTGGTCACCGTCGCGTTCGCGCACGGGCTGGTCATCGCGGTCATGGTCGCGGCGCTGGCGGCGGTCTCCGGCGGGCACTTCAACCCGGCGATCACGCTCGGCTTCGTCGTGACCGGGCGGATGGACGCGGTCACCGGCGCGATCTACTGGCTCGCGCAGCTCGTGGGCGCGTCGATCGCCGGATTCCTCCTCGCGTTCGTCATCGGCGGCGACGCGGTCGCGGCCGGCACGCCGGCGCTCGCGCCGACGATCCCGGCCGGCGCGGGGATCGTCCTCGAGGCGGTGTGCACGTTCTTCCTCGTCTTCGTCGTCTTCGGCACGGCGGTCGACAAGCGGGCGCCGACGTCGCTGTTCCCCTTCGCGATCGGGCTGACGATCGCGCTCGACATCATGGCGATCGGGCCGCTGACGGGCGGCGCGGTCAACCCGGCGCGCGCGTTCGGGCCGGCGCTCGCCTCCGGCGCCTGGGGCGACCACCTCGTCTACTGGATCGGCCCGCTGATCGGCGGCGCGGTCGCCGGGTGGGTCATGCATTTCGCGCTGATGGCGCGCGCGCCGACGCCGCCCGTCGCGGAGCGCGGCGGCCCGGCGCCGGGGGAGGAGCGGCGGTAGGGCGGGGGAGCGTGGCAATACCGACCTCGCGGGAACGGCCTTTCGCGCGGAGTCGGCGGGGCGGGCGTGGTGGCCGGTGCGCGGTGCGGCAACCCGCGGGGGTGCGGTGGGCGGGTTGCTCGGTCGTCCGTCGGGATCGGGGGGTGCGCGGGATCGCATGGCTAGGACGTCTGATGACGGCGGGGGGAGGGGGGAGCGGGAACGGGAACGGGAACGGGAAGGGTCGAGGGGGGGGCAGGCGTACGCGTATGCGTACGTGTAAGGGGCGGAGGGGGTGGGGATTCGGAGGCGGGTACGCGTGGCGCTTGGCCGTGCGGGCGGAGCGCGGAGTTGGAACAAAAGACCCCCGGTGCGGCGGAGCGGCGGCCGCACCGGGGGATTGCATCATCGCGCGCGAGGGGCGCGGGGCGGAGGGTTACCGCACCTCCGTCCGCTCCGCGCGCGCCAGTGAGATCGGGTTGAACACGAACTTGAACGTGCCGTGCGACTGCCCGCGGTACAGGACCTCGGGCGCGAAGAGGTAGAGCATCCCGTCGCCGACGGGCGCCTCGATGACGGCGGCGCCGCCCTCGAGGTGCTGCTGGCCCCAGGCCCAGCCGCTGCGGAGCGGCTCGGGGCCGTCGTACCAGGCGACGGAGCGGATCCCCATCGTCTCGGCGCCGGGTTCGAGGCGCAGCACGGGCGAGCGGTTGAACATGACGTCGACGCGCTCGTCGAGGCCGAACGCGACCGGCCGGGTGACGTCGACGCGCGCCTCGAGGATCGAGCCGGGGATGAAGTACTCCTCCATCGGTAGGTGCTCGCCGTTCTCGTCGACGAGGTGGTCGCCGACGGGGAGGCCGAGGTGCATGGCGAGCGCGGTCGAGCCGCCGATGGTCAGGACCGTGCCGCCGTCCTCGAGGAACTCCTGGATCTGCGGCACGGTCTTCTCGATCGTGACGCGGCCGAGCATGTGGCGGTACTCCTCGGGGATCGACGACTCGTCGAACCGGCCGCGGCGGCCGTCGTCGTCGGCGTCCTCGGGGATCGCGCCGTCGACGAAGACGAGGACGTCGAAGTCGTCGCGCAGGTCGCCTTCGTCGAGGCGCTTCGGGTAGACGACCTCGAACGGGAACTCGAACTGCTCGAAGAGCCAGCGGGTCCAGCCGGAGGGCATGGAGCCGCCGTAGCGGTCCCACAGCCCGATGCGGACGGGGCGCACGCGGTAGTGCTCGCCGGAGGGCATCTCCGACGCGGCATCGAACGAGATGCCGAGCTCCGTGGCCATGGCCACGAGCTTGTCGCGGACGCCGCGCTCGGTCGGGATGAAGAACGTGCCGGCGGGATAGGTCTCGCCGTCGTGCGTCCACGGCTCGGCGAGACGGTAGACATCGGCGTCGTCGGCCAGGAGCCGGTTCATGGCGATGAAGGCGTCGTTGTACGCCGGCGAGAGCAGCCATCCCTTCGCGGGGCCGGGCTCGACGATGCCCGGCGGCGGCGCGACGTCGGCGCCCTCGATCGGCTCGAACGGGCCGTCGAAGGCGTCGAGCACGCGGACGACGTCGATCCCCATCTGGTACGGCAGCGTCCAGCCGGTCGCGTCGTACGGCGGGATCGGCGGGCCGCCGGGGTAGCGGAAGTCGTTCGGGTGGTCCTGCGGCTCGAACATGTCCATGACGTGTGGGCGGAACGCCTGCGCGGTCTTGACGACGAAGGAGCCCGCCGGGTACGTCTTCCCGTTCACGGTGAAGTCCGCGGTCGCGCGGTGCACGACGACGCCGGTCTCGAGCAGCGCTTCGACGAACTTCGTCGCCGTCGGGAAATCCGGCTGGTCGGCGGGGATGATGTAGCCGCGCGGGTCGCGCCACTCGGGGCGGTAGAGGAGCGACATCGCGAGGCGCGACTCCTCGTCGTCCGGCGGATTCGCCATGAGCCCGCCGACGGCCATGCCGTCCGCGTCGAGGGAGGCCTTCGTCTCATCGGCGAGCGCCTGGCGGACCTCCTCGATGCGCTTGGGCCAGACCGTCCAGTGGTCGCGGCTGCCGCGCTCGATGGAGTTCATCCCCATGCGCCAGATGTTGAAGAGCAGCGTCTCGCGGAAGCGCGACGCGTAGTCGAGCACCGCGTAGTTCGCGGTGACGGAGTACTCGATCGACTGGCGGAAATGCCACTTCTGCGGCTGGACCGGCAGCGGCAGGTCGCCGCTCGGGAGCTGGCGGTTCGCGACGAACGGGATCTCGATCGGCGTCGGGTTGCCGATCGTCTCCGTCAGCAGCCCGATCATGTTGTGGAAGTAGGTGACCGTGCGCAGCCCGCCGTTCCACCAGGTCGAGTAGTTCGCGCCGCGGCGCATCGTCGCGCCGCCCTTCCCCTCCTGCACGAACCGGCCGTGCATCGCGCCGCCGACCTGGTCGAGCGAGGTGATGACGAGCGGGTCGATGTTGTAGTTGAACGGGTCGCGGAACGGCGGCGCGAACAGCACCGTCCCGGTCGGGCCGGTCTGGTGGTGGTTGTAGACGATCTGCGGATACCACTCCCGGAACATGATGCGGTTCATGTTCTCGGTCTCGGGCTGCGTCGACATGTAGAAGTCGCGGTTGTTGTCGTGCCCGATGTACTTCTGGTAGAGCCGCGGGATCCCGCGCGTGGAGCGCTCCTCCGGCACGGGGTTGCGCATGTACCAGTCGGAGACGAGCTCCATCCCGTCCGGGTTCGCGTGGACGGCGAGGATGATGACGTCGTCGAGGATGCGGAGCGTCTCGGGGTCATCGCGGCTGACGAGCTGGAAGACGGTCTCCATGAGCTGCTGCGCGCCGAGCACCTCGGTCGCGTGGAGCCCGCCGTCGATCCAGACGACGGCCTTGCCCTCGGCCGCGAGGCGCCGGGCCTCGGCCTCGTCGACGCCCTCCGCGCGCGCGAGCCGCCGCGCGATCTGCTGGTAGCGCGCGAGGTTCGCGTGGTTCTCCGGCGACGTGATGATCGCCATGAGCTGATCGCGGCCCTCGGCCGTCTTGCCGATCGACTGGACCGTCATCCGGTCGGACTCGGCGTCGAGCGTGCGCCAGTACTCCGTGAACTGCGTGTAGTCCGGGAGCACGTAGTCGGCGCCGATCGGGTGGCCGAAGAACTCCTCCGGCGTGGTGACGCGGGCCTTGGCCTGGACGGCGGTCTGGGCCTGCAGCGCCGTGGCCCCCGCGAGGAGGAGCCCGGCGAGCGGCACGGTCCAGCGGCGAGTGGGGGTCGTGTGCATGGGCACGTTCTCCTTGTGACGGAACGGCTCGCGGCGCCGCGAGCGGCGCCGGTCGGGTTGTGGGTGGTGAGAGGTAAGTAGCATAGCACGTCGGGGCGAGCGGGGCCAGGGTGGGGG
>DASVDG010000037.1:0-176330 GCA_036381255.1 Longimicrobiales bacterium | reverse complement strand
GCGGCGCACGGAGGCGACGCGGAGCGTGCGCACGCACGAGATCCACCGCACGGCGTGCGAGGCGCTCGTCGCCCACTTCGGCGCGGACCGGCCGATGCACACGGTGACGACGGCGGAGGCGGAGGCGTTCCTGCACGCGCCCCGCGGCGAGAGCGGCGAGCCGTGGGCGCCGGCGACGCAGGCCAGCTACCGCATGGTCGCCGGCGCGCTGTGGCGGTACGCGATCGAGCGCGAGGCGGAGGAGGCGGAGCGTCAGTCCGTCGCGCCGACGCTGACGCGAAACCCCTGGCGCCGCGCCCGTGTGCGTGCCGCCCGCCGCTCTCGGCCGTCCGTGCTCACCGAGGAGGAGATCCGCGACCTGCTCGGCCACCCCGCCGTCGCGGGCACGCCGCGCGAGGCGTTCCTGGCGATCGCGGCCTACGCCGGGCTCCGGCTCCAGGAGATCACGCACCTGCGCACCTCGCAGGACGTGGTCCTCGACGGCCCGCGCCCGATGCTCCGTGTGCAGTCCAGGGACGGCGACCACGCCTGGCGCCCGAAGACGGCGCGCAGCGAGCGCGACGTGCGGATCCCGCCCGTCCTGGTCGAGATCCTTCGCCGCCACATCGCCCGGGGCTTCGCCGGCACGCGCTACCTGTTCCGCGCCCCCGGCAGGGATGCGCCGATCAGTTCGCACACGGCCCGGGAGTGGACCCGCAATGCGTTCGAGGCGGCGGGGCTGCAGTACGGCCGCGACGACGGCGACGGCGTCACCCTCCACAGCCTACGGCACTCGCACGCGACGATCCTGCTGTCTCGCGGCATCTCGATCGCGGCCGTCGCCGACCGGCTCGGCGACACGCAGCAGATCGTCCTCGAGACGTATTCGCACGCGCTCCCCGACGACGAGGAGCGCGCTCTGAGCATCCTGGACCGCATCGCCCGCGAGGGGGGCCGATGAGAGGCACGAAACCGTCACTTCGTACATCACCGACGCCGGGCGCCCGCGCGTTTGCGGCAACCTACTACATCCCCATGATGTTGTACCCCGCGTCCACATACAGCGTCTCGCCCGTCACGCCGGCCCCCAGCTCGCTGCACAGGAAGAGCGCGGCCTTGCCGACGTCCTGCTGGGTCACGCTGCGACGCAGCGGCGCGCGCTCGGACATCTCGCCGATCATGCCGCGCAGCCCCTTGACGCCGGAAGCGGCGAGCGTCTTGATCGGGCCGGCGCTGATGGCGTTGACGCGGATGTTGTCCTGGCCGAGGTCCCAGGCGAGGTAGCGGACGTTCGCTTCGAGCGCGGCCTTGGCGACGCCCATGACGTTGTAGTTGGGCACGACCTTCTCGGCGCCGTAGTAGGACAGCGTGATGATGCTGCCGCCGCCGGCCTCGCGCATGAGTGGTGCGGCCTCGCGGGCGAGGGCGACGAGGGAGTAGGCGCTGATCTCCATGGCGGTGAGGAAGCCCTCGCGCGAGGTGTCGATGAAGCGGCCCTCGAGGTCCTCGCGGTTCGCGAAGGCGATGGAGTGTACGAGGACGTCGAGGCCGCCCCAGGCGTCGCGGACGGTTTCGAAGACGTTGCGGACCTGCGCCTCGTTGGTGGCGTCGCACTCGAGGATCAGCTCGGAGCCGATCCCCTCGGCCAGCGGGCGCACGCGGCGCTCGAGCGCCTCGTTCTGGAAGGTGAAGGCGAGCTGCGCGCCCTGTTCGTGCATCGCCTGGCTGATCCCCCAGGCGATGCTGCGCTCGTTCGCCACACCGAACACGAGCACGCGTTTGCCCGCGAGGAGTCCCTGTGCATCGGTCATGTTCTCGATCTCCGCGGTGGAGTCCAGGTGGAAGCCGCGCCTTCGGGCGCGTCCGGTTCCTGTGGGTTTTAGCGGCGAAGGTAGCGCGCGCCGCGCAGTCGGCGCAACCGGGCGGGCGGTCTTGCGACCGGGCGTAGGAGGCGGAATCTTACGCGCCCCATGGAACGCACGACGAATCTTCCCCCGGTGACCACGGCCGAAGCGACGGCCCCCGCTCCGGCGCCCGTCCGTACGCATCTCGGGCTGCTGCTGATGGTCGGCATTTGGGCGGTGAACTTCTCGGTGATCAAGGTCGCGCTGGAGCACCTCTCCCCGCTGGCGTTCAACGCGCTGCGATTCCCGCTGGCCTCGCTCATGGTCTGGGCGGTGCTGCGTGGGCGGGGGCCGATCCCGCTGCCGCGGCGCGGCGATGTCGTGAAGGTGCTCGCGCTCGGCGTGCTCGGCAACGTCATCTACCAGCTGCTGTTCATCTTCGGCCTCGACCGGACGCGGGCCGGGAACGCCGCGCTGCTGCTGGCGAGCACGCCGATCCTGACGGCACTCCTCGCCTCGGCGCTCGGCGTCGAGCGGCCGCGTCCGCGCGTCTGGTGCGGCGCCATCGCGACGGTCGTCGGGATGGCGCTCGTCGTCGTGGGCGGCGCGAGCGGCATCGAGCTCGGCCTCGGCACGATGGCCGGCGACCTGATCCTGGTCGGGGCGTCGCTTTCGTGGTCGCTCTACACGGTCGGCTCGAACGACCTGATCCAGCGGTACGGTCCGGTGCCGGTCACCGCGTGGACGCTCTGGATCGGCGCGATCGGCATCGTGCTCCTCGGCTTGCCGGATCTGGCCGACCTCGACTGGACCGCGGTCCCGGCGACGGGCTGGGCCGCCGTCGCCTTCGCCGGCCTGCTCGGGATCGGCCTGGCGTACCTGCTGTGGTACCAGGGCGTGCGCTACATCGGCAACACGCGCACGGCTGTATACTCGAACCTGGTCCCGGTCCTGGCGCTGGTCGTGGCGTGGCTGTGGCTGGGCGAGGTGCCGGGGGCGTGGCAGGTCGTCGGCGCCGCGGTCATCATCGGCGGGGTGACGGTGGCGCGGCGCTGACGGCGACGGGGGAGCGGCCTCCCGCACGCGGGCGATCTCCGCGGCGCATCGGCGCGGCGTCCCGATAGGCGCCCGCCGGCCGGGCCGCATCGCGGTTCCAGCCCGACCGGCGGGAGGGCCGCATCGCGGACCCGGCCCGACCGGTGGCCGGCGGCGCCCGCTACAGGTGGAACGCCTCCTTCACGCGCGCCGCGAAGCTGCGGCCGGACCGGAGCCGGGTGCCGTCTTCGAGGACCATCATGTACTCCCCCTGGAACAGCGACTCGAGCTCCTTGACCCGCTCGAGGCGGACGATGCACGAGCGGTGCACGCGCAGGAACCGGCCGGGTTCGAGCTTCCCTTCCAGCGCGGTCAGCGTCTCGCGGATCAGGTAGGACCGTTCACCCGCGTGGAGCCGGGCGTAATTCCCCTCGGCGGTGACGTAGTCGATCTCATCGGCCGCGAGGAACCGGATCCTGCCGCCGGCGCGAACGGGCACGCGCTCGAGGTAAGCGGGGCGCGGCAGGTCGGCGAGGAGGCGGAGCAGCCGGGGGCCGAGCGCGTCGTCACTCCGGTCGAGGAGGCGCGCGCGGGCACGTGAGAGCGCGTCGCGGAACCGTTCCCGGTCGAACGGCTTGAGCAGATAGTCGAGCGCGTGGACCTCGAACGCGCGGACCGCGAATTCGTCGTACGCCGTCACGAAGATCGTCGCGGGCATCCGTTCCGCGCCGACCGCCGCGATGACCTCGAAACCGTCCGCCTCGGGCATCTGGACGTCCAGGAACACGAGGTCGGGCTCGACGTTCTCGATCGCCTCGATCGCCTTCCGTCCATCGCCGCACTGGCCGACGACGAGGATGTCGGGTTCGGCTTCGAGGAGCGATCGGATCCTGCGACGCGCGGGCGGCTCGTCGTCGACGATGAGGGTTCGGATCTTCATGGTCAGCGTCCCTCCCTTCTCCCGCCGTTCACGTCGGGCGGATCGCCGGCGGCGCGGAACGGGATCGCGATGCGGACGCGCGCGCCCTCGCCGTCGGTAAGCGCGAATTCGAAGCGGTGCTCCGTGCCGTAGAGCTGAGTCAGCCGGGCGCGCGTGTTGGCGAGGCCGACGCCGGCGCCGGCGGTTCGGGCGTTGCCGGCGCGGCCGACGCCGTCGTCGTTGACCTCGATGTGCAGCAGCCCGTTCGTCCGCCGGGTCGAGATCTCGATCGTGCCGGGCGCGGCGCGTTGCGAGATGCCGTGCCGGATCGCGTTCTCGACGAGCGGTTGGAACAGCAGGTGGGGGACGAGGGCGTCGAGCGTGGCCGGGTCGATGCGGCGTTGGACGCTCAGGCGGTCCTCGAAGCGGGCCTGCTCGATCTCGAGGTAGGGTTCGAGGAACTGGAGCTCGTCGCGGAGCGGGACCTCCTGGGTGTCCGCGCCCTCGAGCGAGTGGCGCAGCAGCTCGCTCAGCCGCGCGACCATGCGGTCCGCCACATCCGGATCCTCGTGGACCAGCGTCGAGATCGTGTTGAGCGTGTTGAACAGGAAATGCGGCTGGAGCTGGAGCTTCAGCGACTGGAGCTGCGCGCTCACGAGCTGCGTCTCGAGCTGGGACGCGCGCAGTTCCCGGTCGCGGTATCGCCGGTAGTAGGCGATCGCGTGCCCGACGCCGAGGACCGCCGCGTACCACTGGAGGTCCAGGTGGAAGTACGTGGCGAAGAAGTCGATCAGCGTGTCGTCGCGTTCCGGGCGGACCTGCCGTGCGACGAGCCAGTAGCAGGTGATCCCGATCGAGACGAAGACGGCGCCGGCCGCGAGGTGCACGGCCACGGAGCGGGGCCACGTCCCGGCGCGGATCGGAAAGCGCTCGCCGAGCCGGAGGATGACGGGCGTGAACACCGCCCACAGGCAGACGTTCTCGAAGATCAGGACGAAGACGGGGAACCAGGCGAAGGGCGCGTCCTCGCGGACCGTGTAGATCACGTACTGGTGCGAGTACAGGAAGAGCCCGAAGACCGCCCAGCAGCCGAATACGGCCGCCCAGCGGACCACGGCGCGACGGGTGCGAGGGGCGCCATCGTGCACGGTCACCTCCGGGGCAGGGGGAGCACTCGCGCCTCTATGCGGCGAAGACCGCCGCCGCGGCGGCGGTCGACACGGAGAACGTCGTGCCCGAAAAGCGCTTCGGCACTCCTGACGTCTCCATTCGACGGCGTTTAGCGGGGCGATCCTGGAGTGTACAACGTCGCGGGGGCCGCGCGCCAGAGGCCGCGCGCCGCGGCATGAGCCGCCCCCCGGCGGCACGACGGCCGTCCGGGTCCGGCGCGACCTGCGCCGCGCACGGGCGCGCCGGATGGCTCGCGCCGGCCGGATGAATCCCCCGGCACGCGAGCGCGGATCACTCCGGCGCGCCGCCCGGCCCGGCATCGCCACTCGCTGCTCCGAGGCGCCGGGCAGTTGCCCGCACGACCGCCGCGATCGGCCAGCCGACGACGGCGATGTGCCCGGCGAGCATGATCGCGAACATCCCCGACGCGACCGGCGTGGGCGGAATGCCGCCGATCGGCTTCACGACGGCGTTCATGACCAGCCAGACGAGGGTGCCGAACCCGGCGCCGGCCGCGGCGGCGCCGGCCCGGGTGCGCGTGATGCTCCGCATCGGCGGGAGCCAGCGATGCGCCGCGAAGTAGACCCCGGCCCACGCGTACGCGAAGCCGAAGTGCAGCGCCAGGCCGAGGAGTGCCGTCGCGGCGCCGCCGGCGAACGCCTCGTCGCCGAGCGCGCCGTACGCGATCCCCTGGAAGAGCCGGACGGGCGCGATCGCACCGGTGTAGGCGAACTGGAGCGAGAGCGCGAACAAGCCGTCGAGGGTGCCGGCGAGCGTGCCGGCGAGGACGACCGTCGTCGACGGGGCGTGGGCCCTGTGCGCGACGGCGGTGGAGGCTGCGGGCATGGGCGTCATCCTTGTCGAGGGCGTGGGTGGGTCGGCCGTTCGGTCAATGCGGCTGTCCGCCGACCGGGCGCCCGGCGCCGCCGCCCCCCACGCCGCCGGCGACCGCGCCGACGACCGCGCCGAGGAGGACGACGATTCCGGCCAGTGCGGCGGAGCGCAGCGTGGAGAACCGGTGCCGCTCGACGCTCCGGATCTGGTCGCGGGGGACGGCGACCGTTTCGCCGCGGCCGCGACTCTCGAAGCCCGAGCGGGAGGCAACGGCCGACGCGGAGAGCAGGAGGCTCCGTTCGTCCGCCCGGATCACTTCGCCGGTCAGGACGACCGCATCGTGGACCGCAAAATCGGTCAGCACGACGGGTCGGGGCCGGTCCAGCGTGACGCGGACGCGGGCGCCGCGGTGCGGCGCGGCCTCGCCCGTCACCGGGGCGTAGGCGTAACACGCGTTGAGCAGCGCGGCCGCGAGCAGCACGGCCGCCGCCCCGCGTCGCCGGCCGGCCCGGAGGGCCGGCCGGCTCGAACGACGGGGGATCATCCCCGACCCCTCAGCACCCCACGGGGTCGTTGGTGTTGAACGCCGGCTGCTGGTCCGGCGACGGGATGTTCGGGTTCGTCTGCCGCTCCTGGCCCGCGTAGAGGAAGCGACGCGGGATCGGCAGCCCTGCGTACGTCTCCAGCGCCGGGAGGCACGTGCGCTTGTAGTCGTTGTAGAGTTCCGGGTTCAGGAACAGCGCGAGGTACTTCTGCGTCATGATCTCGCCGAGCAGCGCCGGCCCGGTGAGGGTCGCATCGAACGGGACGCCGGAGATCCCGAGCGCCGCCTCGTTGCAGGCGACGCCATCCCGGAGCGCGTCCTGCGCGGCCGGCTCGTTCCCGCTCAGATAGTACGCCTCGGCCAGGATGAACCGGGTCTCCGCGCACGTCGCGATCGGCTGATCGTAGTCGGCGGCGGCGGCGCCGTCCGTCGTGTTGAGGCCGGACGCGTTCCCGTTGTTCTCGCCCGGCGCGGAGCCGACGAACTCGCCGCTCGCGTCTTCCGCGTAGTAGAAGGCGAGGCGCGGGTCGCCGCGGCCCTCGAGCAGGTCGACGCCGAACGCGCCGGCGGAGATGTAGCCCGCGCGGTCCACGACGAGGAACTGGTAGAACATGTTCTGTTCCGCGCTGTTCGTGGAGTGGATCCCGCGCCAGTCCATGTCGGCGCTCGCGATCCCGTTCTCCGCCGCGGCGATCGCGTTGGCGAGGCAGTCGCCGCCGCAGGCGATGTCCGCCGCGGCGACGCCGTTCCGCTGCGCCTCGACCCAGTGCATGTAGAACCGGGCCTTGAGCGTGTACGCGACGCCGGTCCACGCCGCGCGGTCGCCGCCGAAGTTCAGGTCCGCGGCGGCCATCTGGTCGTAGAACGACGCCGCGCCGCCGGTCGGCTCGACCGCCAGTCCGGCGATCGCCTCATCGAGACGCTCCTGGATGGCCGCGTAGACCTCCTCCTGCGGGTCGAGCTTGGGCGTCGCGATCGCCGGGTCGACCGCCTCCGAGTACGGCAGGTCGCCCACGAAGCTGGAGAGCATGCCGATCAGATACGCCTCGTGGATCCCGAAGAGCGCCGCGCACGCGTCGCACCCGGCCTCCTCGGCGAGCGCCATGCCCTCGCGGATCTGGAGCAGACCCGCGCCGGCGTAGACGCTGCCGAACTCGCCCTCGAGCGTGGATTCGGTCGTGATGTAGCGGTCGATCGCCGAGAACTGCCGGTCCGTCCCGGCGAGCTGCTGAAGCCAGACGGACGGCGTGCGCGCCATCTCGCCTTCGTTGTGGAAGAACGCGTTGACCTGCACGCCCACCCAGAGCTGGCTGATGTCCGGCTCGTTGATGGCGTTCGGGTTCGCGCCCGCGATGTCGATGAAGTCGCACGCGCCGAGCGGGGCGACGAGCAGCCCCACCGCCGCCGCGCTTCTCAACCACGTGTTGATCCTGGTCATCATCATATTCCTCTGCCGGCCGGAGCTCAGCGGTTCATGTTCACGGTGAAGACGAACGACCGGGTCTGCGGATTGTTGAAGTAGTCGAGCCCGCGCGCCGTGCTCTGCGCCGTGAGGTTCGATTCAGGGTCGATCCCGGTGTAGTCCGTCCACGTGTAGAGGTTGCGGCCGCTCAGGGTGAGGTCGACGCTGCTGAGCCCGAGCCGGCCCAGCCAGTCCTGGTCGAGCGTGTACGAGACCGAGACGTCGCGCAGCTTCACGAAGCCGCCGTCCTCGATGAACATGGACATCGTGCCGTTGAAGCCGTTGCCGATCCCGCCCGGTCCGGCCCACGTCAGCCAGTTCAGCGGGACTTCCTTGCCCGCGCCCGGCCCGCCGACGGCGTCGGTGAAGAAGTCGTTCGTATCGGGCATGTAGTCGTCGCCGAAGGTGGCCTTCTTCCCTTCGCCCTGGAACGGCAGCGTCTCCTCGTGCGTGCCGAAGAAGTAGAGCGCGCCCTTGGTCCCGTTCCAGACCTGCCCGCCGTGCTTGATGTCGATCAGGCCGCTGATGGTCAGGTTGCCGAAGAGCGTGAAGCTGCTGGAGATGCTCGCCGTCCAGTCCGGATTCGGGTCGCCGACGACGCGGTCCTGGCCGTCCAGGAGCGGGAAGCCGTTCTCCGCGATGTACAGCGCGCCGTCCGGCTGGCCGGGGTACGCCTCGTCGATGTTCACCATCACCGGGTTGCCCTCGGCATCCGTGACCTGCGAGCCGTCCGGATTGAGCTTCGCGACCATGGTCCCGCGGCCGAAGCGGACGAAGTCGGTGCCGAGGAAGACGCCGAACGGCTGGCACTCGCCCGTGACCTCCGGCGAGACGAGCGCGTAGGTCGAGCCGGTGAATCCGTTGAGCGCGATGTTCTCCGCGCCCGCCAGCCCCGTCACGCAGGTGCGGGACCGGGCGAACTGCGCGTTGATCGTCCAGGTGAAGTCATCGCGGCGGACCGGGGTCGCGCCGAGCGAGACCTCCCAGCCGTTCCCCTCGAACGAGGCGGCGTTGCGGAACTGGCTCGTGTACCCGGTGCTGAACGCGACGGGGACGGCGAGGATCACGTCCGTCGTCGTGTTGTCGTAATAGGTCACGCCGAGCGAGACGCGCTGGTCGAGGAAGGCGACGTCCAGGCCGACCTCGAACTCCTCCTTCACCTCCGGCCGGATGTCCGGGTTGCCCCCCGTGAGCTGGCGGACCACGCCCTGCTCACCGTCGTAGATGGAGTTCAGCCCGTTGGACACGAAGCCGTCGCCGGGGAGGAACCCGACGGAGTAGCCGGTCGTGTTCGAGAAGACGGGCGGCTGGCGCCCGGCGCGGCCCCAGGAGCCGCGGAGCTTGGCGAAGTCGAGCCAGGTCGCGTCTTCGAACGCGCCGAGGCGGCTGAAGATCCAGCTGAACCCGGCGCTGGGATAGAAGAAGCGCTTGCCATCACCACCGAAGGTGGACGAGCCGTCGAGTCGGCCGGTCGCGGTGACCGTGAGCTGGTCGCGGAACGTCGCCTCGCCCGTCGCGAAGTAGCCGTCGGTCCGGGTGGTGGAGCGGAATTCGTCAGGCGTGCGGTCGACCGAGAAGTCGGTCAGCTTCGTGCCGGCCAGCAGGTTCTGCACGCTCACCTGGCTCTGGTGGAACTCCCGGTGGTTCAGGTTCTGCCCCACGGTGAGCCGGCCGAGGATCCCATCGCTCAGGCTCCCGCTCGCCGTGGCGGAGAGGTTGGAGTCGAAGATGCGCGTGACGAAGCTGGTCTGGATCAACTGCCCGGTCGGCGCGGTCGCCGAGCTCTTGGGCAGGAAGTTCGTCACCTCGTCGCTCGAGTAGTCGGCGCCGAGCGTGTAGTCGAGCGAGAGCCAGGGCCGCGGCGTGTAGCGCAGCGACACGTTGCCGAACGTGCGCCCCACCTCGCTCGTGTTCTCGCCCATGTTGGCGGTGAAGAACGGGTTGTCGTACCCGGACGACTGGTTCGGCGACGTCGGGTTCGGCACGCGGTACGACCGCTGGAGCCCCGTCTCGGGGTCGAGATAGACCCGGTTGTCGAATTCGGGCGGCGTGCGGAGCGCGCCGAGCAGGATCCCCGAGGTGTTGGAGCCCTGCTGGATGAACTCGCCGCGGCTGTCGGAGTACGCGATGTTGCCGCTGACCCGGAGGTCCTCGTTGATGACGTGCGTCCCCTTGAGCCGGACGGAGTTGCGGACGTAGCCCTGGTTCCCCTCGACGGTCCCGCGCCGATCGACGCGGCCGACGCCCAGGTAGTACGTCGTGCGGTCGGTGCCGCCGGAGAGCGTCAGGTTGTTCTCGAAGCTGACCGCCGGATCGTACAGCTCGGAGGCGTGGTCGAACGTCTCGACGTCTTCGGCGAGCGGCGCGCCCCAGCTCACGGTCGAGCCGTCCTCGGCGGACGGGTCGGAGAACGCGGCCCGCGCCTCGTCGAAGCTGGCGAAGTCGGTGCCGAAGTCCGCGTTGAGATCCGCGATGTCCGTGTACATCGGGATGTACGCCAGGTAGCTCAGGCCGCGGCCGTAGCGGCGCTGGAGCGGGACGACCCGATTGACCTCGTCCACGCTGACCGAGGACCGGAACGAGACGCGCGTATCACCGGGCCGACCCGAGCGGGTCTTGATCAGGACCACGCCGTTCGCGCCGCGCGAGCCGTAGATCGCCGTGGCGGCCGCGCCCTTCAGGATCTCGATGCTCTCGATGTCGTTCGGATTGATGTCCGACGCGCGGTTCGTGACCGCCGTGCCGCCGGTGGTCCCCATCGTCGCGTTCGACGCGTTGTCGACCGGCGTGCCGTCGACCACGAACAGCGGCTGCGTGCCGCCGACGATCGAGGCCGCGTCGCGGATGCGGATGTACGCGCCGGCGCCCGGGTCGCCGGACGAGCTGACGACCTGCACGTTGGCGGCCTTCCCCGCGAGCGCCGCGACGACGTTGGGCTCGCGCGACCGCGTGATCGCCTCGGCATCGACCGTGCTGATCGACGTCGAGAGCCGTTCGCGCGTGGTGGCCGTGCCCTGCCCCGTCGCGACGATGCGCTCGAGCTCGAGCACGTCCAGCGCGAGCGTGAAGTTCCGGGTCAGCGAGGCACCGGGCTCGAGCGTCACCGTGACCGTCTGGGAACGCAGCCCGATCCGCTGAACCGTCAACTCGACCTGGCGGGCCGCCGGGATCCGGGCGGCGGGGACCAGCAGCAGGTAGTTGCCGTCCGCGCCGGCCACCGTACTCACGCCGAGCGCCGTGATGGACACGACCGCGCTCGCTGCGGGCCCGCCGGTTTCCGTGGTGACCTTCCCGGTGATCCGGGCGGCTTCCTGTGCAGCGAGCGTCGCGGGCAATACCGCGACTGCCGCCACGAACGTGACAAACCACTGAAGTCGTCTCATGACCCCCCTCGGGTTTGAGGACGCCGATGCGCCTCGTGGGCGGTGGGAAGGCCGTGCGCCCGCCGCACCGGACGCACGGCCGCGGGACGAGCGCGCGACGCGCCGATCCTGCATGGCGCGACACGGCTCGCCGACGAGAAGGGTGCGCGTTCGCCCCGGGCGGCGACAGCGGATTGTCGTGAACGGCCAGGTTCGCGATGACGAACAGCCGCAAGCGTGGGGTGGATTGAAGGGCGGACCCGGGATGCGGCGGGGGGACGCTTGCGCTTACGCTTACGCTTACGCTTACGCATACGCATGCCCACGCCCCCTCGCACATCGAGGGCAGGGGCACGCGCAAGCGTATGCGTAAGCGTAAGTGTGCGGGACCGGGAGGGGGGGTGCAGGGACCGGCTGCGGCCGGGGGTCGGGGCGGGAACGGGTCTTGCGCCCGTGCGCCGGTGCGGTGCGCGCCGGCCGCAGGAATCGGTCGCTCGGCCCGGAGGACGCGGATGGAGATGCTCTGGCACGGCACGCTCAGCTTCGAGCTCGTGCACATCCCGATCAAGCTCTACAAGGCGGTGCGGACGCGCCGCGTCGAGTTCCGGCTGCTGCACGAGGCCGACCTGGCGCCGATCCAGTACCTGAAGGTGTGCAGCGCGGAGCAGGAGCCGGTCGCGGACGAGGAGATCGTGCGGGGCGTCCGCGTCGATGACGAATGGGTGACGGTGACGGACGACGAGCTGGCCCGCCTCGCGCCGACGCTGACGCGGACCATCACGATCCGCGACTTCGTGGACCTGCGCGAGATCGACCCGGTCTTCTACCGCAAGCCGTACTTCCTGGCGCCGGACGAGGGCGGCGAGGACGCATACGCGATGGTGCGGGAGGCGCTGCGGCGGAGCGGCAAGGTCGGGGTCGCGGAGTTCGTGCTCGTGCACCGCGAACACCTGGCGGTGGTCCGCCCGGGTGAGGCGTCGCTGATGCTGGAGACGTTGCACTTCCCCGAAGAGTTGATCGACGAGCGCGAGCTGGAGCTGCCGGCCGGGACGCGGCTGCGCGAGGGCGAGATCCGGATGGCGACGGAGCTGATCCGGAACCTGTCGCAACGGTTTGACGCGACACGCTACAGGAACGATTATCGGGCGCAGGTCGTCGAGCTGCTCCGAGGCAAGGCGGAGGGGCGGCTGCCGCCGAGGCTGGAGCCGACGCCGGCGCCCGCGCCGACGCCGGTGGCCGACCTGACGCGGCGGCTGAAGGAGAGCCTCGAGCGCACGGGCGGCCGCGCCGCCTGAACCGAGTCGATTCTTCCGGGACCGGGGACAACGCGTGACCGCGGGCCGCATCCGCAAGATCCGGGAGTACGGAATCACCGCCGGCACGCTCGGCTCGACGGCCGGGCAGACGGTGATGGTCGCGCTGCTGCCCGTGCTGCTGGCGGAGTACGCGCCGTCGGCGGTGTGGATCGGCTTCGCGATCGGCGGCGAGGGGCTGTTCGCGCTGCTGGTGCCGTACTGGATCGGCGCGCTCAGCGACCACCTCCCGCACCGCCTCGCGCGGCGCTGGGGCCGGCGCACGCTCTTCCTCGTCCTGACGGCACCGGTCATGGCCGCGGCGATGACCGTCGCGCCGTTCGTCTCCGGCTACTGGCCGCTCGCCGGGCTGGCGTTCCTCTACTTCGCGGCGTTCCACGGCTACCTCACACCGCTGTGGGCGCTGATGGTGGACGCGGTTCCGGAGGATCGGCTCGGGCGCGTTCACGGCGTGCGCGGCGCGCTGCACGCGGCCGGGCTGGCCTACGGCCTCGTCGCCGGCGGGCTGCTCTTCGCGCTCTGGCCACCGCTCCCGTTCCTCGTCGGCGCCGCGCTGGTGCTCGCGACGACGGCTATGACGATGTGGGCCGCGCCGCGGCCGCACGCGCCCGGCGGCGAGTCCGCCGACGCGCCGCCGACGGGCGAGGCGCGCGCCGTGTGGCGCGAGCTCGCCACGCGGCCGGACGTGCGCGGGTTCCTCGTCGCCAACGCGCTCTGGACCGGCGCGGTCGACGGGATCCGGCCGTACATCTTCCTCTTCGCGGTGGCGGTGCTGGGGATCGACACGGCGGAGACGTCGGCGGTGCTGCTGCTGCTCGTCGGGGGGATCGGGATCGGCTCGGTGCTGCTCGGCCGGCTCGGGGACATCTACGGCCGCGTGCCGGTCCTGGGCGCCGGCGCGCTGCTCACGGCGGTCGCGATGCTGCTCGGCGTGATGGTCCGGGAGCTGGACGGCGCCGTGCTGCTGCTCCTCGCGTCGGGCCTGGGCGCCGCCGCGCTGATCGCGCTGCCGTACCCGCTCTTCGCGGCGCTGGTCGGCGGCGCCGCGATCGGGCGGTACACCGGGCTCTACATCCTGTCGCTCGGGCTGGCCCGCGTGGCCGCGCCCGTGATGGTCGGCATCGCGATCGACCTCGGGCGGCCGCTCTTCCCGGAGTTCGACGGCTATCCGCTCATGTGGCCCGTGGCCGGGCTGATGGCGCTCGTCGGCGCGGCCGTGCTGCGGCGGTCGCTCGCCGGGACGCGCGCCGAATGATTGCGCGCCGGTGCGTGGCCGCGTAAGCTTCCGCCCGGACAACGACCCCGTTCGACGACGAGCCGAATGCCCGACTCCGCGCACTCCGGAGCCTCCGCGTCTCCGACCCCGCCCCCGCCGCTCCGCCCCGGCCGGCGCCTGGATCCCGCGATCTTCCAGCTCCCGGTCGCGAAGATGCGGAGCGGCTACTACTCCGACAAATACTTCGCCCGGGCGCGGGACGTGCTCCGGGCCGAGGGGCACGCGCCCGTCGTGACGATGCAGGTCTTCCAGAAGAAGCGGGCGTGGCTGGGCGGGATCGACGAGGCGATCGCGATCCTCAAGCTCTGCCTGAGCGAGGGGTACCACTGGGACGACCTCGAGGTCATGGCGCTCTGGGACGGCGACGCGATCGAGCCGTGGGAGTCCGTGCTCACGATCACCGGCCCGTACCCCGCCTTCGCGCACCTGGAAACGCTCTACCTCGGCGTGCTCGCGCGGCGGACGAAGGTCGCGACGAACACGCGGCGCGTCGTCGAGGCGGCGTGGCCGAAGTCGGTCATGTTCTTCCCCGCCCGGCACGACCACTGGCTCGTGCAGACCGGCGACGGATACGCCGCGCACATCGCCGGCGCGATCGGCGTGTCGACCGACGCCCAGGCCTCCTGGTGGGGCTCGGAGGGCGTCGGCACCGTGCCGCACGCGCTGATCGCCGCGTACGGCGGGGACACGGTCCGCGCGAGCATCGCCTTCGCCGAGCACATGCCCGAGGACGTGAAGGTGGTCAGCCTCGTCGACTACGACAACGACTGCGTCGGCACGTCCCTCGCCGTGGCGCGCGCGCTCGGCCCGCGCCTGCACGGCGTGCGGCTCGACACCTCCGAGACGCTCGTCGACCGCTCGATCCTGCCGCAGATGGGCCGCTTCGACCCGCGCGGCGTCAACCCCCAGCTCGTCTGGAACGTCCGCGCCGCGCTCGACGACGCCGGCTTCGAACACGTCGAGATCGTCGTCTCCGGCGGCTTCGACGCCGAGAAGATCCGGCGCTTCGAGGAGCTCGGCGTCCCCGTCGACGCGTACGGCGTCGGCTCCTCTCTCTTCAAGGACCGCTACGACTTCACCGCCGACGTCGTCCTGGTCGAGGGGAAGCCCGTCGCCAAGGCGGGGCGCGCGTTCCGCCCGAATCCGCGGCTCGAGCGCGTGGATTGAGGGTGATCCACCGGCGCCTTCCGGGGTATCACCGGGAGGCGATCGCACGCGCCCGCGCGCCCGGCCGACGACGTGTCGGCCGGGCCCGCGCGGGTCCGTGCGCCGTGCGGTTTCAGGGAAAGGAGTCGGATGATCAAGCAGATCAACAGGAGATTCCGGGCGGGCTTCGCGGCCATCGCCGTGTTCGCGCTCGCCGCGGGCGGGGTGACCGGGCCGGGCACGGAAACGCGGACGGAGGCGCCGCGGGATGCGACCACCGACCACGTGGTCGTCATCTCGATCGACGGGCTGCGGCCGGATGCCATCGAGGAATTCGACGCGGAGACGCTGCAGCGGCTCATGCGCGAGGGGGCGTACTCGCTGAAGGCGCAGACGATCCTGCCGAGCAAGACGCTGCCGTCGCACACGTCGATGTTGACGGGCGTGCCGCCGGCGGTGCACGGCATCACGTTCAACAGCCGCCAGACGGACGCCCACGGCGTCGTCGAGGTGCCGACCGTGTTCGCGGTCGCGAAGGATGCGGGGTACCACACCGCGGCGTTCTTCAGCAAGGCGAAGTTCCACCACCTGGCGCAGCCGGGCTCGCTCGACTACTGGCAGGGCCCCGGGTCGAACATCTCGCACTGGATGGCGACGAAGACGGTCCCCGACGCGGTCCGCTACCTCGAGCACGAGCGGCCGAACCTGATCTTCATCCACATCGGCGAGCCGGACTATGCCGGCCACTCGATCGGGTGGATGAGCTTCGCGTACGGCTGGGCGGTCAAGCGCGCCGACGGCGCGGTCGACACGATCCTGGAGGCGGCGGACGACGCGTACGGCCGCGGCAACTACACGGTGATCGTGACCGCGGACCACGGCGGCCACGACCGCAATCACGGCAGCGACGACCCGCGCGACATGACGATCCCGTGGATCGCCTGGGGGAAGGGCGTCCGGCCGGGCGGACCGCTGAACGCGCCGATCCGCACGATGGACACGGCGGCCACGGCGCTCTGGCTGCTCGGCGTTGCGGCGCCGCCGCAGTGGGTCGGCCGGCCGGTGTCGTCCGCGTTCACGCCGGCCACGCAGGTGGCCGGCGATGCGCCGGCCGACGAGGAGGCGCCGACGCCCGGCGCCGCGGCCGCCGTCGCAGTCGCCGACACGGCGGCCGTCGCGGTCGCCGACACGGCCGCCGACACGGCGGCGAGCGGCCCGGCGCCGACGGCGCACTGACCGCGGGCGGCCGACCGGGCGCCGGCCGCCCGCGGCGGAGCCTCAACGGATCCGGATCACCGTCCAGCGCGGCCGGTCGTCGGCCCGGAACGCGTCGCCGCCCGCACGGCTGAACGCCAGGTGCATGGGCGGCGGCGAGCCGCTCACCGGAGCCGGCGCCTCGAAGATCAGGTGCAGCGGCGCGGAAACCGGGAGAGTGCCGCCGGTCAGGTAGTCCTGGTACCGGCGCGTCGCGGGCTGCAGCGGGTACGCGCCGCCGTCCGAGATCTCGCGGCGGAGGTCGATGTTCGGGAAGGTGTAGACCGGGTCGATCGGCGCGCCGTTCAGCTCGGGTGCATCATCGGCCCAGAGCGCGATGGACCAGCGGTCGAAGAGGTCGGCCCAGGCGACCCCCGTCGCGGCCTCGACGTTCGCCACGCCGCCGAGCGCGGTCTGCGTCAGGTCCCGCAGCAATTCGACACCGCCGAAGTGCCCGGCGAGGTACTTGAGGAAGAGCCACTGCCCGCCTCGCTCGGCCAGGGAGCCGACGCCGTAGACATCGGTGAGGCTGACCCCGTACGGCGACCGCAGGTACTCGCCGGCGCGTTCGATGTTGTCCCGGCGGAAGTTGTCGGCCTGGGCCGCATCGCCGCGCCGCTCGAACTCCGCGGCGACGAGGTCTTCGGCCATGTGGGCCAGCGCCTCCGAGATCCAGAGCGAGTCCTGCGGGGCGTTGCGGCGCCGGCGCTGCTCGAAGTGGATCATGTGCTGGAACTCGTGCGCCAGCACCGGCGGAACGGTGCCCAGCACCAGATCCCGGCTCCGCGGGTCGCCGTGCACGCCGTTCGGATCCGGGACCATGCTGTAGAAGACCTCCGCCTCGTTGCTGTGGGCGTACGTCTCCCTCGAGTACAGGTCGATGCCGTAGAAGAACCCCGCAATGAATCCGGCATCGCTGCCCCGTTCCGTCAGCTCGTTGACGATCGGCGTGAACAGGATGATGATCCGGCCGTTCCCGTCGACGTCCGATGGCTCGCCGAACGCCGCGATGTCGGTCGTGTAGATCGGGTCGTCGAACAGCGCGGCGAAGGTCTCGAAGTCCCCTTCGACGAACCCGCCCGCCGGCGCGTTCACGTCCTGGTAGACCACCGCGTGGTCGCTGACGTACATGACCCGCGCGGTGATGGTGGTGAATCCGTCGTCGCCGTTGTAGACGTCGAATTGCTTGCGATCGCCGACGCTCGGCACCTCGGCGGCGGCGCGCGCGCCTACACCCGCGGCGAATTCGGTACCGGCCCGGCGGAGCGACCGTTCGCGCCTGCGAAGGCCGAGCTCCCACGCCCCTTGCGCCGTCGCGCGGCCGGCCTCGCGGAGCGGCAGCGCCTCGACCCGCGGACGCGGTGAAAGCGCTGTCACGATGCCGCCCCCCTGCCCCGTCACGCCCACGAGCTGGTAAGGGAGCGACCGGCCGTCGACGCTGTTCGCGTTCTGGGGTACGACGAGGTACGCGACGCCGTCCGTGCCCGGCAGACGCAGGCAGGCCATCTCGTCGGGGTCGGTCAGCGCGAGCGCTTCGCCGACGGCGAGGTCGATCGGCGGCGCGCCGTCGCCGGTCACGTCGACCGGGGCATACGGTTCGCTCTCCACGGTGCCGATCCGGACCGTCACGTCCACCGTACGGGTGGGCACGCAGCTCGGCACGACCGCCTGGACCTCGGTCGGCGTCGCCTCGACGACGGTGCCACGGAACCCATCGAACAGCACGATGTTCTCCTCGGCGTTCGAGCTGAAGCGATCGCCGGTGATCGTCACGACTTCGCCGGCCGCGACTCGCGTCGGGCTGACCGATGCGATGACCGGCTGCAGAATCGCCCGCGCCGTGAACGAGGCCGGGGCCGCGGACGATGCCGCAATGCGCGCGTGCACCTCGTACCGGCCGGTGTCCGGGCCGAGCTGGAGCGTGGCACGCGTGATGCCGCCGGCGTCCGTGCTCGACGATGCGGTCGTGAATCGGGCACCGCTGCCGGAGACGATCTCCCACCGGACCGCCACGCCCGGGACCGGCTGGCCACCGTCGGTGACCCGCGCCTCGAACGGCTCCGGCAGTGACTCGCCGACCTCGGCGATCTGGCCGCTCCCGGCGACCGCCTCGATCCCATACGCGGCCTCGCCCGGGCCGGTCCCATCGCCACAGCCGGCCAGCACGAGGAGCAGCAGTCCCGATCCCGTCCAACGAGAACGCATGGCGCCTCCAACCTCGGTGGATTCCATCGGCCGACGCCGCACGGCGAGCGGCCGGGCCGACCCCGGGGAGCGTGTAGCCGTCCTGCGACGAACGCGTAACTCCGTCCCTCCATGACGGCCCGCCGGCGCCGTCGGTCACGCCCGCCACGATCGATGACGACCCCGGAAGCGACCGCAGCGCGCCCCCCGGCCGGCCGCGCCGTCGGCGGCTCCGGCACGTTCGGTGCCGGGCGCGGCGCGGCCGGCCCCGCGGCCTACCAGCGCGCGCGATATCCGCGCGCGTCGATGTGGATGAACGGCCCGTGGACGCCGTTGTCGCGGTAGATCCCCGCGCCGCCGACCAGTTCGGGGTGCCGGCGCTCCACGCGATCGACCGCGTCGCGCATCACCCGCGCATCCCGGGTGTCCCGCCGACCATCGCCGTTCAGGTCGTCCATGTACCAGTCGCCGTCGTTGTCGATCCAGACGTCCGCCGCGTCCCCGTACTGGTGACGACTCAGCGACGCGCGCCCGCGACTCAGCCCCTTGCGGTTGTATTGTGGCGTGCGGAATCCGCTCATCACCGCCATCCGCTCCGCGCGGATGCCGTGCGCGTTCAGATCCTGCATCACCAGCTCGAGCTTGTCGAGCAGCCGGGGATCCACCACCACGTACTTCGGCCAGACGCTCCGCTGATCCTTCGTCAGGAACTCGCGCAACCGGAAATGCTCCGAAACGCGCAGCGACTGGTTCTCCGGCGTCACCTCGATGAACCCGGCCGGCGGCGCGTACCGGTCGGTCCGGTTCCGGCCCTCCGTCGGGTACCGCCCGATGTGGTAGCCGTTCAGGTAACCATCCTCCTTCAGGTGGAACGGGACCTGGACGATCAGCTCCAGCCCGTCCAGCCGGCGCGACCGGGCGCCCGCACTCAGCTCCAGACGATAAACGCCCGGCTCCGTCGGCGCCACGGCGACCCCGTCCGCGCCCAGCGGGCGCGGCGCGCTCTTCTCCGCGAGCGCCACGCCCACCAGCTCCACCGCCCCGGACTCCTCCGTGCCCTCGACCACCACCCACCGATACGACACCCGCTCCGGACGCGGCTCGCGCCACTCGAGCGGCAGCGTCAGCCGCTCGCCGGGCAGCACCGGCCACACGCGGACGACCCGGCTGTGGCCCAGCGCCTCCGGCCGGTAACCGACCTCCAGGTCGACGATCGCCGCCGACTGTACCGTGGCCGGCGCGGGCAACCCCCCGGCCTCGGCGGACGATTCGGACGCGGTCGCTTCCTGCGGCCGGGATGCCCACGGCGATTCCGCGGGCGCGATCCAACCCAGCGCCACCACGCCCACGATGACGATGCTGCTCCTGCGCGACTCCATCGGACGGCAAACCTCGATGCTACAGATGTTTGTGGGGAGAATTCGTTCCGTATACGACGCGGAAGCGTAAAAGGTTCACCGCGATGGAGGTCGGGGTTCAGCGGAAGCCGAGGAGGTCGAGGACCGGGGCGCCCATGATGGCGGAGCGCGCGGTGCGGACCCGGGCCAGCACGGTGATGCGCTGGAGCGGTGCGAGGCGTTTGACCTGCTCGACGCGGTCGGGGGGCACGGCGATGTAGACGAAGCCGGCTTCGTCGCCGGGGCCACGTGCGAGGATGAAGGGTTCGCCCTCGTAGAAGTCGGTGCGGATGCGCTCCGCGTGTTCGAGGGCGATGAACTGGACGGTCCACTCGATGAGTCGGCCCTGGAAGCCCTGGGGGTTGGCGGCCAGGACCTGGGGCGAGATGTTGCGGAGCACGTCGCCGGTGTCGGCGGGAGCGGCGAGGGAGGGTACCCAGACCCAGCCTTCGAGGCGGACGCGGGCCCAGTTGCCTTCGCGGGCGAGGACCTCGACGGGCGTGAGGGGTCGGACGGCGGCGATGGTGTCCTTGTCGGGTGCGGCGAGCAGGGCGGCGCCGGCGTGGCCCATCCGTGCCCATGCGGCGAGGTTCGTGCGGGAGGCGGGCGTGCGGGCGGGCGCGGCCGGGGTCGCGGCGTTCGTGGCCGGTCGGTCGGCGAGGAGGCCGTCGGTCCGGATCCAGGCGGTGCGGCGGACGCGGACCCAGTTCCCGTCCCGGTCGACCTCGTCGAGAAGCATGCCGGTGCGGAGCCGTGCGAGGCGGGTGCCGTCGGGCGACGCACGGAGGTTCTCGCCGTCGCGAGCGCGGACGACGAGGTCGTGGCCGTCGCGGTCCTCGGGTGCGACGGAGGCGCTCCAGATCCACCCCTCGAGCGTGACCTCGCGCCACGCGCCCTGCGTGCGGCCGCCGCGCAGCTCGGTGCCGTTCAGCACGGTCGCCAGGACGGCGCCGTCGGGCGCGGCGCGGAGGTATTCGTCATCCGGGCCGACGCGGACCGATTGGCCGAGCGCGGCGACCGGGCAGCCGAGGAGGAGGGCCAGGCAGAGGGAACGCAGCATCATCTCGGAGCGTAGACTAGGGGGTCGGAGCGGAGGGCTCCGCACGGCAGTTAGGTTATCCGCGGCGGAAAACCGTGTCAACCGACGGGATCGCTTGCGTGGTCCGACGGCCGCGTCTACCTTCCCGACACTTCCAACTGGGTGATTCATCCCCGAACCTCGGCGTGAACGTGAAGATGCACAGAAACTGGCGCCTGTCGCTCCCGCTCGTGGCGGGGCTGCTCGCGAGCGTGGAGCCGGCCTCGGCGCAGCAGATCCCTTCGCCTTACCGCTACGTGGACGAACGCCAGTCCGTCGCCGTTTTCGGCGGGTACGCGATCACGGACGAAGGGCGGCTCGAGCTGGGCCCGGAATCCGGGCCGGCGGGCGGCGTCCGCTACTCGCTGCGCATCAGCGGGCCGTTCACGGCGGAGGCGAGCGCGACGTATTTCCCGACCACCCGCGCCGTGTGGGATACGACGACGGTCGACGCGGCGCTCACGCGGATCGGGGAGGCCGACCTGGGGCTCGCGCTGGTCGATGCGTCGCTGCGGTTCAACATCACGGGGCCGCGTACGTACTACGGCCTGATGCCGTACGTGGTCGCGGGCGGCGGCGCGGCGATCGCGATCTCGGACGAGGACGACGTCGAGACGGCGGCCGAGCTCCCTGCGGATGCCCGCTTCGATTTCGGCACGAGATTCGCCGGACACGTCGGTGCGGGCATCGAGTGGTTCGCGACGCGGCGCCTGGCGCTCCGCGCCGACGCGAGGGACGTCTTCTGGAAGCTGCCGACGCCGCCGGCGTTCCTGCGGCAGAATCTGGATGTCCCGGAGGAGGAGTGGGTGCAGAACTTCGTGCTCACGCTCGGCGCGGCCTACCACTTCTGACGTCGGGCCGCAGCGCGGCAAGGCGCCGGCACCGGAGCCCGGGCCGCCTCGCGGACTCGCTCGACATCACGGATGAGCGAGACCCAGGAGGGACCCCATGCCGGGCGATTTCGAAGACCTCTACGACCTCGAGGACATGGACGACGAGGAGATCGCGTCGCTGATCCTCGAGGAGCTGAGCGAGTATCCGGAAGTCGACCCCGACGGCATCGACGTGGAAGTCGAGGACGGTTTCGTCACGCTGACGGGTCGCGTCGGCACGGAGTTCGAGCTCCAGGAGATCGAGCACGTGATCTCGGACGTCCTCGGCATCGCGAACTACTCCAACGAGCTGGTCGTCGACGAGTTGGTGCGGGTCGAATACAACGCCGGCGCGGACGACGCCGTCGTCGAGGACGAGGAGGTCGAGGCGCCGTACGGCGAGGAGGGGATCCGTGCGGAGCCCTCGGCGGATCACCTGCTGGACGACGTCGAGGGCCAGGCGTACGGAACTCACCACTATCCGAGAGCCCTCGAGGTCGGCGAAACGTACGAGCCACCGGACCGGCCGATCCAGGAGGGGAGCTGGTCGGAGGAGAACCATTGACGCGAAACCCGGCCCTGGCGGTCGGCGAGACGGGCGCGCCCGGCGTCGAAGAACAGGCGCGCGCGCGCTACAAGCCGATCTCGGACTACGCGATCATCGGCGACATGCGCACGGCCGCCCTCGTGGGACTGGACGGCTCGATCGACTGGTGCTGTCTGCCGCGCTTCGACTCCGCGAGCGTGTTCGCGGCGATCCTGGACCACGAACGCGGCGGCCGGTTCCGGATCGCACCGACGGCGCGGTACACCTCGACGCAGCGTTATCTGCCGGCCACCAACATCCTGGTGACGTCGTTCCACACGGACCAGGGCGGCGTGGTCGAGGTGACGGATTTCATGCCCGCGCAGGAGCGCGAGCTCGCGGCGGCGGCACACCACGAGATCCATCGCCGGATCGAGTGCACCCGAGGCGAGGTCGAGATCGAGATCCTGTTCGAGCCTCGCTTCGGTTACGGCACCGCGCCGGTCTACCTGCTGCCGCGGCGCAACGGCCTGCTGGCCACGGACCGGGAGCGGGAGGCGCTCGCGCTGTCGGCGCCGGACTCGATCTGGTGGGAGCTGGACGAGGGCGCCGCGCGCGCCCGTGCGCGGCTGCGCGTGCGGCCGGGCGAGGTGCTGTGGATCGTGCTGCGTTACGACGACGACGAGGTCTACCCGGTCGCGTCGTACGAATCGCAGGCGCGGCTGGATGCGACGGCGGCGTTCTGGGACCGCTGGGTCGGCCGCATCCGTTATCACGGCCCGTACCGCGCGCAGGTCGAGCGGAGCGCGCTCGTGCTGAAGCTCCTCTTCTACGATCCGACCGGCGCCGTCGTGGCCGCGCCAACCACGTCGCTGCCCGAGGAGATCGGCGGGATCCGCAACTGGGACTACCGGTTCACCTGGCTGCGTGACGCATCGTTCACGCTGTACGCGCTGCACGTGCTCGGCCAGTACGACGAAGAGAACCGCTTCATGGACTACCTGAAGCGGGTGACGCGCAAATCGGCGGACCATCTCCAGATCATGTACGGGATCGGCGGGGAGCGCATCCTGCCGGAGCAGGAGCTGCCGCACCTGGAGGGGTACCGCGGATCGGGCCCGGTCCGCATCGGGAACGGCGCGTTCGACCAGCTCCAGCTCGACGTCTACGGCGAGATCCTCGAGACGGCGTACCTGTGGCACGAGAACCACCCGATGACGGAGGGGCTCTGGTTGCTGCTCGCCGGACTCGCGGACTGGGTGGCGGCCAACTGGCGGCGGAAGGACTCGAGCATCTGGGAGGTTCGCGCCGGGATCCAGCACTACGTCTTCAGCAAGGTCATGTGCTGGGTCGCGCTGGATCGGGCGATCAAGCTGGCGGAGCGGCTCCAGCTGCCGGGCGCGCTCGACGTCTGGAAGCGCGAGCGCGACGCGATCCACGAAGAGGTCATGCGCGAGGGGTGGAGCGAGGCGAAGCAGTCGTTCGTGCAGTTCTACGGCACGGACGCGCTGGACGCGGCGAACCTCCAGATCGGGATCATGGGCTTCCTCCCGCACGACCACCCGCGCGTGAAGAGCACGATCGAAGCGACGCTGCGGGAGCTGACGAGCGCGGACCAGGAACTGGTCTACCGGTACGTCAATCCGGACGGCCTGCCGGGCGGCGAGGGCGTCTTCTCGATCTGTACGTTCTGGCTGGCGGACGCGCTGATCCTGTCCGGCGACCTCGAGCGCGGCGAGCGCATCTTCCAGCGCATGCTGCGCCACGCGAACCACGTCGGCCTCTACAGCGAGGAGATCGACCCGAAGACGGGCGAGTTCCTCGGCAACTTCCCGCAGGCGTTCACCCATATTGCCCTGATCAACACGGCGCACATCCTGGCATGGGCGCAGCAGCAGCAGCAGCCCGGCTGAGCCGCGGCGCCGCGGCCGCCGCCGGCGCCGAGCCCGCGAAGCCGGGACGCGAGTCGTTCGGGCCCGCGAAGCGCGGACGCCGGCGCCTGTGGCTCCGGCCGGCCGTCGCGGCGCTTCTCCTCGCCGCGTGCGGCGCCGGGAGTGGCGCGGCACCGCGCCCCATCACGCTCGCGGCGACGACGACCGTGGAGGATGCCGGGCTGCTGGCCGCGCTTGTCGAAGCGTTTCGCGCGGCGCACCCCGAGGTGCGGCTGCGGACCGTCACAGGCGGGACCGGCCAGATGCTGGCGCTGGCGCAGCGCGGCGACGTGGACGTAGTCTTGAGCCACGACCCGGCGGCGGAGTCCGCGTTCGTCGCGGCGGGTCACGGTATCGGGCGACGCGAGGTCATGCACAACGACTTCGTGATCGCGGGCCCGCCGGCCGACCCGGCGCGGGTGCGGGGGATGCGCGACGCCGCGGCCGCGCTCGCGGCGATCGCGGACGCGGGCGCGCCGTTCGTCTCCCGCGGCGACGACAGCGGCACGCACCGCAAGGAGCGCACGCTCTGGAGCGAAGCGGGCGTGCGCCCGTCGACCCGGCCCGCCGCCGGCGACGCGGCCGGCCGGTGGTACATCGAGGCCGGCCTCGGGATGGGCGACGCGCTCCGCCTCGCCGATGCGCGGCGGGCGTACATCCTGACCGATCGCGCGACGTTCCGGGTGCTGCGCGACGCACTCGACCTGACGATCCTGGTCGAAGGCGATCCGCGCCTCGTGAACCGCTACGGCGTGGTGCGCGTGCGGGGCGCGCCGGGCGCGGACGGCGCCGCCGTGTTCGTCGACTGGCTGACTTCGGAAGCGGGCCGGCGGGTCATCGACGCCTTCGGGCGCGACCGTTACGGCCGGCCGCTCTACACGCCATCGGGATCCGGAGGGTAGCATGAGCGACCGGGGGGCCCGGCTCCGCACCGGCCTCGCGCTCGGGGCCGTACTGCTCGTGGCCGCGTGCGGCGCGGCGGATTCGGCGCCGGGGCGCCTGATCATCGCGTCGACGACCTCGACGGAGGACTCCGGGCTGTTCGAGGTGCTGATCCCGGCGTTCGAGGCGGCGCACCCGGGCATCGACGCCGTCGTCATCGCGGTCGGCTCGGGTGAGGCGCTGGCGCTCGGCCGCCACGGCGATGCCGACGTGCTCCTCGTCCACTCGCCCGCCGCGGAGTCCGCGTTCGTCGCCGAGGGGTACGGCGTCGACCGGCGCCCGGTCATGTACAACGACTTCGTTGTCGTCGGGCCGGCGGCGGACCCCGCGGGTATCCGCGGTAGCCGGGACGCCGTCCGGTCGCTGGCGCGGATCGCGGAGGCGGGCGCGCCGTTCGTCTCGCGCGGCGACGGCAGCGGCACGCACGCCCGCGAGCGTGCACTGTGGCGGGCCGCGGGGATCGACCCGGACGGGAGCTGGTACCGCGAGGCCGGCCAGGGGATGGGCGACGTGCTGCGCATCGCGTCCGAGGCCGGCGCGTACACGCTCACCGACCGCGGGACGTACCTCTTTCTCCGGGACCGGCTCGCGCTGGAGGTACTCGTCGAAGGCGACGCGCGGCTGCGCAACGACTACTCGGTGATCCTGGTCGATCGCGCGGCCAACCCGCTCGCGGCGGCGGCGTTCCACGCGTGGATCCGCGGCCCCGCGGCGCAGGCGCTGATCGAAGGCTACGGCGCGGACCGGTTCGGCCGCCCGCTCTTCGCCCCGAACGCGACGCCGTCCGACCCGTAGCATGGACCTGTTCACCGAAGCCGTGCGCGAGGCCGCGCGCCTCGTCCTCGACGCCGGGCCGTACCTCATCGACATCGTGGTGCGTTCGCTGCGCGTGTCCGGGTCCGCGGTGCTGCTCGGCATCCTGATCGGGCTGCCGGTCGGCATCGCCGTCGGCATCGGCCGGTTCCGCGGGCGCCGGCTCGCGGTCGCCCTCATCCACACCGGCTTCGCGCTGCCGCCGGTCGTCGTCGGGCTGTTCGTCTACATGGTCCTCTCGCGCGGCGGGCCGCTCGGCGGGTTGGAGCTGCTGTTCACGCCGACGGCGATGGTCGTCGCGCAGGCGGTGATCGCGGCGCCGTACGTCGCGGGGATCTCGCTCGCCGCGGTCCAGGCGGTCCCCGCCGAGGTGCGCATGCAGGCGCGGGCGCTCGGCGCCGCGCCCGCCCGCGCCCTCTGGACGCACCTGCGCGAGGCGCGACTCGGGCTCGGCGCCGCCGTCGTCGCCGGGTTCGGCGCCGTCATCTCCGAGGTCGGCGCGGTCATGATGGTGGGCGGCAACATCCTGGGCGAGACGCGCGTCATGACCACGGCGATCGTGCTCGAGACGCGGCGCGGCAACTTCGCGGTCGCGGTCGCGCTCGGCCTCGTCCTGCTGGCCCTCGCGTTCGCGGTCAACCTCGCGCTCACGCGGATCCAGCAAGGGCGCACCCCCGGCGCGGCGCACACGTTTCGAGATCGGGGACCGGCCGGGTGAGCCTGCTGCGGGCGGAACGGCTGCGTCGCCGCTACGGCCGGCGGCTCGTCGTCGACGTCGACGCGCTCGAGGTCGGCCGCGGCGGAGTGCTCGCCGTGCTGGGGCCGAACGGCGCGGGCAAATCCACGCTCTTCCGCCTGCTCCTCCTCGTGGAGGCGGCCGACGAGGGCCGGATCCTGCTGGACGGCCGCGACGTCCGGCCGGGCGACCGCGCCGCCGCGCTCCGCCTGGCAGGCGTGTTCCAGCGGCCGTACCTCTTCGCCGGCACGGTCGCGGAGAACGTCGCCTACGGGCTCGCGGCGCGCGGCGTCCCGCGTCGCGACCGCGACCGGCGCGTGGCCGAGGTGCTCGAGCTCCTCGATCTGGCCGCGCTCGCGCGCGCACCGGTGCACGCGCTCTCCGGCGGCGAGGCGCAGCGGGTCGCGCTCGGGCGGGCGCTCGCGCCGCGCCCCGAGCTACTCCTCCTCGACGAGCCGACGGCGAACCTCGACGTCACCGTGCGCCGCCGCTTCCGCGAGGACCTCGAGCGGCTGATCCGCGCGCAGGCCGGCGCGGCGATCCTGATCACCCACGACCCCGCCGACGCGTTCGCGCTCGCCGACCGCATCGCCGTCCTGGAAAAGGGCAGGATCGTCCAGTGCGGCGCGCCCGACGAGATCGTGCTGCACCCGGCGACGCCGTTCGTGGCGGCGTTCACCGGCGCCGAGCTACTCCTCGACGGCCGCGTCGACGCGCTCGAGGACGGGGTGGTCGTGGTCGCGCTGGAAGGTACGGCGCTGCGGCTCATGGCGGCGGTGGAGGCGGACGGCGGCCCGCCGCCCGGCACGCGGGTGCACGTGGCCTACCGGCCCGAGGACGTGGTGCTGGCGCGGCCGGAGGCGTCGGCGGAGACGAGCGCGCGCAACCGGGTGCCCGCGCGCGTCGCCGCGCTGACGCCGGCGGGCGGGCTGGTCCGCGTCCGGCTGGAAGGCGACGTCGCCCTGACCGCGCTCGTCACGCGCCGCGCGGTCGAGGCGCTCGACCTCGCCCCCGGCCGGGAGGTCGTTGCGCAGCTCAAGGCGGCCGCGACGCGGGTGTACCCGGCCGGGTGAACCCGGCGCCGGCGGTCACGGCCGGTCCCGGACCAGCATCACCGGCCGCTTCCCCACGGCCACGGAGCCGAACACGCCGACCGCGCCCTCGATCCCCATCGACGACCGGTCGCGACGGCGGGCATTCTCCTGCAACACCTCCTCCACGTAGCGGGCGTACGTCGAATCGAAGGCGGTCACGTGCACGGCGGCCGCAATCGAGTCCCACGCCACCGGCTGCCAGCCGTTCGGGTCTTCCGGGTCCTGCCGGGCCGCGCAGCTCGCGCCGGAGACGCGGAGCTCCCACGGAGCGCTGCCATCTTCTGCGCCCACGGGGAAGAGGCTGTACGAGACGCCGCACATCACGTCCTCCGCAGCGACGGTGTCGCCGAGGAACACGGCGCGCTGCGAGAAGCCGACCTCCGTCATCGCGGCGGCGTCGACCCCCGACCACGAAAACGTGAGCACGGCCGGCACCGCGTCGGCGTCCCCATCGGCCGGTACGGCAAGGCGCGGCTCCCCGTCGGTGCCGGTCGTGATCGAGGGGGCCGCCGGCACGACCGTTTCGCCCGTGACGATGTCCCCGTTCGGCAGCGTGATCCGGAGTCCGTAGCGCCCGCCGGCGCGCACGGCCGCGGGGAGGATCGCAGCGTAGCAGCCGGCCTCCGCGTCCGGTGCATCGGTCCCGGTGCCGGGTACGAAGATGTCGTTCGTGCAGCGCCCCATCCCCGGCGCCGCCTCCCGCAGCACGGCGTCGCCGAACGGACCCGAGATCCGCACGTCCGCGCCGGAGACCGGATCGAAGCCGGACTCCGGGGCGTCGATCCGGGTGCGCGAGATGAGCACGCGCGCGGTGTCGTCGTCCGCGCGCAGCACGGCGTGCACGGCGACGGCGTGTTCCAGCGGGCCGAGCGGCGTCGGCTCCCGCACGAGGTCGCAGCCGGCCGCGCCGAACGCCGCCGCGACGAGGATCATCCGGGACCGTCGCATCAGAATCGCCACTCCACGCCGAAGGTGGGCAGGAAAGGGAGCTGCGGCAGGTACTCCGCGACCGGCCGGCCGCTCCCGTAGTAGAATTGGTTCGGATCCGCGAAGAGCACGTTCCGCGAGTTCAGCACGTTGATGACCTGGACGTACGGCGTGACCGTGATGCCGCCGAACCAGGGCTTGTCGTACGCCTTCCGCGCGGCCACGTCGAGGCGAAGATACCCGGGCAGCCGCGCCCCGTTGTGCTCGCCGAGGAGGAGGAAGTCGCCGTTGATGAACCGGTAGAACTTGCCCGTCGTGGGATCGTACCGGAAGACCGTCGTCCGGGCGACCGCCGTCGTGTACGGCTGGCCGGTCGCGGCGGCGAGGCGCGCGCTGAAGGTGCCGCGCGCGCCGAGCGGCAGCGTGGCGGACACGTCGAGCGTGTGGCGCCGGTCGTAGCGCGGCGGATAGCGTTCGCCGCCGACATCGAGCTCGGCGAACGCGAGAGCGTAGGAAGCGGAGAACTCGGCGGCGCCGCGGCGGTGCCGCGCCGTGATCTCCACGCCCCGCGCCAGGGAGCTCGCGGGCCGCCGCCCGTGGATCACGAAGATCGGCGCGTCGGCCGGGTCCGCGGGCGGCGGCGGCAGCCGGAGACCCGTCGTGCGCTTCAGGTAGCCGTCGACGCGAATTTCCGTGTCCGGCGCGCGCCATTCCACGCCGAGCACGACGTCCTCGGTGGCGGGCAGCCCGGCGCCGGGCGCGACGGCGCCGGGCACGTCGTACGCCATGATCCCGGAGTACACCGACTCCTCGTCGCGCAGCGAGTGCATGACCTGCGTATAGCGCCCCGCGCCGAGGTTGAACGCGAGACCGGACGGGAGCGCGTATCGGGCGCCGAAGCGCGGCATCCACGCGGTCCCGCGGGCGCCGGCGTGAAGTACGCGGAGCCCGCCCCGGAGCTGGAACGCGTCCGTGACCGACCACTGGTCCTCGACGTACGCCGCCACCGTCGTCGGCCGGTCGGTACGACGGAACGTCGGGATGATGTCCTCGAACGCGTGGCCCTCCGGGCCGATGTCGTGGTCGAACCGGTACGCGTCGGCCTGGACGCCGACGGCGACGCGATGTCGGCGGCCGTACCAGGTCAGGTCCGCGCCGACGAGCGCGTCGCGCACGGTCGTGTGCGCGTCGGTCGTCTTCTCGAGCTCGCCCGGCTCCACCGGCCCGTACGGGTCGGGGGTCGACGGGACGTACTCCCGCTCCCAGAGCTCGAAATCGCCGGCGAACGCGCTCACCGCCGCCCTGAGCTCCGCGAGCAGCGTCCCGCCGATCGGCCGGCGGTACGTCACCGAGGCCGCGTAGGAGCCCCAGGTGAGCTGCGCGTCCGTGCCGTCCGACTCGGCCATCTCCTCCGGGACGTGGATCCCCTCGCGGTCGACGTAGAACGAGGCGGAGATCGAGCCGGCGGCGCCGACGTCGTGCGTCAGCTTCAGGTGCCCGTCGGTGAACGCGTACGGCAGCGTGAAGTCGACGAAGTCGAGCGCGTACGCCAGATCCGTGAAGAGATCGACGTACGTCCGGCGCAGCGAGAGCAGGTAGCTGCCGCGGCCGCCCGGGAGCGGGCCGTCGATGCTCGCGCGCGACGAGATCAGCCCGATCGCGCCGCTGCCGCGCAGCCGGTCCCGGCCGCCGTCGCGCGTGTTCAGCGCGATCACGCTCGACAGCCGGTCGCCGGCGCTCGCGGGGAACGCGCCCGGCAGCACGTCGACCGTCGCGATCGTCGACGGGTCGAACGCCGCGAATACGCCGCCCAGGTGGAACGGGTTGAACAGCGGCGCGCCGTCGAGGAGGAGCAGGTTCTGGTCCGGCGCGCCGCCACGCACGTAGAGCGCGCTCGAGAAGTCGGACACCGCCGCGATCGAGGGGAGCGTCTGGAGCGCGCGGAACACGTCCGCCTCCGCGAGCCCCGGAACGATGCTGAGCGACGGGCCGTCGACGCGGACCGGCGGCGGCCCCGCCGCCGCAACCGGCGCGGCGCCGCGCCGCTCCGTCGTCACCTCGATCCCCTCGAGCTGCAGCGGGCTCAGCACGAGCGCGACGTCGAGGCGGAGCGTCCGGCCGTCGACGATGTCGACCTCGAGCTCCCTCGGCCGGTAGCCGAGCGCGGAGACGCGGATCGCCCAGGTGCCCTCCGGCACATCGGCGAGAACGTAGTAGCCGCGCTCGTCTGCGGCGATGCGCCGGCCCAGCGCCGGCAGCTCGACCGTCGCGTGCGCGATCGGCTCGAGCGTCGAATCCGCCCGCACCGTGCCGTGGACCACGCCGCCGGCGAGCGCGACGGCCAGTGTCGCGATATGGATCAATTCGGGTCTCCGGGAACCGATGAGACGGCTACGCTCCGGGAAGATAACGACCGGGATTGTCCGATTCTGACAACGCGGGTGCCGCGTGATCGATCCGGAGGGGCGAAACGACGAACGCCGGGGCGGAGCGACGGCCGGGCACGGCCGGCCGACGAGAATCCGGGAGGCGCCGGGCGGGAGGGAGCGGGGCCCCGGGACCGGCGCCCCGCGCCGCACCCCACCGGCCGTCAGCGCCGCGACTCCGCCGGGGCCTTGCGGCCGCCGGAGGTCTGCGGCATCTCCATCTCCTCCTGCGGCCGGTCCGCCCGGACCGTGAGGTTGTTGATCACGCCGCGCACGCCGGCGCTCTCCCACGCGTCGTCCCAGGCGTAACGCGCCTCCATGAAGTCGCGGACGTCGCCGCTCAGCGTGACCACCCCGTGGTCGACGTCCACCTCGATCCGGTCGGGGTCCACCCAGGTGTCCTGGAACAGGTTCTCGAGGACCGCCTCGCGGATCTCGTCATCGCTCATGTCGCGCTCCCGCGAGGGGCGCGCGTCCACGTCGTGGCCCATGTCCGGCCACCGGTCGGGCGGCGTGTGGCCCGAATACATCCCGGCGCGGCTCGTCATCTCGACGTCGTAGTCCGTGCGGCTCATCTCGCCTCGCTCGTAGACGCGGCCGTAGCCGCGGCCGTAGCCGCGCGCGGCCGGGCGGCCGCCGTAGCCGCCGGCGAACTCGCCTTCGTAGCCGTACGCCGGGCGGCGCTCGAAACGGCCGGCCGGCCGCCGCGGCGCGTAGCCCCGACGCTCCGGCATGCGGCCGCGCGCGCGCCGGTATCCGGGCGCGCCGTAGCGGATGTACTCGAAGCCGTAGCCCATCCGCATACCCGCGGGGCCGCGCATCTCCCAGTCGTATTCGCCGCGGAATCCGCGGCCGCGATACCCGGTCGGCCGGCGACGCCGCCCCCACCGCGCCTCCCGGTACGGCCAGCCCCGGCCGCCGAACTCGTAGTCGTACTCGCCGGGGTACTCGTACCGCCCGCGCCGGTAGCGGATCCCCGCGCCGTAGCCCGCCTCCTCCCCGTACCCGGTCTCCTCGCCGTAGCCGTATTCCTCGCCGTAGCCGAGCTCGGCGCCGTAGCCGAATTCCCGACCGTAACCCACTCCGGCACCGTAGCCGAAATCCCGGCCGTAGCCGAACTCCCGGCCGTAGCCCGGTGCGGCGCCGTAGCCCCGCACACGGCCGTATTCCCAGCCGTACGCCGGCCCGCGCATGCGCCGGCGGCCGCCGCGGGCGCCGCGCTCGTACTCGCTCCCGTACCGCGCCATTGCTGCTCCTCCTGGATGAATTGGGTCAGGACGCACCGGCCGGGACCGGCCGCAACATCGGTGCCGCGCGACGCCTTTCTACGAGCGGGCGCATCGCCTATCTTCGAAGCGATCCGACCCGTCCTCCCTGGAGGCCCGAACATGGAGATCCAGAGGCGCAGGCCCCTGTCCGACCGCATGATCGGCGCGGCGCCGCTCCGCACCGACGTCGACGAGGCGGTCGAGGCCGACCGAGCTGCGACGGAGCCGGCGGCGCTCGTCGCGGTCGCGTCCGCGGCCGGCCGCGCGCTGCTCACCGCCGTCTTCGGGTTCATCCCGTACGGGATCCCGAGTGGGATCGTCCGCTGGCTCCTTCCCCCCGTCTGACGCGAGCGATGACGACGACGATCGTTCCCACGCCGGGCGCGGTCCCCGAAGCGCCGTTCTG
Organism: Longimicrobiales bacterium; assembly: GCA_036381255.1. Taxonomy (GTDB): domain Bacteria; phylum Gemmatimonadota; class Gemmatimonadetes; order Longimicrobiales; family RSA9; genus CALBZE01. The sequence continues at coordinate 143,592 of DASVDG010000037.1, read as the reverse complement.
GCTCGAGCTGAACGGCCGCCGCGTCGCGACCTGGAGCTGCACGCCGGAGCACCTGCACGCGCTCGCCCTCGGCTGGCTCGTGGCCGAGGGCTGCCTCGCGCCCGGCGAGCCGCTGCCGCCCGTCGAGATCGTGGACGAAGGCGACGCAATCGGCGCACGCGTGCGGGTCCCGGCGGACCGCGCCGCCCGGTCCGACGCCGAGCGCCGACACCGGCGCGAGCACGGCTGCGGCCTGGTGCACTTCCTCCACTGCGAACCCCACGCGCTCGACCGCGGCGCCGGGCCCGGCACGCTCCCCGACGACGCCGACTTCCCCACCCTCTTCCGCGCACTCTTCGCGGCCGGCGACGGCCACCGCGAGACCGGCGGCGTACACGCCGCGGCGCTCTCCGACGGCCGCACGCTGCGCCACCACATCGAGGAGGTCGGCCGCCACAACGCCGTCGACAAAGCGATCGGTCTCGCGCTCCTCGGCGGCGAAGATCCCGCGGGGCTGGGGCTGGTCCTGACGGCGCGGATCAGCGGCGAGATCGCGCTCAAGGCGGCGCGCGCCCGGCTCCGGTGGATCGCCAGCCGCTCCGTCCCGACCACGCTCGCCGTCCAGATCGCCGGCGCGGCCGGGATCCCGATCCTCGGCCGCGCCGTCGGCAAGGAGCCGCGACTGTACGCCCCGGCGACGGACGACGGGCGGCGCGCGGGCGCGACGCCATGAGGACGCCGCCCGCGCCCTTCGGCGCGATCCTGGCCGGCGGCCGGAGCCGCCGCTACGGCGCGCCCAAGGCGCTCGCCACGATCGACGGCACGCCGATCGTCGAGCGCGTCCGCGCCGCCCTGGCGGCGGCGTGCGACGACATTGTGATCATCGCGAACGACGCCGCGCTCTACGACGGCCTCGGTCTGCCGATGCGCCCCGATGCCCGCCCCGGTCTCGGCGTGCTCGGCGGGATCCTGACCGCGCTGCTCTGGGCCCGGGAAGAAGGGCGACCCGGCGCCCTCGCCGTCGCCTGCGACATGCCGTTCCTCGACCCCGCCCTGCTCCGCCGGCTCCTCGCCGACACCGCGGACGCGGATGTCGTGGCGCCCGAGAGCGGCGGGCGACGCGGCGTCGAGCCGCTCTGCGCCTGGTACGGCACGGGGTGCATCCCCGCGATCGAAGCGGAGCTCGAGCGCGGCGAGCGACACATCGTCGGCTTCTTCGATGACGTCCGCGTCCGCCGCATCCCGCTCGCCGAGGTTCGTGCGTTCGGCGAGCCGGAGCGCCTGTTCCTCAACGTGAACACGCCCGACGAGCGCGACCGCGCCGAGCGCCTCGCCGCGGAGGCGAGCGATGGCTGACTGGCACACCGGCGAGCCCGACTGGCTCTCCGTCCCCGAGGCGCTCGACCGGATCCTCGCCGCGGTCCGGCCGCTCCCCGCCGAGGCGGTCCCGCTCCTGGACGCACTCGGCCGCACGCTGGTCGAGCCCGCCGCCTCGCCGATCGACCAGCCGCCGTGGGACAACAGCGCGATGGACGGCTTCGCCGTGCGCGCCGCGGACATCGAGGGGGCGACGGACGATGCGCCCGCGCGCCTGGTCGTCGTCGACGACATCCCCGCGGGCGGGTTCCCGTCTCGCCCGATCGGGCCGGGCGAGGCCGCGAGGATCATGACCGGCGCGCCCGTGCCCGAGGGCGCCGACTCCGTCATCCGCGTCGAGCACACGGACGCGTGGGGCGACGCCGCGCCGGCCGCCGGCGCGATCCGCGACGGCACGTCGGCGGATCGGTCCGGCGGCGCGCGCCCGGGCCGGTCGGGCCACGGCGTCGCGGACGCGGGCGGCGTCGGCAGCACGATCCGCGTCTTCAGCGACGCCGACGCCCGCCGCAACATCCGTCGCCGGGGCGAGGACGTGCGGGCTGGGACGCACGTCCTCGAGGCCGGGCGCGTGGTCGCACCCGCCGCGATCGGGCTCCTGGCCGCGACGGGGCACGCGGAGGTGCGCGTCACGCGCCGCCCTCGCATCGCGATCCTCTCGAACGGCGACGAACTGGTCGACCTCGACCGCTTCGACGAAGTCGCGGCCGGCCGGCGCATCGTCAATTCGAACAGCTACGCGCTCGCCGCGGCCGTGACCCACGCCGGCGGCGAGCCGCTCCCGCTCGGCATCGCCGCCGACGACCCCGCCGACCTCCGCGAGCGCCTCGCCGCCGGCCGCGACGCCGACGCGATCGTCACGACGGCGGGCGCGAGCGTCGGGCAGCACGACCTGATGAAAGACGCACTCGCCGGACTCGGCTTCGAGCTCGACTTCTGGCGCGTGCGCATGCGCCCGGGCAGCCCGTTCTCCTTCGGGCGGCTCGACGGCGTCCCCGTCTTCGGCCTCGCCGGCAACCCGGTCTCCGCGCTCGTCACCTTCGAGGTCCTGGTCCGCCCCGCGATCCGGCGTATGCTCGGCCGGCTCGACGTCCACGCCCGCACGATCCGCGTCCGGGCCGCGGAACGGATCCCGGGCGCAGGCCGGCTCACCCACTTCCCCCGTGCACGCCTCGAGCCGGACGCCGACGGCCGCCTCGCCGCCCGCCTCACCGGCGCGCAGGGCTCGGGGATCCTCTCCTCCGTCGCCGCGGCGGATGCGCTGCTCGTGGTCCCCGCGGGCGTCGCGGCGGTGGAGTCGGGGGCGGAGATCACGGCCATCCCGCTGCGCCACGGGGACGACGCGGCGCCGGATTTGGGGTTTTTGGCCGAAATGACGTAAATTACCGCGTTTGCGCGGTCCGCGATGGGACGATCGAACGGTGGAGCACATGAACGAGAACGCAGTGGAGAGCGGCAAGGCAAAGATCGGCGGCAAGGCGGGCGGGCCGGTGGTCCCGGCGCGGTTCCAGCCGGAGCTGCCGATGGACCGACTGATCCTGAACGAGGCGCCCGAGGAGGAGCACGTCCCGATGGACGTCGTCTTCGTCGGCGGCGGCCCGGCGGGGCTGGCCGGCGCGATCGAGCTGGCGCGGCTCGTCCGCGAGGACAACGAGAACGGCGGCGGTATCGGCGACGTCGAGATCGCCGTGCTCGAGAAGGCCGACGGCCTCGGCGAGCACTGCCTCTCCGGCGCGGTCGTCAACCCCGTCGCGTTCCGCGAGCTGTTCCCCGACCTGAAGAACGACGACTTCCCGTTCCGCGCACCCGTCACCGGCGAGCGCGTCTACATGCTGACGGAGGGGCGCGCGATCCGGCTCCCCGCGCCGCCGACGATGCGCAACCACGGCAACTACATCGCCTCGATCTCCGAGATCGTGCGCTGGCTCGGCGACAAGGCCGAGGAGGCCGGGATCAACGTCTTCACCGGCTTCCCCGCCGCCTCGCTCCTCGTCGACGGCGACCGCGTCATCGGCGTGCGCACCGCGCCGACCGGCCTCGGCCGCGACGGCCAGCCGACGGGGAGCTACATGCCGCCGACCGACATCGTCGCGCGCGTCACCGCGCTCGCCGAAGGCACGCGCGGCCTGCTCTCCCAGGCGTACCTCCAGTGGCAGCAGGTGCCGCACGCGAACCCGCAGATCTACGCACTCGGCGTCAAGGAGATCTGGGAGACGAAGAAGCCGCTCGACGCGATCGTCCACACGCTCGGCTGGCCGCTCCCCCGCGACACCTTCGGCGGCAGCTTCATGTACCCGCTCGAGCCGAACCTCGTCGCGATCGGCCTCGTCGCCGGGCTCGACTACCACAACGCCGGTCTCGACGTGCACGCGCTACTCCAGCGCATGAAGCTGCACCCGCTCTTCCGGGCGTACCTCGAGGGCGGCGAGCTGGTCGAGTGGGGCGCGAAGACGATCCCCGAAGGCGGCTACTACTCGCTCCCCGAGCGCCGATCCGGCGACGGCGTCGTCATCCTCGGCGACTCCGCCGGCTTCGTCGAGGTCGCCTCGCTCAAGGGGATCCACTACGCCATGATGTCCGGGATCTTCGCCGCGCGCGCGATCTTCAAGGCGCTCAAGGCCGACGACGTCTCCGGCGCATCGCTCGCCGAGTACGACCGCCTCGTGAACGACAGCTTCATCGTGAAGGACCTCTACGAACGCCGCAACATGCGCCTCGCGTTCAAGGACGGCTTCTACGTCGGCGGCCTCAAGGCGAGCCTGATGACCGTGACGAAGGGCGCGTTCCCCGGCGGCAAGATCGACATGGAGGCGGACAACCGCGTCGCGCGCGTCGCCGGCCCGGCGACGACGATCCCCGACGATGGCGGCCTCACGATCCGCAAGCTCGACGCGGTCTTCAAGTCGGGCAACAAGACGCGCGACGACATCCCGTCCCACCTGATCATCGGCCGGGACATCCCCGAGGAGATCGCCGAGCTGTACGTGCACCTCTGCCCGGCCGGCGTCTACGAGCGCGATGGCGACGTCCTCGTCGTCAACGCGCCGAACTGCATCGACTGCAAGGCGACGGACGTGCTCGGCCCGCGCTGGACGCCCCGCGAGGGCGGGAGCGGGCCGCGGTACCGGAGGATGTGAGGCCCGGCCCGGCGGTCAATGGCCGGGCGCGCTCCCGCCGGACACGTCGCTCCCGTGCCGATGTCCGCCGCCGTCGCGATGCCCGGCCCCTTCTCCGCGCCCGCCGTCGCGCTCGCCCACGCGCCCGCCCTCGGCTTCCCCCGCCATCGCGTGCGCGCCGTGCCCGTAGTACGGTGACGTCACGATCTCGACGTCCAGCCGGTACTCCGGGTGGTCCGGATCGGCGGTCGGCCACTCCACGCCCGGCGTGGGGATGAAGAGCCCGCCGAGCGTGCCCATGGCGCCGTCGGGGATCGTGTCGCCCGTCGGGTTGTCGTAGATCGCGGTCAGGCGGTAGACGTGATCCGGGCGGACGGGCACGCCGAGCGTCCGGAAGAAGCGCTGGACCGGTATCCCGATGACGTCGCCGTCCTCGTCGACGATCGGCCGTGCCTCCCAGATCAGCTCGCCGGCCGTGACGTCCTCGAGCCGCAGCGCGACGCCGTACTTGTGGAGGTGCCCGCCCACGCCGAGGATCCGGCCCGGCACGGCCGGGCTCGCCTCCCAGCTCCTCGACGAGCGACCGGGCGGCAGGTCGTAGGAATGGACGCTCGCCGGCGGCATCACGTCCATGTAGAACGGGTAGCCGGAAACCGGGCGGAGCCACGCGTCCGCGGGCGTGTACGGCATCCGCACGCGCAGCACCGCGCCGTGGTACGCCCCGGGCGTCGGGTTGTGGAACGCGGCCGTGACCAGCAGGCGCTGCCCCTCCCGTACCCGGTAGCCGATCAGCCGCGGCAGCTCCGCCGGCGCGGTCTCCTGCCCCGCCGCCGCGATCCGCAGCATGATCTGGCTGAACAGCTCGCGCTGGTCCGGCGAGATCACGTTGACGTGGTGCAGCACCGCCTGCGGGACCGGCCGACCTTCGCCGTCCACGATCTCGACGCGGTAGCCGTGAATCCATCCATCGACCGGGATCGTGCCCGTCTGCGCCGCCGGCTGGCGCACCTCGTGATGCGTCGCGTGCGCCGGCAGCTCCAGCGGACCGAGCTCGAGAACGAGCTCGCGACGCTCCTCGTCCACGGCGACGCGCAGCCTCGGCGCCTTGCTCGCTTCCGCGGCCGCCGCAGATTCCCGGGCGGGCGCGGCCGAGGCCTGCCGGCCGGCCGCGCCCGCCGGCGCCTGCCGCGCGCCGGCGATGCCGGGCGCGGCCACGACGAGCAGGAGGAGGAGGGCCGCCGGCCGCCCCTCCCGGCGGCGGCGCACCCGAACGCGGCCGAGGGGGCGTGCGGTTGACACGCTCATGATCGCTCCGTTCGATCGAAGGTCGCTGCGATGCGCCCGGCGCGTGCGGCGCGGGGCGCGGCCGGAGGGTCGATCGCGCGACGCAAGCCGGGTGCCGCCGGCGGGCGGGAGTGGCCGGGAGCGCCGATCCCGGGACCGCCGCCGGCGCAATGCGGGAATCCGCGACATCGCCCGCCCGTAATGCCGCCCGCCCGCGCTACGCCCCGCGGATCTCGAACGTCTCGACCGGCCCGCCGGCCGGATCCACGACTGCGACGCGGTGGTGATTTGTGTCCGCGACGTAGATCCGCCCGCCGGCGACATCGAGCCCGCCCGGCTCCCACAACTCGCCCTCGGCGATCGGCACGGTGTTGCACGCGCGCGTCGCAGGGTCGACGCGCTTGATCTTACCGTTGTACGTGTCGGCCACGAAAACTACGCCGTCGTGCCACGCGACGCCGAGCGGATGCTGGAGACGGACCTCATCGCCGGCGCCGTCGCGGTCGCCGAAGTCGAAGAGCCCCGTGCCGACGATGGTGTGCACCGCGCCCGCCGCGCCGAGCTCCGCCCACCGGATCGCACTGTCCTCCGCGTCCGCGAAGTACAGCCGTCTGCCGTCCGTGGCCAGGCCGCTCGGCTGCGCGAGCGCCGCCTCGCCGCGCGGTCCGTCGACCAGCGCCTCCGCGCCCGTCCCCGCCCACGGCGCCGCCCCGCCCGTGGTCGGGTCCAGCCGCCAGATCTGGTGCGGGCCCGCCATCGCGACGTACAACGCGCCGTCCTGCACCAGAACGTCCCAGGGCGAGTTCAGGGCGACGTCCCGCCCCCGCCCCCCCGGATTGAACGGCCGCGCCTGCTCGCCCGTCCCGGCCAGCACCGCCACCCTCCCGCGGGCCAGGTCTACCGATCGGATCGCGTGGTTCTCCGTGTCCGCCACGTACAGCGTGTCCCCGGCGAGGGCCAGGCCGTGGGGGTTGCGGAACGCGGCGGCCTCGAACGGTCCGTCCTCCAGCCCCGCGGCCCCGCCGCCGATCACGGCCTCGAGCGCGCCGCCCCGGCCATCCGCATCGATCCGGACCACCAGCACGCGATGGTGCCCGGTGTCCGCAAGGAATAACCGCCCCGAGGCCGCGTCCACCCGCACCTTCGCGGGATGACGAAGCATGCGGTCCGGTTCCAGTTCCCACTCGGGCCGGAACGTGCGCGGCGCGCGATCCAGCGTGCCCGCCGACTCCGCGTCCGCGACGACGCGCCGGATGACCTCCGCCAGTCGCTCCGCCGGGAGCTCGCCCGCCTGCTGCCCGACGACCCGCCCCTCCGGGTCGACCAGCACCAACGTCGGCCACGCGTTCACCGCGTACGATCGCCAGATCCGGAACTGCCGGTCGTTGACGACCGGGTGGTCGATGCCGTGCCGCAGGACGGCCTCCCGGATGTTCGCCGTATCCCGCTCCGCAATGAACTTCCCCGAATGGACGCCCACCACGACCAGCTCGGCCGGGAACCACGCTTCCAGCTTCCGCAACTGCGGAAGTTCGTGAAGGCAGTTGATTCAGCCGTAGGTCCAGAAGTCCAGCAGCACGACCTTGCCGCGCAGCTCCGCGAGGCGCAGCGGCGACCCACCCGTGTTCAGCCAGTCGAGACCCTCCTGGAACTCCGGTGCACGCACGACGCCGAACGACATGTCCGCCTCCGGTTGCGGGTTCGAATCCTGTCGCGGCACGGTGCCGCGGCCGCGGTGGCGCGACCGACACGGCGCCGGCCGACCCGTCCACACGCTTCCACCCGGCGCGAATGCCGGGCCAGCCGGTGGCGCGCCATCGCGCCCACGTCCGCGTCCGCGCCCCCGCGCCCGCCCCCAACCTGGCACGCCCCTTCCGTCCCGCTCCGCCCCATGGATCTCGCACGCGCCAGACGCATCCTGCTCTGCATGCGCTACGGCATCGGCGACGTCGTCATGGAGATGCCGGTCCTCGAGTCGCTGCGCGCGACCGCGCCCCGCGCGCACATCACCGCGCTCGTCGCACCGCCGGCGGACGAGCTGCTCGAGGGCGAGCCGCTCCTCGATGCGATCGTGAGCATCCGGCGGTGGGGCTTGACGCATCGGTGGGATGAGGGGACGCCGGATTCGCGCGCGGCGCTCGACCGCTGGATCGCGGAGGGCGCGTTCGACACACTGCTGGACGTGCACCACGCGGCCGTCGCCGTCGGGAGGGTCGTGTGGGCGCGCGCGATCCGGTCGCTGGAGGCCGACGAGCGGCGGGAAGAGGCCGCCGTCGCCGCGGGCCGCGACGCCGTGGCGGCGATCAAGGACGCCGTCCGCGCGGGCTGGGGGCTCGCCGTCCCCGACGCGCTCGCGCCACGCCTCCACCTCCGCGACGCCGAACGCGACGCCGCGGCGTCGCTCCTCAGCCGCATCGGCGCGCGCACCGCTCCGATCGCCCTCGCGCCGGTCGCTTCGCTGCCGATGAAACGCTGGCCCCCGGATCGCTACGCCGCGCTCGCCGATGCCCTCGTGCGGGAGACCGGCCGCCGGGTACTCCTCCTAGCCGGCCCGAACACGGAGGCGGGCGCCGCCGTCGTCGCCGCCATGCGGCACCCCGACGACGTGCTCCGGGTCGGCGCGATCCACCTGCGCCGCGTCGCCGCGCTGCTCTCCCGCTGCGCGCTCCTCGTCTGCAACGACACCGGCATCATGCACGTGGCCGCGGCGGTCGGCACGCCGGTCGTCGGCCTCTACGGGCCGACCGTGCCGGAGATCTTCCGGCCGCCCGTGCCGCACGCGCACGCCGTCGTCGCTCGACACATCCGGTGTCCCCACCGGAACACCCGCTCGCTCCACCCGCCCGGGTGCTGGAGCTCGCCGCACTGCCTGATCGCCGACCGGAGCTGCGTCGAAGCGGTTTCGGTCGAGGCAGCGCTGGCCGCCGCGCGGCACGCGCTCGACGGCGGGACGGCGTCGGTCAGACGCGTGCCGGCGGTCGCACCGCCGGCGCCGGACCCATCCGCTGCATGACGCGCAGGAACGCGTCGACGACCTCCGTGTCGAACTGGAGCCCGCGCTCCCCGTCGATCGACGCGATCGCCTTCTCCCTGGACCACGCGACCTTGTACGGGCGCTGATGCGTGAGCGCGTCGAACGTGTCCGCCACCGCGACGATCCGGCCGCTGAGCGGGATCGACTGCCCCTCGAGCCCGGCGTACCCGCGGCCGTCCCAGCGCTCGTGATGCGTGAGCGCGATCTCTCGCGCGGTCTGGAGCATCGGCGACCGACTCCCGGCCAGGATGCGGGCGCCGATCGTCGTGTGCGTCTTCATGATCTCGAATTCGTCCGGCGTGAGCTTCCCCGGCTTGAGCAGGATGTGGTCCGGGATGCCGATCTTGCCGATGTCGTGCAGCGTGGCCGCGCGGCGGATGATCTCCACGTCCTCCGCCGACATCCCGAGCTGGAGCGCGATCTGGCCCGACAGCTCGCCGACACGCCGGGTATGCTCGCCCGTCGCGTCGTCGCGGTACTCCGCGGCGCGGCCGAGACACTCCAGGATCTCGATCCGCGCCTCCTCCAGCTCCTGCGTCCGCTCGCGTACTCCCGCCTCCAGCACCGCGTTCTGGCTCCGGAGACGCTGATGCAGGAATCGCGTCTCCAGCAGGTTCCGGATCCGGAGCACCGCCTCCGACGCATCGAACGGCTTCGTCAGGAAGTCCTTGGCGCCGCCGGACAGCGCGCGCTGCCGCGCCTCCGGCGTCACGTCGGCCGTCAGCACCAGGATCGGGAGGTAGACCTCATCCGTGAGCCGGGAGCGGAGCTGGTCCATCACCGCGAACCCGTCCAGCGGGCCCATGTTCAGGTCCAGCAGCACGAGATCCGGCTGGAGCCGGTCGAAAAGGTCGGCGGCTTCACGTGGATCCGTCGTCGCATCCACGAAGCGATACCCCGCCCGGTCCAGGATCCGGCGAAGCAGCCGGACGTTGGCAGGCTCGTCGTCCACGACGAGGATTCGCGCGTCCGTCAGATCGGTTTCCAGCGGGATCATCCGCATCGAGCCCCCATCGACACCGTGCGCGCCCCTCCCCCCGAAACGTCCGATAACGTGCCTCCGACAGATAGATCATACTGCGTCAACGCCGGAACGTAAATATTCAAATTTTCGGTCATCGCCCGTGGTCGGGCGACGGCGCCCGGTTGCGTGCGTGCAACCCCGTCCCGCGCAACGACATGGACGCGTCATGCGCCGGGCGCGCGACCCCCGGCGGCGAGCCGTGCGGCGCGGTCCGCACCGATCCCCACGTCCGACGACGGCACGAACGCCCCCTCGACCCGGAGCTCGCTCGCCACCGCATCCTCCCGGCGCCGCCGCGACACCTCGCTGCGCAGTCGGTCCGTCCGCCGCCGGACCGCGACGCGGCAGAGCCACCCGCATTGCCGAGGCACCGGCCGAACAGCACGACGGCCCGGCGCTCGCGCGCCGGGCCGTCCCCATCGCCGCCGCGACGACGCGCCGCCTTACGCCTCGCGCAGCCGCTGGATCTCCTCCGCCAGGCGCGGCAGCACCTCGAACGCATCGCCGACGATACCATAGTCCGCGATCTTGAAGATCGGCGCGTCCGCGTCCTTGTTGATCGCAACGATCGTCTTCGCCGTGCGCATCCCGGCCAGATGCTGGATCGCCCCGCTGATGCCGACCGCGAAGTACAGCTGCGGCGCAACCGTCTTCCCGGTCTGGCCGACCTGCTCCGCGTGCGGCCGCCAACCGGCGTCCACCACGGCGCGCGACGCACCCAACGCACAGTGCGGGCCGATCGCCGCCGCGAGCTGCTCCAGCAGGTGCCAGTTCTCCGGGCCGCGCATCCCGCGCCCGCCGCTGACCACGACCTGCGCCTCCGCCACGTCCACCGACTCGCCCGCCGACGCCACGACCTCGCGGACCCGAACCCGCCACGCGTCGGAGCTCTCCGGCACGTCCAGCCGCTCGACGGCTCCCGCACGCGCCGACTCCTCCGCTCGGAACACGTTCGGCCGCAACGACACCACCCGCGGCGCGCCGTCCAGCACCACGCTCGCGAACGCCTTCCCCGAGTACACCGGGCGCGTGATCACCAGCTCGCCCCCGTCCACCGTGAGCGCCGTGGCATCCGTCGCCAGCGGCACGTCCAGCCGCGCCGCGACCCGCGGCGCCAGGTCCTTCCCCTGCGCGCTCGCCGCGAAGAACACCGCGTACGTGTCGTTCGACTTCGCCCGCTCGGCGATGATCGCCGTCGCGCCATCCGGGTTCGACTGCGCGAAGCCGCCGCTCTCCCCGACCAGCACCCGGTCCGCGCCGTACCGGCCGAGCTCCGCCGCGCTGTCGCCCACGCCCGACGGACCCAGCAGCAACACGTGCACCTCGCCGCCCAGCGCATCCGCCACCCGCCGCGCCTCGCTCACCACCTCGTGCGTCACCTTCCGCAGCACGCCCTCGCGCTGCTCCGCAATCGCCAAAATGTTCGGCATGGCTCCTCCTACAACGCCTTCGCTTCGTCCCTGAGGAGCCGGACCAGCTCGGCGACGGCTTCCACACCCTCGCCCACGATCCGACCCGCCGGCCGCTCCGGCGGATAGCTCAGCTCCCGGACACGCACCCGGCTCGCGCCGAGCTGCGCATCCTTCTCCTCCAGCGGCTTCTTCTTCGCCGCCATGATCCCCTTCAACGACGCGTAGCGCGGCTCGTACTTCCCCTTCGTGATCGTCAGCACCGCCGGCAACGGCGCCTCCACCACCTCCACGCCACCCTCCACCTCGCGGCGGCACACGACCTTGCCATCCGCCACCTCGAACTCACCGACCACCGTCACACACGGCAGCCCCAGCAGCTCCGCGACCATCGGGCCGACCTGCTGCTGATCGCCATCCACCGCCTTCATCCCGAACAGGATCAGCTCCGCGCCCCGCTCCTTCGCCTCCGCAGCAAGCGCACGCGCCGTCGCGAGCCCGTCCAGCGTCGACTCGCCCCTCAACAGCACCGCGCTGTCCGCGCCCATCGCCAGCGCCGAGCGGAGCTGCTCGCCCGCCGACGCTTCACCCACCGTCATTACCGTCACTTCGCCCGCGCCGACGCTCTCCTTCAACTGTAGCGCGGCCTCGATCGCGAACTCGTCGTACGGGCTGATCACGTACTTGATCCCCGCCGGTTCGATCGACACACCGTCGTCCGCGATCTTGATACGGGCCTCCGTGTCCGGCACCCGCTTGATGCAAACGATGCTCTTCACCGTCTTGCTCCTGATTCAGACCCAGAGTGGCTCCGGGCGCCAATGTACCCGGACCGAACGCTCCTGTCCAGTTCCGCCAACTGCCTCAAAACGTTACGCCTACGGTCGCTTGAACGCCCAGATGTGGGCTGAAATCCGTCAGACCGCGGACCAGGACGACGCGCGCCCACCGGCGCCGACCGAACCGGGCACCGAACCGCAGCTCCCGCAGGTTCTCGTTCCCCCGGATCGCCGGGCCGTGCAATCCGTCCGCCTGTCCGACGAGCGCGATCCCCGGCGTCACCGCCCCCCACTGATACTCCAACGCCGCGGAATAGAGCCAGACGTCGACCTGGTCGTAGACGGACTCGCGTGTCCCCTGGATCCCGAGCCCGCTCTCGGCGGTGGCCGCGAACGGTCCGCGCTCGAGGCGCCCGCCGACCAGCGCGAAGAAGTCCGTTCGGTCACGCTCCAGCCCGATGCCGTCGTCGGTGGTCGGCAGCCGGGTACCGAATCGCAGGACGAGGCTCGCGCCGTCCGACTCGGCGATCGTCACGATCGACGCCACCCGGAAGTCCCCGACGTCCGCTCGCGTGCGGGCCGCCGCGTCGTCGACCACGCCGAGCGGATCGGCGAAGGTACCGTGCGTCTCGAAACGGCGCCACACCGTGCCCGCCGCCTCGAACGCGACCCGGTCCAGCCGCCACACGGCGCGGACGTAGCCGAGCTCCAGCAGCCGGCCCTCCGCGCCGACCAGCGACGCCCGCTGGCCGTCGTACATCGCGAACCCCGCCTCCACCTCCACGCAGCGCTCGCACCGCCCGGCCCCGGGCGACAGCGGCTCCAACGGCCGGATCTGGGCGGTCGCCTCCGCGACCGGGCCGAGCGCCGCACACCAGCCGAGGATCCACGCCAGGCGGAGACGATGCATCGGGTGGGTTCCGCGGCGATCCCCCTACTGCGGCGCGCGAGCGCGACCGCCGGCGCGCTCGACCTCGGCCTCGAACGTCGCGGCCCGCGCCTCGCTCGTGTGCGACGCCAGCACGCGCGCCCGCGCCGCCTCGCCGATCGCCCGGAGTTCCCGGTCCGTCAGCTCCAGACAGCCGAGTACGTCCTCCGCCGTCTCCGCGACCAGCACCTCCGCGCCCGGCTCCAGGAGATGGTCCAGCCCTTCCCAGGCATCACTCACGATCGCCGCGCCGCACGCCGCCGCCTCGAAGATCCGCACCGACGGCGACCACCCCCACCGCCGCATCTCGGCCCGCGTCACGTTCAGCGTCAGCCGGTTCGCGCTGTAGAACGATGCGTGGTCCGCCGGCGGCACGTGCTCGAACCGCCGCACGTTCGACGGCCACGCCAGCTCCGGCGGATACTGCGGCCCGGCGACCACGAAGATCGATGACGGCCGCCGGCGCGCTGGCTCCACCAGCAGCGCCTCCACCCCCGGCTGCCGGTCCGGCGCGTACGTGCCCATGTACCCCAGGGCACACGCGTACTCCGCACGCGGCGCCGCCGTCCGGTGCCGCGTCGGGTCGACCGCGCAATACAGCGGCACCGCCCGCGGCGCACCGTAGCGCCGCTCCAGCTCCCGGAGGACCGGCCCGCCCGTGAACGAGAAGTAGACGTCGAAATGCCCGACCTGATCCGCCCGCAGGTACTCCGCGCGACCCGCCTCCCGGAACGCCCGGATCGTGACCGGCGTGTCGATGTCGTAGTACAGCCGCGGGCCGTCGAACGCCTGCGCCAGGAACTCCGCCGCCTCGACGCCGTGCCGGAAGTACGAGCCCAGCAGCACCGCATCCGCGTCCGCCAGCTCCAGCATCAGCTCCGCCCGCGCCTCCGCCCACTCCCGGTACAGCCGGACATCCGCGTATTCGCACGCCTCCGGCGCCAGGTCCCGGTGTGCGCCCGAGTACCACGGCGCGTCCCACTCGTAGAACACCACGCGATGACCCCGACGCCGCAGTGCACGACACAGACCCCGGTACGTCGTCGCGTGGCCGTTGCCCCACGAGCTCGTGATCGACAGCCCCAGTATGACCAGCTTCATGTCGGCGACCCGGCCAGGAGGAACGTTTCGAGCCCCACCCGCCGAGCACACCGCGTGCCAGCCCCTCAGCTCGCCGCCGCCTCCGGCACGCCCCCGAACCGGCGCTCCCGCCTGTGGTACTCCCGCACCGCCGCCTCCAGCTCCGCCGGCGTGAATTCCGGCCACATCCGACCCGTGAAGTACAGCTCCGCGTACGCGCACTCCCACAACAGGAAATCGCTCAGACGCTGCTCGCCGCCCGTCCGGATCAGCAGGTCCACATCCCGCGCCGGCTCCCCGGCGTGCATCGCCCGGCCGAGCAGCTCTGTGAACCCGTCCCGATCCAACGGCCGCCCACCGGCCGCCCGCACCGCCTCCACGATCGCGTCCCGCGCCGAGTAGTCCAGCGCGACCCGCAGGCACAACCGATCCCCTCCCGCCGTCTCCGCCTCCGCCGCCTCGACCGCCGCCACCACCCGCGCCGGCAGACGGTCCCGCCGCCCGATCACCCGCAGCTGCACCCCCTGCTCCACGCAGCTCCGCACCTCACCCCGCAAGTACGCCTCGAACAACCGCATCAGCGCGGCCACCTCCCGCGCCGGTCGCCGCCAGTTGTCCGACGAGAACGCGTACAGCGTCAGGACCCCGATCCCCTGCGACGGCGCCGCTTCCACGATCCTCCGCGCCACCTTCGCGCCCTCCCGGTGCCCCCACGCCCGCGACCGGCCCCGCGCCCGCGCCCACCGGCCGTTCCCGTCCATGATGATCGCCACGTGCAGCCCGCCGTGCGCCGCCCCATGCAAAGTGCTTTGATCCATAAAGTAACCTCGCAAGAAAATACGGCCGGACTTCAGCGCTCGCGCGCGGCCCGGATCAACGCTTCCATATGGTCCAGATACCGCTCCAGCGCCTCGCGGCCCGCGGCCGTGAGCCGGTACTCCGTCCGCGGGTAGCGCCCCTCGAACGACTTCGTGCACGTGATGTAGTCCGCCTCCTCCAGCTTGCGGGCGTGCACGCTGAGGTTGCCGTCCGTCGTGTCGAGCATCCGCTTGAGGTCGTTGAACGACAGCGACTCGTTCGCGGCCAGCGCGCTGACGATCCCGAGACGGAGCCGTTCGTGGATCAGGCGGTCCAGCTCGAGGGGGCTGAGCTCCGGCTGGACGTCGGCCGCCCGGGCTTCGTCGCGGCCGGGTCCGCCCGTGTCGTGGCGGTTCGATAACGCCCCGGTCCTAGCCACCGTACCTCCTCGCGATGATGAAACCGAACAGGATGTGAAGCCCGCCGAACCCGAACGCCATGAGGCCGTCGCCCCACGCCGGCGGGCAGAAGAGGGCGACGGCGCCGGTGAGCATGAAGCACGCGCCCATGACGGGCACGATCCTCACGGAGAACGCACCCGCCGTCACCACGGCGGTGCCGTAGAGCAGCAGCCACGTCCCCGGCAGGAGCGCCGTCTCGCCCGCACGCAGGAAGACGAGCGTGAGCAGGGCGCCCACCAGCATCGGCGGCGAGAAGCTGCGCAGGAACTTGTTCCCGGGCCCCGAGAGCACCGGCACGTTCGCCACACGCGCCTTCCGCCCCACGGCCCACGCCGCGATCGCCAGCGACAGCGCCGCTTCGCCCAGCCAGACGGCGAGCCATTGCGCCGGTCCCGTCCGTACCGACGCCACCGACGCCGCGACCAGCGCCGTGATGCCGATCACGACGCCGCCCCACCCCGGCACCGCCGTGAACGCCGCCGCACGCTCCATCGTCTCCCGGATGTAGCGCAGGTTGTCCATGGCGCGGTCCTGGAGCGCGATCGGCTCCGTCCTGCCCGATGTGATGTGGCGTCGTGGCGTGGCCATGATCGTAGGATGCACTCGGTGGTTTCGTTTCGTCAAGTACTTTGCGCAATCAAGCGTCGCGCGCACGGCGCGTACCCCGGTCGACCGCAGCGGCGACGCGCGGCCGCGACGCGGACTGCGGCCGCCGCGCCATCACCGCGTCGACGCCGTGCGCAGCACGGCGTCGACCTCCCGGGCGCGACCGGCGTAGCTGTGGTCGCGGATCGCGCGTGCCCGGGCGGCGCGGCCGATGTCGGCGGCCCGCGTGGTGTCGAGTTCGCGCACCCAGCGCACGACGTCGTCGGCGTCCTCGGCGAGGAGCACCTCGTGGCCGGGCAGGAAGAAGTCCTCGATGCCGGACCAGGCGTCGGTGATCTGGCAGGCGCCGGCGCCGGCCGCCTCGAAGAGGCGGGTGGCGGGCGAATAGCCGTTCCGGGCCATGGCGTCGCGATGGATGTTCAGGACCAGGCGGGCGGAGCAGTTCACGGCGTTGTGCAGTGCGGTGGGCACGTGCCCGATCCAGCGCACGTTCGGCGGGAGCCGCCTCGCGTCCCACCCGCTGCCGCCGAGGATGAAGCGGCGGTCGGGGAGTCGTTCCGCGGCGGCCAGGAAGAAGCGCTCGACGCGTTCCTCGCGGTCCGGGAGGCGATTCCCCATGAAGACCAGGTCGCACGCCAGGGATGGATCGGGCGGAACGGGGCGATGGATGTCGGGATCGAGCCCGTTGTAGACGGGGCGGCACTCCCGTGCGCCGAGTGCCCTGTAGCGCTCCACGACGGGCGGCCCGCCGCCGTAGGTGAAGACCAGGTCGAAGCGCGGGATCCAGCGGCGCATGGGGTCGGCCGGATCGCGTTCGATCCGGTCGAGCGTGTGCGCGGCGTCCACGTCCCAGAAGGCGCGTAGCGGTCCGGACAACCCGGCCAGCCACGCCTCGAGCTCGCGGTCGCGCGCGCCGACGCCGCTGCACTTAACCACCAGGTCGGCGCCGGCCGCCTCTGCCTGGAGCGCCGCGAGCCCGGCCTCGTCCCGGTACACGCGGACGCGCACGTAGTCGGGATCCTCTGCCAGGTCGCGGTTCGCCTGCCGGTCGTAGATGTCCGGCTCGCAGAAGTGGATCTCGTGACCGAGCGCGTGGAGCGCCCGGAACACGCCGCGGTAGTACGTCGCCGCGCCGTTCCAGTAAGCCGAGACGATCGACGAGCCGAAGACGAAGATCCTCACGGTCACGCTCACGCGTTCGGGTTTCGAGCGCCGCCGGCCGCTGTCGCCCGGAGCGCGACGCCCACCGACGTGTACGGGTAGCCGTGGAACCGTCGCATCCGCGGGCTGACCCGATCCCAGTCGACATCGAGGTCGAGCGCGCCGTCCACGACCCACCCCGGCGCGTCCAGAATGGAACGACGGAGCCGCGCCTCGTCGAACACCCCCCAGTCCACGCGGAACCGGCGGTCCGGCCCCTCGTGCCAGATCTCGGCCTCCGCGTCGCGATAGTAGTCCGTCGTCAGCAGCAGTCGGCCGTCGCGGCGAAGCACGCGGCGAAACTCCGCCATCGCCTGCGGGATCCGCTCCTCCGGAACGTGCTCGATCACCGAGATGCAGAACACGGCGTCGAACGACTCCGCCGCGAACGGAAGCGCCGCGAGGTCGCCCGCCACGTACTCCACCGTCACCGCGTGCGCCGCGCCGAACCGACGCTCGACCACCCGGTCCAGCGCCGTCACCGCGTGGCCGCACCGCGCAAGGTAGACGGGGAAGATCGACGCGCCGCTCCCCGCGTCCAGCACGTGGCTCCCCGGCGCCAGCCGCGCCCGCTCCAGCGCCCACGGGTACTCCCACCGCTTGCTCGGATGCAGATACGAGCCCGCCTCCCGCGCGACCATCCCATCCAGCTCCGCCAGCAGCCGACGGACATCCGGACGGCCCAGCTCCGCCAGGTCGAGCGTTCGGTTCGGCGCCCTCGCCGCCTCGATTCCCACGCCCCGTGTCACCGGACCGCCGTCCGCCATGCCCTGGATCCCCCGCCCCGCGCGCCGGCGCAGGGTCGCATTACGGTGACCGTTCGTTCGGGAAGTCGCCCGGCCGCGGTCCGGGACGGCGCGCACCGGCACGACGCGCACCGGCACGACGCGCACCGGCACCGCGCGCCTCGCACCCGCCCCTCGCGCCGGTTCCGGACGTCGCCCGCGGGCCGCGCCTCCCCGCGGCAAGTCCCGTTCCACGCCTGGCACCCGCCTTGCACCCGACGCCCCGCCCCGAATCCCGGCAAACGGAGCTCGACCATGCGCCTCCACGGCAAGTCCGCCCTCATCACCGGCGCCGGATCCGGCATCGGACGCGCCACCGCTCGCCTCTTCGCCCGCGAGGGCGCGCGCGTCCTCCTCACCGGCCGCCGCATCGAGCCCCTGAGGGAAACCGCCGACCTCATCCGAGGCGACGGCTTCGAAGCCGACGTCCAACCGGCCGACATCACCGACGACCGCGCCGTCCGCGCCGCCGTCGACCTCGCCGCGCGTCGCTTCGACCGCCTCGACATCCTCGTCAACAACGCCGGGCTCGCCCCCGCGTGGACCCCCCTCCACGAAACCGAGGACGCCGTCTGGGACCTCGTTCTCGACACCAACCTCAAAGGCGCGTTCCGGATGTGCCGCGCCGCGCTCCCCCTCCTCATGCACGCCCGCGGCACTATCGTCAACGTCGCGTCCACCTCCGCGCTCAAGGGCTCCTACGCCGTCGCCTCCTACAGCGCCGCCAAAGCCGGGCTCCTCGCCCTCACCCGTTGCATCGCCGCCGAGTACGGCCCGCACGGCGTCCGCTGCAACTGCGTCGTCCCCTCCTGGGTCGACACCCCCATGACCCGCGCGTTCCTCGACGACGACGCCACCCGCGCCGACGTCGCACGCCGCCACGCCCTCCGGCGCGTCGCCACCGCCGCCGACATCGCCCGCGCCATCCTCTACCTCGCCAGCGACGATGCCGCGTTCGTCACCGGCACCGCCCACCCCGTCGATGGTGGAATGACTGCTCTCTGAGTCGTTTTTCCGCATCACCGGTACAATTGTTGCCTCCATGGATAGCGTGGCCCGCCGCCCGCACCGGCGGTGCCCGGCGTTTTCGTCCAGGAGGCTGTCCATGGCCAGGAAGGACCTCTACAGTGAGCTCGAGGACCAGCGCAGGAAGATGCGCGAGAAGGGGAAGCCGGATCGGATCGGCAGGCCGTACGACACCAGCCGCGAGCTGGTGGAAGAAGGCGAGCGCAAGCGCACGGGCACCAATCTGGACATTGGTGAAGAGCGAAGCGAGGAGCAGGAGACCGAGATGAAGCGCTGGCGGCGGCGCTGATGCGGGTCGCCGTGCGGCGCCGGCCGGACGGCCGGAGCCGCCTCGCCTTCTTCCGGCCGCCGGGGATGTGCCCGGCGGCCGTCGTTCATCCCCGGCGCGCGACGATCCCCGGCCGTCGTGAATCCGCGCCCCTCACCCCGCGCCGGCCGGCGCGGCGCGTGATGCGGGCGAATAGATCGCGTCGACGACTTCGGCCACGAGCACGCTCCGCTCGATCCCCGGGTCGTACGCCGGCGAGGCGGCCAGGCGGTCGAGCCAATCGAGGATCGCGCGCCCCATCCAGTCGCGGCTTTCGCGGCCGATCACCGAGAACTGCCTGCCGTCGATGCGACGGGTTTCGAAGTCGAAGAAGCTTCCGTCGACGTTGCTTACCTCGGCGCCGCCGCCGGTCCCGAAGAGTGCGGTGCGAATGACGCAGTCTGCGCCGGCGTGGGCGTTCCAGCTGACGGCGAGCTGGACGATCGCGCCGCCTTCGAGCTCGAGCTGGGCGACCGCGAAGTCGTCGATGCCGAGGCCGTCGAGCGGCTCGCCCTGGCGGAACGCCCGGCCGTGCACGTCGCGGACGCCGGGTGCATCCAGGAGCCAGAGCGGCAGGTCGATCTGGTGGACGCCGAGGTCGACGAGCGCGCCGCCGCCGGCGAGCTCCGGGTCGTGACACCACGCTTTGTCGGGGCCGTACGCGTTGTGGAACGTGCTGACGACGCTGAAGACCCGGCCCAGTTCGCCGGCGCGGACGAGGCGGCGCATGGCCCGCGCGCCGTGCGTGTAGCGGTAGGAGTAGTCGACGCCGAGGCGACGGTCGGCCCGGCGGGCCGCGTCGACCATTGCGCGCGCCTCGGCCGCGTTCAGCGCGAGCGGCTTCTGGCAGAAGACGGCCAGCCCGCGGTCCAGCGCGGCGATCGCCTGGGGGGCGTGCAGCGCGTTCGGCGTGGCGATGACGATGCCGTCGAGGCGGAGCGCGTCGGCCCGTTCCAGCATCGCGGCGTAATCGGCGAACGCGGCCGCGCCCCCGTACCGCGACGCGGCCGCACCCAGCCGTGCTTCGGCGGCGTCGCACAGCGCGGCCACGACGGCGCGCCCGCTCGACGCCACGGCGTCCAGGCGCAGCGCGCCGATCCAGCCCAGCCCCACGAAGCCGAGGCGCGGGGCGTTCACGGGGCCTCACCCGGAACGATGACGGCCTTGAAGAATCCGGCCGGCCGCTCGCGCGCTACCTCGAACGCCCGGTTGATCTCCTCCAGCGGGAACGTGTGGCTGATCAGCGGCTCCGCATCCAGCTCGCCCTCGGTCAGCAGGCGCACGCCCTCCCGCATCCCCTCGGCGTACAGCGCCGCGTCCCGCTCGTGCGCGTTGACGACATCGATCCCGCGCCAGTTCCAGAGCTGGAGGTTCACCTGCCGCGGCCCGTCCTGGTGGTACCCGGCGATGACCAGGCGCCCCCGGACTCGCGTCAGCGCCGCGGCCAGATCGAGCGGCCGCTGCTTCCCCGTCGCCTCGATGACGACGTCGGCCATGCGGCCGCCGGTCCATTCGCCGACGCGGCCGATCACGTCGTCGTCGTACGTCAGCACCTCGTCCGCGCCCATCCGCTCGGCCATCTCGAGCGCGTCACGCCGCCGCGAGACCGCGACCACGCGCGCCGGCCGGTCCCGCCGCACGAGCCGCAGCAGCAGCGCCCCCAGGAACCCGATCCCGACCACGACCACGGTGTCTCCCTCCCGCACCCCCGCCCGTCGGCGCACGTTGACCGCGCACGCGACCGGCTCTCCCAGGATCGGCCGTTCCGCCAGCGACGCCGGCACCTTCACCACCGAGTCCGCCCGCGCCACGTCGTACTCCGCGAACCCACGGTAGCTGAGCGCCGTCACCGCGTCCCCCGCCGCCAGCCCCGCGACGCCCTCCCCCACGGCCACGACCTCCCCGTACACCTCGTGCCCCGGCGCCCCTGGCTCCATCGGGTACCCGATCCCGTCGATCCCCTCCCACGGCCCCAGATTCGACGCACACACCCCACACCCCCTCACCCGCACCACCACCTCCCCCGCCCCCGCCCTCCCCGCCTCGCGCTCCCCCACCTCGAACCGCCCGGGCTTCACCAGTGTCGCCGCCCGCATGATGCGCCCCCTTCCCCTCGGCTGTTCCCGTAAACGTTCCCGTTCCCGTTCCCGTTCCCGCCCCCGTTCCCACTCCCACTCCCACTCCCACTCCCACTCCCGCTCCCGCTCCCGCTCCCGCTCCCACTCCCGTTCCCGTTCCCGCTCCCCCACTCCCTACCCTTCGAACTCCACCATGACCTTCAGCACCTCCGCCGGCCGGTCCCGGCACAACGCCAGCCCCTCCGCCACGCGCGCGAGCGGCACGCGGTGCGTGACGAGCGACTCGAGCGCCAACCGCCCCTCCGCGACCCAGCGCTCCCCGAGCGCGAGGAGCGGCTTCACCTCGTGCGGCGGCGTGTCGATCCCCTTGAACGTGATCCCCTTCATCCCGATCATGCGGGCGTTGACAGGCACGTCGCGCGTCGGTAGCCCGTAGACGATGTAGCGCCCGGCCCACCGAAGCAGCTCGAGCCCCAGGTTCACGGAGTTCCCGCCCTCCCACGCGCCGCGCCCCGACGCGTCGATCACGAGGTCCACCTCGCCGCCCACCGCGTCGCGCAGATCGGCGAGCGCCTCGTCGTAGCGCTTCCCCGAGAGGTCGTAGGCGACGTCGCACCCCAGCGCCCGGCTCCGTTCCAGCCGGGACGCGAGCAGGTCGACCGCCGTGACGGAGCCGGCGCCCAGCAGCCGTGCCTCCTGCGCGAGTACGAGCCCCTGCACGCCCTGCCCGAGGACCAGCACCCGCTCGCCCGGCCGCAGCCCCGCCGCATGGATGCAGCGCAGCGTCGCGCCGACGAACTCGAGGAGCGAGCCGGCGTCGTTCGAGATGCCGTCGCTCAGCTTGACCGTCGGGTACTGCCACGGCCGGAGCACGTCGTACTCGCCGAATGCCCCGTCCATCTTCGCCCAGCACGCGACCCGGTCGCCGACGCCGAACTCCGTCACGCCGGCGCCCACCGCCACCACCACGCCCGCCCGCTCGTGGCCGAGCACGTGTGGGTACGGCGGCCGCAGCTCCTCGCCGACGGCGCCCTCCCAGATGTGCACGTCCGTCGCGTTGCAGATCGACGCCGCCAGCGTCCGGATCGCGATCTCGCCCGGCCCCGGCTCCGGCACGGCCACGTCCTCGACGCGCAGGTCGCCGGGCCCGTGGAGGACGGCCGCCCTCATCGGCCGACGCTCCGCGCCCGCGTCCGCGCCGCCCGTGCCCACGACATCCGCGGCCGAACGATCCACTCCTGCGCCGCCCGCGTCACGACCCCGCCTCCGCCGCGGCGCCCGCCTCCTCGACGATCGCCTCGAGCTGCTCGGCGCGGTGATCGCAGGTGTGGCGCGCGCGGATCGTCTCCAGCCCGTTCTCCGCGAGCCGCAGGCGCGCGTCCTCGTCCCGGGCGAGGCGCAGGAGGTGGTCGCGCATCTGGACCGGCGACCGGACGACGAGGTAGTCCACCCCTTCGCGGAACAGCCCTTCCGTGTCCGCCCACGGCGTCGACAGCAGCGGGATCCCGCACGCCAGCGCCTCGAACGGCCGGATCGTCGGGATCCCCGGCAGCCGGTCCAGGTACGGCCCGCGCGGGATGTGCAGCGTCATCCGCGCCCGGGCGAACGCCTCGGGGACCCGGTAGTTCGCGATCCACCCGCGGAACTCGATCCCCGCCTCCCGCATCTCCCCGAGCGCGCGCTCCGGGTAGCGCACGCCGTGCACCGCGAAGCGCAGCTCCCGCAGGTGGTACGCGGAGCCGATGAGATACTCCCGGATCTCGCGCGTCCGCTCGTCGTCGCCCCAGTTGCCGATCCAGATCACGTCGTCCGTCTTCTCGGCCTCGAGCGGACGGAACACCGTGGTGTCCGCGGCCTCGTGGAACGTCCAGACCCGCGGCATCCCGAAATCGCGGCGGTAGACCTCGGCCAGCGAGTCGCCGTAGGCCAGGACGCCGTCGTAGTGCCGCAGGTTGAATCGCGCGATCTGCACCGGCACGCTCGCCGGTCGGTGGTGCGTGTCGTGGAACAGGAGCAGGAAGTCGCCGCGCCGGCGTCGCACGTGGCCGACCGCGCCGACCAGCTCGGGCTCGTTGAACTCGTGCACCAGCACGACGTCGGCGCCGCGGGTCAGTTCATCGACCTCGTCGAGGATCGTCTCCCAGCCGCCGTACACACGGATGTGGAGGTCGGGGAACAGCCGCGCGAATTCGATGATCGGCCCCGCGCCGTGGTCCTTGAACAGCTCGTCCGTCGACCAGTTGCGCCACCGCTCGCACGCGACCACGTCGTGGCCGCGCTTCTGGAGCGCCCGCACCAGGCCACGCAGGAAATGCGCGTTGCCGTGGCTCCAGTCGCTGACCAGCGAATGCGTGAACAGGACGATCTTCATGGGCTCAGTCCGCAACCACCGGCTGGGTCGAGGAGCGGGTCAGCAGCTCCAGATACAGCGCTTCGTAGTCGGCGGCCATCCGGTCCGGGGTGTAGCGCTCGAGTGCGCGCGTCCTCGCGGCCTCCGCCAGCGCCTGGCAGCGCGCTGCGTCGTCGAGGAGCGCGACCGCCGCATCCGCCAGCGCGGCCGCGTCCCCCGGCGGGTGGAACAGCGCGCAGCCGTCCCAGAGCTCGCGAAACGTCGGGATGTCGCTCAGCACCAGCGCGCACCCGGCCAGCGCCGCCTCGAGCGGCGCCAGCCCGAACGGCTCGTAGCGGGAGGGCGCCGCGTACACCCGCGCCTGCGCGAGCAGCTGGCGCAGCGCATCGGCGCCGAGCATGCCCGCCCACTCGATGCCGGGCGCATCGGTCGGGAAGTCCTCGCCGCCCGCGGGGTGCTCGACCGGCCCGGCCACGACGACCCGGCCGTGCCCGCCGATCCGCGCGGCGGCCGGGACCAGGTCGCGCGCGCCCTTCCCCTCGTCCCAGAGCCGGCCGGCCGTGACGACGATGGGGAAGCGCGGTCCCCGGCGCCGGCCGCGGAACCGGTGCGGTGAGCGTGCGTTGTAGACGACCCGGACCGGACCGACACCGTAGATCTCCCGCACCCGACTCGCGATCCACGCGGACGGCGCCACACGCACGTCCGCGCCGCGCAGGCCGTCGCGGACCCAGCGGCGGTACCGGCCGAACCACGCGTCGTCCGGCGGCGCCTCGTCCTTCACCGCGTGCCACCAGCTCACGACGTCGCTGTGCGCCGCCACCACCGTCGGCGCGCCGAGGTTGAACGCGCCGTAGTAGAACTGGTTCAGATGCACGACGTCCGGCGCCGCGTCCCGGACCAGGCGCCGCAGCCGCTCGACCGATGCCGACAACCCGGGCTCCGGCTCCGGCACCCACTCCAGCGGGCACGGCAGCACCTTCGCGGACACCTCGCGCCGGCCGGCCAGCCACCGCTCGTGCTGCGGCCCGGGCCGGCCGCCCACGATCACCAGCGACACCGCGTGACCGCGGCCCAGGAGCCCCTCGACCAGCTCCTCGGTGTAGCTCCAGACGCCTCCCGCGACGTCGGTCGTGATGAGGATTCGCATGGGCTTCGGTGCCCGGACCGGGTCCGGGATAGGGTCAGGCCGACAGCGGCTGCTCGACCCGCGCCGCACGCGACGGAAGCAGGGCGGTCGCGTTCTCCTGGATCCACGCGATCAGTCGGCGCACCCCTTCTTCCTTCGACACCCGGGGCGCCCAGTCGAGCTCGCGCCGCAGCTTGTCGATGTCGCTGATGTAGATCCGTTGGTCGCCCGGCCGCCACGGCGCGTGCCGCCGCTCGACCGGCCGACCCAGCTCCCGCTCCAGCAGCTCCAGCAGCTCCACGAGCGAGACCGCATTCCCGGCGCCACCGCCGACGTTGTAGATGCGCCCCGGCTCCTCGCGCGCCCGGCGCGCGCTCCGGATCATCAGGTCGACCAGGTCCTCCACGAACAGGATGTCCCGCACCTGCTTGCCATCGCCGTACAGCGTGATCGGCCGGCCGCTCAACGCCGAGATCACGAAGTGCGCCACCCACCCCTGGTCCTCGGTCCCGAACTGCCGCGGGCCGTAGATGCAGCTCATGCGAAAGACGCACGTCGGGAGGTCGTAGATGCGGGCGTAATCCCGGACGTACTGATCCGCCGCCCCCTTCGAGCAGCCGTACGGCGAGTGGAAGTCGAGCGGCTGATCCTCCGCGATCCCCCTGCGCCGGTCCTCGAACAGGTACCGCGTCCCGTTCAACACCACCGGCACCCCGGCGAGCGCGCCGTAGACCTTGTTCGTCGACGTGAACAGCACCGCCGGCGGGTCGGCCGCGTCGCGCGCCGCCTGGAGCACGTTCAGCGTCCCTTCCGCATTCACCGCGAAGTCGTGCCCCGGATCCGTCACCGACGACGTGACCGCGACCTGCGCCGCCAGGTGGTAGACCGTGTGCGCCCGCTCCACCACCCGCCCGACCCGGTCCGCGTCCCGGATGTCCGCGATCTCGACCTCCAGCCCCTTCGCGTGCCGCTGCACCAGCCACCGCAGGTTCTTCTCCGTGCCGGGACGCGACAGATTGTCGTAGACGATGACCCGTTCACCCGCGCGAAGGAGGGCATCGGCAAGGTTGCTGCCGATGAAGCCCGCTCCCCCCGTGATCACCACCGCTCTATCGCTTCCCAAGCTCATGCCCTTCTCCGCAGTGTTGCGGCCGAGGCCGCGTCTCCCCTGCTACGACCGGGCGGTTCGGACCGGACGCCCCCGGCCGTCGTGGCCGGGCCCGGGATGCTGCCACCGCCCGCCACGGGGTCGAATGCCCTACGAGTGCGCCGCGCTTCGGGGTCGGGTCCTCCAGGAGTATCAGCGCCTCCGTTCGCCGGGTGAGATGCGGGATTTCTGCCAAGCCGCAGCAGCATTCAAATTCTGTACCATATGGCCGATTTCCGCGCCGCTCACGCCGATTCCACCCGCGCCGCGACGCGTGGAACGCCCCTTGCAACATCGACGCCGCTCCGCGACTCGCCACACTCGGCCTTTCCCCATCAACCCATCATGGAGCGGCAAGGCGATGATCGAGGCCGTCATGCTCTGGAACGAGCCGAACAACATGTCGCACTGGGACCGGGAGCTGGACCCCGATTGGGCCATCTTCTCCGAGATGGCCGGCCTGGCCGCCGACGAGATCCGCACGGCCGCGCCCCGCACCCGCCTCATCCTCGGCGGCGTCAGCCCGATCGACCCGTCGTTCCTCCGGCTCCTCGACAGGCACGGCCTCCTCCGCAAGCTCGATGTCATCGCGCTCCACGGGTTCCCCTACGACTGGAACCTCTGGCACCCGGAAGACTGGCCGCGGAAGATCCTGGAGGTACGCGAGGAGTTCGGCATGCCCGTCTGGGTCACCGAGACGGGCGTGAGTAGCTGGGCGTCCGAGTGCAACATGGCGTGGGGGCTACGGCGCATCGCACCGATCCTGAAACGGGCCGCCGAACGGGTGCACTGGTACACCCTCTTCGACCTCTCGCCCGAGCGAGAGGCGACCACCCGCCACGGCGCGGCGGAGGGCTCCGCGTACTGGCGCCACTTCCACTTCGGCCTACTGCGCGCCGATGGCTCGCCCAAGCCGGCGCTTCGCGAATTCGATCCCGAGCTGGGGGTGTGTCAGTGGATCCACTTCGAAGACCACGACCGCCTCGAGGCGACGGTCGAATGGCTGCGCCGCCTCGGCGTCCGCCACGTCCGGACCGGCCTCTCCTGGGCCGAGTGGCACCAGCGCGGCGGCGCCGCGTGGTTCGACCGCCTGGTCGAAGCCCTGGGACCGTTTCACACGACGCTCACGCTCTGCTTCACCCCGCCCTCGGCCGGGATCCGCCCCCACCACACCTCGCCCCCCCGCGACATCGGCGACTTCGCGTACTTCGCGCGCTGGGTCGCGCACAGGTATCTGCGAGGGAATGCGTGAGCCGCCGAAACGGTCGGCGGCGATCGGTCAGGCGGCACCCGTCGGTCGTCGCGCGGCGGTGCGCGGCTCCGCGCCCGCCGGTTCGCAGACCCACAGCTCCGTGAACGGGTGCGCCGTGATGCGCAGCCCCGCCGAGCGGAGCATCGCCTCCATGCACGCCTCGTTCGGGACCCACCAGTTCGTCGGGTCGCCCGCGTACCGCCTCTCGATGAAGTACATCGCCGGGAAGCGCGGATGCTCGAACATCGCGCGCTCCGTGATCGGCGCGTCCTCCGGGACCGGCACTGCCCCGCCCACGCCCCGGATCATCGACTGGACGATCAAGCGGCGCCGGGGCAGCTTCGCCACCTTGTCCAGCGCGTAGAGCGGGTAGCGCAGGTGGTAGAGAACGCCCATGAACAGCACGTAGTCGAAGCGCTGCTCCAGCCGGTCGACGTCGTACGTGTCCATGAGACGGTACTCGATGTCCAGCCCGTTCACCTCCGCCGCGAACCGCGCCTGCTCGAGGTACCGCTCGTCGTGGTCGATCCCCAGCACCGCCGCGCCCCGCCGCCGCAACTGCTGCGCGTAGAACCCCGCATTGCATCCGATGTCCAGCACCGTCCGGCCCGTCAGGTCCTCCGGCAGGTACCGCCCCACGTGGAACCAGATCTCCTGGAGGAAGTTGCCCAGCGGGTGGTTCGGCGCCGTACGAACGCCCTGTCCCAGGTCGATGTCATGGAACCACGGCCCCAGCGCCTCGACCCGGCTGCGCAACGCCGCCGGCGTCGCTTCCTCCGCCCGCTCTCCTCCGATGACCGGTTCCACCGTGGCCCCCTCGCTTCCTGGCTCCGCCGCGCGTCGCCCGACGCACGCCCGCCGCTCGCCGGGGGCAAAATCCATTCCGCCCCCGCCCGTACACGTTCCCGTTCCCCGTTCCCGAACCGGACGGCCGGGAACGGGAACGGCGCCTGGCGGTGCCTGGAAGGCCCACCCGTCTCCCGACCTCCCGGCGTGCGCCGGACAAACCCGTACAGCAGCTCCGGACCCCTGCCGCCGCCTCGCCGCCGGCCACCGTAGAGAACTCGCCCCACCCGCTCCGGTCCGCCGCGTGATCCGAATTTCATGCCGCCGAGCCGTGGTGCCCCCCGAAACGCAACAACTTCGGAAACGCGCCAACTCGGAAACGCGACAACCCCACCAACGCGACAACCCCAAATCCCGACAACTCGGAAGCACGACAATTCGGAAACGCGACACCCCAAGACGCGACACCCCCTGAAACGCGCCCCCCCGGACACGCGACAACCCCGAAACGCGACGTCCCCCGGAAACCGCTCTTCGCAGCTCCGGGGGACCTCCCACGCCTCTGCCTCGTCCTACGCCCGACCAAGGGGCACCCCGGGCTCCTCGTACTCGCGATCCGGATCGTACGGCTTCGGCAACCAATCCGGATCATCCGTTCGTTCCGGCCCGACGTGATCCGGCTCTTCTTCCGGTTCGACCGGGAGCTCCTTGCCGGGTGCACCCGGCTGCGGCAGTGGCTTGTCCGGGTTGGGTCCCGGCACAGTCGCCATAGCCTCACCTCCTTCGAACGTGCTGCCTCGTGACGCTCGTCGCGCCGGAAACATTTGGCGCAGATGGCGTGCCAGGCGCCGGTACCGCACCGGGAGGCGCGACACGGCGGGCGGACCGGCACGGCTCACGACGATGAATACCGCGAGCGAGCCCGCGTCCGGCGGCGCTCAGCCGAGGACGTTCGCGATGACGCGCAGTGCGTTGCCGCCGAGGATGCGGCGCAGGTCATCGTCGCTCCAGCCGCGGCGGAGGAGGAGCTCGGTGAGGCGCGGCAGCGTGCCGATGTGTGGCAGGCCGCGTGGCGTGGTCGGGATGCCGTCGAAGTCGCAGCCGAGGGCGACGTGCTCGACGCCGGCGGTGCGTGCGATATGCTCGACGTGGTCGGCGAGGGCGGCGAGGGGCACGGGCGGGAGCGCGGCGAGCGCGCGGTCGCGCCAGCCGATCGCGTCGCGGTGTGCGCGCGCCGGGTCGCCGAGCTCGGCACGCAGACGGGCTTCGAGCGCGGTCGTCTCGGCGGCGATGCGCTCGTAGGCAGCGCCGTAGTCGGTGTCGAGGAACGCGGGGAACGCATTGACGCCGATGATGCCGCCCGTGTCGCCGATGGCGCGGAGCTGTTCGTCGGTCAGGTTGCGGTGGTGGCGGGCGAGGCGGTGGGCGTTGGAGTGGGTCGCGACGACGGGCGCGGTGCTGGTCTCGAGGGCGTCCCAGAAGGTGGACTCGGCCACGTGGGAGAGGTCGACGAGCATGCGGAGCCGGTTGAGCTCTCGGACGACATCGCGGCCGAAAGCCGAGAGCCCACCGTGGCGCGGCGTGTCGCCGGCGGCGTCCGCCCAGTCGTGGGTGTTGTTCCAGGTGAGGGTGAGATAGCGGGCGCCGCGGGCGTGGAGGGTGCGGAGCCGCTCGAGCGAGTTCTCGATCGCGTGGCCGCCCTCGACGCCGATCAGCGCGGCGACATCGCCGGCCCGGCGCGCGGCGCGGATCCCGGCCGCGTCGGTGGCCAGCCGCACGCCCGGCGTGCGGTCGGCGACGCGGTGGATGGCATCGATGAGCCGTTCGGCGTGACGGAACGACGCCCCGGGCGTGGCGGCCAACTCGGCCGGGACCCACGCGATGAGGAACTGGACGTCCACGCCGCCCTCGTGCAGGCGCGGCAGGTCGACGTGGCCGGACGTGTGGCGCCGTCCGAAGTCGTATTCCGGGTCCAGGAAACACTCCGTCGGCGTGTCGGCGTGCAGGTCCACCACGAGGCCGTCGCGGTGGAGGCGTTGCGCGCGCTCGGAGACCCGGATCCCGTCCACGGCGCTCTACCGCGAGACCCAGGCGTTGCCGCGGACGTGGAACCGGAGCGGCCAGTCCGCCGCCCGGGTGATGCCGATCCGCGGCCCGACGGCGACGTCGCCGTCGTCCACCGGCTCGCCCTCGTGGATGACGAGCGGCGGCCGGTCGAGCGGGTGGCCGTTCTCCCGGCCGGTGATCCCCATCGCCTGGGCGACTTTGCCGGGGCCGTTCGTGAGCATTCGCTCCGAACGGAGCTCGCCGCGCCGATGCCGCATGTGCTCGACTCCCTCGGTCGGCTCGATGGCGCGGATCAGGACCGCCGCGGGGTACTCCTCCGCTCCCGTCACCACGTTCAGGCACCAGTGCAGCCCGTAGATCCTGTAGACGTAGGCGGTGCCCGGCGGGCCGTACATCGCCGCGTTCCGCGCCGTCCGCCCGACCCGCTCCGCGGCGTGCGAGGCCGGGTCGTGCGGACCGACGTACGCCTCGGTCTCCACGATCCGGCCGGCCGTCGCCACGCCCTCCGTGGTGGACACCAGAACGGCGCCGAGGAGGTCGCGGGCGACCTCCTCGGCGGGGCGATCGAAGAAGCGACGCGGAAGCGGTGCGCCGCCGATCGGGTGCGGCATCAATCGGCGCCGGCCTCGACCTTGGGCCTGGCACGCTTCCGGCCGCCCCGACGGCCGCGCGACCGGCCACCGGCCTTCTTCGGCTCGGCCGGGGCCTCCGCAGATTCCACCGCGACGTCCACAGCCGCCGCGGTCGCTTCGGCCTCCGGGCTCGCGGCCTTCTTCGACTTTGCCGCCTTCGACGCGCCCTTGCGGGCACGAGACCGGGTCGACTTCGTCGACTTCGCCTCGGCCTTCGTCGACTTCGCCGCCTTCTTCGCGGCCGGCTTCGGCTCCGCCGACTGCGCCGCCTCGGCGATCTCCGCCGCGGCCTCCGCGCGACGGTGCTCGAGGTCCGACTGCCACGCATTCAGCAGCGACTCCGCCCGGCGCGCGCCCAGGACCTCGCGGACCCGGTCCGGCTCGCCGTGGAGCGTCCGGAACACGCCGGCGGCGCCGAACGCCTCGACCAGCGCCTCGGCGGTCTTCTTCCCGACGCCCTTGTACCGCGTCGAGAGGTAGGCGACAATCCCATCCGCCTCGGTGGGCAGACCCGCGAGCTCCGGCGCCAGCGGCGCCTTCGCGTCCTTCGCGGCGGCCGCGACATCGGCCTTCCGCGTCGCCTTCGAGTCGGACGCGGGCTTCGATGCGGCGGGCGCCTCCGCCCGGCCCGCGTCGGCCCCCGCCCGCTCCGGTTCACCCGCCTTGGCGTTCTGCAAATCGCGCGGCCGGACGGTCTGGCCGGGGAGCAGCGGCGGCGGGCCCGCCATCGCCGCGCGGCCTCGCGTGCCGCGCCGGAACCCGATCCCTGGCGTGCCGGTCCGGCTCACCGGCGTCGACTTCGTCCCGGCATCCGCCGGCGCGGCCCGCTCGCCCGCCGCGGCGTGGCCGTCCGCTTCCGACTTCCCGGCCTGCGGCACCGACTCCTCGGCCTTGGCGACCTTCTCGGCCGCGCCCGCCGGCGTACCGGCCTTCGCATCCGCCCGGGTCGCCCCGGCCCCCGCCGTCTCGCCGGACTTCGGCTCCGGCGCGGGCGTCGCCGCGGTCTCGTCCGCGCCGACCACGGCCTCGCGCCCGTTCGCCGCCGGCGCGTCCCGGCGCCCGGCCCTGCCGGCCGACCCACGACGGCCCCGGCCGTTCGGCCGCGCATCGCCGGACGGCTCGACCCGTCCGCCCGGAAGCACGATCTCGTAGGTGCCGTTCCCGACCTTCTGCAGGTCGATCACCTCCGCATCGTGCGCCTGCCGCAGGAACCGGCTGAACTTGCTGAAACCGAGCGTGGATTCGTCCCACCCCGGCTTCAGCTCGAGCATCCGCCGCTTCACGTCGGAATCGCGCGCGGACCCGCCGTTCTCCGTGACGCTGCCGACGGCCCGTCGCAGCAGCGCGTACGCGGCTGCCAGCGGATCGGCATCCTGCGCGGCGACATCGGGCGCCGCGGGCGCTTCCGCCTGCGCGGCGGGCTCGAGGTCTTCACGCGGCGCCGGCTCGTCCCGCTCCGGTGCGGCCGCGTCGCGCCGCTCCGACGCACGGCTCCGATCACGGTCGCGGCCGCGGCCCCGCGAGCGACGGCCGTCCTCGCGCGACGCACGCGTCTCGCGCTCCTTCGCCGCCTCGGGCGCGGCCTCCTCCGTCGGCCGCTCGACCGGCGCGACCTCCCACTGCCCGTTGTCCGCCTTCTTCAGGTGCAGACAGCCGCGCGCCACCGCGTCCGACAGGAACTTGCTGAACTTGCTGTACCCGAGCTCCTTCTCGTTGAAGTTCGGGTCCAGCTCCAGCATCACCTGCTTCAGCCGGTCCGAGCGCATGATGTCGTGCTGCGCGGCCATCTTCCGGACCGCCTTCTCCGCCAGCACCCACGGGTCCAGCGACTCGCGCGCCTCGTCGTCCTCCTTCGTCAGCCCCGAGAGGACCGAGTAGGAGTAGTACTCGTCGCAGTTCTGGACCAGCAGGTCCGAAGCGGACTCCCGGATCCCCACGCCGATGACATACTTGCCGTACTCCTTCAGCTTGAGGACCAGGCTGCTGAAGTCGGAGTCGCCCGAGAGCAGGATGTAGGTCCCGATCTCCGGCCGCGTGAAGACCAGCTCGAGCGCGTCGATCGCGAGACGGATGTCCGTCGCGTTCTTCTTCGAGCTGCCGTACGCCGGCGCGAAGATCAGGTCGACCGACGCCTCCGCGAGCGGGACGATGTACTGCGGGTAGCGCCGCCAGTCGGCGTACGCCCGCTGCACCGCCACCTTCCCCTTGATGATGTCGCTGTTGAGGAGACTCTTGAGTTCCTTCGACAGGTCGCTGCGGATCCCCATCGTGACGTTGTCGAAGTCGATGAGGAGTGCAGCGTTCGGCGCCGACTGCGTCGGCCCGGACATGGCGCCCCGATGGGGGGCGCGTGCAAACTGTGCAGCCATGTGCCTCGCTTCTGTGAAAATTGTCACCGGCGAGGCCCCCTCTCCTCTCTGCGTCCGGCCCGCCCGGGCCTGCGACCGCGCCCGGCGTCGGGGTTCAGGGGTCGAGGGTCGGACCGCGTTTCGGCCCACCCCCTGACCGCTGCGCCCCGACCCCGTCGGCGGGGTCGGGTCCGGCGGCTGCGGACGCGAGACGGTCGAAGGAGTCTCGCGTTCCCTATGGCGTCCGGCGCGTCGATTCCTCCGCGCTGATCATGCGCGCGAGCTCGACGCGACGGACCTTCCCGCTCCCCGTGAGCGGGAACGAGTCGAGGAAGCGGACCAGGTCCGGGACCTTGTAGTCCGCCAGTGCGCCTCGGCACCATTCCTTGATTTCCTCGCCCGTGATGATCGCCCCCTCGACCGGAACGATGCACGCACAGACGACCTCGCCGAGGACTTCGTGCGGGAGCCCGACCACGGCCACGTCCATCACCGCCGGGTGCGCGTGGAGGCGATCCTCCACTTCCCGCGGGTAGACGTTGAAGCCGCCCCGGATGATCAGCTCCTTGCGCCGGCCGATGATGTGGATGAACCCTTCCTCGTCGATCATCCCGAGATCGCCGGTGATGAAGAATCCATCCTCATCGAACGCGTGCGCCGTCTCGCCGGGCTGGCGGTAGTACCCCTTCATCACGCCGGGGCCCCGCACCGCGATCTCGCCCAGACTCTCGACCGGGAGCACGCTCCCATCCAGGTCCAGCACCCGCACCTCGGTGTCCGGCAGCGGCCGGCCGACCGTGAACACCTGCTTGTCCTCCGGATCCTCCGCCCGCGTGATCGACACCGCGGACGCGGTCTCGACCAGCGAGTAGGCGACCTGGAGGTTCGGACACAGCTCCGCCCGGATCCGCCGCACGACCTCGTCGCCGATCGGCGCACCCGCCACGATTCCGGCCCGCAGCGACGAGAGATCCCGCTTCTCGTGCTCGGCCTCGTGCAGCTCCGTGACGAACACCGTCGGCACGCCGTAGTGGACCGTCACCCGGTGCCGCTCGATCAGCGCCAGCGCCTCGTCCGGCAGGAACTGCTCCTGCAGCACCAGCGCCGCGCCGGTCATCACCGTGCCCAGGATCCCCGGGCCGAGCCCGAACACGTGGAACACGGTCGTGACGCCGAAGACCACGTCCTCCCGACGCAGCCCGATCGCCTCCACCGTCCGCCCCGCCGTGCTCATCAGGTTGCGGTGCGTCAGCCCGACGCCCTTCGGCTTCCCCATCGTCCCCGACGTGTAGAGGATCGCGAACAGATCCTCCGCCGGGTCGACCTGCACCGCCGGCAGCGCCCGACCCGCCCCGCTCGACACCAGATCCTCGAACTGGTAGATCCGGTCGTCGTACCACAGGTCCTCCTCGCCCACCGTGACCAGGTACTGCAGGTCCGGCAGCGAGGTCAGAAACCCCTCGTACAGCTCGAGGTAGTCCACGCCCGCGAACGACTCCGCCGTGATCACCACCGCCGCCTCCGAATGCCGCAGCATGTACTGCAGCTCGGGCACCGTATAGTGCGGGTTCAGCGGCACGATGATCGCGCCCAGCTTCGCCGCCGCGAACACCGAGATCACGAACTCCGGCCAGTTGGGCAGGTCCAGTGCGATCCGGTCCCCGGCCTCGATGCCGAGCTCGCGCAGCGCCGCGGCCAACGCCGCGGCCCGCGCGTCGACCTGGCCGTAGGTCAGACGGCGGTCATCGAAGATCAGGAAGTCTCGGTCCGGATCTTCCGCCGCCCGCGCCTCGAGCGCTTGGGCGACCGACAAGCCGTAGAAGCGCTCGTCGAGCGCCATGCCGCCTCCGTCGGGAGTCACTTCGCACCGCCTCGGCCGCTCGTCGTCGCGGCCGATGGCCCAGACCCTAAACATAGCGGTGCGGGCCACTCGCGTCAAACGTAACTGTCGGTTACAGATACCCTTGAGATGGGCGTCCGTTCAGCCGCCGGCGGGCGCGAGCGCGCCGCGGATCCGGGCGTCGTCCAGCGCGTGGGACCATTCGCCCGAGGCGCCGCGGGCGACGACGCCGACGCGTTCGAGGAGCGTGAAGCGGGGGCGTGCGGCACGGGCCTTCTTGTCGAGCCGCATGAGGGCGAGGAGGCGGTCGGCGGCGAGGCCGTCGGGCGGCGTGGTGGGGAGGCCGAGCCGGCGCAGCGTGCTCCGCAGCCGCTCCGCCGCGTCCGGGTCGGTGATCCCGGCGTCGCGGCCGGCTTCCGCCTCGACGACCATCCCGATGGCGACCGCGAAGCCGTGGGGAACATCGTACCCGGCGGCGGTCTCGATGGCGTGGCCGACGGTGTGGCCGAAGTTGAGCGCCTTGCGCGGCCCGGCCTCGAACGGGTCGGCGGCGACGAAGTCGGCCTTGATCTCGACGGACCGCCGGACGAGCGCCGTCATGGCGGCGGGCTCGCGGGCGAGCAGCGCGTCGGCGTGGTCCTCGATCCACGCGAGGTAGTCGGCGTCGGCGATGGCGCCGTGCTTGACGGCCTCCGCGAGGCCGCAGCGGAGTTCCCGATCCGGGAGCGTGGCGAGGACGTCGGGATCGACGACCACGCGGCGCGGCGGGTGGAACGCGCCGATGAGATTCTTGCCGTGGGGCGCGTCGACGCCGGTCTTCCCGCCGACGGACGCGTCGACCATCGCGAGCAGCGACGTCGGCACCTGCACGATCGGCACGCCGCGCATGAACGTCGCCGCGACGAAGCCGGCCAGGTCGCCGGCGACGCCGCCGCCGAGCCCGATGACGACGCCGTCACGGCCGTACCCGGCGTCGAGCAGCGCGTCGGTGAGCGCTGCCCAGGTCTCGCGCGTCTTGCGCGCCTCGCCGGCGTCGAACGGGAACACGTCGGCGCGCAAGCCGGCGCGTTCCAGCGCCGCGCGCACCCGCTCGCCGTACAGCGCGGCGACGGCGGCATCCGCCAGGACGGCGTAGCGGTGGCCGGGCGCGGCCTCGGCGGCGTGCTCGCCCAGCCGGTCGAGCGCGCCCGGCTCGACGACGACGTCGTAGTCGGCGGCGTCCGGCGGCGGCACGGTGATTCGGATGCGCCTCACGATGCGGTCAGCGGCGGAAGAACAGGTTCAGCAACAGCGTCAGGATCAGGCTGAGCAGGAGCATCAGCCCGAGCGGAATGTAGACCGTCACGTTGTCCCGGCGCCAGACGATGTCGCCGGGGAGGCGGCCGATGCCGAAGCGGTCGAGCAGTACGAGCACCCCGCCGACCACGGCCAGCAGCCCGGCGAGTGCGAGCAGAAGACGTCCGATGGTTCCCATGTTCAGGCGACGAGCCCTCTTTGCATCCGGCGACGGTCGAGCCCCGTCCCGAGCAGCGTCTCCCCGATCACCCAGTCCACGACCGGCTTGAGCCCACCCGTCGCGGCGTGGATGCGGCGCATCCGGTCCGCACCGTTGCCACGCTCCAGCAGCGCGGCGACCGCGGCGGGCATCGCCGCATCGCCGAGCGCCTCGGCGATGGGTGCGACGTCGTCGACCAGGCGGTGCACGGCGGAGCGCATCGGCCGACGGCCATCCGGCGCGGCGGGGTCGACCAGCCACCCGTCGAGGCCGAACCGCATGGCGCGCCACTCGTTCACGGCGAGGATCGTGTTCTGCGTCCCGTCCGGCACGTCCGGCCCCGGCTCCCGGAGCCGGCCCTCGGCGGCGGCCACGACGAGCGCGCGGACGAGCGCGGCAAGGCCGACGGCGTCGTCGACGCGCGGGCAAACGTCCGTCACACGGACCTCCAGCGTGGGGTACACCGCGTGCGGCCGGACGCTCCAGTAGTGATTCCGCCGGTCGCCGATCGCGCCGGTCGACAGAAGGAGCTCGAGGAGCTCGCGGTACTCGCGCTCCGACTCGAGGCGCGGCGGCACACCCGCGTTCGGCCAGCGGCGCCAGAGCACCATCCGGAACGACGCGTACCCCGTGTCCTCGCCCTCGTAGAACGGCGAGCTCGCGGACAGCGCGATCAGGTGGGGCACGTAATGCCGGACGACGTTCTGGAGCCGGATCCGGTCGTGGCGCCGCGGGACGCCGACGTGGACGTGCATGCCGAAGTTGTGCTCGTCCCGGGCCACGCGGCCGTAGCGCTCCGCGATCGCGCGGTAGCGTGCCTCGTCCGCCAGCCGCTGCTCCTCCCAGCGGCTGAACGGGTGGACGCCCGCTGCGGCGATCTCGAGCCCGAGCGAGGCCGCCGTCGTCGCGACCTGGAATCGCAGCCGTCGCAGCTCCCGGTCGAGTTCCGCGGCCGAAGCGCAGACCCGGCTCCCGATCTCGAGCGTCGTCTCCTGGAGCTCCGGCCGGATCTCGGCCGTCCAGTCGGTGACGAGCACATCACGGGCACGGCTGCAGAGGGCACCGGTCTCGGCGTCGACGAGCTGGTATTCCTCTTCGGCGCCGATCGTGAACTCGTCGTCCATGCTGCGGCCCGTGTGACCCGTTAGCGCTCCACGCGTTGGCGAACGTAGCCCCGCCTCGACAGCCGAGCAAGGAAAGGGCCGCGGCGGCGCCCCTTCCCTTCCGTGCGGCATTGCATTATAGATTCAGCCGGCGGGTGTGGCGCCGGCAGCCGGCGCACCCGCTCCGCCTGCTCCGGCGGACAGAAAAAAAATACTTGCGCGACCCCGTGGCCGCGCCTCCTTCGGGAGGCGCTTTTTTCATAGGGGTGCATCGACGAGGATCGACCCCAATGGCACTGCGCATCGGGCTGGCCTACAACGAGAAGCCTTCCGGCGACGACGACCCTCCGAGTCCCGAGGGCGAACCTCCATCTACCGAGCGCGACCGCTGGGCCGAGTGGGACGACCCGGCCACGATCGACGCGGTCGCGGCCGCGCTCGGTCGGCACGGCGAAGTCGTCCGCCTGGAGGCGGTCGACGATTTCCCCGCCCGGCTCCGGGAGAGCCGGCCCGACATCGTCTTCAACATCGCGGAGGGCCGCGCCGGCCCGAACCGCGAGGCGCACGTCCCCGCCATCTGCGAATTCTTCGACATCCCCTACACCGGCAGCGACCCGCTGACGCTCTCGCTCGCGCTGGAGAAGCGCAGGGCGAAGGAGGTGTTTCGAGCGCGCGGCGTACCGACGCCGTCGTACCTCGTGGTCGATCCCGCGAACGCGCGCGTGCCGGAGCGCGTCCCGCTGCCCGCCGTCGTGAAGCCGCTCTACGAGGGCTCGAGCAAGGGGATCCCGGATCGGGCGTACTGCGCCACGCGGGAAGCCGTCCGGCGCCGCGTCGCCGAGGTCCTGGAAGCGTACCGCCAGCCCGCGCTCGTGGAGCGGTTTCTCCCGGGGCGCGAGTTCACCTGCGCGATCCTCGGCAACGGCCCGGCCACCCGCATCCTGCCGATCGTGGAGGTCCGGCTGGACGCGCTCCCGGCCGGCGCGGCGCCGATCTACGGCTACGAGGCCAAGTGGGTCTGGGACTCGGCCGATGCACCGCTTGAGATCTTCGCCTGCCCGGCCGCCATCGAGCCGGCGCTCGCCGGCGCGATCGAACGGACCGCGCTCGCCGCGCACCGCGCCCTCGGCTGCCGAGACTGGTCCCGCGTCGACCTGCGGCTCGACGAACGCGGGCGGCCGCAGGTCCTCGAGGTCAACCCGCTGCCGGGGATCCTCCCCGACCCGCGGCAGAATTCCTGCTTCCCGAAGGCCGCGCGGGCCGCCGGCCTCGACTACGACGCCCTGATCGGGGCCGTGCTCGCGATCGCCCTGGAGCGCTGCGGGATCGCGCCATGAGGATCGCCGTCCTGTACGACGACGTCGCCTCCCGGCCGGAGGCGACCCCCGACGAGCGCGGGGTGCTCGAAGCCGTCGAGGCGGTCCAGCTCGCGCTGCGCGACCTCGGCCACGCTCCCGTCCGCGTGCCGGTCACCCCCGCGCTCGACGCCTGGACCGCCCGTCTCGCCGAGGCCGACATCGACCTCGTGTTCAACCTCTGCGAGGGCGCGGGCGGCTCGAGCGCGAACGAGGCGCGCGTCGCGGCCGCCCTCGAACTACTCGGCCTGCCGACGACCGGCAGCCCGTCGGAAACGCTCGCCCTCGCCCGGCGCAAGGACCGCGTCAATGCGATCCTCGCCGCCGCCGACGTGCC
Organism: Longimicrobiales bacterium; assembly: GCA_036381255.1. Classification (GTDB taxonomy): domain Bacteria; phylum Gemmatimonadota; class Gemmatimonadetes; order Longimicrobiales; family RSA9; genus CALBZE01. Next base: position 104,483 of record DASVDG010000037.1, on the reverse strand, counting down.
CGTCCCCACGTGGCTGCCCCTCGAGCCCGGCGAACGCCCCACCGGTTGGAGCCGGTTCCCGGCGATCGTCAAACCCTCCGCCGAAGACGCGTCCATCGGGATCACGCCGCGCTCGGTGGTCCGGGACCCCGCAGAGCTCGTGGACGCCGTGGCCGCCGCGCCCGGCGGCGGGCCGATCCTCGTCCAGGAGTTCCTCGACGGCCGCGAACTGATCGTCGGGATCGTGGGCGAGACGGTGCTCCCCGTCGCCGAGATCGATTTCGCCGCGCTCCCCGACGACGCGTGGCCGATCGTGACCTACGACGCCAAGTGGGCGGCCGGCTCGCCCGACGACATCGGCACCGCGCCGCGCTGCCCCGCCCCGCTCGATGAGGCCACCCGCCGCGAAGCCGTCCGCCTCGCCCTCGATGCCTGGCGCCTCGTCGGCGGCCGCGGGTACGGGCGCGTCGACCTTCGCGCCGACCGCGGCGGCCGACTGCACGTGCTCGATGTCAACCCCAACCCCGACCTCTCCCCCGCCGCTGGGCTCAGTCGCATGGCCGCCGCCAACGGCTGGGGCTACGCCGACCTCGTCGGCCGCATTGTACGGGAGGCCGTGCGATGAGCCGCCCGCCAGACGGAGCGCCGCCGCTGGGGAACGCGGCGCCGGACCCGGCGCCAGGGGAGCCCGCACAGCGCCCCACCGCGCCGCTCCGCTCCGCGCGGCCCGACGGCGCGACGCCCGGCACGCGCCTCGGCCCGCTCTCGCCGCGCGATCGGTCTACGGTCGAGGCGATCGTCCGTGGCACTCACGTGTTCCGCGAGGACGAGGTCGCCGTCGCGCTCGAAGTGCTCGACGCGTATCTCGCCCGACCCGAGCAGGACTACCACGCCCTGGGCGCCTTCACCCCGGGCGGCGACCTGCTTGGGTTCACCATCTACGGCCCCACCCCGTGCACCCTCGGCACCTGGGATCTCTACTGGATCGCCGTGGCGCCGGACGCGCAGGGGACCGGGGTCGGCACCCTGCTCCTCCAGGAGGTGGAACGAAGGCTCGCCGATGTGCATGCGCGACTCGTCGTCATCGAAACGTCGTCGCAGGCCGCGTACGCGGCCACCCGCGCCTTCTACCGGCGCCGCGGCTACGACGAAGTCGCGAGGGTCCCGGATTTCTACGCAGACGGCGACGATCGGGTGATCTTCGCCAAACGACTCCCAGCCTAGGACAGGCGGACACGACCATGCAGACGTGGCAAGAAATCCTGCACCAGAGCCTCACCACCGTCGACGAGCTGATCGAGCGGTTCGGCCCCGAGAACGTCGACCGCGACGCCGTGCAGCAGGCGATCGACCGCTTCAACCTCCGCATCACGCCGGCCGCGCTCCAGCACATCCGTCGCCCCGGCGACCCGATGTGGCGCCAGTACGTGCCGACGCCGGACGAGCTCGACATCGTCGACGGCATCGTCGACTCGCTCGACGAGGACGCCGACTCACCCGTCCCGAACCTGACGCACCGCTACCCGGACCGCGTGCTCTTCCTCGTCTCCCCGGTCTGCGCGAGCTACTGCCGGTTCTGCACCCGGCGCCGCAAGGTCGGCGACCCGGAGAAGATCCCCCTCAACCGGTTCGACTCGGCATTCGCCTACCTGCGCGAGCACACCGAGGTGCGAGACGTGATCCTGTCCGGCGGCGACCCGTTCATGCTCTCCGACCGGCGCATCGAGTACTTCCTCCGTACGCTGCGCGAGATCCCGCACATCGAGATCATCCGCATCCACACCCGGATGCCGAGCCACCTGCCGCAGCGCATCACCCCCGAGCTCTGCGACATCGTCCGGCGTCACCACCCGGTGTTCATCAACGTGCACTTCAACCACCCGGACGAGCTGACGCCGGACGCCGTGAAGGCGCTCGGCATGCTCGCCGACGCGGGCGCGCCGCTCGGCTGCCAGACCGTCCTGCTCAAAGGCGTGAACGACGACCCGGATGTGATGAAGGAGCTGATGCACCGCCTGCTCCGCGCGCGCGTGCGGCCGTACTACATCTACCAGGCGGACGTGGTCGCGGGCGGCGAGCACTTCCGCACCCGCATTGAGAAGGGCCTCGAGATCATCCGCGCGCTCCGCGGCTGGACCAGCGGCCTCGGCGTCCCTCATTTCGTCATCGACGCGCCCGGCGGCGGCGGCAAGATCCCGCTGCTCCCCGAGTACGTCGAAGCGATCACCGACGATGAGGTCGTCCTGCGCAACTACGCCGGAGAGGTGTACCGGTACCCGCTGCCGAGGGAGGGCGCGGCCGCCGGCGCGGCGTGCGCGTCGTCCGGCGGCGTGACGTTCATGGACGCGTAGCGAGCCGCGGCGCCGGCCTCACCGCCCGCCCACGCCCTCGACCACCCCCGCCGCCTCCACCCGGGGCACGGCCTCGAGCGCGACCTGCGCGGGCGCGTCGACCACCCGGACGGCCGGGCGGCCGTCGAGGTCGAGCCGCTCCACCGAGCCGTGGCGGCCGGCGCGGGCGTCCAGTACGCGGCGGTAGGCGTCGGCGAAGCGGTCCGCGGCGGCCGGCGAGTCCCAGACCGAGACCCAGACCAGCGCCCGCTCTCCCGCGGGCGACTCGAGCAACGCGTAGCGGTCGCCGTCCCAGCCGACGGCCAGCGAGTCCGCGCCCTCGCCGAGATGCTCGGAGAGGAGGATCGACGTCTCGAGCTCGCCGAGCGTGCTCTCGTAGAGCGAGCGCCAACCGCCTTCCACGGCCGAGAGCGCCACCTCCGTCGGGGCGTCCCGCCCGTCCAGGAACCGCTCCTGCGGGTGCAGCACCTGTTCGGTCGACGCCGGCAGCCGCTCGCCGAGCGGCGCAGGGTACCCGGCGCCCGCCGCCCGCGGCTCCGCCCGCCAGAGCGCCTGGACGAATCCCGCGCCGCTCACGTACGGGAAGAGCAGCGTCCGGCGGATGATGCGCGGCGCCGAGCGGAACACCGGGAACTGCTCGTTCTGCGCTTCGAGCAGCGGTTCGAGCTGCGGCGTCAGGTCCGGAAGCTGCCGCGCGTCGACGGCCCCGCCCGTCCGGCTCTCCATGAGCCAGGCGAACATGACGAGCGTCGCATGCCCCTCGATCGCCGCCTGCGCCGCCGTCTGGCGGTCGTTCCCACGCTCCCGCGCCATCAGCGCATCCAGGTCCGCGTGCTGGTCCTGGAGCGCGTGGACCAGCTCGTGCACCACGACCGGCCGCAACTCGGCGGGCGGCACGCCCTCCACCACGTAGAGCGCCTCCGCGTCCGGGTCGTAATAGCCGACGACCTGCTCCGTGTAGAGGTCCAGCATCAGCCGCCGGAGGTCCAGCGTGTCCGGCATCAGCCCGAACGCGACGTACGCCGCGCGGATCCCTTCCAGCTCGCCCGCCGGCAGCTCCTCGTCCAGTTGCCGCTCCACGTAGCCGCGCACGGCCGCGCGGTCCTGCCGCGCCACGCGGATCGGCTCCCGCGCATCGAGCCCGCTCAACACCTCGAGCCGCGGGAGCAGCGAATCCACCATCGTTCGCAGCTCCTGCGCCGCGGCGTCCTGCCCCCGACACGCCGATCCGGCCGACGCGAGCAGCAGCGCCAGCGCCACGGGCCGGACCGCCCTCATCCATGTCATCCCTCGTCCGCCTCCTCCAGAAGTCGTTCTCCCGGGAACAGCCGCTCCGTCCGCTCCAGCCCCTCCGCGCGCTCCAGCCGGTCGGCCAGGCGCTCTCCCGTCGCCGGGTGCCGCACCCGGGGCGCGATCTCGACCAGCGGCCGCAACACGAAGCCCCGCCCGAGCATCCGCGGGTGGGGTACCGTCAGCTCGGGGGATTCGACGATGACGTCATCGTAGAGGAGAAGGTCGATGTCGATCACCCGGGGAGCGTTCGGGAACGGGCGCGTCCGGCCGAGGCCGTCCTCGATGCGCTGCACCGCCCGGAGCAGATCCTCCGGCGGGAGCGCCGTCCGTACCTCCACGACGAGGTTCCAGAAATCCGGCTGGTCGCGATAGCCCACCGGCTCGGACCTGTACACCGATGACACGGCGACGACCCGGCCCGCCGCGCGCAGATGCGCGAGCGCCGCCCGCAGGTTCGCCGCGCGATCGCCCAGGTTGGTGCCGAGGCCGAGGTACGCGGTCACCATCCGCCGCACCGGCCCCGGCCATCACGCCCCGCCATCCGCTACTTGGCCGACCCGCCGCTGCCGCCCGAGCCGTCGCCGCTGCTCCAGATGCCCGGGATCGCCCAGCTCACCGCGGCCGAAAGGAACGCGCCCGCGCCGAAGATCGCCGCCGTGCGCCACGGCGAGAGCCGACGCTTCTCGACGAGCGAGATCCGGTCTCTCGGGACCAGGATCGTGTGCATGTTCCCGCCGAACTCCTGGCCGGCCACGCTCGTCAGCCACGTCGCCGACAGGGCGAGCTGGTCCTCCGTCCAGCGGATCACCTCCCCCTCGACCTCGCCGATCATGTGGTACGTCGCCGGGCCCACGGTGAAGCTGGTCGGCTCGCTCAGGTGGATCCGGACGCGGTCCCGCCGGTCCGGCACGCCGGCCGGCACCGGCGCGTACGCGAAACACCCCGTCGAAAGCACCGAAACGATGAGCACACACGAAACAAGACGCATACGTCCTCCCTCGATCACGATCGCGACATCGCACCGGCGAATCGTCGCTCCGTTCTACCGGCCGGCGCCGGAGACGGTTCCGGCCCGCGCCGCCCGGCGCGACCGACCCCCGAGCGTAACGCGGAACGCCCGGAAAATGCCACACCCGCCCCCGCGTCCGACCTGCGTCGCGACCCCCAAAAATCACGGAGCGCACCCGGCAGGACCGGGTGCGCTCCGCTCATCATCCGACCCGCTCGCTCAGGGGGCGGTGCAGGCTTCCGGGTCGTTGTCGTTGCGTCCCGGATCACCCGCGGTCGGCGCCGGGATGTTCTCGTTGCGCTGCCGCTCCGACTGACCATAGTACAGCCGGCCCGGAACGGTCCCGCCCTCGCGCGGCGTGATCGCCGGCAGGCAGGTCCGCTTGTAGTCGTTCCAGACCTCCATGTTCAGGAACAGCGCCGTGTACTTCTGCTCCATCACCGCGTTGAACAGCGCCTCGTCGGTCAGCCCGTCCAGCATCGTCGCGATCCCGGACAGGTCCACGCCCCAGGCGTCCTCCTGGCACGCCAGCCCCGCCTTCGCGGCGTCGCGCACGGCGGCGTCGCCCAGGCCCAGATGGTAGCTCGCCTCGGCGATGATGAACTGGTTCTCGGCGCACGTGACCAGCGGCAGGTCGTAGTCCGCGGCGCCCACACCGCTCGGCGACAGCGGCGACGTCTTCGCCACGTAGCTGTCCGGCACGTCGTCGTCGTCCGTGTCCACCATGCCGAAGTAGTGCGGCAGACGCGGGTCGTTGTTCGCGACCATCATCGGCAGCAGGTAGTCGCCGGAGCTGATGTAGCCCGAACGATCGCGCATGAACTGGAACCAGACGTTCTGCTCCGGCCCCGAGCTGCTGTGGTCCGCGCGCCAGTTGCCGTCCACGCTCGAGATGCCGTTCTGCGCCGCATCGAGCGCGGCCTGGTACGCCGCGTCGCCGTTGAGCTCGCCCCAGTGCATGTGGAACCGCGCCTTCAGCGTGTACGCGACCGCGGTCCACGCTGCCGCATCGCCGCCGAAGTTCAGGTCCACGCCGCCCGGCGAGACGCCCTCGCCCGAAGCGAGGTCCGCGATCGCCTCGTCCAGCAGCGCCTGCACCGCAGCGTACACGGCCGCCTGGTCATCGAGCTTCGGCATCAGGATCTCGGGGTTGACCGCCTCCGAATACGGCAGGTCGCCGAAGACGCTCGCCCCCATGCCGATCAGGAACGCCTCGTGGATCTTCAGGATCCCGGCGTACACCCGGCGCCCCGCCTCTTCGGCCTGCGCCGTGGCCCGGCGGATGTCCACCAGCCCGCCGCCCGTGTAGAGCGAGGAGAACTCGCCGTCGGCCTCCTCCTCGTTGAAGTCGTACTTGTCGAGCGACGTGAACTGGCGGTCGGTGCCCGCCATCTGCTGCGTCCACATCGCGGCGAGCCGCGCGATCTGGCTCTCGTTGAAGAAGAACGCGTTGACCTGGATCCCCGCGAACAGCTGGTCCACGGTCGCCTGCGGCACGGCGTTCGGGTTCGTCGCGGTCGACTCGATGAAGTCGCACGCCCCGACCGCACCGGCCAGGAGGGCGGTGCCCACGCACCGCCCCACCCATCTGGATGTATGCCTGAACATGTCTCTCATCCTCCGTTGGCAGGGGCCTTAGCGGTTGAGCGTCATCGTGAAGACGAACGACCGCGTCTGCGGGTTGTTGAAGTAGTCGATCCCGCGGCCGAGCGACTGGCCCCAGAGGTTCGACTCGGGGTCGATGCCCGTGTAGTCGGTCCACGTCTTCAGGTTGCGGCCGCTCAACGCCAGCTCCGCGCTGCTGAAGCCGAGCCGCTGCAGCCACTCCTGGTCCACGCGGTACGACACCGTGATGTCACGCAGCTTGACGAAGCCGCCGTCCTCGATGTTCTGCGAGCTCGGGCCGGTGAAGCCGCTGCCGATGTCCGTGAACCACGTCCACCAGTTGAGCGGCACCTCCATGTCGGCCCCGGGGCCCGCCGCGCCCCACTGCGTGAAGTAGTCGGCGACGCGCATCGTCTTGCCCTCGCCGTGGAACTCCTCGGTGTCCTTGTGCGTGCCGAAGTAGTAGAGCGCGCCCTTGGTGCCGTTCCACACGTCCCCGCCGTGCTTGATGTCGATCAGCCCGGAGATCGTGACGTTGTCGAACAGCGTCATCGTGCTGCGGAGGCTGGCCGTCCACTCCGGGTTCGGATCGCCGATCACGCGGGTCTGCGGGTCGAGAATCGGATAGCCGTCCGACCCGATGTACAGGTCGCCCGGGTTCCAGCCGGAGTAGGCTTCGTCGATGTTCACGCCGCCGACCTGGATCCCGCGGCCGAAGCGCACGAAGTCCGTGCCGTAGAAGACGCCGAACGAATGGCACTTCGTGATGTCGCCGTCCGCATTGCGCTCGGGCGCGATCACCGAGACCACTGCGCCGGTGAAGCCGGCCAGGCCGAACTGCTCGGCGCCCGCCAGGTTCGTGACGCAGCTCTCGTTCTTCGCCCACTGGCCGCGGATCGACCACGAGAAGTCGTCGCGGTCCATGAGCAGCAGGTCGGCCGTGGCCTCCCACCCCGAGTTCTCGAATTCACCCGCATTGGCGTAGCGCGAGATGAACCCGGTGCTGGGCGCCGTCCCGACCGCCAGGATCGCGTCCGTCGTCTTCTGCTGGTAATACGTCAGGCCGAGCGAGAGGCGGTTGTCGAAGAAGGCCAGGTCACCGCCGAACTCGTATTCCGTGGTGCGCTCGGGCTTGATGTCCGGGTTGCCGAGCGTGCCCTCCGAGATGACGCCCTCGAGACCGCCGTAGATAGTCTGGAGCCCGTTGCTGAGCCAGCCATCGCTGAACGTCACCGTCTCGAACGCGTTCACGTTCGAGTAGACCGGCGGCTGCTTGCCGGCCACGCCGTACGCCGCGCGGACCTTGCCGAAGCTCACGAACGACGGGAGCGACTCGCCGAGCAGCTGCGTGAACTCCCACGCGCCGCTCATCTTCGGGTAGGCGAAGCGCTGGCTCTCGCCGCCGAACGTCGACGAGCCGTCGAGGCGGACCGCCGCCGTCAGGTAGAGCTGGTTGTAGAGGTCGAGCGTCCCCTGGGCGAAGTAGCCGTCGGTGCGGACCACTTCCCGGTACTCGTTCGGCAACCGGTCGATCGAGAAGTCGAGCTGATCGGTGCCGTAGATCAGGTTCTGCCCATCGACCTGGTAGCGCCGGTACTCGCGGTGGTTCAGGTTCTGACCCACCGTCAGCGTCCCGGACAGGTCGTCGTTGAACGTGTGCGACGCGGACGCCGTCAGGTTGTGGTCCACCTGGAGCGTCACGAAGTCCGCCCGGATCATGCTCCCGGTCGGGTAGTTCGACGAGCTCTTCGGGAAGACCGTCAGCCGCTCGTCCGCCGCGTAGTCCGCGCCCAGCGTGTAGTTGATGCGAAGCCACGGGTACGGCGTGTAGTTCACGTGGACGTTCCCGTACGTACGGCCGACCTTCGAGTCGTTCGTGATCTCGTTGGCGACCCAGAACGGGTTGTCGTACCCGCGGGCCTGCGTCAGCGAGGTCGGGTTCGGCAGCCGGTACGACCGGTGCAGCCCCTCAGCCGTGAGGTACTTCGAGTTGTCGAACTCCGGCGGCGAGCGGAGCGCCCCGAGCAGGATGCCGCTGATGTTGGAGCCCTGCTGGATCAGGTCGCCGTCGCTCGAAGCGTAAGCGAAGCTGCCGGAGATCCGCAGGTCCTCGCGGAACGCGTGGCTGCCCTTCAGCAGGATCGTGGTCCGCTCGAACGCCTGGTTCCCCTTGATCGTGCCCTCGTGGTCCAGCCGGCCGAGCGACAGGTAGTACGTCGTCCGGTCGCTGCCGCCCGACCACGTCAGGTGGTGCTCCATCCGGCTGCCGGTCTGGAACATCTCATTCGCGTGGTCGAACGTCGGCGTGCCGGGGTCGAGCTCGGCGCCCCAGGACACGTTACAGCGGTCCTTCGGTAGGCCGATGATGTAAATGCACACGTCGCTGCCGACCGGCGCGTCAACGCCATCGGCGGCGAGCAGCGCCGTCGTCTGCGACGTCGAGGCGAGGCCCTGGCCGAAGCGACGCTGCATCTCCGGCATCATGTTGACCTCGTCGCGCGAGTACGAGAACCGGTAGCTCACGTTGTTCTCGCCGGCGCGGCCGGACTTCGTCGTGATCAGGATCACGCCGTTCGCCGCACGCGAGCCGTAGATCGCCGACGCCGAGGCGCCCTTCAGGATCTCGATGCTCTCGATGTCGTTCGGGTTGATGTCCGCCGCGCGGTTCGTCTCGACCGTCCCGCCCGCGTTCGACTCGATCGTGTACGTGCCGTTGTCGATCGGCACGCCGTCCACGACGAAGAGCGGCTGGCCATCGCCGAGCAGCGAGTTCGCGCCGCGGATGCGGATGTAGGCGCCCGCGCCCGGATCGCCGGCGGAGCTGGTGACCTCGACGTTCGGCGCCTTCCCCGCCAGCGCCGCGACGATGTTCGGCTCCCGGCTCCGCGTCACTTCCTCGGCACGCACGGAGTTGATCGTCACGCCCAGCTTCTGACGCTCCTGGGTGAGACCGGCGCCCGTGACGACGATCTCGTCGAGGAGCAGCGGGTCGGCGCCGAGCTGGAAGTCGACCTGCTGGCTCCCAGGGCGCAGCGTCACCGTCGCCGTCCCGGTCTGGTAGCCCAGCGCCGTCACGGTGAGGGTCACCTGCTGCCCCTCCGCCCGCGAAGCAGGCACGATGAGCATGTAGCGACCATCATCGAGCGTGAGCGTACCCAGGTTCATCGACTCGATGACCACGCTCGCGGATGCGACGGGCTGGCCCGTTTCGGTAGTCACACGGCCGGTGAGCGTGGCCGCCTCCTGTGCGGCCGCCGGAACCGGGCTCACGCCCAGCACCGCCGCCGCCGCCAGCACCAGGGCGAAGAGTCGTCCCGGTCTGGCCATGACTGACGCACGAGAACTCACATTGCCCTCCTTGCAGAGGTTGGGGGACAATCTGCGGGGACTGCCGTTCGGCACCCCGACTACGCCGCGCGCCCGACCGGCTCGTCGGAGCCGGCGACGCGCAGCGCTACGCGCGTGAACTCGTGTAATGATGCCCACGACGTCGGCCGTGGCATATGAAACGACACCGAACGCACGTCCGCATCGGTGCGTGCACCGGCTGCGTCGACGTCGATTCGGTAGCTAGTCAGGAGGCTGGTGCGTCCGCGGCCATGCGGTTCATCCCCGCCATGGCGCGGCTGATCACTTGTAATACGCGCTTTGTCCCGTGTCAAGATCGGCGTTCGAGGGGGGTTCGCCCGGCGGCCGCGGGCCGGCGTCCGAGTGTCGACCTGCCCTCGGGCATCCGTGCGTCGGCCGTCGGCCGCCCGCGAGCGGCCGCGCCGCGCCACCACCGGCGTGGCGCGGCGCCGCGCGGCCTATCGTGTGGGGGACGCGCGGCTCTGCCGCATCAGGGCCCGCCGACCCGTACGCGCCGGGCGGCGCTGTGCACGCCGTCGGAGAAGACCAGTTCGAGCTCGCCCGCCGAGGTACGCAACGCGGCGGCCCCGTCGCGGGCGAAGGAGAGGATCTCCCCCGTGCGCGGGTCGCGGACCATCACCATCGGGTGGGCGCTCCGGTCCCACGTCACGGCGACGCTGCGGCCCGTCACCCGGCGAACCGAGGCGGCATGGAGCGGGGGGAGCACGGGCCCGTACGGCGCCGACCGCTCGGCCGCGGCTGCCCGAATCGCGGTTTCCCTCCCCCGCCCCGCCAGCCGCAGCGTGGCCAGGCGGGACGCCCGCTCGGCGTCGAGCGGCACGGCGAACGCGAAGTGGCGCAGATCGCGGGCGCGGTCCGGGATCCGCTTCCCGGCGAACGAGAGCGAGAAGAGGACCGTGCCGTCGTCATCGAGCCCTTCGACGCGATACGGGCCGGGCGCGGAGGGGAGGACCGGGCGCGTGTCGAGCTGGAACGCGGGCTCCAGCGTGAGCCGGCCGTCCTCGATCCGGCCCCACACGAGGAGTGCGGGTTGCTTCGCCGGCGATTCGGCGGTCACGGGGGCGTCGTGCTCGGCCCGGTAGTCGAAGATCCCGGTGTACGTGTAGTCGCTGATCCACCAGCTCGCGTCACAGTACCCCATGATGTCCGTGTACTTGTCCGGCGGCTTGACCTCGCCGGTCTCGACGTCCATGCCGTAGACGCCGATGAGGCCGATGGTGTACGGGTAGTCGGGGTCGGCGCCGCCCGCGCCGTTGCACGGCGCGTGGCGCCGCCCCCAGGCGTGGCCGAGCTCGTGCGCCAGCGTTTCGGGCGCGTACGGGAAGCGGTCCCACCCGAGCGCCGTGCGGGCGCCGATCGCCGCGGCGATCCCGACCACGCCGCCGCCGTTGTACGCCGTCTGCACGACGCCGTAGTAGTAGCGGTCGCTGCCCTCGGCCACCCGCACCGCGTCCAGCTCGCTCACCACGGCCGTCCACATGTTCCCCTCGGGGTCCAGAGTGGCCTTGGTCGTGTAGGGCGACCGGATGTCCGCGTCGTACCCCGGTATCGGATGGAGCTTTCGGGTCATGTAGAGCAGCGTGTCCTTGTTCTCCTCGCTGACTCGCCCGATCAGGCCGTTAGCCTCCTGGTGGATCGGGACGAACCGGATCCGCAGCGGCGGCAGCACGCCGACGTCCAGCGCCAGCGGGTCGCCCGTGGCCGGGTCGGCGTTGTCCGCCTCGTTCGCCTCGACGATGGCGTTCTCCGGGTCCACCTCCACCGCGATGCGCATCCCCGGCTGGATCACCGCGCCGGGCAGGAACGCGTTCCACGAACTCCGGACATCGCCCTCGTCGACCTTCGAGGGCACGGAGGGCGTCGATGCCGCGATCTCCACCGTCTCCCGCAACGCGTCTCCGTGGTAGATCCGCGCCCGCACCGTCGGCGTGGCGGTGTTCGCCTGGTCGCCCACGACGAAGACCCGCAGGTAGCCGTCCCGGCCGGCCACCAGCGGCACCTCTCGCCTGCGCGTCTGCGTGCTCTGGACGATGTAGAACGCGGCCACCCGCAGGTTGAGGCTGTGGTGCGCGACCGCGGCGTACGACACCCCGGCACGCGCGGTGGCGCCCTCCTCGACGACGACCTCGCGGGTGTGGACCGTCGCCTGGTACGTGCTGTCCCCCACGACCACGCCCGAAGCCGTGATGGAGTACGTCCCCGGGGCGAGGCCGGGGAGCATCCGGCTCGCGGTCAGCTCCTCGCGGTAGCCGTCGGGACCGTCCACCACCACGCGCGCCGGCGCATTGGCGGGGAGCCCGTCGACGTCCACGACGAGCGCCGAGCTCAGGCTGGCGTACACGACCGTGGCGCGCGTCGTGCCGCCGTCCACCGTGACCGTCTGCTCGGGCTCGATCGCGCCGTAACCCGCGTCCCCGTCCGTCACCTCCGCGGCCGTGATCGTGTATTCCCCGCCCGGCAGGTCGGTCAGCGTCTGCGTCGCCGTCAGCGTGGCGCTGTACGAGCCCGGGCCCGTGACCACCACGTTCGCGGCGACCGTTTCCGGCAGGCCGGTGACCTCCACGCTCAGGCTCCCGCTCGCGGGCCCCGTCGTGTCGTCGCCGCACGCGCCGAGCGCGCCGAGCGCGAGGATTGTGCACAGCGATGCGAAGCGTCTCATCTCACGTTTCGGGATGCGGTTCGTGCCTGGACGCCGGTCGCGGCCGACGCCCCCGGGGTCCGCGTCCCGGCCGCATCATCGATGCCCGCGCGGGACGCCGTCTGGAACGGGCGTCGGGCCGCCGGGTCCGACGCCCGCTCACGACGGAACCGGGGTGGATGGGGCGCCGCGACGGCCCCCATCCACCCCGGGATCAGACGGTCAGGGCCGATGCCCTTCCGTCATGCGTTGCGATCGATGCACTGCCCCGAGAAGTTCGGGTTGTTGTCCTCGATCTGCGGGATCGGGAAGTTGACGTCGTCGCCGTACGGCCGGCCGAAGATCGTCTGGCCGACAGGGAACACCTCGTCCTCGGTGAACCCGTAGTGCCGGATGAGCCGGCGCAGGTCGGCCAGCCGGTGAGCCGTCAGCCACAGCCAGTACGCCCGCTCCTCGAACAGCTGGAGGACGCGGGGCTCGCCGGCACCCGGATCCGTCAGCGCCGGAAGCCCGATGTCCGTGCGCAGGTCGTTCAGGATCGGCAGGTACGCCGTGCTGTTGCCCATGTCCAGTGCGGCCTCGGCCTCGATCAGCCGCGCCTCGAGCCCCGACGCGAGCACGATGTCCGAACCCCGCGCCGGGTACTTCAGCTGGATGTAGCGCGGGATCGACGTGCCGATGCCGATGCCGGCCGAATCCACTTCCACCCGCGGATCGACGTCGTACGGGCCCGCACCACGCGTGAAGAACGTGAGGCCGTTCGTCCCCTCGTTCGTCGCGGCGGAGGAGCGGCCCTCCGAGTTGATGTTGTAGTACACGCCGTTGTTGGACGCGGTCGTGACGTCCGCGTACGTGACGGCGAACTCGAAATCGTCCGGCACCGCCGCGGCGACCGCCGCAGCGTCGTCGAAGCGCCCGAGCGCCAGCAGCGCGCGGGCCTTGCCGACGCGGGCGAGGTTGAGCTGATCGTCCGACCCGGCGCCCTGCGCGAGCGCGATGGCCTCGTCGAACCGCGCGATAGCGCCGTTCAGGATCTCGTCGGTCGTCTGACTCGCCCCGAACACGAGGGCCTCGCCGAGCGGCGCCTCGCTGACCGGGACGCCGGAGCAGAAGTTCTCGGCGAGCAGGACGCTCGCGAAGGCGGAGTAGTTGACCATCATCGCGTGGTCGGCCGAGCCCTGCCGCGACGACTGCGCGTACATGGCGTCGGCCTGGTTGGCGAGGTTGCGCGCCCGATGGAGGCCGAAGAAGACATCCTCGATGGCTCCATCCGTACGCTGGATCGCGCGGGCGTCGACGTTCCTCATGTCGGAGAACGTGCTGGCGTACCACAGCTCGTCCGCCATGAGGCCGCTGACCCCGACGATGCCGGGCGTCGCGTTGTTGTTCGCCGGGCCCGAGTACGCCTCCGCGAACTCGAACAGCACGCCGTTGCGCAGCGTCTCGATGTTCGCCGTGTCCTGCACGGTCGGCAGCGTGATCAGGTCCGGATCTTCCAGGTTCACCAGGCTGTCCGTTTCGCAGCCCGCCAGCACGACGGCGAAGGCGGCTGCGCCCGGGACGAGCGCGCGGCCCATTCCGGAGCCGGTGCCTCGGATGCGATGAAGCAGCTTCATTTATGCCTCCGGATCAGAAGTTCGCATCGACGCGAAGCGTGAACGCGCGCGTCGGCGGCAGCGTGAAGAATTCGCCCGACGTGAAGTTCGCCTGCCCCTGGAAGCTGACCTCCGGATCGAGGCCGGAGTAACCGGTCCAGGTCGCCAGGTTGCGGCCCGCGAGCGTCAGGCTCAGGCCGTCCGAGCCGATGCGGCGGGCGAACTCCTGCGGCACGTTCAGCGTGACCGAGAGCTCACGGAACTTGACGAAGTCGGCGTCCTCGACGAAGCCGGCCCAGGTGCCGTACTCGGCGAGCGCCGCGATGGCCGCCTGCTTCTCCAGCGGCGCGTTCGCGTCGTAGGCGTCCGCGCAGCTGAGCGACAGCGCGCAGCGCCACCCGCCGGTGAAGTCGATCAGCTCGAACCCGCCCCGGTAGTCGAACAGGGCGGAAATCCGCAGCCAGTCCGAGACGTAGACGCTCGAGCCGAGGGAGACCTCGCGCGAGGGGAACGGGCTGCCGAGGAACTGGGCCGAGTCGCCGAGCACGACCTCGTCCGGCTCGATCATCCCGTCCCCGTTCGCGTCCGAGAACTCTTCGATCGGCCGCTGGAACCAGGACCCGAGGGGATGCCCCTCGGCGTGGCGCTGCGTGCTCCGGAGACCGAAGATGATCGGCGGGATCGGCTCGCCCTGCGCGTCATTGCCCAGGTCCACCAGCTCGTTCTTGATCCAGGACGCACTGACGGTGAAGTCCCACTGGACCCTGTCCGTCCGCACCGGCTGGCCGCGGAGCAGCACCTCGAGCCCGCTGTTGTCGACGCGGGCCAGGTTCACCCAGCGGCTGTCGCTGCCGCCCGGCGAACCCGGGAGCGGTTGGTCGACCAGCGCGTCCCTGGAGCTCTTCGAGAAGTAGGTGACGTCGAGACCGAGCTTGTCATCGAGGAAGCCGCTCTCGAAGCCCAACTCCCACTCCGTCGAGCGCTCCGGCTTCAGCTCGAGGTTGCCGAGCTCGTCGATGGTGAACGCCGGCACCGGCTCGTTGTTCAGGACGCCGACCTCGCCGCTGAACGACAGGAGCGCGTCGGTCGCGCCCGGCCGCAGCCCGGCCTGCCCGTACGCGGCGCGCAGCCGGAGCGTGCTGACGAGCGGCGTCTCCGGGAAGAACGACTCTTCCGAGATCACCCACGAGCTGCTGACGGACGGATACCAGATCCAGCCGATGTCCGTGCCGAACGCCGTGTTCTGGTCGCCCCGGACCGCGAAGTTGACGAAGACCCGGTCCTGCCAGCCGAAGCGCTGCTGCGCGTAAGCCGACAGCGTCGAGTTCAGGATGTTGTCCTCGCCCGTCGAGAAATCGGTGGTCGCACCGGCCAGCGATGTCTCGACGCCCGGCAGCAGCGTCGCGCCGAACGCGTAGATGCGGGAGAAGTCCTCGCGCAGATACTGCGACCCCACCGTCGTCGTCGAGACGAGCCCTTCGATCGGCTCGAACGTCGCCGTGCCGCTCACATTCGAGTCGAAGCGGTAGATGTCGTAGTCGAAGCGCTGGATCCAGCCTTCCGAATAGATCCCGCCGAAGATGTTGTAGAACGATTCGCGCGGGATCCGGTTCAGCTCGCCGGTGGCGGTCCGGTCGAGACCGCCGGTCCCGTGGACGCTGAGCCACGGGACGGGCCGCCAGTCGGCCGTGATGCTGCCCGTGAACCGGCTCACATCCTGCGACGTGATCCAGTCGTAGTGGGCCTGCGGCGGCGACTCGTAGCCGAAGTTGTTCTCCACCGCTTCCGGGGTCGGGGCGGCCGTGAGCCCCATTCCGATGATCCCGAAGAGCGCATTGTCCGCCTGCGGCAGCTCGAGATCGGTTTCGACGAACCCGACGCTCGAGCCGAGGCTCAGCTTGTCGCTGAGGCGCCCGGTCAGGTTGGCCCGGACGTTGATCCGTCGCAGGTCGTCCATGTCGTCGAAGCCCTCGCCGAAGCTCTCGCCGTCGTCGTAGACGCCGTCCTCGGTCGTGACTTCGCCGGAAACGTAGTACGTCGCTTCGTTGCTCCCGCCGGACACGCTCGCGCCGAGCGTCCGGAAGTTGCCGGTCGTGTACGGAGACGTCGCCTCCGCGTCCAGCGGATCGGCCTGGTACGTCTCCACCGGCGTGCACGCGCCCTGCGCCTGCACGAAAACCGGGCAGAAGTTCCCGCCCGCGTCGAGCGCCACGTGGTTGGTCGGGAAGTCGACGACGTTTTCGATCCGGCCGAGCTCGGCCCAGGCCCGGAACTGCGGCGCGCCCGCCCGGCCCTTCTTCGTCGTGACCTGGATCACGCCGTTCGCGGCGGCCGTGCCGTACAGCGCGGAAGCCGCCGGCCCCTTCAGGATCTCGATGCTCTCGATGTTCTCGGGGTTGAGGTCGTTGAACCGCGACGGCTGCTGGCCGCCCACGCCGAAGCCGAGGAACGTCGGGTCGTTGTCGACCCGGACGCCGTCGATGACGAGGAGCGGCTCGTTCGACAGCGAGATGCTGTTGCTGCCGCGGATCCGGATCCGCGAGCCGGTCCCCGTCCCGCCGCTGCTCTTCAGCACCGTCATCCCCGCGCTGCGGCCCTGGAGCAGGTCGGACATGCTCTGGACCGGCGCGAGCGCGACGTCCTCGACGTTGATCACGCCGACCGAGCTGCCGATCTCGCGCAGCTGCTGCTGCTCGCCGGTCGCGGTGACCACCACCGAGGCCAGCTCGATCGCGCTGATCTGGAGCGCGAAGTTCTGGGCCGCCGTCTCGCCGGCACGCACCGTCACCGTCGCCGACTGCGGACCGTACCCGATCAGCGACGCACGCACCTGGTGCTCGCCGGCCGGGACGTTCAGGATCAGGTAGCGGCCGTTCTCGTTGGTACCGACGCTGAGGTTGGTCCCGACGACCGCGACCTGCACGCCGACGAGCGGGGCGC
This sequence comes from Longimicrobiales bacterium, assembly GCA_036381255.1. GTDB lineage: Bacteria > Gemmatimonadota > Gemmatimonadetes > Longimicrobiales > RSA9 > CALBZE01. Next base: position 87,704 of record DASVDG010000037.1, on the reverse strand, counting down.
CGGTCGCCTCGTCGGTCACCTGGCCACTGATCGTCCCGGTCTGCCCGAGCGCCGTCGAGGCCATGAGCAATACGGCCGCGCCGGCACCCAGCCACGAGAGAACTGACTTCCGTAGGCTCACGGGTCCCTCCTGGGAAGCGTGGAAGGTAAATCGCTTCATCGTGCGTTCGCAGATGAAGCACCGGGGAGAGGACGAACCCCTCCTACGCCGATTGACCGGGCGGCCCGAGCAAAAAGTGGCGATTTCAGCTTCTGTCGAACCCCGGTGTCGAATTTCCAGGAATACCGGACCGAAGATGTAGGGCGTCGATGCCGCGTGCCACGGCTCGACGATGATTATTCGACGGTGAGTAAGGTATGGCGTAGGTTACGGATCGAACGATCGTTTGTCAAGAGAAATGTTACTCCGGGGGCGACCGGACCGGCGCCGCCCCGGGGCGGGGCGCCGTGGCGCCGCTTCGGTTCGGGAGGGCGGTCCGGATCCGGTCACCCGGGCCGCTTCATCGGTTCGGGAGCGCGGTCCGGATCCCGTCGCCCGCGCCGCTTCACGCGGAGTGCGCGTGCGCGCGCACGCGTACGAACCGCCGCTTCCCGCGCCGGAGCACGATCTCGTCGCCGGGCCGGAGGGGGACGCAGGCGTTACGACCGTCGACGCGCTGGCCGTCGAGGCCGATCGCGCCCTGGTCGATGAGGCGCATCGCCTCGCTGTTGGAGCCGGCGAGGCCGGCGGCGACGAGGAGCCCGGGGATCCACGCGCCGTTCTCGGGCGAGTAGCGCAGGGCGGGCTCGGAGAGCGCGACGTCGACGACCGGGATCTCCTCGGGGAGCTCGCCGTGCTTGAAGAGCCGGTCGAAGTGCGCTTCCGCGGCGTCGGCGGCCTGCTCGCCATGGTACTCGGCGGCGATGAGGCGGGCGAGCGTGCGTTTGGCGGCGTACGGATCTTCGTCCGCGCGCCGGAGCGCCGCCTCGAGGGCGTCGCCGTGCAGCGGCGAGGCGAGACGGTACCACTCGTCGAGGAGCGCGTCCGGGATGGACATGGTCTTGCCGAACTGTTCTTCGGGCGGCTCCGTGAGGCCGATGTAGTTGTCGTACGACTTCGACATCTTCAGCTCGCCGTCGGTCCCGCGCAGGAGCGGCATGATGAGACAGACCTGGGGCGACTGGCCGTAGCGTTCCTGGAGCGTGCGCGCCACGAGCAGGTTGAACTTCTGGTCGGTCCCGCCGAGCTCGACGTCGGCCTCGAGGGCGATGGAGTCGTAGCCCTGCATGAGTGGGTAGAGGAACTCGGAGATCGAGATCGGCCGGCCGTCCGCGTAGCGCCTGGCGAAGTCGTCGCGCTCGAGCATGCGGGCGACCGTGTAGTTGGCCGTCAGCTCGAGCACGGCCGCGAGGTCGAGCGGCGCGAGCCAGCGCGAATTGAACTCGACGCGCACGCGCGAGACGTCGAGGATGCGGCCGACCTGCTCCGCGTAGGTCCGGGCGTTGGCCTCGATCTCCTCGGGCGAGAGGCGGGGCCGCGTCTCGCTGCGCCCCGTCGGGTCGCCGATGCGGGCGGTGTAGTCCCCGACGACGAAGATGACCTCGTGGCCCAGCTCCTGGAACGTGTGGAGCTTGCGTATGGAGACGGCGTGGCCGATGTGGAGGTCGGGGCGCGTCGGGTCGAAGCCCTGCTTGATGCGCAGCGGCCGGCCCGTGCGGCGGCTCTCTTCGAGCTTGCGCTCCAGTTCGTCTTCGGGGATGATCTCCACCGCGCCGCGGCGGATCTCGTCCATCTGCTCCCGGACGGAGGGAAACGTCGGCATGGTCTCGACTTACATGGGGGTTCGCGAGCGGGCGAATCTATCGGCGGCCCCTGGGCGGCGCAAGATCGGGGCGCTGCCGCGCCTCGCGCCGGGCCGTCATCACGCGTGGCGCGCGAGCGTCGCGGCGCCGCGGGCGGCGTCCACGGCGCGGTCGAGGATGCCGACGGGGGTTTCCAGCCGTGCGATCGCGGTGACGACGTGATCGCGGAGCGGCCGGCCCGGGGCGAGGAGGCCGCCGGCGAGGGCGAGGCCGGGGGGATCCGGCCAGGGCGCGAGCGTCGCGTGCACGGCCGCGACGTGCCGCGCGAGCGCGTCGGCCGCGCGGCGGACGATCCCGGCGGCGACGACGTCGCCGTCGCGGGCGGCGTCGAGGACGGCGGGCGCGAGCGCGGCGATCGCGGCCTTCGCGGCGGCGCCAGCCCAGGCGATGAGCCCTTCGGGCGCGGCGACGCCGGCGTGCGCGAGCGACGCGGCGAGGAGGCGGGTCGCGGGGCCGCGGCCGTCGTGGGCGCCGACGGCGGCGCGCAGCGCGTCGAGCCCGAGGGCGTAGCCGCTCCCCTCGTCGCCGAGGAGCGCGCCCCATCCGCCGGCGCGGGCGACGCGCCCGTCGGCGGCGCGACCGTAGGCGATCGAGCCGGTCCCGGCGATGAGCAGCAGGCCGGGGCCGTCGCCGAACGCGTCGTGGAGTGCGGCATCGGCATCGGCGGTGACGCGCAGCCGGACCGCGACGGCCTCGCGGTGCAGCGCGGCGGCGACGGCGCGGCGCTCGTCTTCGCGGCCGGCGCCCGCCAGGGCGCAGCAGAGTCCGTCGACGGGGAGCCGGGCGCCCGCGGCACGCGCGACCCGGTCGACCAGGTCGGCCAGCGCGGAGGCGCCCGCGCCCGGGTCGGCCGCCTGCACCAGCGCCGCGCCGCCGCGGAGCCGGGCGAGCTCGCGCCCTTCCCCATCGACCGCGACGGCGGTCGCGCCCGTGCCGCCGCCGTCGATCCCGACGAAGATCCCGGGTGCGTCCATGCGGTGGGGGCTCAGCTCCCGTGCGCGGTGCCCCGCCCCGCCCGCTCCCCGACGGGCGCCGGCGGCGGTGCGGGCTCCGCTCCCCGGCCGGCCCGGCGGAGCGCGGCGCTGGCCGTGCCGACCGCCGCGGTGATGGCGGAGCCGAGGAGTGCGAACCAGAGCGTGTCGACACGCTTCTCCATGGCGCCGAACTGCTGGGCGGCCCAGAGCGCGGCCATGAGGACGGTCGCCGTGGCCATCCCGAGGATCGCGTCGCGCTGGCGCGCGCGCTTCGCGACCACGCCGAGCAGGAACCCGCCGAGCAGGCCGCCGTAGGTGAAGGACGCGACCTGGAGCGCGACCACGACGATCGGCGTCCCCTCGTTCGCGAAGCGGAACAGGATGGCGCCGCCGATGAGGATCGCGGCCCAGAGCAGCGTGAAGCGGCGTCCGGCGCGGAGCAGGTGCTCCGGATCGTCGCCGCGGGCCGAGATCGGCGCGTAGACGTCGTGGGTCGTCGCCGAGGCGAGCGAGTTGAGCGAGCTGGACACCGTCGACATCGCCGCGGCCAGTACGGCGGCGATGATGAGCCCGGAGATCCCGGGCGGCAGCCCCTCGACGATGAAGCGCGGGAACACCTCGTCGGCCGGGTCGAACGGCGCACCGCCGTAGTGGGCGAACAGGGCGATCCCGACCAGGAGGAAGAGCGCGAACTGCGCCACGACGACGATGCCGCTCGCGATCACGGCCTTGCGCGCGTCGCCCTGCGAGCGCGCCGCGAGCAGCCGCTGCACGATCAGGTGGTCGACGCCGTGGGACGCCATCGAGAGGAACGCGCCGCCGACCAGCCCGGTGATCCACCAGCGCGTGTCGGCGAAGCCGCCATCGAGGTGGAGCACGCGCAGCTTGTCGGCGGAGCGCGCCGTCTCGACGATCGCCTCCCAGCCGCCGGGCACGGTCCGGAGCAGCACCGCCAGCGCGGCCGCGCCGCCGACGAGGTAGAGGATCATCTGCGCCACGTCCACCCAGACCACGGCGCGCAGCCCGCCGAAGTACGTGTAGACGAGCGTGACGACGCCGGTCAGCAGGATCGCCGCCCAGTAGGGCATGCCGGTGATGAGCGCGACCGGGATCGCCGCGGCGAACACGCGCACGCTGTCGGCCAGCGCGCGCGTGACCATGAACGTCACGGAGGCGAAGCGGCGGGTCAGCGCGCCGAACCGCTCTTCGAGCAGCGCGTACGCCGTCGTCAGCTCGCCGCGGAAGTAACCGGGCAGGAGTACCGTCGCGACGAGGACGCGCCCGATGACGTAGCCGAACGTGAGCTGGAGCATCCAGAAGTCGGAGCCGTACGCCGTGGCCGGGACGCTGATGAACGTGAGCGCGCTGGTCTCCGTGGCGACGATCGAGAAGCAGATCGCCCACCACGGCAACCCTTTCCCGCCCAGGAAGTAGTCGCGCGCGTCCTTCTGACGGCCGCCCCAGCCGATGCCGAACGCCGTGACGCCGACGAGGTAGGCGACCAGGACGACGACGTCGAGCGTCGTGAACACGCCCATCACACCGGCTCCCTCGAGCTGGGCACGCGGACGGGCGGCGAGAGGTCCTCCTCCGACGGGTACTCGGGCCAGCCGAGCGCGCTGGTCGGGACCGCGCGCCAGCGCGGCCGCTTGCCGTTCTTCCGCACCACGTACGCCTCCATCGCGAAGTACTCGGGCAGGCCCAGCCGGTCCACGATCGCCGCCGTCGCCTGGTTGCGCTCCTGCACCCGCTGCCAGAACTCGCGGTCGTCGAGCCCGGGGAACGGCGCCTTGTCCTTCTGCGTCTGGTGCTTGAAGATCGCCATGATCTTCTGCCGCAGCTCCTCCTGCGACATCGGCACCAGCACGTCCGCCTCGGCGACGGGCCACTCCTGCCACGCGCCGCGATAGTACCACACCTCCGGGTCGGGGCCGGAATAGCGCTCCAGCGCCCGCTCGATCGCCTCCTTGCACATGCGGTGCGTGCCGTGCGGATCCGAGAGGTCGCCGGCCACGAAGACGATCTCGGGCCGGTGCTCCTCGAGCAACTCGAGGATGATCCGGACGTCCTCCTCGCCGATCGGCTCCTTGCGGACCTTGCCCGTCTGGTAGAACGGCAGGTTCAGGAAGCGCGCCTGCTCGGCGCGCATGCCGAACGTCTCGATCCCCGAAACGGCCTCGGTCTCGCGGATCCGCCGCTTGATCGCCTGCACCGCCGGGATGTCGACCGCGCCCGGCTCCTTCGTCGCGAGGAAGCTCTCGATCTCGCCGATCAGCGCCGCCACGTGGTCGCGGTCCAGCTCGAATTCATCCGCGACCCGCCGGAGGAAGTCCAGGTGCCGCCGCACGTCGTGGTCGAAGACCGCGATGTTCCCCGACGTCTGGTACGCGACGATGATGTCGTTCTCGTTCTGGTGCAGCTTGTGAAGGATCCCGCCGGCGGAGATCACGTCGTCGTCGGGGTGCGGCGAGAACAGCACGATCCGCTTGCCCCGCGGCAGCTTGCTCCGCCCGCGCACCTTCGCGATCAGCGTGTTGAACACCTCGCCGTTCAGCGGCCCGGCCGAGCCGTAGCGCGCCAGCAGCGAGCTGAGGTGGTGGTCGCGGTAGTCCATGTCGTCCAGCTTGAGCAGCGATTTCCCGGTGACCTCGCTCAGCCAGATCAGCGCGCGGACCTCGAGATCCCGCGTCCACTCCACCTCGCCGAGCACCCACGGCGTCTTGACGCGCGTCAGCTCCGCGGCCGCGGCGGCGTCGAGGTAGAACGTCGCCGCCGGGTGCCGCTGGAGGTACGTCGCGGCGACGTCCGGGTCGACCGCGCCCTCCACGGCGCGCCGCACGATCACCGCCTTGTGCTCGCCGGTCGCGACGAGCGCGATCTCGCGGGCCTCCAGGATCGTCGCGACGCCCATCGTGATCGCCTCCAGCGGGACGTTCTCCTCGCCGAAGAAGTCGGCCGCCGCGCTGCGGCGCGTGATCGTGTCCAGCGCGACCAGCCGCGTGCGTGATTCGATCCCCGAGCCCGGCTCGTTGAACCCGATGTGCCCGGTCTGCCCGATCCCCAGGATCTGGAAGTCGATCCCGCCGGCGCGCCGGATCGCGTCCTCGTACTCCCGGCAATGCTGCTCGACGCCGGCCCGCGGGACGTCGCCCCGCGGGATGTGCACGTCCGCCGGATCGATGTCGACGTGGTCGAACAGGTTCTCCCACATGAACCGGTGGTAGCTGTGGATGCTCCCCGGATCCATCGGGTAGTACTCGTCGAGGTTGAACGTGACCACGCCGGCGAACGAGAGACCTTCCTCGCGGTGCATGCGGATCAGCTCCCGGTAGATGCCGATCGGCGTGGAGCCGGTCGCCAGCCCGAGCACCGCCCGTCCGCCGGCCTCCCGCTTCTCTCGGATCAGCGTGGCGATTCGGCGCGCGATCGTGCGCGCGATCTCCTCCGGCTCATCGGCGATGACGACCGGAACGCGTTCAAGGGATTCCATACAGTTCGCTCGATTCGCTCGTTCGCTCGAGGGCACGATGAGGTCCGTACCCCCTATCCGGCACCGATCGTTCCGCGCCTACGGCATCACCGCGTCCCCGCGACGAACCACGGGCGAGTCCGTGATCGACAGCGCGACGGCGTCGTGCACGTTGCGGCGGAGCGCGATGTGCGCGCGGTTCGCGCGCGTCGGGTTGACCCGGTTCGTGAGCAGGACCACGAACAGCTCCTGCGTCGGGTCGACCCAGAGGCTCGTGCCGGTGAAGCCCGTGTGGCCGAAGGACGCGGCGGAGAAGTAGTCGCCCGCGCTCGACCGGCCGGACGGCGTGTCCCACCCGAGTGCGCGGCTCGACGCCTCCGACTGCCGCGCGGTGTAGCGCGCGATCGTCTCGGCGTCCAGCAGCCGGACGTCGCCGTACACGCCGCCGTTCAGCATCATCTGCGCGAACACGGCGAGGTCGCGCGCGGAGGAGAACAGCCCGGCGTGTGGCGCGACGCCGCCCATCGCGTACGCGTTCTCGTCGTGCACCACGCCGTGCACGTGCGTGTGGCGGAAGATCGTGTCCACCTCCGTCGGCGCGATGCGCTCGAGGATCGACGGCCCGGCGGCCTTCGCGGCACCCTCCGCGGCCCGCGCCTTACCCGCCACCGCGTCGCCGCCCAGCGGGTTGAACCCGGTGTCGTCCATCCCGAGCGGCCCGAACACTCGCGCCTCGAGGAACCGATCCAGCGACTCGCCGCTCACCCGCTCCACGATCGCGCCGAGCAGGATCGCGCCGAAGTCGCTGTAGACGGTCTTTTCGCCCGGGGCGTACTCGAGCGGCATCGCGGCGATCCGGCGGACGTACGCGTCCTTCCCGCGCAGCTCGCGCCAGAGCGGCGCGAACGCCGGGAGCCCCGACGTGTGCGTCAGCAAATGGCGCACGGTGACGCGGTCCTTGTCCGGCGAGCCGCCCCACTCGGGGAGGTAGCGCGAGACCGGCGCGTCGAGCTCGATCTCGCCCGCCTCGTCCAGGAGCATCACCGCGGTCGTCGTGCCGACCACCTTCGTGAGCGACGCCAGGTCGTAGAGCGTCGAGTCGGTGACGGCCGCGAAGCCCGGGCGCGGGTCGAGGCGGCCGTAGCCGCGCAGGCGGACGAGCTTGCCGCGGCGCCCCACGGCCAGCGCCGCGCCGGGGATGTCGCCGCGCCGGACCGCGGCTTCGAGCAGCGCGTCCACCCGCGCGAGCCGCTCGGCGTCCATTCCGACCTCCTCCGGCCGCGCCGTACCCAGCGTGTACGTCCTGCGGATCCCCGTGCCGATCGGGTGGTCCGGCGGGATCGTGATCGGCAGCCGCCCCGTGATCGGCGCCTCGCCCATCAGCGCGCGCACCGCCGCCTCCTGCTCGACCGCGCCCGAGCCCCACGCCAGCGCGTACGTGCCGACCGACGGGAACTGCGAGAGCAGGTACGGGTTGCCGAACGACGTCACCACCGTCGGCCGCCGCGCCGCGATCGTCGCCACGAACGCCGCGAGCTCCGGCGGGATCCCGACCCGCCCCTTCCCGCTGACCACGCGCACGAACGTCGAGACGAAGACGACGTCCGCGCTGTCCGCCGCCGCGACCAGCGAGTCCAGCACCGTGGCGTGCGCCCCCCTCGTCAGCATCGCCGTGTGGACCTCGGCGAAGCGCTCGCGCAGCCCGCGCTGGAAGGTCCGGCCGGCGAAGGGGTCGGCGTCATCCGTGTAGACGATGCTGAGCGCGCGGCCCGTCCGCGTCGGACGGACGGGGATCAGCCCGTCGCGGTCGCGGACCAGCGTGAATGCGCGCTCGGCGATCCGCCGGGCGAGCTCGGCGTGCTCCGGCCGGCCGACCGCGTACGGCACCCGGTCCAGCTCGACGCGGCGCCGCGCGTGCAGCCCGAGCCCGGCCTTGAGCCGCAGCAGCTTGCGGACCGACCGGTCGATCCGCGCCTCGGAGATGCGACCGGCTTCGACCGCGGCGACGACGGCGTCGATCGTCGCCGCCACATCGAGCGGCATCAGCAGCAGGTCGGCGCCGGCCTCGAGCGCGAGGACCGCCGCCTCCTCGGCGCCGTACCGCGTCGTGATCGCGCCCATGTCCAGCGCATCGACCACGGTCAGCCCGTCGAAGCCGAGCTCCTCCTTCAGCAGCCCGGTCGTCAGCGCGCGCGACAGCGTGGCGGGCACGGTGTCGCCGCTCAGCGCCGGGAACGCCACGTGCGCGACCATGACCGCCGCGACGCCGGCATCGATCGCCGCGCGGAACGGGACCAGCTCGATCGAGTCCGCCCGCGCCCGGTCCACGCTCAGCACCGGCAGCCCGATGTGCGAATCCGTCGACGTGTTGCCGTGACCCGGGAAATGCTTTGCCGTCGCCAGGAGCCCGTGGTCCTGGAGTCCGCGGATGTGCGCCGCGCCCAGACGCGCCACCGCCTCCGGGTCCTCGCCGTAGCTCCGCGTGTTGATGATCGGATTCGCCGGGTTGTTGTTCACGTCGACGACCGGCGCGAACGCCATGTGGATCCCCACGGCGCGCGCCTCGATCGCGGTGATCCGGCCGACCTCGTACGCAAGCGACGGATCGCCGGCGGCGCCCAGCGCCATGATCGGCGGGAAATCGGTGCCGCCGCCCAACTCCATGCCGTACGGGACCACGGTGCCCGCCGTCAGCCGCTGCCCCGGCCCGCTCTCCACATCGGCCGCGACCAGCAGCGGCACGTCGGCCATCTCCTGGAGCAGGTTCAGCTTGGCCGCGATCTCGAGCGGCGGGCCGATCGAGACGATCACGCCGCCCACGCCCTGCTCCTCGACCCAGCCGCGCAGACGCTCGTGCTCCGGCGTGCCCACCGCCAGGTACGCGCCATCGAGCCACGGCACCACGAGCTGCGCGACCTTGCGGCGGAGCGGCAGCCGCTCCATCGTCGCTTCGACCCACGCCTCCGCCGACGCGGCCGGGTCGATCCCCGCGGAGGGCGGCCCGCCGGACGGCGACGCACAGGTCAGCGGAGCAAGAGCCAGGACCAGAGGGTAGATTCGGCGACGGATCATCCGATGTTCCAAGCCTCAGTGGTATCGGGCGCGCCACGCCCCGCGCCGACGACGCCGGCGACGGGCGCGACATCATCTCAGGGAGAGGTCGACCAGAATGTGGAAAAGTAAGGTTCGGCGCGGGTTCGGACAACTCCTCGCCGCCGCGGGCGCGGCGGCCGTCCTCTCATGCGGCGCGGCGCCGCCCGACGACGGGCGCGGCGCGCTCGCGGACTCTGCGTCGGCCGGGCGCGTCCGCCTCGGGCTCGACGTCCTGCTCGCCGGCGATGCGGCGGCGCTGCGCGGCCGGCGCGTCGGCCTGATCACGAACCACACGGGCCGGAGCGCGTCGGGCGAGAGCACGATCGACCTGCTGCACCGTCACCCGGCCTTCGAGCTGGTCGCGCTCTACAGCCCCGAGCACGGGATCCGCGGCGCCGCGGAGGCCGGCGAGAAGGTCGAGAGCGGCCGCGACGCGCGCACCGGGCTGCCGGTCCACTCGCTCTACGGCGCGACGCGGAAGCCGACGCCGGAGATGCTCGAAGGCGTCGACGTGCTCGTGTTCGACATTCAGGACATCGGCGCGCGCTACTACACGTACGTCTGGACGATGGCGCTGGCGATGCAGGCGGCGGCCGAGAACGGGCTCCCGTTCGTCGTCCTCGACCGGCCGAACCCGATCGGCGGCGCACAGGTCCAGGGCAACGTGCTCGACCCGGAGTACGCGACTTTCGTGGGCCTCTACCCGGTTCCGATGCGCCACGGCCTGACCGCCGGAGAGCTGGCCCGGTTGCTGAACGGCGAATTCGCGATCGGCGCCGAGCTGATCGTCGTGCCGATGGAAGGGTGGCGCCGCGATGCGTGGTTCGACGAGACCGGACTGCAATGGATCGCGCCCTCGCCCAACATGCCCTCGCTCGAGAGCGCGACCCACTACCCCGGCACCTGCCTGTTCGAGGGGACGAACCTCTCGGTCGGACGCGGCACGCCGATCGCGTTCCAGCAGATCGGCGCGCCGTGGCTCGACCACGAGACGCTCGCCCGGCGCCTGAACGACTACGCGCTCCCCGGCGTGCGCTTCGAGGCCGTCGTCTTCACGCCCGAACGCCCCGGCGATGGGAAGTATGGCGGGGAAAGCGTGCGCGGCGTCCGCTTCATCGCGACCGACCGCGACCGCTACGACCCGACGCACGCCGCCGTCGCGGCGCTGATCGAGATCCGGCGGCTCCACCCGGACCGACTCGAATGGCGCGCCTCGCACTTCGACCGCCTGGCGGGTACGGCGGCGCTCCGCGAGCAGATCGTCGCCGGCGCATCGCTCGAGGAGATCACCGCGCCCTGGGCCGAGCAGCTCGCGGCGTTCCGGCACGCGCGGGAGCAATACCTGCTCTATCGGTAGGCGCGGCCGGGCCCATCCTTCATCGGAACTGCGCGGCGCCGCGCGCCGGCACGGGGCGAATCACCACTCCCGCCGTCCGCGGCGCCGCTCGGGCGAGCGGCCGTGCATCGGGAAGCGCCGTCCGCTGTCCTCGTGCAGCGTGCGGGTGAAGCCGATGTCCTCCTCGGGGCGCGGGTGCTCGTGCTGGATCGTCCGCTCCGAATACTCGTAGTCGTACGGCGAGCCGCCGCTGTAGCGGCCGTAATGCTCGCCGAAATCGTGCATCCCCATCCTCGCCCGGATCCGATACTCCTCGCCGTACGCCGGACCCGGCGTGGAGCGCATCCCCCGCCATGCGCGGCGCGGCGGCCGGGCCGCTCGCCCCCGCCGGGACCGGGGACGGGCGCCCCAACGGTACCGGAGCTCGTAGTCGTAGCGCGCCATTTCGCTCTCCTGCCTTCGAGGTGCCGCTGTCACGGGGCGCAACAAGCGGGCCGGCGCGAACGCCGTGCCTTGCCCAGCGGCCCCGACCGCCGCCATCTTGCGCTCCTCCCCATCACGCGGAGCCACGATATGCACAGAGCCGTCAGCCTCGTTGCCACGCTCGCGTTCCTCGCCTGCGCCCGGGCCGCCGGGCCCGCCGCATACGATGCCCCCACGCCCCCGGCCGGGCGCGGACCCGGCTCGGTGCCACCCGGCGCAACCGCCGGGAAGGCCGCCGCCGTCGCGACCGGGCAACCCGGTGGCACGCCGGCCGGCGCCCAGCCGTTCGACGCCGCGTTCGTCCGGCGTCTCGAGGACCGCATTGCCCGCGAGGCGCCGGCGGAGGTCGCCGTGGCGCTGGTGGACCTGGCGACCGGCCGGCGGCTCGGCATCGGCGACACCGTGCGCATGCACGCGGCCAGCACCATGAAGGTGCCGGTCATGCTCGAGCTGTTTCGCCGGGCCGAGGCGGGCCGCCTCTCGATCGACGACCCGGTCGTCGTGAGGAACGAGTTCACGAGCATCGCGGACGGCAGCCGCTACTCCCTCTCCCCCGAGGACGACAGCGAGCACGGGCTGTACGCCTTGGTCGGCCGCGAGACGACGGTGCGGGACCTGATCGACCGCATGATCACGCGGTCGTCGAACCTCGCGACGAACATCCTGATCGAAATCGCGGACCCGGACAGCATCCGCGCCACGCTCGCGGCGATCGGCGCGGAGGGGATGCGCGTGCTGCGCGGCGTGGAGGACATCCCGGCGTTCCGCCGCGGCATGAGCAACACGACGACGGCGGATGGGCTGGCGCGCGTGCTCGAGTTCATCGCCCGCTGCGAGGCCGGCGCCGACCTGGACCTGCCCGCCGGCCCGGCGCACCCGGCCGTGCGCCTGTCCGCCCGCGCCTGCCGCGAGATGACCGACATCCTCGACGACCAGCACTTCACCGACAAGATCCCGGCCGGCGTGCCCGCCGGAGTCCGCATCGCGAACAAGACCGGCTGGATCACCGGGATCGATCACGACGGCGCGATCGTCTACCCGCCGGGCCGCGCGCCGTACGTGCTCGTCGTCCTGACGCGCGGCTTCGCCGACCGCGATGCGGCGCGGCGCGCCGCGAGCGACATCTCGCGCCTGGTCTGGACGGAGCTCACCGAATCGCGCGCCGCGGCGGCGCCCGCCGACCCGGCCGCCCGGGCGCTGCTCGAGGAGCACGACCGCTACCGGGTCGACGCGATCACGACGCGCGAGTTCACCCACGCCGCGTACTGGCGCGCCGTCGGCCCGATCGTCGACGCGTCGCCCGTCCTCGAGCGTGAGGAGGTGGGGCGCAGCGTGGAGGGCCGGCCGATCTACGCCGTCCGCTACGGCCACGGCCCCACCCGCGTCATGCTCTGGTCCCAAATGCACGGCGACGAGTCCACCGCGACGATGGCGCTCGCCGACCTGTTCCGGTATCTCACCGAGGCCGCCGACGAGCCGCTCCCCCGCCGCCTCGCCGAGCGGCTCACCATCGTGTTCGTGCCGATGCTCAACCCGGACGGCGCCGAGCGGTTCCAGCGCCGCAACGCGTACGGCATCGACGTCAACCGCGACGCGCGCCGGCTCGCGACGCCCGAGGCCCGCACGCTGAAGTCGCTCCAGGAGCGGTTCCGCCCCGACTTCGGCTTCAATCTGCACGACCAGAACGTGCGCACCCGGGTCGGCGGCACCGATCGCACCGCGGCGATCGCGCTGCTCGCGCCGCGCCCCGACGCCTCCGGGCGCGAAACGCCGGGGTTCCTCCGCGCCCAGCGCCTGGCCGCCGTCGTCCGCCACGCGGTCGAGCCGCTCGTCGCAGGGCACGTCACCCGCTACGACGACACGTTCAACCCGCGCGCGTTCGGCGACCTGATGCAGCAGTGGGGCGTGAGCACGGTGCTCATCGAGTCCGGCGGGTGGAAGGACGATCCCGAGAAGCAGTACCTGCGGGCGACGAACTTCATCGGCATCCGCGCGGCGCTCGACGCGATCGCGACCGGCTCCTACGCCGACGCCGACCCGGCCGACTACCTAGCGCTCCCGAGGAACGGCCGGGCCGTGAACGACCTGCTGGTGCGCGGCGGCACGATCGTCGTGCCGGGCCGGCCGCCGTTCCGCGCCGACCTCGCGATCCAATTCGACGAGCCGCTCGAGCGCCGCGGCGCCTCCCTCGTCGACGTCGGCGACCTGCGGGAATACGCGGCGCGCGACACGCTCGACGTGACCGGCCTGTACATCCACGTCGCCCGGTCGATGCTCGACCGCGGCGGCGCGCTGGCCGTCGGGGCCGACGGCTGCGTCGCGTTCACCGTCCGGGCCGGCGCCGAGCCGGACAGCGAGATCGTCGGGATCGCCGTGGACGGCCGCTACCGCTCCAGCAACGTCGGCAGCGTGCCCTCCCTCACCGTCGGGTGCACCAGCACGCCGTCCTCGGGGAGTCTGAGCTCGACCGGCTGATCCCGCACCGCGCGCCGGAACCCCTTCCCCTCGAGGATCCGGTGCACGTAGATCCGGCGCACGATCACCATCACGCTGGCCAGGACCGGCACGGCCACGAGCAGGCCGATCACCTGGAGGAGGTGCGCCATGATCAGGACGCTGAGCAGCGTCAGCACCGGCGGCAGGTGGACCTGACGCTCCATGATCATCGGCGCGATCACGTTCGCCTCGATCAGGTGCACGACGATGCCGAGCACGACCACGAGCAGCACGGTCAGCATGCTGCCGGTCCCCAGCACGAAGATCGCCGGGAGCAGCGTCGAGACGAGCGTGCCGAAGAACGGCACGATCGCGACCAGCCCGGTGAAGACGCCGAACGCGAGGGCGTACGGCACCTGGAGCACCTGCAGTCCGACCCAGGTCAGCACCCCGAGCGAGAACATCGCGAGGAGCTGGCCCACGATCCAGGCGCGAAGCGTGTACGCGAGGTCGGCCAGCAGGTCGCGGACCAGCTCTCGGTGGACCGGCGGCGCAAGCGCGATGAATCCCTCGCGGTACAGCGATGGTCGGTAGGCGAGGTAGATCCCCATCACGAGCACGCTGATCGCGTGGATGAGAAACTGCATCCCGCTGAACACGTACGGCACGATCCCGCGGAAGTACCCACCGATCTCCTGGATGATGGAGCCGACGTAACTCTCGCCCTCGCGGAGCGGCCCGAGGAGCTGCGCCGCGACGGGCGAGCGGTCGGCCAGGTGGAGGAGCCGGTCCTCCCACAGCTCGAGCTGCCGCGGCAGCGTGTTGAGCAGCTCCTGCGTCTGGTGGGACACCGGCGGCACGACCAGGAACCCGACGCCGGTGAGCGCGAGCGCGGTGGCCAGCACGCCCAGCGTCAGCCCGAGCCCGCGCGGTACGCCGAGGCGGACCTGGAGCGTGTCCGTGATCGCGCCGAGGTACAGTGAGAAGAGGACGGCGATGAAGAGCAGCAGCAAAATCTCCGCGATGCTGTACAGAAACACGAGGAGCAGCAGCGCGGAGATGATGGCGACGACGCCGTTCGGTCGACGGTTCATCCGGGGCTAGACCTCTTCCTCCAGTTCGGCCGGGCGCGCTTCGCCGTCGACCTCTTCGACGTGCGCCGGCCGCAGCCGTCTGGCCTCCGGCGCCGCGCCCGGCAGGGCGTGCTCCGACTTCGCACCGCCCGGCAGCAGGCCCATCCGCTCCTTGAGCGCGAGCAGGCGCTGGTCCACGTCGTCGTTCTTCTCGAGCACGGCGAACTGCCTCTCCAGCGTGTCGCCGCTCAGGCTCTCGGTGACCTCGGCCGCCGCGAGCGCCTTGCGCTCGGACTCCTCGATCTTCTCGGCGACCCGCTCGAACGCCTCGAACGCGGAGCGGTCCCTCAGGCCCGTCATCGTCTCGTGAATGCGCTTCTGGGCCGCCGCGCGCTTCTGCTTCGCGATCAGGAGGTTCCGCTTACGCTTCGCCTCCTCGATCTTGTCGTTGAGCTGGCGCAGCGAGTCCTTCAGCCGGTCCGTCTCGTCCGCCTGCCGCCGCCACGTGGCCTCGAGCGAGGCCGCGCGCTCCGCATGCTCCTGCTGCCGGAGCAGCGCCTGCTTGGCCAGGTCGTCGCGACCCTCGCGCACCGCGAGCATCGCGCGATGCTCCCAGTCGGCGGCGTGCTTCTGCTCTTCGTCGACCTGGGCGCGCAGCTTCCGCTCATCCGCGATCGCGACCGCGACCTCCTGCTTGGCCCGGGCAAGCTGCGCCCGCATGTCATCGATGATCTGCGAGAGCATCTTCTCCGGATTCTCCGCCCGCGCGATGGCATCGTTGATGTTCGAGCGGATCAGCATGGAGAGTTTCTGAAAGATTCCCATTGCTCTAGCCCTCGTGTGCGACCAGGATGAGCTCGGCCAGACCCGGCAGATGACTGGACGCGGCAAAGATCAGGCTCTCGTACGAGCTGCGCAGCTCCTCGAAGTCGAGCGTCGCCAGCTCCATGGCGTCGGTCAGGACGACGTCGTCCTCCTCGATCCCGTAGCTCCCGTGGACCAGGTCCGTCGCGTTCAATTCCAGCAGTTTGCGGTAAAGGGCGAGGAGTCGTGCGGTGTCGGCCCCCTCGGGGAGCGAGAGGACCTTCAGGCGGAGGACCAGGACCGGGGGCGAGGACTGAATGACGACGGCCGGGCCGTCGGCGGAGCGCAGGACCCACAGGCCGTCCTCGATCTCCTCGGTTTCGACACCCAGCCGGATCAGGTAACTTTCGAGGTCGTCACGCGTCGCCATGGCTCGCTCCCGAAGTGAAGTCGTACCTCGTGATACGGTAGTGGACGCCGGGATGTTTCGCCAGGTGCGCGGTCCGGTGGGAGCGTGGCCGCGCACGACCCGGTCCGGTCGGCCGCGGCCGCGCTCGCGACGGCCTTCGGCTGCCCGCGCCGTCGGAGTCAGCCGCCATCGGAGCCGGGCGCTTGGACCGCGACGGACTCGACCTTCCCGTACAGCTCCGTGACGTCCGCCGCGTAGATGTCGCGGAGCCGGTTGTGAATCAGCCCCTGCAACTCCCTTTCCAGCGCCGCGGCGGCGCCCGTCCGGCCGAAGACCCGCATCACGCGACACATCACGTGTGCCTCCTCTCCTGTCGCACATCGGTGGTCGACGCGGCGCCGGCGAAGCCGGCGCCCGATGACGCACAACCTGAACCGTGATGGAAGGCGGACGCAACGAAGCATCAGCCGACGGCACGCGCGCCGCGGCGAACGGCCGGAAAGGTGGGTCCAACGGTGCGGCGGGTGCGGAGGACCTCACCCGACGGGCGCCAGCCCCAGCACCTCACCGAGGAAGCGGCCGGTGTGCGACACGGGGTGGGCCGCGACTTCTTCCGGCGTGCCCGCCACGACGATATCGCCGCCGGCGGCGCCGCCCTCCGGCCCGAGATCGATGATCCGGTCCGCGGTCTTGATCACGTCGAGGTTGTGCTCGATGACCACGACCGTGTTCCCCTTGTCCACCAAGCGGTGCAGGACGGTGAGCAGCATGCGCACGTCCTCGAAGTGCAGCCCGGTCGTCGGCTCGTCGAGGATGTAGAGGGTGCTGCCCGTGTCGCGCTTGGCCAGCTCCGTCGCCAGTTTGACGCGCTGCGCCTCGCCGCCCGACAGCGTCGTCGCCGACTGGCCGAGGTGGATGTAGCCGAGGCCGACGTCCGAGAGCGTCTGGAGCCGGTTGCGGATGCTCGGGACCTGCTCGAAGAACTCGAGTGCCTCGTCGACGGTCATCTCGAGCACATCCGCGATGTTGCGACCCTTGTAATAGACCTCGAGCGTCTCGCGGTTGTAGCGCCGGCCGCGGCACACGTCGCAGGGGACGTAGACGTCCGGCAGGAAGTGCATCTCGATCTTGACGAGCCCATCGCCCTGGCACGACTCGCAGCGGCCGCCCTTGACGTTGAAGCTGAACCGCCCCGGCGCGTAGCCGCGGAGCTTCGACTCCGGCAGCTCGGCGAAGAGTTGCCGGATCGGCGTGAACAGCCCCGTGTACGTGGCCGGGTTCGAGCGCGGCGTCCGCCCGATCGGCGACTGGTCAATGTCGATCACCTTGTCGAGGTGCTCGACGCCGTCGATCCCGTCGTGGGCGCCGGGGAGCACGCGCGCCCGGTAGAAGTGCCGGGCCAGCGCGCGGTAAAGGATGTCGTTGATCAGCGTACTCTTCCCCGAGCCGCTGACCCCCGTCACGCAGGTGAACGTGCCGAGGGCGATGTGGACGTCGATCCCGCGCAGGTTGTGCTGCCGCGCGCCGCGGATGACCAGCTCGTTGCCGTTGCCGGGCCGCCGCTCCGCGGGCACGTCGATGCGTCGGTCGCCGCGGAGGTAGGCGGCGGTGAGCGACCGCTCGCTCCGCATCACGGCCTCGAGCGGCCCCTCCGCCACGACCTCGCCACCGTGGCGGCCGGCGCGGGGGCCGAGGTCGATGATGTGGTCCGCGGCGAGGATCGTGTCCTGATCGTGCTCCACGACGATGACCGTGTTGCCCAGGTCACGGAGCTGCTTCAGCGTCGCGAGGAGCCGCTCGTTGTCGCGCTGGTGCAGGCCGATGGACGGCTCATCCAGGATGTACAGCACGCCGACCAGCCGGCTGCCGATCTGCGTCGCGAGTCGGATCCGCTGCGCCTCGCCGCCCGACAGCGTCTCCGCACTCCGGCCGAGCGTCAGGTAGTCCAGCCCGACGTTGACCAGAAACTGGAGCCGCTCGCGGACCTCCTTCAGGATCGGGCCGGCGATCTCGGCGGGGAGCGTCTCCGCGGCGTGCGCGGCGGCGACGGGAGCGCCTGCGGCGGGAGCGCGGTCTTCGGCCGCGGGCGCGCCGTCGGCGGGCGCGACGGCCGCGGGCGGCCGGGACGATGCGTCCGCGGCAGGGGCGTTCGGATGCGCCGACGCGGCGCCCGGCGTCTGTCCGCCGGACAGCCGCAGCCCCTCGAAGAACGCCAGCGCATCGGCGACGCTCATCTCGATGACCTCGCCGATCGAGCGGCCGCCGACGGTGACGGCGAGGCTCTCGGGGCGGAGGCGCGTGCCGCCGCAGGCCTGGCACGGCTGCACGGTCATGAACTCCGAGAGCTGCTCGCGCACGGTGTCCGACGTCGTCTCCTCGTAGCGACGCGCGATGTTCGCGAGGACGCCCTCCCACGCTTCCGTGTAATGCCCCCGCGTGCCGCCGGCCCGGTACGGGAATCGGATCTCCTTCCCTCCCGTACCGTGCAGCACGACCTCTTTCACTTCGTCCGGGAGCTCGCCCCAGGGCGTGTTCAGGTCGAAGCCGTAGTGCTCGGCCAGCCCCGGCAGGATCGAGTGGCGCAGGTGGCCGCCGGGCTCGCCCCACGGCAGGATCACCCCTTCGAGGATCGAGATGATCGGGTCGCCGACCACGAGCTCGGCGCTGACTTCGCGGCGCGTGCCGAGCCCGCCGCACGCTTCGCAGGCGCCGTACGGGGAGTTGAACGAGAACTGCCGCGGCTCGAGCTCCGGCAAGCTGGTGCCGCAGTGCACGCAGGCGTAGCGCTCGCTGAAGAGATGACTCTTCGGCTCATCACCCTCGTGGAGCACGACCTCGACCACGCCGTGGGCCGTGCGGAGCGCCGTCTCGACCGAATCGGCCAGCCGTCCACGATCTTCGAGCCGGACCACGAGGCGGTCTACCACGACCGCGACCTCGTGGTTCTCATAGCGATTCAGCTTCGGCGGATTCTCGAGGTCGTGGACCTCGCCGTCGACACGGACGCGGACGAAGCCCTTGCGCCGCATCTCCTCGAACAGGTCGCGGAACTCGCCCTTGCGGCCGCGGACGAGCGGCGCCAGCACCTCGATGCGGCTGTCCGCCGGCCAGTCCAGGATCCGGTCGACGATCTGCGTCGCCGACTGCCGCACGACCGGGCGCCCGCACGACGGGCAGTGCGGCGTCCCGCAGCGCGCCCAGAGCAGGCGCAGGTAGTCGTAGATCTCGGTGACGGTCCCGACCGTTGAGCGGGGATTGCGGCCCGTGGACTTCTGCTCGATCGAGATCGCTGGCGAGAGCCCCTCGATCACGTCCACGTCCGGCTTCTCCATGATGCCCAGGAACTGGCGGGCGTACGCGGAAAGCGACTCTACGTACCGCCGCTGCCCCTCGGCGTAGATGGTGTCGAACGCGAGCGATGACTTCCCCGATCCCGACAACCCGGTCACGACGACCAGGCGGTCCCGGGGAATCTCGACATCGATGTCCTTCAGGTTGTGCTCGCGCGCGCCGCGGACAACCAGCTTCTCTTCGTGCATAAGTGCGTAAAGTGCCGCGATTTGCGGTGGGCGTCAAGCGAATCCGCGAAGAAAGGTGATACACCGCGGCACCCTTGCGGGTGCCGCGGGGAGCCGGCGGCCTGGCGGCCGCCGGGGGGCGGGGCTTCGCCCCGGGAGCGCCCCTTCGGGGCGGGAGCGGCCGCTGGCGCGGCCGGGACGGACCCTGGCGGGTCCGGGAGCGGGCGCTGCGCGCCCGGGGGCGCGGCGCTTCGCGCCGCGGGGGCGGCGGCTGCACTGCGTGCAGCGCCGGGGTGGCAGCCCCCACACCTGGACTTGTCCCAGCCGCCCCGGCGCGCCCGAAGCGCGCCGCCCCCGGCCGGCGCCGCAGGCGCCGCCGCCCCCGCCGGCGTCAGCCGGCGCCCCCGGCCGCGCAGCGGCCGTCCCGGCGCGTAGCGCCGCTCCCGGGGCCGCAGGCCCCGCTCCCCGGCGGCGCAAGCCGCCGGCTCCCCGCGCCCCGACGACCGCGGGACCGGCAGCCCTGCGGTACCGCCGGCGCACACGCGGCCGGCGGTCAAAGCAGCGCGGCTCCCGGCGGGAGGTGGGCGCGCCAGGGCGCGCCCACCTCCCGCCTCAGAACTCTCGTCCGCCGTCCCCGCGGTAGGCGTACCGGATCGTGATGCAACCGGGGCGCGCGCCGGTGCAGTAGTAGCTCAGGATCGCGAATTTCGCGTAGCGGCCGTCGGCGGTCCGGACGGCGTACGTGCGTGGCTCGGGGGTGAGGAGGTGGCTGGTGAAGGCGTAGTCGTACCACTTGCCGATCCCGGGGTTGGTCGTGTCGGAGCGTACGATGTTCGGCCGGTACCCCGAAGCGGGGAGCGTGCGGACGGAGTCGAAAGGGATCTCGCCGAGGTCGGCGATGCCGCCGGAGCCGGCGAAGCCGATGCCGCCGTTCGCGATGATGTGAAATCGGCGGAACGCCAGATCCCAGCCCATCGGGCCCGGGTCCTCGACGACGGCGTTGCGGGAGAAGTCGAAGTAGCGCCACTCGTCCGCCGCCGAGGCGTCGATCGTGTATTCGGCGGGGCCGATTCGCGCGAGGCCGACTTCGACGGGTGCGGCGATCGTGGGCGCGTAGGTGGACGGCTCGGGGCGCCGCAGCGAGAGCGCGACGAGGAGAGCCGCCGCGCCTGCGATCCCGGCGATCAGGACGACCGGCGGGCGATCGAGATCCCGGATCTGCATCGTCAGGGTCATCCGGCGCGGCGGACGGTCGCGGAGCCGCGCGCGATCGACCCCGCGCGCGGCCCCGCCGTCCCGCTCAGGTGCCGACGGTGAAATCGACCGAGCTGAGCACCTGGTCGTCCGCCGTGACGACCCGCACGCTCCACTTCCCGCTCCAATCCGCCGGGATCCGCTTGGAGCTCCACGTGCGCCAGCGCGGCCCACGCACGGTCAGCGGCACGCGCGCCATCTCCTCGCCCTCGCGCAGCCAGACGTGCTCGATCTGCATCTCTGCGAAGTCGCCCTCGATGACCGTGAAGAAGTAGACCTGTCCGACATCCTCGGGGAAGGACTCGGCCACGCCGATCGGCTCGCGGTTCTCGACCCCGGTCGCCACGACCGCCCGGCTGACCTCGACGGCAGGCGCAGCCTTCTCCGCCGTCTGCGCGGCGAGCGTCGTCGTCGCCGCCGCCGTCAGGAACGCTGCCATCAGCATCGATCGCATCGAACACCTCCAGAGGTAGGATCGCTGGGAACGACGGCCGCCGTACCGGACGCCGTCGGTACTCCGGAGAGGACACGAAGCTAACTCGACCGCCCCCCGGTCGGCAATGCTCCCCGTACGGAATGCGCCGGAGCCGCAATGCCGCGTGCTTCGCCGTGCGCCGATGCACGACGGCCCGCGGCGACCGTCTCGGTCGCCACGGGCCGTACCGCCTGCGTCCGTCGCGAGTGGGCGCCTTACTTCGCCCGCTCGATGTACTTCCCCTCCCGGGGGTCCACCCGGATCAGGTCGCCCTGGTTGATGAACGGCGGCACCGTCACCGTCACGCCGTTCGAGAGCTTGGCCGGCTTCGTGACCGACGTCTTCGTGTCGCCCTTCGCCGCCGGCTCGGTCTCCACGACCTCCAGCTCCAGCGAATTCGGCAGCTCGATGCCGATCGGCCGACCCTCGTAAAACTCGGCCTGGATGACCATGCTCTCCGTCAGCCACTGGGCACCGTCGCCGAGCGCCTCCTCGTCCAACGCCACCTGCTCGAACGTCTCGGTGTTCATGAAGTGGTAGTGCAGGCCGTCGGTGTAGAGGTACTGGAGCTCGTGAGTCTCCAGGAACGCCTTCTCCACCGTGTCCGCGGCGCGGAACCGGTGCTCGAACATCGCGCCGGACTTCAGGTTCCGCAGCTTCGTCTGCACGAACGCCCGGAGGTTGCCCGGCGTGTGGTGATGGAATTCGACCACCCGGCAGGGCTCGCCGTTGAACACGATCACGTTCCCGCGACGGATCTGCGTGGCGGGCATCGCCATACGCACGACTCCTTGCTGATTCGTTCTCGCCATCGCGCACGCGAGCGAAGCGGCGCGAGCCGATCGCATCGCAAGCCTATTAATATCGCAGGTTTGGCTGCGTTTGGCAAGCTCGCCCCGGGGCGCGGCGGACCGATGGTGACGATTCCGCGGACGCGGTCGCGGCGCTCCGGTGCGGCGGCGCGGGGTGCGAGGACGGCGGCGCGGAGCGTGTACCGCTCACCCGGCCAGGACCTCGGCCATGATGCGGCGGAGCTCGCCGAGGTCGTAGGGCTTGGCGATGACGCCGCGGAATCCGTGGGCGCGGTACTCGGCCATGACGGGGTCGTTGGAGTAGCCGCTGGAGACGATGGCGCGGACGTCGGGGTCGATCTCGAGGAGGTGACGGATCGCGTCGCGGCCGCCCATGCCGCCGGGGACGGTGAGGTCCATGAGGACGACGTCGAAGGGCGACCCGGCCGCCATCGCCTCGCGGTACCTGGCGACGGCGGCCTCGCCGTCGGCGGCGGTTTCGACGTCGTACCCGATGCGTTCCAGCATGCGACGCACGACGGAGAGGACGACCGTGTCGTCGTCCATGACGAGGACGCGCCCCGAACGAGGGGGGCCCGCGGGTGGAGGGTTGGCGGCGGGCGCGGGCCCGGCGTCCTCCAGCGCGGGGAGCAGGACCTCGAAGGTGGCGCCGACGCCGGGCTCGGAGCGGGCGGTCACGTGTCCGCCGTGTTTGCGCACGATCGAGTAGGCGGCGGCGAGGCCGAGCCCGCTGGCATTCGGGCGGGTCGTGAAGTAGGGATCGAAGATCCTGGGCAGGTGCTCGGGCGCGATCCCCTGGCCCTCGTCGCGTATCGAGATGCGGACGTAGTCGCCCGGAGGGAGCGGGATCGACCCGGCGTCCTCCGAGCCGGCGTCGATCCGGACATTCCCGCCGGTCACGCGGATGGTGCCGCCGTCGGGCATGGCCTGCCGGGCGTTGAGCAGGATGTTGCCGAGGGCCTGTGCGATCTGGCCCTCGTCGATGGCGACGGGGTGGAGGTCGGATTCGAGGTCGAGGTCGCAGTCGATGGCGGAGCCGTGGCCCGCGAGGCGGACGGCATCGCGAACGACGTCGGCGATGGCGGCGCGTCGCCGGATCGGCGCGCCGCCGACGGAGAAGGTCAGCAGCTGCTGAGTCAGCGCCCGGGCCTTGCGCGCGGCCTCCTCCGCCTCGCCGATGACGCCGGCGCTGGCCGCGGCCGGGTCGGAGCGCAGGAGCGAGAGGTGCCCCAGGATGCTGGTCAGCAGGTTGTTGAAGTCGTGGGCGATGCCGCCGGCGAGGATGCCGAGCGACTCCAGCTTGCTGGCGCGGAGCAGCTCCTCCTCCAGCTCGCGCTCGCGGGTGATGTCGCGGAACGCCAGCACGGCGCCGACGACGGCGCCCGCCTGGTCGGAGAGTGGAGCGATCGACTCGGCGACGATGCGCTCGGTCCCGTCGCGGGCGACGAGGATGCCCTGCTCCTTCACGGTGGCGGGCGGCCGCGCCCCGTCGAAGAGGCGCCGGACGAGATCCCGGGGTTCGCGGGTGTCCTCGTCGAGGACGCGGACGACCTCCATCAGCGGTCGGCCGGCGGCGTCGGCCTGCGACCAGCCGCTGAGCTCCTCGGCGACGCGGTTCATGAGCGTGATACGGCCGTCCGTATCGGTGGCCACGACGCCCTCGGCGATCGAACGGAGCGTCACGGCGAGGCGCTCGCCCTCTGCGGCGAGCGCCTCCTCGGCGCGGGTGCGTTCGACGAGCGAAGCGACGAGCCCGGCGATGCTGGCGGCGAATCGGGGGAGCCGCTCGTCGAGGGGGACGGCGGCGGTGTGGGCGAGGGTAAGCGTCCCGATGACGCGGCCGTCGGCCTCCATCGGCACGCAGGCCAGGGTGCGGATGCCGAGTCCGTGGAGCACGCCTTCGGCGGGCTCGACCGGCTCGTCGGCGCAGGTGAAGACCGGTTCGCGCGTCCGCACGACCCGGCCGGCGGGCGTGCGGTCCAGCGAGGCCGGGGGAACTGAGCCCTCCGGGACGCCGCGCGCGTAGCGGCAGACCATCTGCTGGCTCGCCTCGTCGTAGCGCTCGATCGCGACGATGGGGAACCCCGTCGCGGCGGCGATCTCCTCGGCGATCGCGTGGAACGAGCGGTCCGGCGAGTCCGGGGCGAGCGAGATGGTGGAGATGCGGTGAAGCGCGGCCAGCTCGCGGTTGCGCTCGGCGATCGCCGCCTCGGCGGCGATCCGGTCGCTGACATCGGTCTGGAGCCCGATGAAATGGACCAGCGTGCCGTCCTCGTTGTGAACCGGGCTGATCGTGAGCTGGTTCCAGAACGCCGTGCCGTCCTTGCGGTAGTTGAGCAGCACGACCTCGCACGGCCGCCGCGCCGCGACCGCCTGCCGGATCTCGTCGACCGCGACGGGGTCCGTGTCCGGCCCCTGGAGGAGGCGCAGATTGCGGCCCATCACCTCCGCCGCGTCGTACCCGGTCATCCGGACGAACCCGGCGTTCGCGAAGACGACGGGGTGGTCCGGCGCGTTGGGGTCCGTGATCACCACCCCCGTGGCGAGGTTTTCGACCGCCGCGGCGAGACGGCTGTTCTCGTCGGCCGCGCGACGGAGCGCCTCGTCCGTCCGGCCGCGCTCCACGGCGTAGCGCACGGCGCGACCGAGCAGGATCGGCGTGAGCTGGTCCTTCAGGATGTAGTCGACCGCACCGGCGTGGACGGCCTTGAGCGCGGAGAGCTCGTCGCTGCGCTCGGCGAGGATGAGGATCGGCACGTCGGGCGCGGCCGCGTAGAGGCGGGCGAAAGCGCCAGCGCCGGCGGCCGCATCCGGCAGCGACGGATCGAGGAGGACCACGTCGAAATCGGCGCCCGCGAGCTCCGTCACGGCATCCACCACGAGGCCGACCTGGACGATGACGAAGCGAGGCCCATCCGCACCGGCCAGGCACTCGTGTACCCGACGCGCGGAGCGCGATTCATCTTCGACGAGGAGGATCCGGATGACGTCGACTTCGCGGCTCATGCGACACCCCCCGCGAGCGGGGTCCGAGGGCGCGGCGCGAACGTGCGGGTGGACATGGCCCGGGCGAACTCCGCAGAACCGGGAAATGTAGTCCCGTCGGGCGTGTCGGGACAAGCACCTGGCCGTTGCGGCCGGGTCGAGCGCGCCGCGGAGCCGCGGCGGCTGCGCCGGGCCGGCGCGCCGGAGCTAGGCTGGTGTGAGGATGTGGATGCCGCCGCGGACGGCGGACGCGACGACCGGGGTCTGACCGGCCTCGTCGCCATCGATCTGGACGGCGACGGGCGGATCGGCCTCGATCGAGACCTCGCGGGCCTGGAAGTGGATGAGTCGGTCGTCGCCCGAGAAGCGGCGGTTCGCGGCGCGCCAGAGGATGCCCGGGAACTCGGTCAGGTTGCGCGGCGCGAGGATGACGACATCGAAGAGGCCGTCCTGCCAGGAGCGGGTCGGGCGCGGGCCGAGCGGGAGGCTGAACGGCAGGAAGTGGGCGAAGAGCTCGCCCATGTTGGCGAGCATGACGGTGACGGCGCGGACGTGGATTTCCTCGCCGTCTGCGACGATGCGGAAATCCGCGGGCGTGGCGGTGAGCGCCTCCTTCACCGCGGCGAAGATGTAGGCGGCGAAGCCCCAGCGTTCCTTCATGGGGCGGGTCGCGGCGGCCATGACGGCGGCGTCGTAGCCGGCGCCGGCGACGAGCGCGAAGGCGCGTCCGCCGATGCGGCCCAGGTCCATCGGGGTCGGCGTCCCGTGGACGACGGTATCGACGGCGGCCTCGAACTCGGTCGGGATCTGGAGGTTCAGCGCGACCTGGTTCGCGGTCCCGCGCGGGATGAGGCCGAGCGGGATGTCGGTGCCGGCGATGCCGGTGGCGGCCTCGGCGAGGGTGCCGTCGCCGCCGACGACGCAGACGGCGCGGTAGCCGAGCTCGGCGGCGGCGCGGGCGAGCTCGATGGCGTGGCCGGCGCCGCGGGTTTCGACCAGGTCGAACGGTGCGCAGCGGGCGGCGAAGGCGCCGCCGATCATGCGGCGCAGCCGCGCGGGGTCGTCCTGCCCCGCCTTCGGGTTCAGGATGACGAGGGTGCGGCGGGCGTAGGGGGCTTCCATGCCCGGCGGGACCCGAGGCTCGACGTCGCCGTGCATTCTGCCGTGCCGGTCAGGCGGCGCGCCGGTGGAATTCCGGGGTGTCCGCCCGCGCCTGGAGACGCGCGACCCGCTCGTCGGTGGCGGGGCGCGTGCTGAAGAGGCGCATCAGCCCGATCCCTCGAGCGCGGAGGGCGCCGCCGAGCACGACGAGCGGGGCGGACAGCCCTGCCATGGGCATGAAAGCCTTGATTCTCTCCATCCGTGGTCACCTCCCCGATCACCGAAACCGACCGGACAAGATATCCTCGCGGGGGACACGGGGTCCAGTCCGGGCGGCGGGAGCCGGACCCGGCGCAGGACTTGCGTTTCCGTGGTCCCGGGACCCGCACACCGCACGGTGCGAGCCGCTCGCACGAGGGGAGATGGCCAAACGCAGGGGTCAGTTGAAGCGCCGCCGATGGGCCGACGTGCTGGTGATCGTGGTCGGGGTCTACGCCCTGATCATGGCCGGGTACGGCGGCATGCTCGGCCGGCCGGCGCCGGTCGCGACGCGGGTGGACGCGCCCGGCTGGTTCGCGGCCGCGCTGGGGATGGCCGGCACGTGCGCGATCGCGTCCGTGCTGGTCGCGCTGCGCAACACCCTGCTCGCGCGGGTATTGTGCGCCGCCGCGGGCGTGCTGCTGCTGAGCACCATCTTCGCGCTGGAATCGGTCGATGCGCGCGCGGTCGTGGACCTGATCCTCCCTGCGCTGGCACTGTTCGTGGCGACGCCGTTTCTCGGCGCGATGCCGTCGCCAGAGGAGGAGGGGCGGCGGCGGTAGGTGAGCGCCGGGCGGCGCGGCGCGCTCAGAAGCCCCATTCCCGGAAGAGGAAGAAGCCGTAGACCTTCTGCCGCTGCGCGGCATCGAGCGAGAGCCCGCGGGAGAAGCGGTTCTCCCAGAAGAACTCGCCGGTCCAGGTCGGCGCGAAGCGCCACTCGACGCGGGCGCCGAGGAGGTCCCGCGTCCTCTGTTCGTTCCCGGTCGGCAGGCCGCTGCTGAACGCGACGTACCAGTCCTCGCCGATGTATCGGCCGACCTCGACCTGGGAGCGGGCGAAGATGTTCCCGAGGCCGCTGCCATCGGCACGGTCGCCCTCCCACTCCGTGATGGCAATGTAGTCGAGGAGGTCGTAGTCGGCGAAGAGCGACTGGAGTCCGGTCGACACTGCGCCGGTCGCGAACCCGAACCCGTAGACGGCGAGCACCCCCTCGAACGCTTCGGTGCCCGAGTCGCCGGGCCCGGCGACGCGCACGAGCTCGGAGAACGGGCGGCCGAAGAGGACCAGGCTCAGCAGATCCGACTCGGCGATCGGCGGCTGCACGTCGCTGCGGAGCCGGACCCGGGGATCGCGCAGGGTGCCGGTCACGACCGCCTCGACGTTCAGCGTGCCTCCTTCGGTCCGGACCCGGTGCATGGCGACGATGTCGAGGCGGGGGTTGATGCCGGGCGTCCCATCGAACTCGACGGTGCCCTCGCGCACGGCGAACCGGTGGGCCGGGATCTCCTCGGCGAGATAGAGCTCGTAGGCGCCGCGGATCGCGTTCAGCGCGCCGGTCAGCCGGAGATCGTCGCCGCGGCGGTCGTAGTCGACGTGCAGCCGGCCGGCGACCTCGACGTCGAGCGTGCGGCCGCGGAGCCAACTGTCGCGCCCCACGTCGATCGTGAAGTCCTGGACGATGAGGTTTCGCGTGAACGGGTTCTCGATCCGCTGGATCGACACGATCGACGTGTCGACGACGCTGAGGAGGGTCTCGTCGTCGAGGGCGACGACGTTGTAGCGGTGCCAGACCTCGTCGAGGAAGAGCTCGCCCCGGTCGATCTGGATGTTGCCCGTGAGCCGCGGCTGGGTGTAGCGCCCGGAGAGGCGGATCCGGCCGGTCCCCGTCGCCGCGACGTCGGGGCGCCGCGCGAGCTGGAACTCGCGCGTGGTGATCGTGAGCGCGAGCTCCGGGTCGGTGAGCGGGACGAAGGTCAGCGTGCCGGCCGCGGTGGCCGTGCCGTTGTCGGTCCGCGCGACGAGGTCGACGGCGACGACCTGGTCCTCGAGCACGCGGAACGTCCCCTCGACGTCACGATAGCGGACGCCGGAGACGTTCCAGACCATCTCCCCGTCGCTGAGCTCGACCAGGCCGCCGAGCCGCGGCGCGACCGTGGTCCCGCCGACGGTGATGGATCCGGTCAGGTCGCCGCGCACCTCGCGGAACCCGTCGACCATGCCGGTCAGGAACGCGGCGGGCACGCGGTCGGCGCGGAACCGGACGTTGACGGACCGGTCCAGCCGGCGCTCCCCGATCGGCGCGAGGGCGAGGTCGACCGGGACCAGGCCGGAGCCGGTGAGGATCGGCTCGCCGTCGAGGTACGCCTCGACGCGTCCCTCGAGCCGTTGATCCGCGTACTCGAGGTGGGCGTCGATGCGATCGACCCGGACGTCGTCGTAATGGACGGCATCGAGGAGCAGGTCGGCCGTCATGACGGGCGACTCGGCGGTGCCGGAGACGGTCACGGCGCCGGAAAGGCGGGCCAGCGCGGTCGACCCGGCGGTATCGGCGCGGAGCGGAGCGAGCGGGATCCCCTCGATCTCGAGTCGGAAGTCGGCGGGCGGCGACTCCGTCGCGGCGAGCGCCGAGCGCGACCGCCACGGGATCTGCCCGTACGCCCGGATCCGGGCGGTGCCGTCGCCGCGGATGAGGAAGAGGTCGTCGATGTCGAGACCGCGCCCCCCGAGGCGGACCCGCGCCGGCTCCGCCAGCCGCCAGTCGCCCACCCAGTCGCGGGCGTGGAGCTCCCGGAGCTCGAGCTCGAACGCGTCGCCGAGGCGTTGGAAACCGCCGAGCAGGCGGTAGTCGGCGACGACGGGCTCGGCGCCGCGGGCCTCGAGCTCGAACCGGCCGGCGCCGTTCTCGAACGCGACCGTGGCGTGGGCGGAATCGAGCGGGCGGCCGTAGACGGAGGCGCCGCTCGCATCGCCGCGGGCCGCGACGTGGAGCGAGTCGGTCCCGATCCCGCGGGCCGCGAAGCGCACGTCGGCGCGCCCGACCTCGAACGCGCGGTACGTGGCGCCGTCGAGGCGCAGCTCGCCGTCGGCGGCGAGGTCGGCGATCGAGCCCCGCAGCGTGGCGCGGACGAAGGCGGCCCCGCCGATGCGGCTGCCCATGGTGTCCGCCAGGGCGAGCGCAGCGTCGTCGAAGAGACGGCGTCGCAGTGCGGCGAGGGAGTCGATCTGGACCGCGACCTCCAGCGTTCCGTGGCTCGTGGAATCGGTCCCGAGCGTGCCGGCGGCCACGAGCCGGCCGACGGCGCCTTCGATGGTCAGCGAGTCGACGTGGACGAGGCCGTCGGCGAACCGGAGCTGCGCGATGCCGCTGCTCAGCTCGACGGGGCCGGTCCATCCCGAGTCGAGCTCGACGCGGACGCGCGCGGCATCATCGTCCCCCGTGGCCCGCGCCTCGACGCGGGCGGTGAGCACCGTCTCGTCGAGCCCGGCGAGCACGCGGTCGAGGCGGAATTCGGTGATCCGACCCTCCGCGGTGTAGCGGAGTCGCGGCCCCGTGAGATCGAAGCGGCCGTCCAGTTCCAGGCGGCCGGCGCGCGATTCCAGGTCGGCGTCGAGCGTCAGATCGGAGAGCGGTCCGACCAGCCGGACCGGCCCCCGCACCTCGCCGCGCACCCCGCCGAGCGCCGGGACCACGGCGCCGAGCAGCTCGAGCGCGATCGAATCCGCCTCGAGCGTCGCGTCCAGCGCCGCCCGGTCGCGCGACGCGTACTGGAGCGTCCCCGACCCGTGGAGCGCCGAGGCCGTCCGGCCGGCAAG
Organism: Longimicrobiales bacterium; assembly: GCA_036381255.1. Lineage (GTDB taxonomy): Bacteria > Gemmatimonadota > Gemmatimonadetes > Longimicrobiales > RSA9 > CALBZE01. The sequence goes on along the minus strand of DASVDG010000037.1, from coordinate 57,788 downwards.
CTCGTGGCGAATCGCCGTCGCGAAGCGGACCGACCGGTCCAGGCGGCCCGTCGCGCGGATGCGGCCCGACACCTTCCCGCCCGCGTCGAGACGGTCCCGCAGCACCGGGATCAGCGCGACGTCGAGGCCGTCGACCGTCAGGTCGAGGTTCTCGACGCCGAACGGCGCACGCAGGTCGAGCGTCCCGCTCCCCCGGACGTGAGCCGGCGCGGCGTCGGCGGCGCCCGCGCGCGAGAGCCGGACGTCGACCTCTGTGCTGAGCGATGAGACCGGCCCCTCGACGACGACCGTGCCGACCATGAGCCCCTCGACGTCGAGCTCACCGGGGAGCATGTCCGCGACGAGCTCCAGGTCGATCGGCGATGCGCGCAGGTTCACCCGCGTGAAGTAGAGCGTGTCCCCGGTCACGATGCCGAAGTCGCCGCGCACCTCGGTGCCGGGCGCGCGGACGTACGCGTCCTGTGCGTACCACAGCGTGCCGCCGGGCTGACTCTGGATCCGGAACACGAGCTCGCCGTAGCCCTCGTCCGGGAGCGGCGGGTACAGCCACTGGATGTCGGCGAAATCGACGGCGTCGGCGACGATCCGGATGTCGTAGAAGTTTCCGTCGTCCGCGATCACGCGCCCGAGCGCCGAGCCGCGGCTATTGGGCAGGCGGAACCGCTCGGCCTCGAACGCGATCAGCGAGTCGCGGATCGTGACTACCCCGCCGAAATCGACCAGATCGAACGGCGTCTCGAAGATGTACCCGCGCGTCGAGAGGCTCGCCACGCGGATCAGCTTGCCCTCCTCGACGGGCGACTCCCAGAGCACGCGGGGGAGGACGGCGTCGACGTCCTCGAACCGGTAGACGCGGACCGTGCCGTACCCCGGGATCTCTTCGAGGAGGATCCGGGCCGTGTCCTCGGGCTCGACGACCGGGTCGGGCTTCCACGGCGTACGCACGACGGCCAGGCCGTCCACGATCGTCACACGGTCGATGAGGATGAAGTCGTTCGGCTCGTCGATCCCCGGCGTCCGGTCCGGGAACACGCGCTCGTAGTTCCAGAGCGTGTCTCCCGGGAGCCGCGTGACGTAGACCTCCGGACGGTAGGCGACGAGGCGGTCGAACACGATCTGCCCGCGCAGCAGGTTGCGCCAGCGGTACTGGAGGCGGATGCTGTCGGCACGGAGGAACGGGAAACCGCGGGGGTCTTCGAGCGTGACGTCGTGCAGGACGACCCCGCCGAACAGCCCCGCGCTCTCGATGCGCGCGACGCGCAGCTCGCCCTCGACCTGCTCGCCGATCTGCTCGAGCGCGAACCGGCGCACGCGCTCGAGGCCGTATTCGGTCTGCGTGAGCACGTAGAGCGCGCCCACGATGACGGCGAGGCCGAGAACCAGCCCGAGGAAGACGTAGCCGGCGAGGCGAATCTTGCGGTTCACGGCCTAGAACGCCTGTCCGATCGAGAAGTGGAACTGCAGCCGGTCCCAGTTCCAGAAACGGTCGCCCAGGTCCCAGGAGTAGGGCTGCTGGAAGCGGAGCCGGCCATCTACGGTCGTGACCACGGGGAGCATTTCGTTCGCCTGCGCGTTGTATCCTACGTCGATGCGGATCGGCCCGATCGGGCTGCGATACCGGATCCCGACCCCGGGCGAGGCGACGACGTCGCTCAGCCGCACGTCGGGGTCCACGCCGTCCTCCGCGGCCCTCTGCCAGACCTGGCCGAAGTCGACGAACGCGGCGCCGCGCCAGGTGTCGCCGAAGAGCGGGAACCGGAGTTCGACGCTGCCTTCGAGCAACAGGTCGCCGCCGACGGGGCGGACGTCGAATGCGCCCATGCCCAGTGCGCCGGGGTCGCAGGTCCCGCTCGCGACCTCGGCCTCGGTGCAGCCGGCGCCGCCGCCATCGGCGGCTACGGGCCGGGTCAGCAGGATCGAATCCACGTGCAGCACCTTCGGGCCGAGGCGGTACTGCGCGAAGCCGCGGACGCTGTTCGCGCCGCCGGCGAAGAAGCGCTTCTGCGGATGCAGTCCGAGCCCCGCCGCCGTACCCGGCTCGTCGATCGAGCGCGCCCACCCGCCCCGCAGCCGCGAGGCAAGGATCACGCCGTGCCCGAGATGGACGTACCCGCTCAGGTCGCCGGCGGCGAGGACGAATGCGAACTCGGAGCCGGTCGCCGAGGAGGCGTACTCGGTCTCCAGACGCATGACGTAGCCGCGACTCGGAAAAAATACCGAGTTCGTGCGGTCGCGCGCGAAGGACAGCGTGACCGGGTTCAACCAGTGTTTGCGGCCGAGGATCTCGACCTGGTCCACCGGGCAGGCGGTGAACGTCATGCAGAAGACGTCCTCGCCGCCCGTCGCGTTGAGCTCGGTCAGCTCGGGTCGAAAGCCGAGCCCCAGCGACGTGCGGGAGCTGATCGAGCGGGTGATGCTCAGGTACCCGCCGCGTGCTTCGCGGATGAACACGCCCGGAAGGCTCCGCCGCTCGATGAACACGCCCGCGCCGAGCGTGTTGCGCGGACCGAGGAACCAGGGCTGAGTGAAGTCGGCGGAGAGCGAGCCGCTGAGCTCGCGGTACGCGGGGTCGAGGTTCTCCTGGATCTCGCACACGCTGGCACTCTCGAAGAGCTGCTGCGCGAACACGTTCGTCACCACGCCACGCACCTCGAGGCGGCGCGCGCCGCCGAGAAAGTTGCGGCTCGTCCAACTGCCTTCGGCGTTGATGCAGTCCAGGTTGTTCGCGCCGGCGCCGAGCCGGATGCGGTGGATGTCCCCCTCGTTCACCTGGACGCGAACCGGGATGATCGTGTCCGATGCCTCGCTCGCGAGCGGCTGAATCGAGACGTTCTGGAAGACGTTCAGACCGTAGAGGTTGCGCTGGCTGCTGATCAGCGCGTCCTGCCGGTAGATGTCGCCCTCCCGGAACGTCAGCATCCTGCGGATCACGTCCTCGGAGATCCGGTTGCGGCCGGTGATCTCGACCGTGCCGAAGCGTGCGTGCGTCCCCGGAATGACGACGTACCTCACCTCGGCATCGAGCGACTCGTTCGGGATGAAGATACGGTCGATCAGCACGTCGGCCCGGGGATAGCCACGGTTCCGCATGGCGCTGATGAGCGAGTCGCGCGTGGCCTCGACGACGATGAGGTTCAGCGGGTCGCCGCGGCGGAGCGGGAGCTGCTCCACGATGCCGTCCGGCAGGAAGCCGGCCGCGCCGTCGACCTCGAGCGTGGCGACGCGGACCGGCCGCCCCTCCTCGATCCGGAACACGACGCGGAGCCCCGAACCGAACGGGATCGTGTCCACGCTGATCCTGGCCTCGCGGTAACCGCGTCGGGAATAGAAATACCGCAGGCGAATCACGTCGGCGCGGAGGATAGCGGGGTTCTCGAGGTACTGCACGTCCCTTCCGATGCCGAGATAGCAGAGGACCGGGACGTTGCAGCCGCTCTCCCGCGTCTCGATCGCCGTGCGCAGCTGCTCGGCGCGGAACGATTCCGCGCCTTCGAACGCGAGCTCGACGACTTCGCGCCGGACTGCGGCGCCATCCTGGGCGGGGAGCGGGCGCGGGGCCGCGGCCGCGAACGCGAGCGCGGCCACGGCGATGCGGAGCCGGACCATCCGCACCGAACACGCCCGCCGGAGCCGCTTCCGCCCCACGGAGGCGCACCCCTGCCCGTTCACCGCATCAGTCTCCGTCGCTCGCGGCCGGATGTCGGAACGGCCGCGCGGAGCGGTCCGGCTCCAGGCCGACGGAGTCGTTGAAATACCGCAGCCCCGGGCGCGGGAAGACATGACGGCTGAAGGGTGCGAAGCCATCGGCTTCATCGAAGTACATGTAATGTGTCACGCGGATGATGTCTTCGCCCACGCGGATCAGATTGAAGGAGTTCTTCTCCCGCTCGCGGACGCGGCCCCGGCGCGACGTGCTGGTTCCGCACTGGACGATGATGATCCCGTGCTCGCGTTCGCGGCCCGGATAGACATCGAGCGAGTTGCCGATGTACGCCCGGTGAAGGTGCCCCCCGAGAATCAGGTCCACGTCGAGTGCGGTGAACCGGTCGATCGCGCGTTTCGCTTTCGGCATCACCTGGCCGCCCTCGTAGTCGGGTGCCGGCGCGAAGTGGTGGTGCGCGACGACGATGCGGGCCGCGCCCGGGGGCGCGTCGCGCAGCGCCGCTTCGCAGAAGTCGAGCTGCTCCGCATCGATCCGGCCGTTCGTGATCGCCCGGCGCGGGCTGGTGGAGTTGAGCCCGACGATCACGACGTCGTCCCGACGGAAGACGGTGTCCAGTTCCCCGGAAATGTACTGACGATACAGGTCGAACGGCGAAAAGATCCGCTCCGCGACGCGGTAGAGGGGGACGTCGTGGTTCCCGGGCACGACGATGAGCGGGACCGGGGGGAGGCGGTCGAGGTAGCGCCGGGCCGCCTCGAACTGGCTTTCCTTGGCGCGCTGCGTGAAATCGCCGCTGGCCACGATGATGTCCGGCTCCAGCGCGGCGGCGGCTTCCAGCAGCGCCTCGCCCACCCGCGGCACGTACGGCGGGCCGAAGTGCAGGTCGGAGACGTGGAGGAGCGTGAGCACGTGCACCTCCTACCGCCCGGCCGATCGCGTCATCGGGCCCGCTCCAGCCCCGGGAACGGCAGGTCGGCGCGCGCCGTGACGTCGAGCCCGGCCCGATCGCCCCGCTCCCAGTGGAAGCGTGCGGCGCGGGCGATCATCGCGCCGTTGTCGGTGGCCAGGCGCGGCGACGGGTGGAATAGCGCGCCGTCCGGTCCGAGTGCGTCCGACAGGCCCGCCCGAAGCGCGCGGCTGGCCGCGACGCCGCCGCCGATCAGCACGCGCCGGCACCGCTTCGCTTCGACGGCGCGCATCGTCTTGGCCACGAGCACGTCGACTGCGGCCGCCTGGAACGACGCGGCGAGGTTCGGCACCTCCGCGGCGAGCCGGCCTTCGGCCTCGAGCTGCCGGACGCGAGTCAGGACCGCCGTCTTGAGCCCGCTGAACGAGAAGTCGTAATACTGCGGGTCGTCCTCGCGCTGGTTCGCCGCGAGCATCGGCCGGGGGAAGACATGGGCGTTCGGATCGCCGTCCTGCGCGACGCGCTGGATGACCGGGCCGCCCGGGTAGCCGAGGCCCAGGATCTTGGCGACCTTGTCGAACGCCTCGCCGGCCGCATCGTCGCGCGTCTCGCCGAGCAGCTCGTAGCGCCCCCACTCCGGCACCCAGAGCAGCATCGTGTGGCCGCCGGAGACGAGGAGGCCGACGAACGGCGGCCGGGCGGCGGGGTTCTCGAGCTCGACCGCGAAGAGGTGCGCCTCCATGTGGTGCACCGGGATCAGCGGGCGGCCGCGCGCGTAGGCGACGGCCTTCGCCCAGGTCAGTCCGACCAGGAGCGCGCCGATCAGGCCGGGCCCGGCGGTCACGCCGAAGACATCGATGTCCGCGAGCGAGATGCCCGCCTCGGCCAGCGCGCCGTCGACGACGTCGTCGATGACGCGGATGTGCGCGCGGCTCGCGAGCTCCGGGACCACGCCGCCGTAGAGCTTGTGGATGTCCTGCGAGAGGATGACGTGGCCGAGGAGCTCGCGGTCGCCGCGGAGCACGGCGGCGGAGGTCTCATCGCACGAGGTCTCGACCCCCAGGATCAGCGGCTCGCGGTCGGCCATGGCTACTCCGATCCCGGGCGCCGGGCGGAGTCGGCCGGCGCCCCGAGTACGGCCGTGTCCTGAACGGCGGGCTTGACCCGGACCACCACATCGACGGTGGCCGGCGAGAGGATCAGCCCGCGGAGCTCGGTCGTGTCGAGCTCCGCGGTGATCGCGGCCGAGCCACGCAGGCCGCCGAGCTCGAGCGGCACGGTCACGACGGAGTCCAGCGCCTCGATGGCGCGCCGCGGGCCGCTCACCCGGACGGCGGGCGGCTCGACGCGGAGCGGCGCCGCGAAATCGAGGCCGGGCGGAAGGTCGCCCCGCGTCCGGACCGTGACCGGCACGAGCCGCGTCGTGAGGCGCTCGAACGCGAGCAGCACCGCGCCCGGCCGGATGTCCTCCGTCCGGGTCCGCGAAAGGTCGCCCTCGAGCTGGACCCAGCCGGTGCGGAGCTGGCGGACCTCGATGGAGTCGCTCACCTCGTCGACCGGGATCACGACCCGGGGCTGCGCGACCGCCAGCCGGGCCAGCTCCCGGACCGGGCCCGAGAAGATGACGGTCGCCGTCGGCGGGGACGGCGGCGAGGCGAGCATCCAGCCGGGATCGCGCAGTGCGACCTCGATCGGCACGTTCTCGACCGGTACCCGGGTCGGCTCATCCGACTTGACGATCGTCCACAGCAGCACCGCGATCAGCAGCGCGGTGAGCTTGATCGTCCAGTTCCGCGTCAGCAGATCCAGCAGGAAGGGCACGGCTCAATGCTCCGGGGTTCCGGTCCCCGCGGTGTCCGGCATCCGGGGGAGTGCGGGGATCTCCGGGGCGGGATCGAAGCTCTCGACGGGAACCCGGATGCTGTCCGGCACGACGGGCGGCGGCGTGCGCACGATCAGCGTGATGGACGCCGGCAGCACGCGCTCCGTACCGGGCCGGGGCCGCACGTCGAGGACGTACCCCGCGGGCCCGGGCTCGGGCTGCGTGCGTCGGTTCACCTCGAAGCCCAGACGCCCGGCCAGCTGGGCCGCCGTCTCGTACGGCAGGCCGACGACGTCGGGCACGCGCACCTGCGCCCGGCCGGAGCTCACGGAGAGGCGCACCTCCGCGCCCGCCCGGAGCCGCTGCTCGGGGAGCGGGTCCTGGGCGACGACGGTGCCCGCCGGCTCATTCGGGTGCGGCAGCCAGCGGACGCTGCCGACCGTCAGGCCGAGCGCCTCGATCTCCCCCTGCGCCGCCGTCAACTCCTTCCCGGTCAGCCCCGGCACGGGGACGACCGTGGCGTCCTCCTGCGGCGCGTCGGGCGCGGGGAACAGGACCTGCGCCGCGACGAGATAGCCGGTGCCGAAGCTCAGGACGATGGCCGCCAGGCCGGACAGGATCCAGCGGTCCCAGCGCAGGCGCGGCACGGCGCCCTCAGGGCGCCGCGGTCCCGGGTCCAGGTGTCTACGACGACGAATCGATTCCCCCAGCATGGCTCAGTTCTCCCGGCGCAGACGCGAGGCGAACGCCCCATCCACGCCCGTCGCCTGTGGCAGCACGACCAGCCGGCCGGCGGCGTCGAGCAGCTCCGCGGCGATGGTACCGGCCGGCGGCGGCGCCGGCACGAATTCCGGATGTCGCTCCAGGAACGCGTCCACTTGTCCTTCGTTCTCTTCGGGCTCCAGCGAGCAGGTGGAGTAGATCAGCAGCCCACCCGGCCGCACGACCTCCGCCGCGGCGTCGAGGATCTCGCGCTGGAGCTCGGCCAGCGCCGACAGATCGGTCGGCGCGAGCCGCCACTTCCCGTCCGGGTGCCGGCGCAGCGTGCCGGTCCCCGTGCACGGCACATCGACGAGCACGACATCCGCTTCCCGCACCGCCGGCCACCGCGCGTCGGCGACGAGCCCGTGCACCGACAGCCCGCCGATCCGCCCGGCGTTCTCCCGGACGCGCGCCATTCGCGCGAACGAGACGTCCGCCGCGACGACGCTCCGCGCGCGCTCCGCGAGCGCGACCGCCTTGCCGCCCGGCGCCGCGCAGAGGTCGGCGACCCGGGCGCCTTCCGGCACCGCCGCGTAGCGCACGACCGATCCCGCCGCCGGGTCCTGCACCACCGACGGCACCACGGCGAGCGCCTCGCGCGCGCCGGCCGGCGGCACGATGCGCAGCGCGTCCGGCGCGAACGGGACCGGCTCCGACTCGATCCCGGCCGCCTCGAGCCGCGCCCGCGCGTCGTCGGCCGTGGTGCACACCGCTCGGATGTACAACTCCGGCCGCGCGTTGTTCGCCTCGACCAGCCGGCGTGCGCCCTCGGCGCCGAAGCGGTCGACCCAGCGCTCGACGAGCCAGCGAGGGTGCGAGCCCCATTCGCTCAGGTGCCCGACCGGATCGCGCCCGAACGCCGGGAACTCCAGTGCGTCGCGCCGCCGCCGGAGCGACTGGAGCACGCCGTTGACCAGCCCGCCGCCGCCCTTCCCCGCCACACGCTTCGCCATCTCGACCGCCTGGGACACCGCGGCGTAAGCCGGCACGCTCCCCATCTCCAGGAGCTGGTACGCGCCCAGGCGGAGGATGTCGAGGACATCCGGCTCGAGCGATGCGATCCCGCGCCGGACGAGCCGGTCCAGCATCCAGTCGATCCGGCCGCGCAGCCGGAACGTGCCGTAGACCAGCTCCTGCACCCACGGCCGGTCCCGCACGGCGACGCGCTCGAGCGTCCGGGCCAGCGCACGGTCCGCCAGCTCGCCGCCGCGGACGGCGCGCAGCGTGTCGAGCGCGGCCCAGCGGGCCGGTGTCGCGCTCAACCGAGCATGCCCGTCGTCGGCGACGACGGCACCGCCACCTCCCGGCGCGGCATCCGCCCCGCGAGGTACGCCAGCCGGCCGGCCTCGACCGCCTGCCTCATTGCCCGGGCCATGCGGACGGGGTCGCGCGCCTCGGCGATCGCCGTGTTCATCAGGATCCCGTCCACGCCCTGCTCCATGGTGACGCACGCGTCGGATGCCGTGCCGACCCCCGCATCCACGATCACCGGCACCGAGAGCCGGCTCTTGATCTCCCGGATGTAGTACGGGTTCACGAGCCCGAGCCCGCTGCCGATCGGGCTGGCCAGCGGCATGACCGCCGCGCAGCCGGCGTCTTCGAGCCGCAGCGCGGTGACCACGTCCTCGTTCGTGTAGGCCAGCACCTTGAAGCCCTCCGCCGCGAGCGTCCGGGCCGCCTCGAGCGTCGCGGCGACATCGGGGAGCAGCGTGCGCTGGTCGCCGATCACTTCGAGCTTGACCCAGTCGTTCAGCCCGGCGGCGCGCCCGAGCCGGGCGTAGCGGACCGCCTCGTCCGCGGTGTAGCACCCCGCCGTGTTCGGCAGCAGGAAGATCTTCTCCGGATCGAGGTGGTAGAGGATCCCCTCCTCCTTCGTACGGTCCAGGTCGACGCGCCGCACCGCGACCGTCACCATTTCGGCGCCGCTCGCCTCGATCGCGCCGACCATCTCCTCGTTCGTCCGGTACTTCCCGGTGCCCACCACCAGGCGGGACCGGAACTCCCGGCCCGCGATCACAAGCGGCAGATCCCGCACGTCCTGATCGATCGTCGTGGTCGTCATCGGTTCTCGCTCCAGGTTGCCGGGCGCGCGGCGCGCCGCGGCGCCCGCGCCCGAGGCGACGCGGGCGCGGCCTCAGCCGCCGCCCACGAAATGCACCAGCTCGAGCGTGTCGCCCGCACGCACTTCGGCCTGGTCGTACCGCGCACGATCCAGGATCTCGCGGTTGTGCTCGACCACGACCAGCCCGGGGTGGAGCCCCAGGTCGACGAGCAGCCCGGCGACCGTCCGCCCGGCCGCGACCTGTTTCGACTCGCCGTTCAACGTGATCTCGATCGTCGCCGCGGTCATGTCACGCCCTCCTCCAAAGCCTCCAGGTACGCCCGCGCGGCCGCCGCCGGGTCGGCCGCGCGCCACACGCCGCCCAGCACCGCGACGCCGTACGCGCCGGCAGCCCGCACGGCGCCGACCCGCTCGGGCGTGATCCCGCCGATCGCGAGCACCGGCACGCCCACCGCCTCGACGGCCTCGCGCACGCGTCCGACGCCGCACCCCGGCTCGCCCGGGTGCGATGCGGTCGGGTAGACCGCGCCCAGCACCACGAAATCCGCGCCGTCCCGCTCCGCGCCCGCCGCCTCCGCGACGGAGTGGGCGGAGAAGCCGATCCGCGCCGCCGAGCCGAGCAGCCGTCGGGCGTCCGGCACCGGCAGGGACCGGCGGCCGAGCTGGACGCCGTCCGCACCCGCGGCCAGCGCCACGTCGATGCGGTCGTTCACCAGCAGCGCCGCGCCGACCCGGCCCGCCACCCCACGCAGCCGCTCGGCCAGCACGTACAGCTCGCGGCCGCTCAGCCCGTGACCGCGCAGGTGCAGCGCGACGGCCGCGCCGCACGCGGCCAGCACCCGCCCCGCGCGGTCCGCGAAGTCCGTCGCGAGGAGCACCTCATCCGCGGTGACGAGGTGCAGACGCGGCAGCATCATCGCACGTCACGCGCAGCGAGCGGGGCCGCGCCGCACGCCGCACGCGCTCCGCCGCACGCCCGGTCGCGGCGCGTCGCACCCGCCCCGGCGCGGTGCATCATTCGAACCGATCGCCGGTCTCCGGGCCGCGGCCCCGCACCCACTCCGAGGCGGTCATCCGCCGCTTCCCCGCCGGCTTGACCTCCCGGACGTAGACGGCGCCGGCGCCGCACGCCACGAACAGCCCCTGCGTCGGATCGCTCGCGTCCGCCTCGAGGACGGTGCCGGGCGCGGCGCCGTGCTCGTGCTCGGGGACGGGCTTCGGTCGGTACGCCTTGAGCTCCTGGCCCAGCCACGTCGTCCAGGCGCCCGGCACGGGGTCCAGCCCGCGGATCCAGCGGTCCAGCTCGGCGGCGGAGCGCGACCAGTCGATCCTCGCGTCGTCGCGGCCGATCTTCGGCGCATACGTCGCCCGCGACTCGTCCTGCTCGACTTCGTCGAGCTCGCCGATCTCGAGGAGCGCGAGCGCCTCGACCAGCGCCGCGGCACCGACCTCGCTCAGCCGCGCCCAGAGATCGCCCGCCCGCTCGTCCGGCCCGATCGGCTCGCGGACCTGGAAGAGGATCGGCCCCGCATCCATCTTCTCGACCATGCGCATGATCGTGATGCCGGTCTCCTCGTGCCCGCGGATGATCGCCCAGTTGATCGGCGCGGCGCCCCGGAGCTCCGGCAGCAGCGAGGCGTGGACGTTGATCGAGCCCAGCCGCGGCAGCTCGAGCACCTCGCGCCGCAGGATCTGACCGTACGCGACCACGACGGAGAGGTCGGGCGCCAGGCGACGCAGCGTCTCCAGGAACGCGTCGCCCCTCGGCCGCTCCGGCTGGAGCACGGGAAGCTCCTCCGCCTGCGCGACGACCTTGACCGGCGGCGGCTGGAGCGCGCGCCCCCGGCCCGCCGGCCGGTCCGGCTGCGTGACGACGCCGACCACCTCGTGCCCCTCGCCGAGCAGCGCGCGCAGCGACGGGATCGCGAAGTCGGGCGTCCCCCAGAACAGGATCCTCATGCGCTCCGCGGCACGGGTCTACGACCGGAGCTTCTTCCAACGCTTCAGCAGCATCTGCCGCTTCAGCGGACTCACGCGGTCGATGAAGAGGACGCCGTCGAGGTGGTCGACCTCGTGCTGGAGCGCCCGGGCGAGGAGTCCGTCGGCCTCGATGCGGCGCGGATTCCCTTCCCGGTCGAGCCCCTCGACCACCACGGTCGCCGGCCGCTCGACGATCTCCTTGAGGCCGGGGATGCTCAGGCACCCCTCCTCGCCACGCTCCCGCTCCTCGCTCGACTCGACGACCACGGGGTTGATGAGCGCGAACGGCGGCGCCTCCGGCTCACGGACGTCCACCACGATCACCCGCTTGCCGATGCCGATCTGCGGCGCGGCCAGGCCGACGCCGTCGGCGGCGTACATCGTCTCCATCATGTCGTCGATGAGCCGACGCACGTCGTCGTCCACGGCCGGGACCGGCTCCGCCCTGGCCCGCAGCACCGGGTCGCCGAGAATGCGGATCTCTCGTACAGCCATCGAACTCCGCTACTTCTTCTCCGTCGCCTCGGCGGTGAAGACCCGCGCGATCTTCGCGCGCGCCACCACCACCCGCGACTCCCCCGTCTTCAGCGTCACCCGGTCCTCGGCCAGGTGAATCACCTCGCCGAGGATCCCGCCCTCCGTCATGACCTGGTCGCCGCGCTTCAGCGCCGCCAGCATCTGCTGGTGCCGCTGCTGGACCTTGCGCTGGGGGCGGATCAGCAGGAAGTAGAAGATCACGAAGATCGCCAGGAGCTGGATCGCGAAGACCAGCCCGCCGCTCGCCCCCTGCCTCGGCGCCGCCAGCAGCGCCACACTGTAGATGCCCACGTTCACCCTCCCTTTTTCGCGGCCCGGGCGCCGTGCCAGCGGCCGAGCCAGTCCGCGCTCCACCCCTCGAATTCGCCGTTCAGGATCGCCGCCCGCGCCCGCTCGGCCAGCCGGACGAGGAAGCGCACGTTGTGCAACGAGAGCAGCCGCAGCCCGAGCACCTCCCCGGCGATGAAGAGGTGCCGCAGGTACGCGCGGCTGAAGTTGCGACACGTGTAGCAGTCGCACGCCGGGTCGAGCGGCCGCGGATCCGCCTTGAAGCGCTCCGCCTTGATGTTGACCTGCGCTTCCTCCTCGACCCACGCCGTGCCGTTGCGCCCGTTGCGCGTCGGCGCGACGCAGTCGAAGAGATCGACGCCGCGCCGGATCCCTTCGATCAGGTCGTCGGGGTAGCCGACGCCCATGAGGTACCGCGGCGCACCCGCGGGAAGTTCCGGCTCCAGCACCTCGAGCATCTCGTACATCACCGGCTTCGGCTCGCCAACGGAGAGCCCGCCGATGGCCCAGCCGCGCCAGTCGCCGATCTCGCGGATCCGCGCCACGGCATCGCGGCGCAGGTCCGCGAACATCCCGCCCTGCACGATCGGCAGCAGCGTCTGCGCCGGCGCGTCCTCGGCCTCGAGCTCGACGAAGCGGGCCCGGCAGCGCTCCAGCCAGCGCAACGTACGCTCGTGCGCGACCAACGCCGCCTGCCGGTCCACGTCGCCCGGCGGGACCTGGTCGAACGCCATGATCACGTCCGCGCCCAGCGCCCGCTGGATCTCGATGACGCGCTCGGGCGTGAAGAGGTGCCGCGACCCGTCGACGTGGCTCTGGAAGACGACGCCGTCCTCCCGCACTTCGTTGATGTCCGCGAGGCTGAAGACCTGGAAGCCGCCCGAATCCGTGAGGACCGGTCGCTTCCAGTTCATGAAGCCGTGCAGCCCGCCCAGCTCGCGGACGACCTCGTGCCCCGGTCGCAGGAAGAGGTGGTACGTGTTGCCGAGGATGATCTCGGCGCCCAGACCCTCCAACTCGTCCGGCGACAACGTCTTCACCGTCGCCTGCGTGCCGACCGGCATGAACGCGGGCGTCCGCACCGTGCCGTGCGGCAGGCGGAACTCACCCGCGCGCGCCGCGCCCGCGGCGCGGATCAATTCGAACTCGAACATCCTCTATCCCGGAGCACGGCCAGGAATCTAAGCGAAAATCGGGATGTCGCCAGCCGCCGACGTCACGTACCCTCGAGGAGCGGCGGCGGTCCGGCCGATGTCGTGCACGCCGGCCGGCTCCGCCGCTCACGGGGCCGGCCGGCGGCGGCACGGCGCGCGGCGAATATCGCGGGGGAGCGGCCGCCGGGCTACTTCCGGAGCGTCGGCCCGAGCCACCTCCGGCCGACGGCCAGGTCCTCGGCGAATTCCGTCGTGTAGATCCGGACCGTCGCGCCCTCGCGGAGGACTTCGATTCGGTAGACGTCTCTCAGGTCGTGGCGGTCCAGCTCTTCCGCGCCGCCGCGCCGCGCGGCGTCGTCGACGACCAGCGCCGGCGCGACCCGGGCGCCGCGCAGGAGGATGCAGAGCGTGGCGTCGTTCGGCGCGCAGGGGACGAACTGCACGCCCGCCACCCGGTGGAGGAAATCGAACGCAGACCTCGCGCCGCTGCGGATCAGCGCGGCGCGGCCGAACACCCGGACCTCGTACGGCGCGTCCCGCAGGCGGCGGTCCAGGCGGGCGGTCTGAATCGCGAGCCCCTCCAGCACGAGCGGCCGCGCCGCGAGCTCGAGACGGGGCGCCGCGCCCGCGCGCACCTCGTGCATCTCGGTGCGGTCGGCGTACCCGGGACGACGGACGCGGAACTCCCGCATCCCCGGCTCGACGGCGTCGATCACGAACGCACCGCTGGAGTCCGTGTACGCGAACTTCCAGGAGTCGGCAATCTCGACGAGCGCGTCGGCGACCGGTGCGCCCGTATCGGCGTCCACGACGCGGCCGGCGACGGTGACCCGGTCGTCCAGCGACTGGGCCCGGACCGGCATCACCGGCGAGATCGCGGCGAACAGGGTGAGCAGCGCCGACACGCCGGGACGCGTGAGCGCCGGCGGCCTCGGCGACGGGGCGACATCCGGGAGACTCGCCATCGAGACACCTACGGGAGTGTGAACGCTCATACCGACCAACGAGGGAAGCATTCGACGCGTGACGCGGTGGGCGGCGGCCGCGACCCGGGGCGCGCCCGGGCCGGCTCGATCACACGATCGCCATCGCGTCCCCGTACGAGTAGAACCGGTACCCCTCGTCGACCGCGGTCCGGTACGCCCGCATCACGTTCTCGTACCCGCCGAACGCGGCGACGAGCATGAGCAGCGTCGAGCGCGGCAGGTGGAAGTTCGTGATCAGGCGGTCCACCACCCTGAACCGGTACGGCGGGCGGATGAAGAGCGAGGTCCAGCCGGCGCCGGGGTGGACGATCCCGCCGTCGTCGACGACGGTCTCGAGCGTGCGGGTCACCGTCGTCCCGACCGCCCAGACCTTTCCTCCCGCCGCCTTCGTCGCGTTCAGCGCGGCGGCCGCCTCGGGCGAGACGGCGTACTGCTCGGCGTGCATGGGGTGCCGCGCCGGGTCCTCGACCTCGACCGGCCGGAACGTACCCACGCCGACGTGCAGCACCAGCCGCACGGGCCGGACGCCCTTCTCCTCCAGCGCGCGCAGCATCGCTTCCGTGAAGTGCAGCCCCGCGGTCGGCGCGGCGACGGAGCCCGGCTCCCGGGCGAACACCGTCTGGTACCGCTCGCGGTCCTCGGGCCCCGGCTCGCGTTCGACGTACGGCGGAAGCGGCATCCGGCCGTATCGCTCGAGCGCGGCTTCCAGTGGCAGCGGCGTGACGAGCCGAACGATCCGCCCGCCATCGGGCGTCGAATCCACGATCTCCACCCGGAGGTCCGCCCCGATCTCGACCACGCGGCCGGGCTTCAGCTTGCCACCCGGTCGGACCAGCGCCTCCCACAGCGGTTCGGCGGTCGAGACGGGACGAAGCAGCAGGACCTCCGCCGGCGCGCCCGTCGGCTTGCGCCCCACGAGACGCGCCGGGAACACGCGCGTCTCGTTCACGACCAGCGCATCTCCCGCGGGGATCAGCTCGACCAGGTCCCGGAAGATGCGATGCTCGACCGCGCCGTCCCGGCGGTGCAGGACCAGTAGCCGGCTCTCGTCCCGCCGCTGATGCGGGTACTGCGCGATCCGGTCGGGCGGGAGCGCGTAGTCGAACGCGGACGTCGGGTAGCTCTCAGGCGCCCGGCTCACCGACCCGCTCGCCCTCCTCGATCAGCTCACGCACCTCGCGCACCCGGTCGAGGCGCACCCACAGCTCGCCCGCGCCGTCCGGACGCGACTTCCACGTCGCGACGTAGGCGAGGATCATCCGCTCCAACGGATGCGTCCGCGGATGATCGCGCCGCTCGAAGCGGTGGCACAGCGAGCCGAGGTCGATCTCGAAGCGCGCCTCCAGACGACGCAGCGCGCCGAACCGCTTCAACACCTCCGTCTCGCCCGCCTCCTTCAGCGCGTCCGTCATGCGGAGATGCGAGTTGTCGTGCTCGGCGAAACGCGCGGAGAGGAGCCGGCAATCCTCGGCGCTCAGGCAGACGACGTCCACTTCACCCCTCGAACAAACTCTGCTGCGACTCCGGTCCCTTCCGGCGATCCGCCGGCAGCGCGTAGCCGAAACGCTCGAACGCGCGGTTCGTCGCCACGCGACCCCGCGGCGTGCGCATCAGGAACCCGTTCTGTATCAGGAACGGCTCGTACACCTCCTCGAGCGTCCCGGCATCCTCGCCCACCGCCACGGCGAGCGTGTTCAGCCCGACCGGCCCGCCGTCGAAGTGCTCGATCAACGCCTTGATCACCCGGCCGTCCATCTCATCGAGGCCGTACTCGTCCACGTCCAGCATCTGCAAGGCCTCGTCCGCGACCGCCTTCGTGATGACGCCATCCGCCCGGACCTGCGCGTAATCCCGGACTCGACGGAGCAGCCGGTTCGCCACTCTCGGCGTGCCCCGCGACCGGCGCGCGATCTCCCGCGCGCCCTCGCCGGCACACTCCACCTGAAGGATCTCCGCGCTGCGCTCGATGATGAAGGACAGCTCGCTCGTGTCGTAGTAGTTCAACCGCTGGATGATCCCGAACCGCGCCCGCATCGGCGGCGTCAGCAGCCCGAACCGCGTCGTCGCACCGACCAGCGTGAACCGCTCGACCGGCACCGTCACCGTCTGCGCCTTCGGCCCCTCCGAGAGCCGGATGTCGATCTTGTAGTCCTCCATCGCCGGGTAGAGGAACTCCTCGATGATCGGCCGCAGGCGATGGATCTCGTCGATGAAGAGGATGTCGCCTTCGCGCAGGTTGGTCAGGATGCCGACCAGGTCGCCCGGCTTCTCCAGCACCGGGCCCGACGTGGTCTTGATGTTCACGCCCAGCTCCCGCGCCATCAGCATCGCGAGCGTCGTCTTCCCCAGCCCCGGCGGGCCGTGGAACAGCGTGTGGTCCAGCGGCTCGCGCCGCGCCAGCGCAGCGTCGATCGCGATCTTCAGACTCTCCTTCACCTTCGGCTGTCCCACGAATTCGGCCAGCCGCTGGGGCCTCAGGGAGAGCTCGACCGCGCTCTCTTCGGTCAGTACCTCGGGGGTCGTGATCTCGGATCGCATCTGCTGCCCGCGATGTGGGTTCCCATCCCGGCCGACGCCGCCGTCCCCGCCTCGCGCGTCGCGGCTCCGCTCGGCGTCCGCCCTCCAGATGCGAGTTGCTACCCCGGCGGTCCCGAAAATTTCCCGAAGCCACGACGCCTCACGACGCGTGCGCGAACGCCGACTACGAAGGTAACGAGGGCGGGGCGGGCGGGCCAGTTGGCGCGGCCGGGGCGGCGCGGGCGGCGCCGGAGGGAGGGGTGTCCCGCGGCGACCCGAGGCCGACGCGCGCGTCACGTGGCGCGCGCGTCGCCGGTCTTCGGGTGGAGAGCCCAGTAGTGGCGCCCGCAGTTACGGCAGACGCGCCGCCGAAGGCGGGGGAAGATCTTCGAGAGAACGGCGATGGTCGACGGCCGCCGGTACGGACGGTCCGTGTCGAACGATCGGCAGTATGGGCAGCGAGAAGGCTTCATTTATCGAACACAGTGGCATAGGCGACTCCCGCGACCCGGCGCCTTCTCGAGCTCCGTGCGTCGCGGAGTCGATCCGGCCCGGGTCACGCGACCGCGCTTCCGGTCTCTTGTTCGATGTGCCCGGAAAGAGAACGGCCCGACGGCCGCATGGCAAGGGGTGCGTCGGGACCGGCGGAAGCGGAGGCCGGAACCGGCGAAGCCGTGGGAGCGGCGGCGCGGTGCCAGGCGCCGACGTCCACGCCGGCGTCGGGGCGACGGCGCGCGGTTCCGCGAAAAGAATGCTCGGATCGCGCAGCTCTTTCCGGGCGAATCGCCCAGAAATGGCGCCCGCACGCCCGGCAGAAGCGTCGGCACAGGCGCGGGAAGATGCGAGACAGGACCCCGATCTCGGCGGGGCGTGCGTAAGGCGAATCCGTGTCCTTCGAGCCGCAAAACAAGCAACGGTCTGGCCGCATTGCCGTTTCACTCCATGGTTGTTTTCGGTCTGATTGCCCGCCAACCTGAGGCATCGTTCGTGCCACGCCCGGCCGGCCGCACGAAGACGAGCATCCGGGCGCCGGCGTCACATCGGCGGCGGGTCGTTCGTCCTTGGTACTGCGGGGCGTCGTTGCGGCCCTGCGGACGAACAATCCCGTGCCGGTCCGTGTAGCATCGCCCACGGACCCCACCCACTGGAGGCGAAATGTCTCGCGTTTCCGGATCCAAGCCGTACAGACTCCTGAATGTTGCGCTGCTTGCGGCGGTGGCCGCGGCGCCGCTGGCGTGCGGTGGCAAGCGCGTTTCCCGCATCGACCCCACGGCGGTGACGGATCTGTCGGGCCGCTGGAACGACACCGACTCGCGGCTCGTCGCGAACGAGCTGATCGATCAGAGCCTGTCGGCGCCGTGGGCGCGCGTGTACGCCGAGCTGCACGGCGGCACGCGTCCGGCCGTGATCGTGGGCGAATTCCGCAACCGGACGCTGGAGCACATCCCGGTCGCCACGTTCATCCGCGACCTGGAGCGGGCGTTCGTCAACTCCGGGCTCGTGCGCGTGGTGGCGAGTGCGGACGAGCGCCAGGACGTGCGCGCCGAGCGCGAGGACCAGCAGGAGCACGCACGGGCCGACACCCGCGCCCGGCTCGGCCAGGAACTCGGGGCGAAGTACATGTTGCAAGGCGAGCTCCAGGCGATCGAGGACCAGGAGGGGCGCGAGACCGTGATCTACTACCAGGTCGACGCGACGCTCGTGGACCTTGAAACGAACGAGAAGGTCTGGGTCGGACAGCACAAGATCAAGAAGTACATCGAGCGGAGCCGCTTCGGCTGGTGAGCGCGCCCGATCCATCCCTGAACCCGCCCCCTTCTCCTGGAGGCCGCATGATTCGTCGGATGTCGGTGATTGCGATCGCGGCGCTGGCCGCGTGTACGCCCAAGCGGGTGAACGAGGAGCCGATCCTCGAAAACGGCGACCGGGTGCCGGGCTCGGAAGCCACGGTCTCCGCGGTTCGCGACCAGGCGGCCGTCGAGCAGGCGGAGCGGCGCGAAGCACGCGATGCCCTCGCCGCGGAGGCGCTGGCGAGCTGCGAGCCCGAGGTCTGCCGCGCGATCACGCGCGGCGAGCTGGCGCTCGGCATGAACGAGACGCAGGTCATGGCGGCGACCCGAACGACCCCGGCGGCGTGGTCCGTGCGGCGGGCCGGCGACGCCACGGTCATGGTGCCGGCCGCCCTTTCCAACGCGCCGCGCGACGGCGTGGGGGAGATCGCGATGGTGCAGCTGCGGGACGGCCGCGTCTCGACGTACAGCTACCACGAAGCGCAGGGCGTGCGCATCGTCGACGAGCCCGGCGACGCGACCACGGACGGCCGCGCCGCGGCGCTGGCGGAGATGCTGATCCGCGAAGGCGACGACCTGGCCGCGCGCGGCGACCTGGCCGGCGCGCTCGACCGTTACGACCGGGCGAGCGTGCTGCGGGCCGACCCGATGCTCGACTACCGCATCGCCACGGTCCTGGACAAGCAGCTCCGGCCGATCGAGGCGCTGATCCGCTACCGGCTCTTCCTGCACCGCCTGGAGCTGGAGAAGATCGAGGCGGTCGGCGATGCGTACGCGAAGCTCGCCGACGCGATCGCGCACGCTCGCGAGCGGGTCATCATCCTGGAGAACCGCGGTCGCTGACGCATGCGCGGCCGGCCGACGCGCGGCACCGGTCGTCGCCTCCTCGCGCTCGCCGGCCTCGCGGTGCTGGCGGGTACGGGGTGCGCCCGGCTGTTCTCGCACTACGACGTCGCCCCGAACGGACTGCTCCGCCGGGAGAACGACCTGCGGCGGCTCCTGGCGTTCGGCCACCCCGACTCGGCGCTGTCCCACGTCGCGGGCCGCGACGATGCCGCGCCGGAAGACGAGCTGCTCCGTGCGCTCTACGCCGGGATCCTCGGCCACTACGCGGGCGCCTACGATTCCAGCAACGCCGCGCTCCAGCGCGCGGCCGAGCTGGCCGAGGACCGCTACACCAAGCGGATCTCTCGCGCGGCGCTCTCGCTGGTCACGAGCGACAACGTGCTGCCGTACGAGCCGGGGTGGACGGAACGGCTCCTGATCCATTACTACGGCGCGATGAACCGGCTGCGGCAGGGCGATCGGGCCGGCGCCGCCGTCGAGGCCCGCCGGCTCGGCTTCCTGCTCGAGCGCGAAGCGGAGCGCGAGCGCGACGAGCGCACCACGCCGATGATCGCGTTCCTGCGCTACTTCACGGGGGTCGTCTTCGAGGCCGCGGGCGAGCGGAACGACGCAGATGTCGCGTACCGCAACGCGCTGATGCTGGCGTCCCGCGGCGACACGCTCCCGACGGAGCGCGCGCTGCCCGATTCCGTGGGCGAAGTCGTCGTCGTCGTCGAGCAGGGCTTCGTCGCGCATCGCGTGGAGCAGTCGATCGTCGCGCCGCTGCTCCCCGCGGAGGTCGCGTGGCTGACCGGGACCAGCGGCGACGAGCGCGCGGCGGCCTCGTTGGAGGTCGCGACGCGCATCGTCGCCGCGCTGAGCCTGCGACGCGCGCACCCGTGGTACGCCCACCGCCCGCCCACGCTCCACCTCGACCTTCCGTCCGACGTCCGATACAAGGCGTCGTGCACGGAGGCGTCGGACGACAAGGACGACGACGACACGCGCGACTGTCCGGAGGACGGGAATCCGTACCTGCTCCGGATCGCCTGGCCGGCCTACCGGCTGGACCGCGAGCCCGTCACCGGGCTCCGCGTCGTGGGCGGCGACATCGTCGAGCCCGTGCAGTTCCACGCCGACGTCTCGACCGCGGTGGTGCGCGACTTCGACGACGAGCGCACGCTCCTGCTCGCGCGCACCGTCGCCCGCGCCATCTCGAAGTTGGCGCTGACGAAGGGGGTCGAAAGCATCGGCGGCGACGACGACGAATGGATCGGCCGGGTGCTCGGCATGCTCACGAACCTGGGGACCGCGCTCCTCGAGCAGGCCGACACGCGGTCCTGGCAGCTCCTGCCGGGCCGGATCGGGATCGCGCGACTGCGCCTCCCTGCCGGCACGCACCGGATCGCCGTCGAGATCCCCGACGGCGCGGGCGGTGTGCATCGCCGGATCGAAGTGGGCCGGGTCGACGTCCGGCCCGGGCGGATCGAGGTCGTGCCGGTCCGCGTCTGGCGGTGATCCCGGCCACTCGAAGGGACCCGATCTTGCAAGCCTCCGCGGCGACCGCGACCTTACCGGCCGGGAGCCGAGTCCGGATCTCGACACCACCACCGGGAGCGAACATGCGCCGACTCACCAGCACTCTCCTCGCCCTGGCGCTCCTTGCCGCCGAATCTCCGGCGGATGCGCAGGTGACGGACTCCACGGCGGCGACCGATGCGACGGCCGTCGACTCCACGGGCTTCGCCGGCTCCTACTGGACGCTCGGTGGGCTGTACTACGCCAACAACAACGATTACGACCTGATGTTGTTCGGCGGCCAGGCGTGGCCGCTCGGAGCGGGCGGCGGCTGGACGCTCCGCGCCGGGCTCGGAACCGGCGTCTCCTTCTACGGCCTCTCCGACACGGGGGCCATGGCGGGCGCCCAGCTCGGGCTGGAACGGGTGCTGACCGGCGACAGGCTGGAGCTGCGCAGCGGCCAGCCGCTCGAGCTGTACGCCCTGCTCGGCGGCGCGGCGTACGCCGGCTGGAACCTGACGCCCGCGCAGGAGGGAACGGCGCTGGTGCCCGCCGCCTCGGCGGGGCTGGGACTGCGTTTCCGCGGCACCGCCGCGTCCGATCCGATGCTGACGCTCGAGCTGTACTACGAAGAGCGCTTCTCGGACTTCGACCCCAGGCTCTTCATCCGCTTCGACTACATGCACCCCCGGGGCGCGTCGCGCGCTACCCCACCTGAGCGAGCGCGGCCTTGATCAGGTCCGTGCCCTGGAGACCCGGCCGCTCGTCCAGCGCCCGCCGCACCGCGGCCGTGGCCTGGGCGGGCGAGTAGCCGAGTGCGACGAGCGCGCCGACGGCTTCTTCGGCGGCCCGACCTTCCGGCCGCGGCCCGGCGACGGAGAGCGCCAGGTCGTCGAGCTTGTCGGCGAGCTCCAGCGCGATGCGCTCCGCCTTCTTCGCGCCGAGCCCGGGCACCTGCCGGAGCGCGGCGATGTCCTTCTCGGCGATCGCCCGCACGAGGCGGTCCGGCGCGAGCGTCGAGAGCATGCTGAGCGCGAGGCGCGGGCCGACGCCCGAAGCCGTCAACAGCCGGGCGAAGACTTCGCGCTCGCGTTCATCGAGAAAGCCGTACAGCGCGGCGCCGTCCTCGCGCACCACGTAGATCGTGCGGAGCTCGACCTCCGCCCCCTCCTTCGGGAGCCGCTCGTACACCGAGAGCGGCACCTCCATCTCGTAGGCGACGCCGCCCGGCGTCATCACTTCGACCCGGTCCATCGAGCGGTGGAGCAGGATCCCCTGGATGCGGCTGATCATGCGAGGGGGCGCCTCCTTCCCAACATCGCGGCGCTGAACCGCAGCGGCTCCCGGAGCTGCGGGAGCGCGCCCGCGTAGCAGTGCGTGAGCGCGACCGCCACGCCATCGGCCGCGTCCGCCGGACGCGGCGGCGACTTCAGGCGAAGCAGCCGCTGGACCATGTACTGGACCTGCTCCTTCGTCGCGCGGCCGGTCCCGACGATGGCGTTCTTGACCTCGGCGGGCGAATACTCGGCGACCGGCAGGTCGCGCAGCGTGGCCGCGAGCAGGATCGCGCCGCGCGCGTGTCCGAGGACGACCGTCGTCTTGACGTTCTTGCCGTAGAAGATCCCCTCGACCGCGACGATCTCCGGCGCGTGCCGGCCGATGACGTCGACGACGCCGTCGTAGATCTCGCGCAGCCGCTGCGGCAGCGCCGCGCCGGCGTCCGTGCGGACCACGCCGCACTCCAGCAGCGAAACGGCGCCGTCGCCCCCCTTGGCGACGACGCCGTAGCCCGTCGTGGCGGTCCCCGGGTCGACGCCGAGGACGATCATCCGCGCGCCGCCTCGGCGAGCGCCGCGTCGTCGATGTCGGCGTTCGTGTAGACCTTCTGCACGTCGTCCAGGTCGTCGAGCACGTCGAGCAGCTTGAGCAGCCGCTTCGCCTCGTCGCCCTCGACCGCGACCGTCGCCTGCGGCACCATGGCGAGCTCGGCCTCCTCGAAGGCGATGCCCTGCGCCTGGAGCGCGCCCTGCACCGCGTGGAACGAGGCGACGTCCGTCGTGATGACGAAGGACTCGCCCTCGCGCTGCATGTCCTCGGCGCCGGCCTCGAGCGCCGCCAGCATGAGCGACTCCTCGTCGTACCGCGCCGCATCGACGTAGATCTGGCCCTTCCGGTTGAACTGCCACGCGACCGAGCCGCTCGTGCCCAGGCTGCCGCCGTGCTTGCCCAGCGCGTGCCGGACCTCGGCGACCGTCCGGTTCGCGTTGTCGGTCAGCGTCTCGATGTACAGCGCCACGCCGCCCGGCGCATACCCCTCGTAGGCGATCTCCTCGTAGTCCACGCCCTCCAGCTCGCCCGTGCCCCGCTTCACGGCCCGGTCGATGTTGTCCTGGGGCATGTTCGCGGCCTTGGCCGTCTCGATCGCCAACCGCAGGCGCGGGTTGAAGTTCGCGTCGCCGCCGCCCTCTCGCGCCGCGACCGTGATCTCCCGGATGAGCCGGGTGAACATCTTGCCGCGCTTGGCGTCGTTGGCCGCCTTCTTCCGCTTGATCTGCGCCCATTTGCTGTGACCCGCCACGGGCGCCACCTCCGCTGAATGAACGGTGATGTTTGTATCTGACAACGCTTTGCAGCGCTTTCCGCGAGCGCGGGGAATATAATGTCGCGCCGCTGGGCAGGCAACGTGGCGCGGCTCGTGGTATCTTTCCCGCAGCGCCGTCCGTCGGGACGACGTTCGAGGAGCCGGGAGGGTGATGGAGATGGACATCGAAGTGCCATCGGGACCGCCGGAACACGGGCGGACCGTGGGGGAACGGCTTCGGCACCGCGTGCCGATGACGGTGCCGCACCGGCACAGCCCCAGACTCCACAAGGTCATCGACCGGGTCAACCGGGACGACGAGCTGTACGCGCTGTGGACGGCCGCCAACGTCAACGCGATGGAGCGGCTGGGGATGACGGACCACGGTCCGGTGCACGTGAAGATCGTGATGAACATCGCGGTCCGGCTGCTCCGCCTGCTGGCGGACCAGGGGATCGAGCCGTCGGTCGTGCGGAACTACGGCGTCGAGGCGCAGGACGCGGAGGTCGTGGTCGCGCTCGCGGCGCTGCTGCACGATGTCGGCATGTCGATCCACCGCTCGGACCACGAAGCGTACTCGCTCTTCGTGGCGCAGGAAAAGCTGCGGGAGATCCTGGCCGAGCTGTACGACGTGCCGACCGCGACGATCCTGCGCTCCGAGATCCTGCACGCGATCATCGCGCATCGTTCCGGCGGCAGGCCGGTGACGCTCGAGGCCGGGATCGTGCGCGTCGCCGACGCGCTGGACATGGCGAAGGGCCGGTCCCGCATCCCGTTCGAGGCGGGGTCGGCGAGCATCCACTCGATCTCGGCCCAGGCGATCGAAGCGGTCCGCATCGAGCCGGGCGAGACGAAGGCGGTCCGCCTCTCGATCGAGATGTCCAATTCGGCCGGGCTGTTCCAGCTGGACCAGCTCTTCCGCGAGAAGCTGGCCGGCAGCGGACTCGAGCCGTACATCGAGCTCGAGGCGAAGATCGAGGGCGAGACGGAGAAGCGGCTGCTCCAGACGTTCCGCCTGTGAGGCGAAACGCCTGTGGCGCCTCTCCGTGACCGATTCCCGCGCCCGATCCCGCTTCCGGTCCGGACGGCCGGAAACGGGAACGAAATCGGCGCCTGGCTGCGCCTGGAACGTTTCCGGCGAATCGCAACGGGGTCGCGCGGCAGCGGGGCGAGACGACACGCGTCCGGACGCGCCGTCGCGCTGCGCGACACCGGCCGACGCCCGGTGCACGAACGCCCCGGGGCTCGCGCCCCGGGGCGTTCGTGCGTCACGGCCGGTCCGGAGGGGAGAGCGTTCAGCCGTCGGACGGCGTGACGAGGGTGACCTGCTGGACCTCGGGCCCGCTGTACTCGATGACCAGCGAGACCCGGCGGTTCAGCTCGGCGTTGTCGTTGGCGCCGGCCGCGCCCGGGACGAGCAGCCGCTCGGGCGACTCGCCGTAGCTCACGGCGCGCAGCCGCGAAGCATCCAGCCCGGCGGCCTCCGTGAGGTACGCCTTCACCGCCTCGGCGCGGCGCTTGCCGAGCCGGAGGTTGTAATCGCGGCTCCCCGCGGGGTCCGTGAAGCCCTCGACGGTCACGATCGCGTTCGGATAGAACTCCTTCACGACCGCGGCGAACCGGTCGAGCACCGGCTTGTCGCTCTCGCGCAGCTCGGCCTTGTCGAACTCGAAGTGCACGGGCATGTCGAAGGCGATCGCGCCCTCGAGGCGCCGGACCGTCACGTCGAACTCCTCGCGGAGCGCCCCGATCTCGCGCTCCAGCGCATCCAGCCGGCCGCTGAGACGGGCGTCCATCTCGCCCATCTGGCTGGCGAGCGCCTCGTCCTGGGACTGCATCTCCTGACGGAGCTTGTCCAGCTCGGCCTGGACCTGGTCCTGCTTCGCGTAGCCGCACGCGCCGAGCAGCGCGATGAGGGCGAGCGAGCCGCCGCGGGCGAGCTTGCGCACGGTGATCTGCTTGTGCACCAACACGATGACCTCCTTACGAACAGGATAACGCGATGGACCGGCTGTCCGAATACGTTGACGACGCATTCGCGCGCCGGGTCACATCCGATCGACACCTACCCGAAGCAAAGATACGGGCTTGCGGCATCGCGAGCCAGATCAGCGCTCCGTCGCCGCGGCGCCGGGTAGCGCCTCGAGTGCGGCCGCGCGCCGCGCCACGACGGCATGATCCTCCGCGCGAACGGTGATGTGGCCGATCTTTCGCCCGGGGCGCGGCGCCTTGTCGTACAGGTGGAGGTGAGCGCCCGGGACCGCCAGCGCGTCCGCGGAATCGGGGACCGCGCCGATGAGGTTCACCATGACGGCGTGACCGCGGGGGGCGGTCGAGCCGAGCGGCATGCCGCAGATGGCGCGCAGGTGGTTCTCGAACTGGCTGGTTTCGGCGCCCTCGATGGTCCAGTGCCCGGAATTGTGGACGCGTGGCGCCATCTCGTTGGCAAGCAGCTCGTCGCCGCGGTGGAACAGCTCGATTGCGAGGACGCCGACGTAGTCGAATTCCTCGAGGACGGCGCGGGCGTAGGCCTCGGCCCGGGCCTGGAGCTCCGGCGACGTCGCGGGCGCCGGCGCGGTGGAGCGCCGCAGGATCCCCGCGCGGTGGACGTTCTCGACGAGCGGGTAGAAGGCGACGTCGCCGTCGCGACCGCGCACGGCGAGGATCGAGAGCTCGCGCTCGAAGTCGACGAAACCTTCCAGGATCAGCGGCGAGCCGCCGAGCGCGGCCCAGGCGCGGTCGACGTCCGCGCGCTCGCGGAGCACGAACTGTCCTTTGCCGTCGTAGCCGAAGCGGCGGGTCTTGAGGACGGCCGGCAGCGCGACGGCGTCGACGGCGCGGGCGAGGTCGTCGCGGGAGTCGACCGGCGCGAACGGCGCGGTCGGGATCCCGAGGCGGCGAAACACGTTCTTCTCGGCGAGCCGGTCCTGTGCGGCGGCCAGCGCCTCGTAGTGCGGATGGACCGCCGGGACCCGGCCGTCGAGGAAATCCGCCGCGGCGGCCGGGACGTTCTCGAACTCGTACGTCGCGACGTCGAGTCCGTCGGCGAAGCGGCGGAGCGCGTCCGCGTCGTCGTAGTCGGCGACGACGAGCTCGGCCAGCGGCCCGGCCGGCGCCGCGGCGTTC
The DNA here is from genome assembly GCA_036381255.1 of Longimicrobiales bacterium. Lineage (GTDB taxonomy): Bacteria > Gemmatimonadota > Gemmatimonadetes > Longimicrobiales > RSA9 > CALBZE01. The sequence continues at coordinate 31,269 of DASVDG010000037.1, read as the reverse complement.
GGGTCGAGGAACCGGAACCGGAGGCCGAGCGGGTAGCCGGCCAGGGCGAGCATGCGGCCGAGCTGGCCGGCGCCGAGGATGCCGACTCTCACGCGTCCACGGCCGGGTCCGGGTGGGCGAGGACGCGGTCGGTCTGCTCGGCGCGGAACCGGGCGAGCGCCGCGCGGATCGCCGGGTGCCGGTTCCCGACGATCGCCGCCGCGAGCAGCGCGGCGTTGGTCGCGCCGGCGCGCCCGATCGCGAGCGTGCCGACGGGCACGCCGGCCGGCATCTGCACGATCGACAGCAGCGAGTCGAGGCCGTTCAGCGCGCGCGACTGCACGGGCACGCCCAGCACCGGCACCGTCGTCTTGGCCGCGGTCATCCCCGGCAGGTGTGCGGCGCCGCCCGCGCCGGCGATGATGACCTCCAGCCCGCGCTCCTCGGCCGTGGCGGCGTACTCGTACAGCAGGTCCGGCGTCCGGTGGGCCGAGACGACACGCTGTTCGAAGGGGACGCCGAGCGCCTCGAGCGTCTCGGCCGCGTGCCGCATGGTCTCCCAATCCGAGCGGGAGCCCATGATGAGTCCGACCAGGGGCTGCGCCATCGCTACCTCGTTCGATCGGTAAGTCGTTCGGTCAGAAAAGGGTAGGAACGTAGGCAGCGGCCGCGGAGGGCGTCAAGGCTGCGCGGCCGAGGCGCGGGCCGCGCCCTCCCCCGCCGCCCGGCCGGTGCACCAGGCCCAGAGGAAGTTGTACCCGCCGATCGGCCCGAACGCGTCGAGGATCTCGCCGCAGAGGAAGAGGCCGCGGTGCAACCGGCTCTCGAGCGTGCGCGGCTCGACTTCGCCCAGTGCGACGCCACCGCCGGTGACCTCGGCCTTCCGGTACCCTTCATCGCCGGTCCAGGGGAGCCGGTAGCGGGTCAGCGCGTCGAGCAGGCGGCGGCGCTCGTCACGGCGGAGCTGGCCGAGCGGCCGGTCGGCGGGGACGCGTGCCTCGGCGAGCAGCGTGTCGGCCAGCCGGTCCGGCAGCCGGCGCCGAACGAGCGGGCCGATCGTGCCGCGCGATGCCCGGATCTCGCGGTCCCACCCGGCCGCGTCCAGCTCGGTCCACCGCACGACGATCGGCTGGCGCGGCCGGCCCTCCGCGCGAGAGCGCACGGCGAGGTGCGAGATGTTCAGGACGGCGGGGCCGCTGTAGCCGCGGTGCGTGAAGAGGAAGCCGCCGTGCGTGCTGAAGCGGCCGCGCTCCAGCGGCGCCTCCAGCGTCACCGGGAGCGAGACCCCGGCCAGCGCCGCGTGCCGCGGCGGGTCCGCGGTCAGCGGCGTGAGCGCCGGGTACGTGCGCTGCACCGTGTGGCCGAGGCCGCGCGCGATGCGCAGCCCGATGCCGTCGCTGCCGGTCTTCGGCACCGAAAGCCCGCCGGTCGCCAGGACGACCGCCGCGGCCTCGAGCGACGCCCCGTCCTCCAGCCGCACCCGCCACGGCGTGCCGCTGTCCGGCCGGTCGAGCCCGACCACCTTCGCATCGAAGCGGATGCGCGCGCCACGGCGCCGGGCGAGCGCGAGCAGGCCGTCCCGCACGTCGCGAGCCCTGTTCGATACCGGGAACAGCTTCCCCGTCTCCGGCTCGAGCGCCAGCCGCAGCCCCACCTCCTCCTCGAAGAACCGGCGCTGCTCCTCCAGCGGCCACGAGCGCAGCAGCCGTCGCACGAGGTTCGGCGACGACGCGGTGACGTACTGCGACGGCTCCACCCGCGACGGCAGCACGTTGCAGCGCCCGCCGCCGCTGATCAGGATCTTCCGGCCGCCGTCCTTCGTCCGTTCGAGGAGCAGGACCGATGCGCCCCCGGCCGCCGCGAAGATCGCGGCCATGATCCCGGCCGCGCCCGCGCCGATCACGACGACCGGCCGGCCGCCGCCCTCCTCCGCCGTCTCGCCTCGCGCCACTCCCTCGATCCTCGCCGTGTCGCCTGCCCTCCGGGCACCCGCGGTGTCGGGCCGCACGACGGCCCTCGTCTCCGCAGGCACCGCGGCTCCCTCGACCGGGGCGCGGGAGAATACGAGCGGCGGCCCCGCCGGGCAATCCGGACGACGCCGCCGCTCCAGACCCGACCTCCCCGGCACGGCCGCGCGCCCGCCGGGTACTCGTTTCCCGAACGCCCATGCCGGCGTCCCATCCCGCGGTGGCCGGGGATGCTGCCAGGGCTTAACTTGCGAGCGGCAAGCGCCGGACCCGGCACGGCGCGGACCGGGACCGGCACGGTCCGACGGCCCGGGCCGGAGCATGGACTGGAGCTGCGGGCCGCAGCCGCGGATCGACGCCGCAGACCCACGCCGCCGGCCAGAGCCGCGGACCGGAGCCGCGGGCCGGAGTCGCGGATCGGCGCCACGGGCCGAATCCGCGGGCCGACGCCGTGGGCCAGAGCCGCGGATCGGCGCCCGGAACGCGCCGACGCGCGGCCCGCGGCTGGGAACACCGAATTTCGCCACGAACCGACGGACGGATCGAAGTTGACGACTCGCCTGCATTCCGAAACGCCCCCGCACGCCGAACCCGTCTCCGCCGCGCGCCGGGTGCTGCGCGAGGTCTTCGGCTACGAGGACTTCCGGCCCGGCCAGGAGACCGTCATCGAGGCCGTGCTCGGCGGCCACGACTGCATCGCCGTCATGCCGACCGGCGCGGGTAAGTCCCTCACGTTCCAGCTCCCGGCAAAGCTGCTCGATGGGACGGTCCTGGTCCTCTCGCCCCTGATCTCGCTGATGAAGGACCAGGTCGACGCGCTGGACGCGCTCGGCTTCCGTGCGACGACGATCAATTCCACGCTCGATGCCGAGGAGCGCCGGCGTCGCCTGGCCGCGCTCCGGCGCGGCGAGTACGAGATCGTCTACCTCGCGCCCGAAGCGCTCGACGGTACGCTGCGCGATTTCCTGCTCGCGTGCCCGCTCTCGCTGCTCGTGGTCGACGAGGCGCACTGCATCTCCCAGTGGGGCCACGACTTCCGGCCATCGTACCGGCGGCTCGCCGGGCTCAAGTCGGAGCTGGGCGGGATCCCCGTGCTCGCGCTGACCGCGACCGCGACGCGGCAGGTCGCCCGCGACATCCTCCGCCAGCTCGGCATGCGCAAGCCGAAGGGGTACAAGGGCTCGTTCTTCCGGCGCAACCTGCGCATCCACTGTCGGAAGAAGGGCGAGGGCAACACGCGGGCGGAGATCCTGGAGCTGGTCCGCGCGCACAAGGGCGAGAGCGGGATCATCTACTGCATGTCGCGGAACGCGGTGGAACAGATGGCGGAGTTCCTCGCGTCGAAGGGGGTCCGCGCGCTCCCCTACCACGCCGGCTTGCCGGACGCGCAGCGCGCCGCGAACCAGGACGCCTTCGCACGCGACGAGGTGGACGTCGTCGTCGCGACGATCGCGTTCGGCATGGGGATCGACAAGTCGAACGTCCGCTTCGTGATCCACCGGGACATGCCAAAGGACGTCGAGAGCTGGTATCAGGAGATCGGCCGGGCGGGGCGCGACGGTCTGCCGAGCGACTGCTTCCTCTTCTACTCCTGGGCGGACGTGAAGCTGCACGAGCGGTTCCTCAGCGAGATCGAGGACCCGGACGTGCGGCGGGCCAAGCACGAAGCGACGATCCGCCTGTTCCGCATGGTCGACCGCGGCGGCTGCCGGCACCGCGCGATCCTCGCCCATTTCGACGAGTCGCTCGACGCGTGCGGCGACGCGTGCGATGTCTGCACCGGGGTGGACGTGGCGGCGCTGGTCGCCGAGGCGAAGCAGCGGCGCCGCCGCACGGCCGCGGCCGCCGGGCGGCCGACCTTCACCGCGACGACCACGGAGAGCCCGCTCTTCGAGGAGCTGCGCGCCATCCGGAAACGGCTCGCCGATCAGCAGGGCGTGCCGGCCTACATCATCTTCAACGATCGGACGCTGGTCGAGATGGCGGCGCGGCGGCCGCAGGACGAGGAGGCGATGCTGGAAGTGCCGGGCGTCGGCCCGTCCAAGCTGAAGCGATACGGCGCGCCGTTCCTGGAGGCCATCCGGGCGTACCTCTGATCCCGGCTTCGCGATTTTTCGATTCCACAGAGAGCATGCAGAGCGTGCGAAGCCCGGGTTGCGATGGGGTACGCGTTCACGGGGAGGCAATCTGCCGGGGCTCGTTGCCGTCGTCTGAACCCGCGGCGGCCGGTCTGCCGGCCCGTCCACAAACGTTCCGGCGCGCGCCGGATTCTACGAGATAGCCGCTCCTGATCCGACGGCCGCCGGCGTGCCGGCCGACCCGACCTCCGCGACTCGGCGCCCCCCGCGCCGCCGACTCACTGTGCCAGATCCGCCGCGCCCGCCGCGAGCTCGAGGACCTGGCCGTCCGGCCGCAGCACCACCGTGAAGTAGTACCGACCCGCGGGGAGCGAGTCGCCGAGGATCTCGGCGGCGCCGATCGTGCCGCCCGCGAGCGTCGCCGTATCGCCCGGCGCGAGGTCGACCTCCTGGATCGCCTGGAAACACCCGACGGTCCGCGCCTGGTCCCAGGCGGGTTGGCCCGTCCGCTCCGGTTCGGTATAGACGCGCAGCAGGACGACGCAGCCATCCGGGAAGCGGATCGTCCGTGGCGTGCCGGAGTCGTTCCGGACCGACACCGTCGGGCCGAGCCGGACGGGGAAGCTCTCCATCACACGCGTATCGGCCCGATACGTGATCCCGGAGACGGTCCGGTTCGCCCGCAGCGAATCCGGCCCGGTGAAATCCCCGCTCGCAGTGCACGCGCCGAGCTGCGCGGCCAGGATGGCCAGAACCCATACCCACCGCTTCACGTTCTCTCCTCCGGCGTAGGCGGTCGTCGCGATTGCACCCGGTAGAACGCGCGAGCGGGCGCCCTTGAGACGACCGGCCGCGGCCCGCGCGCCGCCGGGTCCTCGCGGTCCATCGGGAAGCGCCGCGATCTGCGCCCGGCGGGCCGTGCCGGCACACCCCGCGGCTACGCCGCGCGTCGCTCCGGGCGGCGCTCCCCGGAGAATTCGGCGATCATCTCGCGGTTGAACGCCTTGAGATCGCGGGGCCCGCGGCTCGTGACGAGCCCCCGGTCGTTCACGACCTCGCGGTCGACCCAGTCGGCGCCGGCGTTGCGCAGGTCCGTCCTCAGCGAAGGGTACGACGTCAGCGTCCGACCCCGGACGACGCCCGCCTCGATCAGGGTCCAGGGGCCGTGGCAGATCGCGGCGACGGGCTTGCCCTGTTCGAAGAACCGACGCGTGAACTCGACCGCGCTGTCGTTCAGCCGCAGCTTGTCCGGGTTCATGACGCCGCCCGGGAGGAGCAGCGCGTCGTAGTCGTCGACGCGGGCACGGTCGAGGGGGACGTCGACGTCGAACGCCTCGCCCCAGTCGGTGTGGTCCCAGGCGCGGACGACGTTCTCATCGGGCGACACGATGTGCGTGACCGCGCCCGCCTCGTCGAGCGCGCGGCGCGGCTCCGTCAGCTCCACCTGCTCGAACCCCTTCGTGACGAGGATCGCGACCTTCTTGCCCCGGATTTCCTCTGCCATTTCGCCTTGACCCGTTGCGGGTTGCGCACGCGTGGACGACCTTCCATCGAGGCAAGGACCGTGCACGACGGGCCGCGTGGAGCGCACGAATACGAAGCGAGGATGACGGGCGGCATGGACGAGGGTACGCGGGACACGAGACGCATCGTAGTGGCATCGGAGAACCCGGCCAAGATCCGCGCCGCGCACGGCGCGTTCCGGCGCGCGTTCCGGGACCGTCCGTTCGAAGTCGTCGCCGTGTCGGTTCCGTCCGGCGTCGGCCACCAGCCGCTCTCGGACGAGGAGACGCTGCGAGGCGCGCGCAACCGCGCGGAAGCGGCGCGGGCGCGCATCCCCGACGCCGACTTCTGGATCGGGATGGAGGGCGGCGTCGAGGAGCACGCCGCGGGCCTGGCGTCGTTCGCCTGGATCGTCGTCCGCTCGCGCGACCGCGAGGGTCTGGGCCGGACCGGCGTCTTCCTCCTCCCGAACCCCGTCGCCGCCCTGGTTCGCGAGGGGATGGAGCTCGGCGACGCGAGCGACCGGGTCTTCCGCCGGGCCGGCGCGAAGACCGAGGAAGGTGCGATCGGCCTCCTCAGCCGGGGGGCGATGGACCGCGTCGAACTCTACGAGCACGCGACCGTGCTGGCGCTGCTGCCGTTCGTGAGCCCCGCACTGTACGATGACGGACCCGCGCCGGGGCCGGAACCGGCCGCGCGCTCGAGCACGGCGGCCGCGACGACGCGCCGGAAAGGTGCGCGGCCGGGCGCTGTCGGCTGATCGGGCGCGAGGCCACCGCACGAGCCGGCACGAGCGCCGCGACGCCCGGCCGCGCCGAACCGCGAACGCGCCGCGTCGGCGGCCGGTCCCGGTGCGCGCCGCCGCACGGCCCCGGCCGCGCGCCTCAGCCGCCCTGCGCCACGAATTCCCCGCGCGCGATGTCGAGCACCTCCACGTTGCCCGCCTCGATCACGTAGTGCCAGCCGTGGAGCGCCAGGCGGCCGCCCTCGACGCGCTCGCGGACGTCCGGGTACGTCATCAGGTGCGTGACCTGGAGCGCGACCGCGCGGCGCTCCGTGCGGCGCAGCACGCCCTCGGCCGGCTCGTCGTCGAGGCGCGCCGGGCGGAGGTGCTCGATCCAGCGCGACAGGTGCGCCATTTCCGGCCCGGGCGGCTCGTACAGCGCCCCGACCGCGCCGCAGTGGCTGTGTCCGCAGACCACGATGTCCGTCACGTCCAGCGCGTGCAGCGCGAACTCGATCGCCGCGGCCACGCCCGCGGCATCGGGCCGTCCGAACGGCGGCACGACGGCGCCGACATTGCGCACGATGAACATCTCGCCGGGGAGCGCGTCGGTCAGCAGCGCCGGCATCACGCGAGAATCCGAGCAGCCGATGAACAGCGTGCTCGGCTTCTGCCCCTCGGCGACGAGTCGCTCGTAGTGTTCGCGGTACAGGGGGAACAGCTCGGCACGGAACCGCTGGAGCCCTTCGAGAAGGTGCTTCGGCATCGTTCATCACTCCGCTCGTGTGCTCGGGAAGCCGGGCAGAATGGCCCGCCGCGGCCCGGCGGGCAAGGCCCGGCGCCGGCCGGCGAGCCGCCGGGCCGGGTCCTTCCCGACGTCGCCGGGATTGGCCGCGGCCGCGAACCGACCTACATTGTCCTCACCGCCGATCGCCGGGGCGGGCCGTCCCCGCCGGGCGACCGCCACCGCCGGAGCGCCGCCCGGACCAGGGCCGACGAACGGAACCGACCCATGACCTACTGCGAAGCCGCACGGGGCCACCCGGACCACGGGCCGTACCACGACGCGGAGTACGGATTTCCGATCCGGGACGACGCCGGACTCTTCGAACGGCTCGTCCTGGAGATCAACCAGGCGGGTCTGTCGTGGCTGACGATCCTCAGGAAGCGCGAGGGATTCCGCCGCGCGTACGACGGGTTCGACCTGGACCGCGTCGCCGGCTACGGCCCGGCCGATCGGGCGCGCCTTCTGGCCGACGCCGGGATCATCCGCAACCGCCTCAAGGTCGATGCGGCCATCGAGAACGCCCGCCGCATCCTGGCGCTGCGGGAGCGGTACGGCTCCTTCGCGGCCTGGCTCGACGCCCACCATCCGCTCCCGCCGCCCGAGTGGGTGAAGCTGTTCCGGCGCACGTTCCGGTTCGTGGGCGGCGAGATCGTGAGTTCGTTCCTCATGAGCACCGGCTACCTGCCCGGCGCCCACACCCCGGACTGCCCGGTCTACGCGCGGATCCTCGCACTGGACCCGCCGTGGCACCGGGCGCGGCTCACGAGCTGAGGAGGCCAGATTGCCGAAACACATTCGCATGAAGCGCGTCTACGAGACGCCGACCGACGACGACGGACGCCGCATCCTCGTCGAGCGCCTCTGGCCACGCGGCATCAGCCGCGACCGCGCCGCCGTCGACCTCTGGTTGAAAGACATCGCGCCCAGCCCCGAGCTCCGCCGCTGGTACGGACACGATGTCTCGAAATGGGAGGAGTTCCGGCGCCGCTACGAGGCCGAGCTCGACGCCAACCCGGACGTCGTTGCCGAGCTCGAGCGGCTGGCCCGCCAGGGGACCGTCACGCTGGTCTTCGCCAGCCGCGACGAAACGCGATGCAGTGCGCGCGTATTGAAGGAGTACCTCGAGGAACGGATCGGCTCCGGGCGGCGGTGAGCGGAGCCCGCGCCCGGTCGACGCCGGGCGGGTCGCGCGTGCCGCATGGAACGGGAGGTCGGCGGGTCCGCCCCACGAGACCACGGCCCCGGTCGCGTAGCGTGCGCCGACGGGGCCCGAACACGACGATCGACGACGAGGAAGCGGAAGGATGAATCGGATCCAGGGGAAGGTGGTGGTCATCACCGGCGCGACGGCCGGGATCGGCGAGGCGTGCGCGCGGGCGTTCGCCGCGCGCGGCGCGGAGCTGGTCCTGGTCGCGCGGCGCGAGGCGCGGCTCGGCGTGCTGGCGCGGGAGCTCGAGGCCGAGCACGGCGTCGGCGTCCGGACCTGCGCGCTCGACGTGCGCGACCGTGATGGCGTGCTCGCGTTCGGCGAGCGGCTGGAGGCCGACGGGGTCGTCCCCGACGTGCTGGTCAACAATGCCGGCCTCGGCCGCGGCCTCGACAAGCTCCACGAGGGCCACTTCGAGAACTGGGACGAGATGATCGACACCAACATCAAGGGGCTGCTCAACGTGACGCGGGTCATCCTGCCGATGATGGTGCGGCGTGACCGCGGGCACATCGTCAATCTCGGGAGTACCGCCGGCCACACGGTCTACCCGGGCGGGAACGTCTACAACGCGACGAAGTTCGCGGTGCGTGCGCTGAACGAAGCGATGAACGTGGACCTGCTCGGCACGCGGATCCGCGTCTCGAGCATCGATCCGGGGATGGTCGAGACCGAGTTCTCGAAGGTTCGCTTCCACGGCGACGAGGAGCGTGCCGCGGCCGTCTACCGGGGGTTCCAGCCGCTGACGGCCGAGGACATCGCGGACGCCGTGGTCTACGTGGTCAACGCGCCGGAGCACGTGAACGTGCTCGACATGGTGATCCTTCCGACCGCGCAGCGGAACGTGTACCTCGTGGATCGGAGCGAGTCGTGAAACGACGTTCCCCCCGGTTCCTCGCCTTCGTCGACGACGCGCGCGGACGGATCCGCGAGACGGACGTGCGGACGGTGAAGGAGCGCATGGACCGCGGCGAGCGCTTCCACCTCGTCGACGTGCGCGAGGAGAGCGAATGGGCCGCCGGCCGCCTGCCGGGCGCGATCGACCTGGGCTAGCGCGTCATCGAACGGGACATCGTGACCGAACCCTACCGCCCCATCGCATGCTCGCTCCACGACGAGCTCGAGGCGCGCGCGACGCTCCGGCGGGAGTGCGAAATCCGGTTCCGCGTTGCGGGCGCCCCGGACGAGGGCGTCGCCCGCGGCAGGGTCCGCGACATCTTCGCCCGCGACGGCGCGGAGTACCTCGTGCTGGACGACGGCCGCGAGGTCCGGCTGGATCACATCGTCGCCGTCGATGGTACACCGTTTCAGCGGGACTGCTGAGCCCGACGCTCCCGACCGGACGAAAGCCATGGACGACACCGCGCGCTGGACCGAGGTCGCCGCCTTCGCCGCCGTCTACGAGGCGGAGATGGCCGCCGAGATGCTGAAGCAGGCCGGGATCCCGGCGATCACGCGGGCCGAGAGCAGCGGCATCTTCGGCCCGGGCTACGCCGGAACGGTCACCGGCGGCGCACGCGTGCTGGTTCCGGCCGATCGGGCCGAGGAGGCTCGGGAGCTGCTCGAATCGGCGACGGAGGCGGAAGGCACCTGAACGTGCCTCCGCGCCGCGGGCCCGGTCGGCCGGGGTTGACCCCGGTCGCCGGCCGACCTAGCGTTCCCCGACTCGGCGCCCGCGCGCCGATCGAGAATTCCACACGTCGGAGCAGGAGAATGATCGATCATCCGTCGGTCGCGTCGGCCGCGCGCCACGTGAGCACTGGACTGCTGGTAGCGCTTCTGCTCGGGGGCTTCCGAGCCGACACGGCGTTCGCCCAGGGGTACGGCGTCCTGCCGGCCACGCCACCCGACACCCTGGCGCCGCCCGACTCCATCCTCCTGGAGAACATCCGGTCGGCACTGACCACGCTGGCGGGCGACGATTTCGAGGGGCGCCGCACGGGGACGCAGGGCGCGGCGCGGGCCGCCCACTTCATCGCCTCGAAGTTCGAGGAATTCGGCCTCGCCGCTGTCGGCAACGACCGCTACTTCCAGCGAATCCCCATGCGCCGCGCGGGCGCGGGCGACCAGCAGCGGATCGAGCTGCTCTCGGGGTGGGGGCAGTTCGAGCTGCTGCCGGCGGCGGAGCGGATGATCGGCACCAACGTGGTCGGCATGATCCGCGGCAGCGACCCGGTGCTGCGCGACGAGGCGGTGCTCGTGGCGGCGCACTTCGACCACGTCGGCATCGGCGCGCCGAACGCCGAGGGCGACTCGATCTACAACGGCGCCGACGACGATGCCTCGGGCGTCGTCGCGATGCTGGAGATCGCGCGCGACCTGTCCCAGGGCCCGCCGCCGCGCCGCACCGTGGTGTTCCTCGCCACGACGGCCGAGGAGGCCGGCCTCCTCGGCACGCAGTGGTACATCCAGAACCCCGTGGTCCCGCTGCGCCGCACGGTCGCGAACCTGGCGATCGAGATGATCGGCCGGCCCGACTCGCTCGCCGGTGGACCGGGCCACGCGTGGCTGACCGGGTACCGCCGGTCGACGATGGGCGAGCTGCTGAGCCAGAGCGGGCTGCCGATCGTGCCCGACCCGCGTCCCGAGTACGACTTCTTCTCGCGGAGCGACAACATCGCGTTCGCGTACCTCGGCATCCCGGCGCACACGCTCTCGTCGTACAACCTGCACGCCGACTACCACACGCCGGACGACGAGGTCGACCGCATCGACTTCGAGCACATGGCCCGCGTCACCGAAGCCGCGATCCGCGCCGTCCGCGTGCTCGCCGATGGCCCGGCGCCGGAGTGGAACCCCGGCGGCCGGCCCTACCCGCGCCGCATGTACTGACCCGCGCCGGCGCGGGCCCCGGGCCCATCGCGCCCGGGCCCGCCGCCGCAGGCGCCCCGCGTCCGCATCGGCGCGGTTCCTCACCCCCGCGGAGCGCCGACCCGGGGACGACGCGACGGGTGCCACGGGCCGGGATCGACGTCGATCCGAGTGAACGAAGGAGGCACGCTGAGCGAGCTCCGCTCCGAAGAGCATCACATCCGGGTCGCCCGGACCGCTCGCTTCCACACGCTGGGCGCCCCGAGCGGCCCGATCCGGCAGGTCTGGTTCGTCTGTCACGGGTACCGCCAGCTCGCGGGCCGGTTCATCCGCCGCTTCGAGCCCATCGCGGGCGAGGACCGGCTGATCGTCGCGCCCGAGGCGCTGAACCGCTTCTACACCGACGATGAACCCGGCCCCCACGGGCCGCACTCCCGCGTCGGCGCGACGTGGATGACGCGCGAGGACCGGCTCGCCGAGATCGACGACTACGTCGCCTACCTCGACGCGCTCTACGCCCACATCTTCGAGACGCACGGCCGCAATGCCGTCGAGGTGTACGCCCTCGGCTTCTCCCAGGGCGCGGCGACTGCGTGCCGCTGGGCCGCGTTCGGCGCGGCGCGCCTGGACCGGCTGATCCTCTGGGGCAGCTTCCTCCCGGTCGACCTCGACCTCGACGCGGCCGCGACCCGGCTGCGGGCGGCCCGGCCGATCCTCGTCGCCGGCGAGCACGACGAGTACGCGAGCCCGGACATGGCAGCGCACGACGCGGCCCGCCTGCGTGAACGGGACATCGATGCGGCCGTGATCACCTTCCCCGGCGGCCACAAGCTCGACGCCGCGATCCTGGGCCGAATCGCGCGCGGCGCGGTGTGAGAGTACCCACGCTGGACATCCCCGGGATCGGGCACGATTGTTTGCTCGGGCGGCCGGGAGGACTCACGCCGCGTCGACCGGGTACGGCTCCAGCGGTTCCGGAGGGGAGCGCGCCGAGCTCCGGCCCGGCTCGACGGGCCAGCGCGATCCGCGGGCGCCGCCCGGTGATCCCGGTCGCGGGGTCCGGCCCCATGCGTGCCGCGATCGCGACGTCCACGCCGCCGGAGCCAGACCTCCGATCCCAACGCGCGGCCGACGGCCACACCACCGGCATCCACCGCCTCGGTTCCACACGCACCTGGTGGAGCGATCACGCCCGACTCGCATCGCCGCTTCGCCCCCGTCGCCGTCACCGCCCTCGCCCCGCTGACCCTCGCGCTCCCCGCCCGCGGTGCGGGCGATGCCGGCGGCTCCGCCTGGGCCGGCACCCGCGACACGATCGCGGGCGTCGAGGTCGTGCGGAACCCCGAAGCGCCGCTCGTCGCGGACGGCGCGATCGTCGCGACCGCCGCATGGACCGCGACGGGCGCCGGGTCCGAGGACGGCGACGTGCCCTTGTGGGAACGGCCGAGCTCCGTGCGTTTCGTCGATGGCGTGGTCTACATCCTGGACCGGCTCGCCGCCCGCGTCTACGCGCACCGCGCGAGCGACGGCATCTACCTTGCCCGGGTGCCGTTCGAACGTGCATGGTTCAGCTTCGATGCCGCCGGCGGTCGAGTCTGCGCCCTCGAGCGGGACCCCGACACGGACCTCGCGACGCTCGTCGCCTACAGCGTCGAGGTCCCGGCCGCCGGCGTGGCCGAACCCGACGGATCGACAGAGGAGGAAAGTTGAGGATTCGCACGAACGTCATCCCGTGTACACTGGCGCTCACGCTCTCGCTGCTCGGCGCCGGGTGCGCGGACCGGGGTACCGACGCCGTCGCCGCAGGCGATACGGCCGCGGCCGATACGGCGACCACAGGCACGCCCCCCGCCGCCGCGCTCCCGCCGCGCCCCGACACGATCCACTCGACGATCCTGCTCGAGGGGATGGCGGACTCGATGACATACTGGCTGTACCGCTCGCCGCCGGCGTTCCCGGTGCCGTTCACGACGTACGTCCCGGCGGACATGGCGGCGGAGCCGGTCGCCTCGGGCGAGGGCGATGCGTTCCGGTTCGTCGCGGAGTTCGGCGGCGTGCGCAACGAGCAGGCGTTCCTCGCCGTCGCGTTTCCGCCCGCCGGCGTGGACGAGGCCGGCGCGCGCGAGCTGGCACGGGCGTTCGCCGCGCAGCACGAGATCCGGGCGCGCCGGCCGGACGTGCCGCGGCGCTACGCCTGGTCGCTCGAGGAATGGGACTTCTCGCGGGGCCTCCCCGACGGCCGTACCGCGATCGGCACCGTCGCACTCGGCCGCCACGGCGACCGCTACTTCTACGTCGCGACCCATTTCCCGGAAGCGTACGCGGATGGCTTCGGCCCGCGCGTCGAACGGATCCTGGACGAATGGCGCTGGGAGGACACCGGCGAGGGGCTGGGCGGCGCGTCGCCGGACAAGTGAACCCCGCCCGGGACCCTGCGGCCGCGCCCGCCGCAGGGTCCCCACCCTCCAGGGCACAGGCACCCTCCTCTCGGGTGCCCCCGATCCGGTGAACGGTTTCCGATCTGTCCGGATCGACCCGCAACCCCTGTCCGCGGACCGCCCCCGGGATCCCGTCCCCGAATCTCTCAGCCTAAGTCCTGATCCCTGTTCCCAGATCCCTGATCCGCGAATCCTGATCCGCGAATCCTGATCCCTGAATCCTGATCCCTGAATCCTGAATCCCGATCCCCGAATCCCACCCCCCGACGCCCCCGCGGCCTTGCGCCCCTCCCGCCAAGCCCGTACTTGTTACTCTCCCCTCCGGCCATACGCGTAGCGGACCCTCGTTCCGACCGGCCCGACCGGGCCCGCCGGCGCGGCCGCCGGACCGGACCAACCTCATTCACCACGTGGCCGCCGCGGCCGGGAGGACATCGTGCCCAAGGTCGAGAAGGACGTTCGTTTCTACCGCTGGGAAGACATCCCGAAGGAGAAGGTCACGGACATGCTGGACCGCCGGCTGATCACCGGCGACCGCATGATGCTCGCGCACGTCTACCTGAAGCAGGGGTGCATCGTCCCCGGGCACCGGCACGAGAACGAGCAGCTCACCTACATCCTCGAGGGCGCGCTCCGCTTCTGGATCGGCGAGGACGAAGCGGAGGAAGTCATCGTCAGGGCGGGCGAGGTGCTGCACATCCCGTCGAACGTCTGGCACAAGGCCGAGGCGCTCGAGGACACGCTCGACGTCGACATCTTCAGCCCGCCGCGCCAGGACTGGCTGGACGGGACCGACTCGTACTTCCACGCTCAGAAGTAGCTGATGGATCTCGGGCTGAAGGGGAAGGTCGCGCTCGTCGCCGCGTCGAGCCGCGGGCTCGGCCGCGCCGTCGCCGCGGAGCTGGCCGCCGAGGGTGCTCACCTGGTGCTGTGCGCACGCGGCGAAGCGGCGCTCGCGGAGGCGAAGTCGGCGATCGAGCGGGAGACCGGCGCGCGCGTCGTCGCCGTCCCGGCCGACGTCTCCGAGCCGGAGGGCGTCGAGACCGTCGTGGACGCCGGGCTGCGCGCGTTCGGCCAGGTCGACGTCCTGGTCACGAACGCCGGCGGCCCGCCGGCCGGGGCGTTCGAGAGCCACTCGCCGGAGGCGTGGCGCCGGGCGACGAAGCTCACGCTCGAGAGCGCGGTCAACCTGACGCGCGCCGTGCTCCCCGGCATGAAGGAGCGCCGCTGGGGCCGGATCATCAACATCACCTCGATCGCGGTCAAGCAACCCGTCGACGGGCTGATCCTGTCGAACAGCCTGCGCGCGGCGGTTACCGGCTTCGCACGGACGCTCGCGAACGAGGTCGCGCCGTACGGCATCACGGTCAACAACGTGATGCCGGGCTACACGCGGACCGAGCGCCTGGTCGAGCTGGCCGCCGCGACCGCGGCCCGCGAGGCGATCACGCCCGAGGAGGCCTACGCCCGCTGGGAGCACCAGATTCCGATGGGCCGGCTCGGCGAACCACCCGAGTTCGCGGCGATGGTCGCGTTCCTCGCCTCGGACCGCGCCAGCTACATCACCGGCGCGTCCGTGCCGGTAGACGGCGGCTGGATCCGTTCGTTGATCTGACCGGAAACGGAGGGCGCCGTCCGACGCCCGGAACCGTCTCGGCTCGCGGCACCCTGCGTCCACCAACGCGTCGCGCCCGCTCGCGCCGTGCCACCAACGCTGTGTGCAGAACCAAGGAGGACCCGTGTCCGGCATTCCGAAAGTCGACTGGATCTGGAAGGACGGCGAGTTCATCGCCTGGGACGACGCGAAGCTCCACGTCCTCAGCCACTCCGTGCAGTTCGGCGCCTCGCTCTTCGAGGGGATCCGTTGCTACGCGACGCCGCGCGGCCCCGCCATCTTCCGCCTCGGCGACCACCTGCGCCGGCTCGCCGACTCCTGCCGGATCTACCGCACCGAGCCGCCGTTCTCGCGTGATGAGCTCGCCGCGGCGTGCGTCGATGCCGTTCGCCGCAACGGCCTCGACGCCTGCTACATCCGGCCCATGGTCGTCCGCGGCTACGGCGCCGCCGGCATGGTCCCGACCGCCAGCCCGATCGAGGTCTACGTCGCGTGCTGGCCGTGGGGCACCTACCTCGGCGAGGGCGCGCTCGAGAACGGCGTCGACGTCTGCGTCACGAGCTGGCACCGCCCCGCGCCGAACACGCATCCGGTCATCGCCAAGGCCGCCGGGAACTACCTGAACTCGATGCTCGCCAAGCTCGAGGCGCTCGAGAACGGCTACATCGAGGCCATCGCCCTCGGCCCCGACGGGCTCGTCAGCGAGGGGAGCGGCCAGAATCTCTTCCTCGTCCGCGACGGGACGCTGATCACGCCCACGATCGACGGCACGCTTCTGACCGGCATCACGCGCGACAGCATCCTGACGCTCGCCCGCGAGGAGGGGATCCCCGTGCGCGAGCAGCCCGTGCCGCGGGAGATGCTCTACACCGCGGACGAGATGTTCTTCACCGGCACCGCCGCCGAGGTCACGCCCGTCCGCAGCGTCGACCGCATCGCCGTCGGCGACGGCCGCGTCGGGCCGGTCACGCGCACGCTCCAGCAGCGGTTCCTCGACGTCGTCGGCGGCCGGGCACCCGACCGCCACGGCTGGCTGACGCACGTGCGGGAGGGGGTGGCAGCGGGCGGGTGATCGGGAATCGACACGAACGTAGCACCCGATGCGGCGGGCCTTCGCGCCCCGGCGGCTCCGGGCGGGAACGAATGCGCGATGGGGCCGACCCGATCCCTCTCACCCCGGTCACCCCGCCGCCGCCACGCGCGTCCGCTCGCGCCGCCGCAGCACCCGCCCCGGCCGCAGGTCCCTGAACTCACCGGCGTCCACCGTCACCACGCCGTTGACCACCACGAACTCGATCCCGTCCGGGTACTGGTGCGGCGCCTCGAACGTGGCCCGGTCAACGACCGTGGCCGGGTCGAAGACGACGACGTCCGCGGCCATCCCCGGGGCGATTCGGCCGCGGTCCTCGAGTCCCAGCCGGTCGGCGGGCATCGACGTCATCTTCCGCACCGCCTCTTCGAGCGGGAGCACGCCCTTCTCCCTCACGTAGCGCCCGAGCACGCGCGGGAAGGTGCCGTACCATCGCGGGTGCGGGTGCCCCTCCCCCGGCCGCGTGAGCCGGCCGTCCGACGCGATCATCGTCTGCGGGTGCCGCATGATCCGCTCGACATCGCCCTCGTCCAGCACGTGGTAGATCGCCGACGCGCCGCCGCGCCGCACGGCCTCGATCACCAGCTCCGCGCCGACCTCCGGCGTCGGCTCCAACCCCTTCATCGCCGCCCAGTCGGCCAGCGTCTTCCCTTCCAGCTCCGGCATCCACTCGACCCGCGCGAGCTGCACGCGCCGCAGGTCGCCGCCGCCCCGGTCGTTCAGGATGTTGAAGACGATCCCCGCCACGATGCTGTCGCGAAGCACGGGGTCGCGAAGCCGCTCGAGGAACCGCGCCTCGCCGCCCGCCCTCGACCACGCGGGGATGAGGACCGTGATCCCCGTGTACGTCGCCGTGTACGGGTACTGGTCGATCATCACGTCCACGCCTTCGGCGCGCGCGGAGTCCACCATCGCCAGCGTGCGGACGCTCGCGCCCCACATCGGCCGCCCCACCACCTTGTGGTGCGTCAGCACGACCGGGATCCCCGCGCGCCGGCCAATCTCGATCGTCTCGGCCACCGCGTCGATCAGCCCCAGCCCCTCCTCGCGCATGTGCGACGTGTAGATCCCGCCGGAATCCGCCGCGACGCCCGCCAGCGCGACGACCTCGTCGGTCCCCGCGTACGCGCCCGGGAGATACTTCAGCCCGGTCGACAGGCCGAATGCGCCCTCGCCCATCGCCCGCGCGACCATCGCCTTCATCCGATCCAGCTCTTCGGGCGTGGGCGCGCGGTTCGCCATCCCCATGACCTCCCGGCGGATCGTGTTGTGCCCGACCAGGAACGCCACGTTCATCCCGACGCCGAGCGCGGCGGCCGAATCGAGGTGCTCGCCCATCGGCCACGGCGAGCCGCCGTCGGGGCCGCCCAGCGCCGTCGTCACGCCCTGCCGCACGTGGCTCTCCGCCGACGGCAGCCGCAGCAAGGGATCGAGGTGCGCGTGGAGGTCGATGAAGCCGGGAGCGACGACCTTCCCCTTCGCGTCGATCACCCGCGCCGCCCGGTCGCGCGGCAGCGCCCGGCGCGACACGCTCACGATGCGGTCGCCGCGGATGGCGACGTCGGCGCGGTAGCCATCACTCCCGTCCCGTCGACCACGGTGCCGCCCGCGATCAGGAGGTCCCAGGGTCCGGCATCAGTCGCCGGCGCACCGCCGCACGCCGCGGCCGAAAGGGCGCACGCGACGGCGAGAGCGGCGATCGGAACCCGGCCGCGAACGAAGGGGAATGCGCGTCTCATGGCAGTCGTACCGTGTGCGGGGTGGATGTCGAGGCGTGTCCGGGAAATGTACGGGCCGCGACGGACGGAGGTCCAGGGCCGCGCGGCGTCCGTCGTACACGCCGCACGCCTCCGGCCCGGACCGACCCGCAATCCGGGACCGGGCCGGCGGCGATGGGCCCCGCCATGGACCCCGGCGCGCAACGCCCCTAGATTCGAAGCGTGGCTCCGGACGGTCCGGCGCCGCAGTCCACGTCGAGGACGGGAACGATGCGGATGACGGCCACACGGCCGTGGCCGGAGCACGGCCGCCTTCCACTCGATGCGCCCCGCGCGCCGGCCCGGCCCCACCGCCGCGCCGCGGCGATCGCAGGGTGAGCCGCACGGCCGCCGCGGAAGCGACGCGCCGCATGCCGGCCGCCCGCTACCCCGTCCCCGCCGCGCGCCACCGCGTCGAGCAGGAGATCGAGCGGAGCCGGTTCATCACGACCGTCGCCTTCACGCCGACGCTCGAGGAAGCCCGCGCGTTCATCGCCGCGGTACGCGACGAGTTCCCGGACGCGAACCACAACTGCTGGGCGCACGTCGTGGGACCGCCGGGGAGCACCGCCGCGATCGGGATGAACGACGACGGCGAGCCGCACGGCACCGCGGGCCGGCCGATGCTGACCGCCCTCCTCCACGGCGGCGTCGGGGATGTGACCGTCGTCGTGACCCGGTACTTCGGCGGCGTCAAGCTCGGCAAGGGCGGCCTCGTCCGGGCGTACACCGGCAGCGTCCGGCAGGCGCTCGAGAGCCTGCCGACCCGCGAGCACGTCGAGACCGCGATGCTCGACGTCGGGATCGACTACGCCGCGATCGCCCCGGTCCGCCAGCTCCTCGAGGCGCACGAGGCCCGGGTCGTCGCCGAGGACTACGGAGCCGCCGTGACGCTGACGATCGAATTGCCCGCCGAGCGTGTAGTAGCGTTTCGAGCCGCCGTCCTCGACGGCACCGCGGGCCGCGCCGTCGTCACGGCGCACGATGCCGGCCCGGCTTGAACGTCGCAACGACTATCCACCAGCCCGAGACACGATGCCATGAAAGCGCTGCTCCCGCTGCTCCTGTTCCTGACGACCGCACCGGCCGCCGCCCTCGCGCAGGCGCCGGTCCGCTACGAGGTCGCGTTCCCGAACGCCGCGCACCACGAGGCGCGGATCGAGGCTACCTTCGCCGACCTCCCCGCGGGCCCGCTCGAGGTCCGTATGAGCCGCTCCTCGCCCGGCCGCTACGCGATCCACGAGTTCGCGAAGAACGTGTACGCCGTCGAGGCGTACGACGGCGCCGGCCGCCCGCTCGACGTCGCCCGGCCGGACCCCTACGGCTGGACCGTCTCGGGGCACGACGGCACCGTCCGCTTCGTCTACACCCTCTACGCGGACCGCGCGGACGGGACCTACAGCGGGGTCGACGCGACGCACGCGCACCTGAGCATGCCGGCCACCTTCGCCTGGGCCCGCGGTCTCGAGGACCGGCCGATCGCCGTGACGTTCCACCCGCCGGAGGGCTCCGGCTGGAAGGTCGCGACCCAGCTCGCGCCGACCGACGAGCCGTTCACGTTCACCGCGCCGAACCTGTACTACTTCCTCGACAGCCCGACCGAGGTCAGCGACTTCGACGTGCGCGAATGGACCGTCCCGGCCGGCGACGGAGAGGCCACGATCCGCATCGCGCTGCACCACGCCGGCACCGACGCCGAGTTCGACCGCTTCGCAGAGATGGCGAAGAAGGTCGTCGCCGAGCAGATCGCGGTCTACGGCGAGCCCGCCGACTATGACTACGGCACGTACACGTTCATCGCGGATTACCTGCCCTGGGTCGCCGGCGACGGGATGGAGCACCGCAACTCCACGATCCTGACCAGCACCCGGTCGCTCGCCGACGGCGCGATGCGCAACCTCGGCACGCTCTCCCACGAGTTCTTCCACTCCTGGAACGTCGAGCGCATCCGCCCGAGGACGCTCGAGCCGTTCGACTTCGAGCGCGCCAACATGTCCCGGGAATTGTGGCTCGCCGAAGGCTTCACCAGCTACTACGACGACCTCGCCATCCGCCGCGCCGGCCTGATCTCGAACGACGACTACGCCGCTGCGATCTCCGGCATGATCGACGCCGTCGTCAACATGCCCGGCCGGCGCTTCTTCAGCCCCGTCGAGATGAGCATGCGCGCCCCCTTCGTCGACGCCGCCACCGCGATCGACCCGACGAACCACGCGAACATCTTCATCTCCTACTACACGTGGGGCGCCGCCATCGGCCTCGGCCTCGACCTCACCCTGCGCACCCGCTTCGACACCACGCTCGACGACTTCATGCGCGAGATGTGGCGCGCCCACGGCGAGCCCGAAAAGCCGTACACCCTCGACGACGTCCGCGCCGCGCTCGCCCGGGTCACGGATGACCCGGCGTTCGCCCGGACGTTCTTCGACCGCTACATCGCCGGCCGCGACGTCGTCGACTACGAAACGCTCCTCGCCCACGCAGGCCTCGCGCTCCGGCGGGCGAACCCCGGCCGCCCGACGCTCGGCCGCTTCCGCCTCGAGTTCCGCGACGGCTACGCGATCGTGACCACGCCGACGCTGATCGGTTCGCCCATCTACGAGGCCGGCATCGACCGCGGCGACCGCATCCTCACGCTCGACGGCCGACCGGTCGATTCCGCGGCCGACGTGAGCGCGGTCCTCTCCGCCCACGCGCCCGGCGACCGCATCCCGGTCACCTTCGAGCAGCGCGGCCGGACCCGCTCCGCCACCATCACGCTCGCCGAAGACCCGACGCTCGAGGTCGTCACGTTCGAAAATGCCGGTCGCCCCGTGACCGACGAGGTCCGCGCGTTCCGCGCGGCCTGGCTCGGATCCCGTGCCGCCGCGCCGGCCACGAGCTGAGGACGGCGCAGCACACGAGCCGAGCCGGCGGCCCCACCGCGACGGCACGAGGACGCCACGCGTGAAACGCAGGCGGTGACGCGCCCGGCGGCGGGAGGATCGCCCCGCATCCGCAGAAGGGGGCCGGTCCGCGCGGACCGGCCCCCTTCTGCCGTGCGTGGAACGGCCGCAGATCCGCTAACGCGATCGGAACGTCAACGGCAGTTCAACCTGCACCCGCACCGGCCGCCCCTGGTTCAGCGCCGGCGACAGACGCATCCGATCGACCACGGCCAGCGCCGCCCGGTCCATCGCCTCGTACCCGCTCGTCCCCGCGATCTCCGCGCGCACCACTCCGCCCGTCTCGTCCACCCACAACCGCACGCGTACGGTTCCGCCGATCCCCGCATCCCTCAACACCGCCGGATACAGCCGCTCGAGCACGCGCTCGACCTCCGACGCGTTCAACAGCCGCGGCGCGACCATGCTCGGCGTGAACGCCTCGTAGCCATCCAGCTCATCCGCGGGCGCCGGCGGCGGCGCGAACGCCCCGCGTTCGTACACGCGGTCGTAGCCATCTCATTGTCAGTCCTCATCTTATAAATTCGATGCCAAGTTTTTCCGTTTCGCGGCATCTATATACACAGGGCCCCGGACAAAACTGGAGCGATTGGGCTTGGAAGAAATCCGATGATGGACCAGGCTGGCGTCGACGCGCTCGTCCAGCGCGCCCGGCTCGCGGATACCGGTGCGCTCGAATCCCTCTACGCTCAATTCGGGCGCAGCGTGTACAGGATCGCGTACCGCCTGACCCAATCGGAAGCGGATGCGGAGGACGTGCTCCAGGATGTGTTCGCCGGCCTGCCCGAGGCGCTCCGCACGTACGAGGGCAAGGGCGGCCTCGAGCACTGGCTCAGGATGGTCGTGACACGGAGATCGCTCATGGTACTGCGCCAGAAGCGCCGCCGCAGGGAGGTGTCCCTCGACGGAAAGCCGGAGTACCAGCCCGTCGAACGCGCTGAACCCGTCGTGGACCGCGTCGCGCTCCAACGTGCGCTCGCTCGCCTGCCCGACCCGTTGCGCGCCGTCTTCGTGCTCAAGGAGATCGAAGGCTACACCCACGAGGAGATCGGCAAGCTCATGGGCATCGGCACGCACGGGTCCGCAAGCAAGCTGCACCGCGCCCGAAAGCTCTTGAGGGACCGGCTGAGGAGCTCCGCATGATCCGCTGGCTCGGACACCCCGCGTTCGCGAAACTCAGCCGCTACGCCGACGGCGAGCTGTCCGGCGCCCCGCGCGAGCGCGTGGCAGCGCACCTCGTCGCCTGCGGGCGCTGCCGAGACACGATCCGGTTCATTCGCGAGCTCGGCGACGCCGCCCGCCGCCTGCCGGCGCCAGAGCCGCCGGCGGACGCGCTCCCGCGACTCCTCGCGCGGCGGGCCGCCGGCGAACGCGTCATCCTCCCCACGACCGATCCGGTCCCGCTCGAAGGCGAACGCAAGCGCGCGCTCCCCGCGATCGCGGCCATGTTCGCGCTCTTCGTCGCCGGAACGCTGCTCGTCTCCGTCCCGCGCCTGCGCGCCGATCGCAGCCGGCTGGACTTCGAGCCCGCACGTCCCCGTGCCGGTCAGACCATCAGGGTTCGATACGAGAGCGGCGCACTGCTGCGTTCCGAGCCGGCGCTCGTCCTGCGCGGCCGACTCCGCTACCGGAACGGCGGCGCCGAGATCCTGGAGGTCGGCCGCCTCACCCGCGGCTCCGACGGGACCTTCCACGGGTCGTTTTCGCTCCCCGACTCCGCGGTCTACGGCGCCTTCGCCGTCGAGGACACCGCCGCGTCCCGCGTCGACAGCAACTCGCGCCGCCTCTGGGAGCTGGTCGTCCACGACCGCGACGGCCGTCCGGCGTTCGAGGCCCTCCGCGAACGGACGAACGACCTCGCCTACCGCAACTGGGAGCTCGCGCACGAAACCGCCCGCATGATCACCCGGCTCTATCCGGACCGGGCTTGGGGATGGCGCCGGCTCTTCGCCTTCGAACGATCGCTCGTCGAAGACGCCGCCCGCGACAGCCTGATCCGGGCCTACCGGGAGCGGTTGCGGCAGCTCGACCGACGCTCGCGACACTCCGAGCCCACCGCCGAGGATGCGGCAGCCCTCGCCATCTTCGCCACGGCGCTCGCGGAAGATGACATCCACCGGTACTGGCGCCATCGCCTCCTGCGGGAAGCGCCGCACCACCCGACGAGCATTCAGTTCACGCTCTTCGACGTGCAGCGCCGCGCCGACGCCGACCGCCGCCTCGCCGAGTACGAGCGCCTCTGGAACGATGGCGGCGACGCGCACCTCGAACTGGCCTTCGCCGCCCTCGAAGATGCGCTCCACGCAGGAGATGTGGCCGCGGCCTACCGCTGGGCCGATCGCTACGTCGACCTCAAACCCGATGATTTGGGCGCCATCGCGGAAACGCTCGCGCACTCCGCGCCGGCGGATCAGCTCCTGCTCGACTGGCTCGAATCCTCGATCGACGCCGCGACAGCCGGCATCCCGGAGATCCGCGACCTCCACGAGACCGCGGCGGATTACCGCCGCGAGCTGAACGAACTGGCCGGCACGATTCACGCCGCCCTGGCACACGCGTATCGGAGCGCGGACCGACCCGATCTGGCGCTCGAACACCTCGTCGCGGCCGCGGAGGCAGGCTGGAACCCCACCGTGTTCCGCGCCGCCGCGCGCACCTTCGCAACGGCCGGAAACCGGACGCGGGCCGCCGAGTTCCTCGCCCGGATCGCGATCGACCCGCTGACCGACTCGGTCCGCGTCGCCGAAAGCATCGATCTCGGTCGGCGGTGGGCGGGCGACGTCATGTGGGATCAGGCCGTCGATCGGGCCCGCGACGCACTCGCCCGGTACGCGAACCGGTACGCCGCCTACCGCCGGATCCCCGCCGGTCTCGCCGTGCTGGGACCCGGCGGCGAGTCGACAACGGCCGGAACCACGTTCACCGGTCACATCACGCTCGTCGTGTTCTGGTCGCCGAGCTCCGCTCCAGCCGTCGCGGCGCTCCCCGACATCGCGCGCACCTCGCGATTGCTCCGCCGCCACGGCATCCGGACGGTCGGGATCTACGTCGGCGACCGATCGGAACGCACTTCGAGCGCGTGGAACGAAGCGGTCCCGTCCACCCCGCTCTACTTCGACCCCCGATTCGAGATCGCCGGGGCGTTCGAGAACTGGGGGACGCCGGAGTATTTCGTCGTGGACCGCGCGGGGATCATCCGCTTCCAGCACACGACGCTCGACGCCGCCGTCCGGCTGGCGGCGAGCCTGCTGGCGAATTCGCAGCCGCGCCGACTCGTTGCACCCTGACCGCACACACGGCCACCGGCTTCAGGCGCTTGCAGCACCGGCAGCACCCACACGTTCCATAACCCTCAACCAGGGAGGGAGATGATGAGGTCCCTACACACGAGTACCCGATTCGCTATCGCGATCCCGCTCGCCGCGGTCGCGACCCTCGCGCCACTGTCCGTTTCGCCGGAGTCCGGCGCGTCCATGAACGACGCGTGCGCGGGCGGGGCCTGCTGTCAGGAATTCGGTTCGTGGTGTGGCAGCCTCGTCGACCACTACCGGAGCCTGAACGGCATCTGCACCATCAGGACCACGTCCAGCCCCGCGACGGACGACACGTCCGCCGACCCCTCCTGATTCCGGAGCCGTTGGCACATGGCCTATCGGACGCGCCGTGCGGGCGCCGCCCTCCTCGGCGGCGCCCTCATCGGCGTCCTGGCGTGCGAACCGGCGGCGCCCGGTTACGGTGAACCGCCGGAGCTGGACCATTCGCGGTGGGAACCCGTCGCGCTCACGGCGGAGGTCGTGACCGACAGCGAATTTCTCGCGCTCCCGAAAGAGGTCGAGGTCGTGGGCCCGTATCTGACGCTCATCGACGCCGCGGCCGATTCGGTCATCACGGTCGTCCGGAGGGCGACGGGCGAGCTCGTCCGCACGTTCGGCCGCCGTGGGGAAGGACCGGGGGAGTATTCCGGAGCTTGGTCCATTGAACCGGTGCCGGGCAGCGAAAACGCCATCTGGATTTACGACTTCAGCCTGCTGCGCCTCACGCGCGTGAGCCTCGATCGCACGGGGCGCGCCGGACAGCCGGCGACGCGCATGGTCCACCTGTCGTCGGAAGTGATCGTGGTCGATCCCGTGTGGGTGGACTCCACGGTGATGAGTCTCGGCCTGTTCAGCTCCGGCCGGCTGGCCCAGTTCGGTGCCGACGGCAGACTCATCCGGACGTTCGGCTCCTTGCCGCCCGGCGACGATGAGATCCCGCCGGCCGTGCTTCAACACGCCTACCAGAGCAAGCTCAAGGCGAATCCGAGCCGCACGCGCCTCGCGCTCGCGACGCGGCACGCGGATCGGCTCGAGATCTACCGCCCGGATGGCCGGCTCGTCGCCGCGCCGCCGCCGCTGTTCGGATTCCTGCCGAAGTTCGAGATCCGCGAAGACGACGGCGAGCCGGCTATGG
This sequence comes from Longimicrobiales bacterium, assembly GCA_036381255.1. Taxonomy (GTDB): domain Bacteria; phylum Gemmatimonadota; class Gemmatimonadetes; order Longimicrobiales; family RSA9; genus CALBZE01. The sequence continues at coordinate 5,919 of DASVDG010000037.1, read as the reverse complement.
CTACCGGCCAGGATCTCCGCTTCGGATACATCGATCTGACGACGACGGACGACCGGATCTTCGCGCTCTTCTCGGGCCGGACGCGACGCGGTTTCCCCGGTCGGGCGAACTTCGGCGAGTACGTCCATGTGTTCGACTGGGACGGCCGGCTCCTGTCTGTGCTCCGGTTCGATTCCGATGCACTGTCGATCTCCGTGGATCCGTCCGGTCGCACGCTGTACGCGATCCGGCACGACCCGCGGCCGGCAATCCTGGCATACGCCCTCCCTGCACCGCCGACACTCGTGCGGCTCGGATCGCGATGAGCCCGTACGTCGACCCGCGCGCTCCGCGGCGACGGGCCCCTGCCGCCGGCGGTGAGATCGCGATGAAATCCCTCCTGACTCGGCGCAGAAAGGCGGCCCCGGGTGCTTGATGAGGCGCTCCGTCAGATGAAAATCGTCGTCGTCGACGACGACCCGGCGATGATCCGCCTGCTCGGCCGCATCCTGAGCCGGGCCGGCTACGCGAACGTGCGATCCACGACGGACCCGCACGAGGCGATCGAGTTGTGTGCCGGCGGCGCGGCGGATCTGGTGATCCTGGATCTCCACATGCCCGATGTCGACGGATTCACCGTGCTCGAGCGCATCGGTCGGCAGACGCCGGCAGACACATACGTTCCCGTACTCGTCGTGACCGGCGACGTTTCCCCGTGCACACGGCAGCGGGCGCTGTCCGGCGGGGCCAAGGACTTCCTGACGAAGCCGTTCGACGCCCCCGAGGTGCTGCTCAGGGTCCGTAACCTCCTGGAGACTCGTCACATTCATTGCCAGCTCCTGCGGCAGAACGAGCTGCTCGAGGAGGCCGTCCGGCAGCGCACCATAGAGCTGGACGAAGCGCGGGTCGAGATTCTCGAACGGCTGGCCAAGGCGGCCGAATACCGTGACGACGAAACGCGCCGCCACACCGAGCGCGTCGGCATCTACGCCGCCCGCCTCGCACGCGCCCTGGGGCTCGACGAGGACGTGGTCCAGACGATTCGTCGCGCGGCGCCGCTGCACGACCTCGGCAAGATCGGGATCCCCGACCAGATCCTCCTCAAGCCGGGTGCCCTGACGCCGGAGGAGGCGGCCGTCATGCGCACACACACGACGATCGGCGCGGAGATCCTCTCGGGCAGCCGCGTGCCGACGCTGGGGATGGCCGCGGCGATCGCGCTCTGTCACCACGAACACTGGGACGGGTCGGGCTACCCCCGAGGCCTCGCCGGCGAAGCGATCCCGCTACCGGCACGCATCGTCGCGGTAGCCGACTTCTACGACGCCCTCGCCCACGATCGACCGTACCGGCACGCCTGGCCGATCCCGGAGATCATGGACGAACTGCGCCGCCAGGCGGGGCGCCAGTTCGACCCACGCGTGGTCGAGGCGTTCCTCCCCCTGATCGAACAGGAGCGAGTCCCCGCCGCCACCGGCTAGGCCGGCTCGAAGAGACCGAGCTGGTGGGCCGTGCCGGGCCGACGAAACGCCTCCGTCGAAAGCGGGGGCAGCTCCCGTCCGATCCCCGCCCGGCGACACGCGGCATCGAAGAGCGCGCCGATCTGCTGGGCGAAGATGCCGCTCCCTCGCATCCGACGGCCGAAGCGGGCCTCGTTCAGCTTGCCGTCCCGGATCTCGCGGATCCGGTTCAGCACCTTCTTCTTCCGATCGGGGAAATGCTGCTCGAGCCAGGCATCGAACAGGTCGGCGACGGCATGCGGCAGTCGGACCGGGATCCAGGTCGCGGCCCGCGCGCCCGCCGCCGCGGCGGCCTCGACCAGTCTGGGCACCTCGGCGTCGTTCAGCCCGGGGATGACCGGGGCGACCATGACGCGCACAGGCACACCGGCAGTGGCCAGCGCCTCGATCGCCGCCAGCCGCCGGGCCGGAGTCGACGTCCGCGGCTCCATCCGCCGGCGCAGATCCTCGTCGAGCGTGGTCAGCGAGATGTTCACATGCGCGGCATGATCCCCGGCCAGTTCGGCCAGGAGATCGATGTCGCGCGTGACCAGATGGTTCTTGGTCACGATCGCCACGGGATTGCGGAACTCCGCCAGCACCTCCAGGCAGCGCCGCGTGATCCGCAGCCGCCGCTCGGCCGGCTGGTATGGATCCGTCACGCCGCTCAACGCGATGACGCGCGGCTGCCAGCGCGGAGAGAGCAGCTCCGCGCGAAGCAGTGCCGGCGCGTCCTCCTTCACCAGGATCCGGGTTTCGAAGTCCAGCCCCGCCGAGAAGCCGAGATACTCGTGGAACGGGCGCGCATAGCAGTAGATGCAGCATGGTTCACGCTTTCGCGGATCGTTACGCTTTCTTAACTTCGATAGAACCCCTTACCTATGCGTCACTTAGGGCCGACCTCGGGATCGACTCTACCTCGGTGGGCTAGAGGGAATGCCCGATGGGCTCGGCGTTCGAGAACGCCGACTTCAAATGAGCGCAGCTGACCGCGCGGAGCAGGCAAAGGCACGCCTTGTTGCTGGCAAGTTATGGATATACATTGTATTGTATACGACCCACCTACTCCGGTACTCTGATGCAGGAGGAGAGTATGTCGCATGATCCTGAACTCAAGGCCATGTCTGACGTCGCGGCTGCTCTTGCTGGACTCGATCCCGATGCTATTCGTCGCATCATCGAGTGGGCGGCGGATCGGTATCAAGTCAGGGCTGTGCCGAGTCGCTCCATGCTGGAGGACAATCGTCACGGCGAAGAGACGCAGATCGAAACAGATTCGGAAGAACCCAAGGCGTATGACGATTTTGCATCGTTCTACGACGCCGCCGATCCGCAAACTAGTATCGAGAAGGCCCTTGTTGCAGCATACTGGTTTCAAGTTGTTCAAGGGGCTGATGACATCGATTCGTATACTTTGAATAAGGAACTCAAGCATCTCGGTCATCCCTCTACGAATATCACCCGAGATCTTGGCAAGCTGATAAATAGGAAGCCGCGCTTGGTTATACAGGTACGCAAAGGGGGAAACTCGCAGCAGGCTCGCAAGCGGTACAAAGTCACCGTGGAGGGACGACGCGCCGTGGAAAAGATGGTGGCGCAATCCCGGCATGCTGAGTCCTGACACACCATGACGGGAGAGTGATGGTGCTCAAGGCAGAATCATTGAAGAACCTTCTCCACAAGAGTGATCTTTCCCGGAAGGACAGAGTTCTTCTGATCCTCGCAGTCGACGTGGAGCGACCCAAGACCAGCGCGGAGATCAAGCTACTCGCAATCAACTCCGGACTTCGTGCCGCAAAAGGCTGGGGCATCGCTTCCATCCTCAGCCGAGGGGATGTGCTCGCAATCCGGGTGGCAGACGGGTGGGAGTTGAACGATGCCGGGAGAAGGTATGTTGCTGAAATCGCGGCAGGGCACTTGGTTAGCCCCGCAATGCAATCCGCTACTGACTTGCGTGTCCACCTAACGAATATTACCGACCCGAATACGGTAGCTTTCTTGGAAGAGGCCATTTCCTGCCTTGAAGCTAACCTTCTCCGGGCCGCCGTCGTGCTTTCATGGGTAGGCGCAGTCGCGGTAATGTATAGGTATATCGTTGACAATGCGCTACCACAATTTAACGCCGAGGCAAAGAGGCGCGACTCGAAATGGAAGGACGCTAAGAACGCAGACGACCTTGCCCGTATGAAGGAGTACGAGTTTCTTAATGTAATTGAGGCGATTTCGATAATCGGTAAGAACGTCAAACAGGAACTTCAAAACAATTGTCTACAACTCCGGAATGCCTGCGGTCACCCGAACTCGTTGGCGATTGGAGCCAATAGAGCCGCCGCTCACATCGAGACGCTCATCCTCAACGTATTTTCACGATTCTGAAGCAGGCCAAGCGCCGAGCACACGCGCCTCGTCTACCCGCGGTGCGAGTCTTGATTCGACCCTGTTGCGCCCTTCGTTTTCGGCCTATATTCGGTTCGGCGAAGTTGTGCCAACCCGAAGACGAGGCAATCGCGAATGGCCAATCTGCCTATCCGAGGCCGGGGCGCCTCTAGTAACCCTCCGAATCGATTTGAGCGGATTGCGTTTGAGCCCGAGCCGCTCCCGCCAGACCCCGACGACCCGATCCCCTACCGCGAAACACAATACCTGCGCGACAACTCGCGCACCTTGATTTCGACGAACAACAGTCCAGACATTCCCTTTTCTGCGAGCCTAAATTTGTATCGCGGGTGCTCCCACGGCTGCATCTACTGCTATGCTAGGCCGTTTCACGAATATTTGGGTCTTTCCGCTGGCCTTGACTTCGAGACGATCGTATTTGTGAAGCAGGATGCGCCTGAGTTACTTCGCGAAGAACTACAGGCTGCCCGATGGAAACCGCAGACGATTGCCCTCAGCGGCGTTACTGACCCGTACCAACCCGCCGAGCGTCACTTCGAGTTGACGAGACGGTGCCTGAGAATCCTCGCCGATTTCCGGAATCCGGTTGCTATCATCACGAAGAACTTTCTTGTCACCCGTGATGTTGACCTGTTGACGGAATTGGCCGAGCATCAAGCCGTTTCTGTCCACATCTCGATCACGACTCTCAAGAACTCGCTACAACGTGTGATGGAGCCCCGCACTTCTATCCCTTCTCGGCGGCTTGCGGCAGTTGAAATTCTTGCCAATCACGACGTTCCGGTCGGCGTAATGGTCGCTCCGGTCATCCCCGGACTCACCGATCACGAGATCCCTGCGATTCTCAAGGCCGCTGCCGATGCCGGGGCGCGGTTCGCCAACTTCATCCCGCTCCGTCTCCCCCACGGCGTTGCGGACCTCTTTCAAAATTGGCTGGATCAGCACTTCCCCGACATGAAGAATCGAGTACTGAATCGCATCCGAGAGATTCGAGGGGGAAAGTTGAATGAAACCGGCTTTGGTTCGCGAATGCGGGGAAAGGGCAAGTACGCAGAGCAGATTCGAGCCCTGTTCAACGTCTCGCGCGCCAAACTGAAACTCGATGCTCGCGGGCCTCAGCTTTCAACCGCAGCGTTTCGGCGCCCAAATGAGCAGCTTGGGTTGTTCGACAACGGGTGATCGGTGTGCCTAGAGATGCTTTAGCAACTCAGCCGGCTCAACACCGAGCGACCGCGCCAGCTTCACGATGTTGATGAGCGCGACGTTCCGTTCTCCTCGCTCGATCCCTCCCACATACGTTCGATCAAGGCCGGCAGCGGCGGCGAGTTTCTCCTGCGACAACCCACGTTCCCGCCGGATCTCACGCACGGTTTCCCCGAACCGTTTCAGCAACTCGTCGCGTTGATGCATTTGGTTGGGCGCTGGTGCAATGGGGCATCTGTTGTCCCCAAACGGCACCCTTGACGCCCATAAGTCTACGGACTATAAGTATCATACGTACTACTTCCGGCCCTCTCGATCCGACGGCCATCATGGTTGACCCTCTGATTCAGGTGCGCATCAGGACAGGGCGGAGTTACTGCGCGCCATATGCGAAGGCACAGCCGCTGTACGGTCTTGCCCCCGTTGGGCCTACAGAACATCCAGTACCGTTGGAGATGGCGCTGCATGCCGCCCTTGGTCTGTCCGATGCGGATCGGCAGCGGAGCGTGGTGGGCGTTCTGCCCGATGGGCGTTGGGGACTGGTGATAAAGGACGGGGAATATTTCTACTACGCCGTGGAGTCACTCGACCGAACGGGTGAGTTAATCACCATTCGCGACTACAAGAGCCTGTCCCCTCTTGAAGCGTCTACGCCCGTGGAGGGGGTTCGATGGCTCGATTGGATGTTTCGATCACCACATGTGGGTTCTCTAAACTTTGTCGCTGATTCTCTCTAAATTCTGTCGCGTCCTGGGGCATCTGGAATCTACGTTTTGGCCTTCCGCCCACGTTCTCGTGCAGGAGGCCAGAGGAGGATGCTCAGGATGCTGGATCGACATGC
>DASVDG010000036.1:0-23875 GCA_036381255.1 Longimicrobiales bacterium | reverse complement strand
CGATGGGACGGGGCTGACCAACCTGACGCAGGCACCTGGCGGGGACGACTACGGCGTCGCGTGGTCGCCGGACGGGAGCCGCATCCTCTTCGAGAGCGATCGGGACGGCAACCGTGAGATCTACGTCATGAACGCCGACGGCAGCGGCCAGGTGAACCTGAGCCAGAATCCCGAGGGGGACAACACGTCGGTCTGGTCGCCGGACGGGACGAGGATCGCGTTCTACAGCACCCGCGACGGCGGCGATTACGAAATCTACCTGATGAACGCGGACGGCAGCGATCAGATGAACCTGACGAAAGTCCCGGGATTCGACACCGCTCCGGCGTGGCGGCCGCGGCCACGGCCGTAGACCCCGAAGAGACCGCACGTCCGCAGTCGTTCGACTTCGCGCGCCCCGGCGGACCCCGGGCGCCCGATCGTCCGCGGCTCAGGCGTGCGCACGTTGCCACGCCGCCGGCGGCGTGCCGATGTGGCGCTTGAACGGGCGGTGGATCGCGACGTCGGAGGTGTAAGAGTCGGTCGAGGCGGGCGTCGCGATCCGGCTCGCGTCATCATGGCGCGGCTCCCGCCGACCTCGACCTGTACGTGACCCGGCGGGAGAGCCTGGACGCGCCGTGGGGGCCGCCGGTGAACCTGGGGCCGGCCATCAACACGGAGGCGCTCGAGCACAGCGTCGCCTTCTCCACGGACGGGCACTGAATGTACTTCGCCAGCGACCGCCCCGGCGGCTGCGGCAAGCACGACCTGTACATCACCTATGGGACGTCTACCATAGCCGCGTTGTGGCCGGGCCGGCCACGGTCACTGAGCCGATCGCCCTCCAGGAGGTCAACTCGCCAGGGCTGGAGGGCCATTTCGCGCCGGCCGACGACGGCAGCGCCCTGATCTGATCCGACCGGCCGGGCGGCCATGGCGGCGAGGACCTGTGGGTGACGCGCTGGCAGAAGGATGCGGACCGGTGGGCCGAGCCTGTGAACTCCGGCGCCTCGCTTAACTCCGACGCCGATGCGGAGATGCCGTCCATCTCGCCGGACGGCACCGAACTGTACCTTCCGTCGGACCGCCCGGGCGGCCTCGGCGGCTACGACCTGTACGTGAGCACCCGCATCGCCACGGCGGCCGACCGGACCGAAGGCGCGCGTCGGTGACCGCGGGCGGCCGATACGGCTGCCGTGGACGGCGCGCGCGCATCCGCGGACATTGTCGTGCTCGACCGCGGCCCCCGCCGGTGGCGGCTCCGCCCGCGGGCGGGGCGCTCTCGGGCGGCTGGACATTCCGGGGGATCCATACGCTTGATTCTCGTCTGCCGCGCCGGCCCCGCGACCGCAGGTTGTGCGCTCCCTGGCGCGACCACCCTCAGGTACCCACTGGCTGGCGGTGAATGGTGAGAGAGGACCGTCGAACGTGCGGGCCGCCGGGCGTCGGACTCTCCGGATGATCAGAACAGCACATGCATACTCCCATCGGGCCAGACTCCGAGCGGGATCTGTCCGACGAGCGTCCGCCGGTCGAGGTCCACGACGAGCATTCGCGCCCGTTGGAAATCGTAGTACCAGCCGCCCTCTCCGCTGCCGGCGTGGATGTAGAGGCGTTCGCCGGCGGCATCCGCAGCCACCTGGCGCACGAACGGCGGCCACGTCTCGCCGGCGGGCCTGATGTCGACCGAATCGGCCAGCGCGCCGGCGCGGTCGTAGACGAAGATCTTCCCCGGTCCCGGTCGCGAGGCGTCCGGTGCCATGCCCGCCTGGAAGACGAGGTCCCGCGCGAGCGTGAGCGGCCCCGCCGCCGGCATTGCTACGGCGGTAACCGTTTCGGGCTTCTCCAGGTCCAGCACCAGCAGGGATGGAGATGCGCTGACGTAGGCGTACCCCGCATCGGGGTTGACGACGAGCGGGCTCGCGCCGTACGGCGCGTCATAGCGGAAATCGAGCTGCGGCAGCGCAGCGCCGGTGTTCAGGTCGTAACCCACGATCCGGAGGCTTCCGGGAATCGGCTGGCCATCCTGACCGACCGCAAAGCCCTGCACCAGAAGTGCGCCCTATGAAGCGTACGAAAGCGGCCCGGTGACCGCCATTGCGTAGGGATCGTACGGCGGCGGGTCCAGCAACGACATGAATTCGAGGCTCTGGGCGTCGACTGCGGCGATGGCATACGCGCCTCGCGTCCCGTCCAGCCCGATATAGAGGCGCCCATCGGCGAGCGCCATGGGGCAGAACGCGGGGGACGGCGCGATGCCCTCGAGCCCCGCCGCCGTGGCCAGCTCCGCGGACGGCCGTTTGCCCAGGATCCGACCGGCATCGGCATCGATCCGGTACAGCGTGAACGGGGCCCCGTGGGAACTACGGGCTACGTAGATCTCCCGGCGACTCACGTCCGCGATCGCGCCGCACCCCGCGGGCGGCAGGCCCAGATCCACCCCACGGACCTCCCCCGAGGCCGCGTTGACCTGGAGGATACGACCATCGTCCGTCCCCTCGATCACGATCAGCTTCTCGATCGACGGCTCCGGCACTTCCGCGGGCCCGACCAGCCCGTCGCAACCGGCCAGGCAGCCCAGCAGCAGCGCGGTCGCCAGGATCAGCCATCCGAACATCGTCCCACCGAACGGAGGTTTCCCCTACGCATTGGGTGTTTGTAGGAACCGCCGGTCCCGTCATGCTCACATCCAGCCGCGGCGGAGGCGGCGGCTGGTACTGGACCGCCGCGGCAGCATCGACCTTGCCCGAGCCGTACCGATCCGCGCGGCCCCGACGGCGATCCGGAGCCCGCCCGCGCCGGACACGCCGCCGCCCCTGTTTCCCGTGTCCCGGACGGGCTCCACGTTATCATCCACGTACACGCCGTTCAACACGTCCCGTGGTGGGAACACCGGGCTTGAACTCCACGATGATGCGGTTCCACCGCGGGACCTGCAATCCTTCTGCGCTCCGGCAGAAGAGGCGGCGAAGTCGACACCGTGCCGCGACCGCAGCGCGGAGATCATCTACGTCGAGCGCTTGCGGCGGCAGACGGCCGTTGCAGCGCACGCGATGCGACGCGAATCGGGGGAGAGCCGGAACGGGGTCACCGGCGACGTCGCTGGACGCCGATGATCCGGGCGTGTGGCCTCCGGCGCCGAGAGTCAACCCTGCCGTCGGAGGCCGTGCGCCTGGGCGCGGTTGGCACGGAAAGGATTTCCCCTGTAGCTTTCGCCCATCATACCGGCCGCGCCGAGACCTGCCGCCCGGCCGGGGTATGTGCTCGAACCCGATGGCTGCACGGGTTGACGTGAACCCATGATCCTCGCCCATCTCGCGGACCTGCACCTCGGCTACCGCGCCTACCACCGGCTCGCGCCGGGCGGGATCAACGCGCGCGAACGCGACGTCGCCCTCGCGTTCCGCGCCGCGCTGGACCGGATCATCGAGCTGAAGCCGGAGCTCGTCCTCGTCGCCGGCGACGTGTTCCACACGGTGCGCCCGTCGAACGCGGCGATCGCGGACGCGTTCCGCCAGTTCGCGCGGCTGCGCGCCGGGCTGCCGGACGCGCCGGTCGTCGTCATCGCCGGGAACCACGATTCGCCGCGCGCGGTCGAGACCGGCAGCATCCTGCGGCTGCTGGCGGAGATCCCGGGCGTCGTCGTGGTCGATCAGGACGCGCGGGCGGTGCACCTCGAGGCGATCGACGCCTCCATCCTCTGCCTCCCCCACAACGCGCTCGCGAGCGGCGAGCCGATCGCGCTCGAGCCGGACCCCGATGCCGCGGTCAACATCCTGATGCTGCACGGCACGGTCGCCGGCGGCGCGGCCGACCAGAAGCTCCGCTACGTCAGCGAGTACGGCGGCGTGAAGGTCGAGGCGACGGACATCCGCCCCGACCGCTGGGACTACATCGCGCTCGGGCACTACCACATCGCGACCGAGCTGGCGCCGAACATGTGGTACGCCGGCGGGATCGAGCGCACGTCGACGAACATCTGGGAGGAGGCGGGCGGCGAGAAAGGGTTCCTGACGTACGACACCGACGCGCGGAAGGCGACGTTCCATCCGCTGCCGTCGCGGGAGGTGATCGACCTGCCTCGGTTCTCCGCGCTGCGCGCCGCGGGCGGGGGCGGGGGGGAGGCGCCCGGCAAGTACCTCGAGCCCGCCGAGATCGACGCGAAGATCCGCGCGCTCGTCGACGGGATCCCCGGCGGGATCGAGGGGAAGATCGTCCGGCTCGTCATCACGGACGTGCCGCGCGAGCTGTTCCGCGCGCTCGACCACCAGCGGATCCGGGACTACAAGGCCGAGGCGCTGCACTTCCACCTCGACGCGCGACGGCCCGAGGTGCAGCGTATCGTCGGCGTCGCGGCGCCGGGGCGGCGGCGCACGCTGGAGGAGGAGGTGCGCTCGTTCCTGAGGAAACACTGGCAGCGGTCGTCGCGGGAGATCGACATCGACCGCCTCGTCGCGCTGGCGGACCGGTACATGGCGGAGGCGGCGGGCGGCGAGCCGGAGGACGCGCTGGTCGCGTCGGAGTCGGTCGGGGAGTGAACCGGCGATGCGGCTGATCCGGCTCGGACTCCTGAACTTCCGGCAGCACGCCGAGACCGAGGTCGAGTTCCGCCCGGGGCTGACCGGGATCATCGGGCCGAACGGCGCGGGGAAGAGCACGATCCTCGAGGCGATCGCATGGGCGATCTACGGCTCGCCCGCCGCGCGCGGCACGAACGACACGATCCGCTTCGCCCGTGCGCCCGGCCGCAGCCGCGTGCAGGTCGAGCTGACGTTCGAGCTGGCGGGGCACGAGTACCGCGTCGTCCGGTCGATGCACAACGCCGAGGTCTACCTCGACGGCGGCGCCGCGCCCGTCGCCACCACGCTGGGCGGCGTGACCGAGTACCTCCAGGGCCGCCTGGGGATGACCCGCGAGGAGTTCTTCAACACGTATTTCACCGGGCAGAAGGAGCTCCAGTTCCTGGCGCAGATGGGCTCGGCGCAGCGCGGCCGGTTCCTCGGCCAGGTGCTCGGCTACGAGCGGCTGCGCGTCGCGCAGGAGCGGGCGCGCGCACGGCGCAACGAGCTGCGCCACGAGATCGAAGGGCTGCGCGCCGGGCTGCCCGACCCCGCGTCGCTGAAGGGCGAGCGCGAGGCCGCGGAACGGCGCCGCGCGGAGGCGACGGCGGCGCTCGGCGACGCCGAAGCCGCCGCCCGCGAGGCCGACGCGCGCCGCGCCGAGGTGCAGCCCCGCTGGGAGGCCGCGCAGCGTGCGCGGGAGCAGGCGCGCGAGATCGCGCACGGGCTCGACGTCGCGCGTCGGGAGCGCGACGTCGCCGAGCGCGACCGGGCGCGCGCCGTCGCCGAGCTGGAGCAGATCGCCGAGGCGGCGGCCGAGCTGGCGCCGCTCCGCGAGGCGCTCGCCGAGCTGCCGACCGTCGCACAGGAGTGCGCCGAATTCGCCGAGCTCGCCCGCCTCGATGAACGACGACGGGTCCTCGAGGAGAGCGGAAAGGCGTTGGCCGCGGAGCTGGAGGCCGGGCGACGACGTCTGGAGAAGCTCGAAGCGGCGCCGCGCTACCTGGAGCAGTACCGGGCGGAGCTCGCGGCCGCGCGCGACCGGCTCGCCGCCGCCGAGCAGGCCGTCGAGACGGCGCACCGGGAGTGGGTGCAGCGCCGCGAAGAGGCGCGGACGAAGCTCGACGCGTACCGCGACCGCGCCCGCGAGCTGAAGGAACAGGTCCGCCAGCTCGAGGAGGCCGGGCCCGACGGCACCTGCCCGACGTGCGAACAGCCGCTCGGCGCGCAGTTCGACGCCGTCGTCGGTCGCCTGCGCGACGAGTGGGAATCCCTCGTCCAGGACGGCAAGTGGCTGAAGATGCGCGTCGACCAGCTCGACGCCAGGCCGGACGACCTCGTGACCGCCGAGCGCGCTCGCGCCGAGGCCAACAGGGCGATCGAGGAGGCGAGCCAGCGCGTCGCGAAGTGCGAACGCGCCGTCGACGAGCTGGAACGGCTCCGCGCCGACCAGGCGGGCCGGGAGGAGCGCCTCGCGACGATCCGCGCCGAGCTGGCCGGGATCCCCGCGGAGTACGACCGCGAACGCCACCGCCGGGCCGAGGCGCGGCTCGACGAGCTGCGCCAGCTCGAGCGCCGGGCCACCCGCCTCGAACAGGCCGTCGAGGGACGCGCCGCCCGCGAACACGAACGCGACGAGGCCGAGGCACGCGCCCGTCGCGCCGCCGCACGCATCACGGAGCTGGAGCGCCGGCAGGCCGAGCTCGAGTTCAGCGAGGAGGCGTTCCTCCGGCTCCGCGCCGAGTACGACGACGCCGCCGAGGCCGTGCGCCGCGCCGAGCTGCGCGTCACCGAGCTGCGCGGGATGCTCGCCGCCGCCGAAGAGGCGCTCGAGACCGCCGTCCGCGCCGAGGCCGCCTACGCGGAGCGCCGCGCGGCGCTCGCCGGGCTCGAGGTCGAGATGCGCCACCACAACGAACTCGATGCCGCGCTCAGCCAGCTCCGCAGCGAGCTGAACGCCCGGGTCCGCCCCGAGCTCGGCCAGCTCGCCAGCGCCTTCCTCGCCCAGATCACCGAAGGACGCTACACCTCCCTCGAGATCGACGAGAACTACAACGTGCTCGTCCTCGACGAAGGGGAGGAGAAACCCGTGATCAGCGGCGGCGAGGAGGACATCGCGAACCTCGTCCTCCGCCTCGCCATCAGCCAGATGATCGCCGAACGCGCCGGGCACCCGCTCTCCGTCCTCATCCTCGACGAGGTGTTCGGCTCCCTCGACGTCGAACGACGCGACAACGTGATCCAGCTCCTGCACCGCCTCGGCGACCGCTTCGAGCAGGTGATCCTCATCACCCACATCGAGTCGATCCGCGAGGGGCTCGACCAGGTCATCCGCGTCGAGTACGACGAGCGCTCGGGCGCCAGCGTGGTCCGTGAAGAGCGCGGGGCCGAAGCGGAGCTGGAACCGGTGTGAAAAAGGTGCGGGGTGGGCCGGAACGAATTCCGACCACACCCCGCGGGTGAGTCCTCGCATCTGGTTAGACGCACGAACCGCCGAAAACGTTGCACGGCCCGAAGCGCGCTGCGGAACGCCCGCCGGGCCGTCGTCGCTCCAGCTCGAACACCGCGGCCCCCGCTGTTCCGCCCCGCCGGGGCATCCGGCCCCGATGTTGCCCTACCGGCTCCCGCCTCTCCCCGCCACTCTCCCCGCTCCACCACACAGGAGGGTCTCATGTCCCAGCGATGGAGTCGTGTGCTCATCCTGGCCTCACTCGCCGTGGGGCTGGGGCTGGCCGGCTGTTCGGACCAGCCGACCGGGCCGGGCGCGGAGACGCGGGCGGAGCCCGCGCCGTTCTTCGCCGCCGCCTCCGCCGACGACGTCATCCCGGACCGCTACATCGTCGTCTTCGACGGCGGCGTGGCGGACGCACCGGGGCTGGCCAGGCGGCTCGTGGCGGCGCAGGGCGGCACGCTGCACTTCACGTACGTCCATGCGCTGAAGGGCTTCGCCGCGACGCTGCCGGCACAGGCGGTCGAAGCGATCCGGCGCAACCCGAACGTGGCGTACGTCGAGCAGGACCAGCGGGTCGCGATCGTGGCCACGCAGACGAACGCGACGTGGGGGCTCGACCGGATCGACCAGCGCGACCTGCCCCTGAACGACACGTACGTCTACAACGCCACGGGTGCGGGCGTGCACGCGTACGTGATCGACACGGGGATCCGGACGTCGCACGTCGACTTCAGCGGCCGGGCGAACGCCGTGTTCGACGCGTTCGGCGGGAACGGGCAGGACTGCAACGGTCACGGCACGCACGTCGCCGGCACGATCGGCGGCGAGACGTGGGGCGTGGCGAAGGACGTTCTGCTCCACGCCGTGCGCGTGCTGGATTGCGGCGGCTCGGGCTCGATCTCGGGCGTGATCGCCGGCGTCGACTGGGTGACGGGCAACCACCAGAGCCCCGCCGTCGCGAACATGAGCCTCGGCGGCGGCGCCAGCTCGTCGCTCGACAACGCGGTCGAGAACTCGATCGACTCGGGCGTGACGTACGCGATCGCGGCCGGCAACAGCAATGCGAACGCGTGCAACTTCTCGCCGGCCCGCGCCCCGTCCGCGCTGACCGTCGGCGCGACGACGCAGTCCGATGCGCGCGCGTCGTTCTCCAACTTCGGCAGCTGCGTCGACCTCTTCGCGCCGGGCTCGGGCATCACCTCGGCGTGGATCGGGGGGGACACCGACACGAACACGATCAGCGGCACGTCGATGGCGTCGCCGCACGTCGCGGGCGTGGCCGCGCTCTTCCTCGACGTCAACCCGTCCGCCTCGCCGGCCACGGTCAACAACGCGATCCTCAGCACCGCGACGACCGGCCGGTTGAGCGGCATCGGCAGCGGGTCGCCGAACCGGCTGCTCTTCTCGCTCCTCGAAGGCGATGGCGGCGGGACGGAACCGCCGCCGGATGACGGCGCGCCCTGCACCGCCTGTGAGCAGTTCGGCGGCTCGCTCAGCGGCTCCGGCGACTTCGACTGGCAGCCCAACGGGACCTATTACTTCTCGGGCTCCGGCACGCATCGCGGCTGGCTGAGCGGCCCGGCATCGGCCGATTTCGACCTGTACCTGTACCGCTGGAACGGGTTCTCCTGGCAGATCGTCGCCCGCTCCGAGAGCCCGGACTCCGAGGAGGCGATCACGTTCACCGGGTCCTCCGGCTACTACGTCTGGCGGATCCACTCGTTCAGCGGCAGCGGGTCGTACGATTTCTGGCTCGACCGGCCCTGACGCGATGACCATCTCCCGGCGATGACGCCCAAACGCCCGGCGCACCCTCGTGGTGCGCCGGGCGGCGCGTCGGCCGTGGAACCCCGCCATCCGGAAGCGACGTCTAGCCGCCGCCGCGCGCGCGGGCCAGCAGCACGCCGGCGCCCACGATCAGCGCGATCCCCACGACCTGTTCCGCCGCGAGACCCTCGCCGAGCAGCGCGGCGCCGAGGATGGCGGCCACGGCCGGCTCCGCGGAGGCCAGCACGCTCGCCGTGCCGGCGCGCAGATGCTGGAGCCCGCCGATGTAGAGGAGGTACGCGGCCATGGTCGGGAGCAGGCCGAGCATCAGGAACAGCGGCAGTTGCGCCGGATGCGCGAGCATCGGCCGCCACGGCGGCGCGGCGAACGTGAGCACGAGCGTGCCGAACGCGAACGCGAAGAGCACGGTCTCGAGGGGGTCGTACCGGTCGAGCGCGCGCTTGCCGAAAATCGTGTAGAGGCCGTACGTCAGCCCGGAGAGGAGCCCGAACACGAGCGCCGTCGCCGAGACGCGGGCGGCGCCGGTCAGGAAGAGGCGCACCGCGCCCGTCACCAGGAAGACGCCCGACAGGACAAGCCCCAGCGCCGCGAGCTGCGGCCGGCCGATCGGCTCGCGGCCCGTCGCCGCGGAGATCACCACGACGAACGCCGGCGCGGTGTAGAGCAGCGCGACCGCCACGGCGACCGTCGTGTGCTCGATCGCCTCGAAGTAGGCATACTCGAAGAACGCGATGCTGATCAGGCCGTAGGCCGCGAAGTAGGGAACGTCGCGGGCGCGGAGCCGCGGACGTCGGAGGCGGACCAGCATCCAGCACGCGAGGCCGAGCAGCCCGACCGACACGCGGATGCTGGCCAGCTCCATCGGCGTGACGCCCACGGCGTAGAGCGCGCGGGCGAAGACGCCGAGCGTGCCCCAGAGCGCCGCGGCGCAGAGAACCATGGCGCCGCCCAGGAGCGGGCGGCGCGCGCCGGCGTCGCGTCTCACGTCCGTCCGGCGGCGGCGTGGAAGCGGTGCGCGAGGAACCGGAGAGTCGCCGCGACCCGGGCCGCTACCGCTGTCCGAGCGCTGCCCACGCCTCGACACGCTCCATGTGCCGGTTGGCCTGGACGGTGTCGCCCAGCATCGCGTGCACCTGCCCCGCGCCGAGGTGCGTGTACGCGTAGTAGAACGGGATCCCCTGCGTCGCATAGTCCACCCAGTGGTCCCACTCGTCCGGGATCCCGCCCCGGTGCACGAACACGTTCCACAGCAGCGAGTCGGTGCGCGGCAGGTCCATGTACGGACCGAGCGCCAGCGCCATGTCGCCCGGCATCCGATAGATCCCGCGCGCCGGGTCCTCCCCGACCGGGCCGTTGCTCAGCTTCAGCGCGACGCCCTGCCGGATCAGGTGGGGGCCCAGCCCGACCGCGTCGTACGCCTGCGTCGTCGACGCGAAGTAGACCGGCCGGTCGCCCATCGCGGTCTGCACGATGTGCAGCAGGAACACCTCGGCGGGCGAGAGCAGCCGCTCGGCCGGCACCGTGAACGTCAACCGGTCCGCCTGCACCTCGAGCGGCTCGCTCAGGTAGAACGACGACGGGTTCGCCGTGAAGCTCGCCGCGACCTGGTCGATCTCCTCGTCCGACATCTGGATGATCGACCGCGTCGGCGGACGGTTCAGCGCGACCGGCGTCTCCACCGACTCGCCCGCCCGGTCCGCCGGCCGCGGCTCCGCCGAGTAGAACGCCGGCGCCTCGTCGGGCTCGAACGGACGCTGGCAGAGGATGCGCGTCGGGTCGTCCGCCGCGCTGACGCCCGCCGGGCACGGCGTCGTCAACTGCTTGATCTGCTTCGCGTACCACGGCGTGTTCAGGTAGCTCATGACGATCACCGTCACGTCCTGGCGGATGCCCTCGACCTCCTGGAGGTACCAGAGCGGGAACGTGTCGTTGTCGCCGTTGGTGATGAGCACGCCGTAGGGCTCGACGCTCTGAAGCAGGTTGTACGCCCAGTCGCGCGCGGCGTAGTCGTGCGCCCGGCTCGCCCAGCTCCAGTTCAGGAACAGCGGCAGGAACGCGAGCGCGAGCACGGGCGACGCAACCGCGTAGCGCCTCGGGGCGAGCGCGGCGCGCGCCTCGCCCACCCACTCCGCCAGCCGCCGCCAGAGCGCGGCGAGCCCGATTCCGGCCCACACGCCCCACACGCTGAAGCCGACGATGAAGAAGTAGTCGCGCTCGCGGACCTCGTGCCAATCCATGTTCGGGTAGAGGTCGCGCCGCCACGTGTAGCCGTACTTGAAGTTCAGGTAGAACGTCAGCCCAAGCGACAGCGTGGCGAACAGCACCGCCACGTACACCCAGCTCGGCCGGTCCTTCTTGTAATGCGTCCAGGCGCCGAACACGCCGAGGAACGTGAACAGCAGCGTGAACAGCGGCCGCGCGCCGCCGAACAGCGACGCGTTCCCCGCCACCGAGCGCGCCCACTGCCAGTCGAAGTACTGGAGGTAGTTGCCGATCTGCGCCATGAGCAGCCCGATGCTGCGCGGCATCTGCCGGTCGATCGGACTCAGGAACATCGACGGCTTGTCGTACTGCTTGCGCGCCAGCGAGTCCCAGAGCGACTGCCACGTGCTCGGGTCCGCCTCGTTGATCACCGGGTCGAGCGAGGCGCGCAGCGGCAAGAACAGGTGGATCGACAGCCCGACCACCGCGACCGCCGCGCCCAGCGCGTAGAACCGCCAGTTCATCAGCGCCTTCGGGTTCACCATCAGGATGAACAGCACCAGCGCCGGCGCGGCCAGGAACGCCATCAGGTGGTTGCCGACCGAAAGCGCCAGGATGAACACCATGAGCAGCAGGAGGTTGTCATCCTTGCCCTGCCCCAGCCTGTCCCGCCAGCGGAAGGCGAGCCAGGAGAGGAGCGCGATGGTGAAGAGGCTGACGGTGTAGACCTTTTCGTTGACGTTCGACTGATTCCAGACGGTGAACGCGGTGGCGCTCAGCAACACGGCCACCGCCGCGCCGATCAGCCGGAAGCGCCCGTTCGCACTGTAGAAGCCGAGGATGCGGTGCGCGAGCAGGAACCAGAAGGCGTGCGCCGCCGCGCTCATGGCCGCGCTGAACAGGTTGATCCGCACCGCGACCGACAGCCCCGTGGGCGCGAGCAGCAGCTCCCACGCCCGGGCCAGCACCACGAAGAGCGGGTTGCCCGGCGGGTGCGGGATGCCCAGGATGTGCGCCGTCGCAATGTACTCGCTGGTGTCCCAGAACTGCGTCGTCGGCGCCAGCGTCCCCGCATACAGCACGAAGACGGCCAGCCCCGCCACCGCCGCCCACCCGTAGGGCGGACGCGCGTCCCCTGCGTCGAGCGACGCGGGCGCCGCCTCCCGCGCCCGAACGGTCTTCACGGTTTGGTTCATGCCGGTGATTTCCCGCTAGACGAGCGTCTCGTTGTCGGATCCTCGGACCGCCCCGGATTACCCGCGGCACGGTCCGCCGTTCCGGGATGGAAGCGCAGAAGGTAAGCCCACGGCCCCGTTCCGCTCAACCCCATCGCCCCGGCGGCGGAGCCCGTGACCCCGCAGGGTCCAGGCCGCAGCGGCCCGCACGCACCCACGCCCCGCACCCACCCCTGCCGCCAGCGGCGCCGGGACCCCGGCGTTCGGCGGCGACGCCTCGCGCGCGCAACGTGCCCCGCCCGGTTCGGATCTTGCCCGCTCATCCTCCGGGAATCACGGCGCCGGAGGCCACGACATGACCAGCATCGACAAACGCCAGGCCGCCTACAGCATGGCGCGGAGCGACCTCCTGCACGAGATGCTGCGCGGCGGCCTGTTCGACATGGACGAGCACGACCGCGGCGAGAACATCGCGCGCATCGTCCGCCATCTGAAGCAGAAGTACCCGGACCTCGACGCGCAGATGGAGCGGCGGCTGGTGGGGGAGGGGATGCAGCGGACCTACGGCGACGCGACGATGGTCGAGGCGGAGCGCAAGCGGCGCGTCACGCCGCGGCCCGAGGGCGGGCGGGGGGCGCCGCCGGGCGAGGCGACGTAGCGCGCGCGGGGCGCGGCCGACCCGGCCCGTTCCACCCTGAGCCGGCGGAAGCCCTGCCCCGATGGCCCCCACAAGGGCACCGGTAGCATTTCCTTGCTTCTGCCGGCGACGATGCTTACCATGGCGACGTACGTCAGACCCACGCCCCGTCGCGCGTCCCGTCCACGACTCACTCTCCCCGGCGACGGTCCCGTAAGGCACCGGAACACGTGGTCACCGGCACCCGGCTCCTCATCTTCGAGCCCGCGGGCGTCCGGCTCCAGGCGACGGCCGACACCGCGCTGGTCCGTCCGGGTCGGACCGTGACGTTCAGCGCATCCACGGAAGAGGCGCCGTTCCAGCTCACGCGCCGGATCTGGCAGCCGGACGAGGGCACCGAGGAGCCCCGGACCCAGGCGTGCACGCACACCGAAGCCGTCTGCGCCGCGCCGGTGTACGAGGACGGGACCAGGCCAGGTACGCGCGGGCCGTGGTGATCAGTATTTCGTCGGCCGGCCGGAGCCTCGATTCGCCGATGGCGACACCGGTTTTGCGATCACTGATGCGGCGATCGAGTGAGGATGAGGGGGGTCATGCTGATCCAGCCGGTTCTGCTTTCCATTTTCGCCCTGGTGATCGCCGCGGCACCGATCGCTGGCCAGACGATGCGGCGCGACCCGGTCAGCAGAGATTTCCTACTGACCTATACCGACAACGATGGCATCGAGCATACCGTGGTCATCGCGGCGCGCGACACCCCGAGCCACCTCGCCGATCACGAGCGTCGAACTGGATTGTCCGGCCGACGCACGGGTACGCGCGCCCGCATCCTGGAACGGCTTCGCGGTCGACGCAGAGGGTCGCAACGTCTGTCACTTTCTCTTCCGGACGCAATGGCTGGAGCCAGGAAACTCCATTGATGGATTGAGCATCGTTTCTTCATAGTTGCCGGCGATTCTCGAAGCGCGGGTGTTCGGTCACGGGCCGGCCGTACCGTGGCCGTCGAAGGAAGGAACGGTGCCCGACGAAGTTTACGCGCTCGCAGACAGGGTCCGGGGCCGCGCGGGCGGGTGGCTTTCGATCGCGATCGTCGCTCCTGGCCGGCCCTGGGACGCGATGGCCGACCCCATCTCCGGAATGGACACGATACGCGCCGACCTCGACCGTGCCTGCACCGACCTCGCCTGGATCACGAACCCCGGTGTCTGCCGCAGCCTCCAGGCCAAGCTCGACGCAGCCGCGCGGGCGCTCGAGCGCGGGGAGTCGGAGGCCGCCCGCGGCCCGCTGGCGAGCTTCCTCCAGGAGCTGGACGCGCAGCACGGCGCAGGGCCCGGCAAGCCCGTGAGCGACAACGCGTACTGGCTGCTCAAGATCAACGCGGAGTATCTGATCGAGCGGCTTTGAGCGCACGTCGCGGTGTGCCGGACAGCCGAGCCGTGCTCGTGCCCGGCGTCGCTGGCGCCCTCGCTACCGTCGCCGGGCGTCTCCGGCCCCGTGCGACCCGGACGCCGCCGCCTTCGCCACCGCCGCCTCGATGTCCTGCTCCTCGCCCGTGCCCGTGTAGACCACCCGTCCCGCGGCGTCCAGCACCACCACGTAGGATGTGGTCGGCGCCATGAACGCGCGCGTCGCCCGGCCCTGGCCGTCCCACAGCACGCGGCCCGGCATCGGGTGCGACTCGAGGTGCCGGCGGATGCGGCGCGGGCTCTGGTTCACGCCGACGGCCACGATCAGGAAGGCGACGTCGTCGCCGAAGCGACGGTGCGCGGCCTCGATCCGCGGCTCCAGCGCCTCGCAGAGCGGACACCACGTCGCCCAGAACTCGACCAGCGCCGGCCTCTTCCCGATTACCTCGGCCAGGTCCACCGGGTTGCCGTCCAGGTCCTCGATCACGACCGGCTCCGGCGTCGCGCCGAGCGGGAGCCCGACGTCCTGCGCCCGGAGCGCGCCGGGTGCCGCCGCCACCGCGAACGCCGCCGCCACCACGAGCCGCCTCCGGATTCGCCGCGTCACCATACCATCCCCGCCTTGATGAAGTAGTACTCGGCCATCGCCAGCAGGATCAGGCCGCCGCCCTTCTTGATCCACACCATCCACCGCCCCGAGCGCGGGAGCGCCGAGAGCGTGCCCGAGAACAGGCCGACCGCCACGAGCAGCGCCGTCATCCCGAGCGAGAAGACGAACAGGTACACGAAACCCAGGACCGCGCTCCCCGTCGTCGAGACCCACGTCAGCACCGCCGCGAACGCCGGCGCGCCGCACGGCGCCGCCACCAGCCCCGACGTCGCTCCCAGCACGAAGACCGCCGGGTACGTCCCGCCCCCGAGCCGCCCCGTCCACGCCAGCAGCCGCCGCGGCGCAGCGACCGGAACCACCTCCAGCATCGCCAGCCCGAACACCAGCAGCAGATTGCCGATCGCGAAGAGCGCCCACCGGTTCGACGACACCACGCCGAACAGCGTCCCCGACAGCCCCGCCACCAGCCCCAGCGTCGCGTACAGCAGCGCCAGCCCCGACACGTACGTCAGCGTCAGCCCGATCACCCGCCCACGCGACGGCGCCGCACGGCCGCCCGCCGCCGTCCCCGTGATCAGCCCCGCCGTGATCGGGATCATCGGGTAGATGCACGGCGTCAGGCTCGTCAGCACGCCGGCGCCGAACAGCGTCGCCGCCGCCAGGAACGGGCTCTGCTCCAACACCTGGCCCACGCCCGCCACCGCCATCGTATCGAGCAGCATCATACCTTCTTGAATGCAGAGGCCGCCGGCCGGGTTCCACCCGCAATGTACGACCGGGACCGGTGCCCGGCCAATCGGCCGCACGACGCGACCGCGCACCCGCACCGACCAGGCACCGGATACGCATCGACCACACACCGGACTCACACCGGGCACGCACCGGACCCACACCGTACCCACACCGTACCCACACCGGACACGCTGCCGGGACCGCCTGCCGGCCCACCCCCGGGAGCCCACCGGCAACCGTCGCCGGAGCCGCGCCCGCCCAACCGCCCGCCCAACCGCCCGCGCAACCCCCACGGCAACCCCGCCCCACGACCCCGGCAACGGAACCCTTGACACGCCCCGGGCTCGGTGCTAAATAATTCGCACCATGCAGATTTTTTAGCACTCAGGCGTGGAGTGAGAGGATGATCGGCGACTTGAGTCGGCGCGAGCGGCAGATCATGGATGCGCTGTTCCGGCGCGGGGAGGCGACGGTGGCGGAGGTGATGGAGGAGATGCCGGATCCGCCGAGTTACTCGGCGGTGCGCGCGACGTTGCGGATCCTGGAGGAGAAGGGGCACGTGGTGCACCGGCAGGACGGGCCGCGGTACGTGTACTTGCCGGCCGTCGCGCCGGAGGAGGCGCAGGAGGATGCGCTGCGGCACGTGGTGCGGACGTTCTTCCACGGCTCGGCGGAGAACGCGGCGGTGG
Organism: Longimicrobiales bacterium; assembly: GCA_036381255.1. Taxonomy (GTDB): domain Bacteria; phylum Gemmatimonadota; class Gemmatimonadetes; order Longimicrobiales; family RSA9; genus CALBZE01. Next base: position 7,646 of record DASVDG010000036.1, on the reverse strand, counting down.
CGTTGCTGCGAATGTCGGACGCCGAGCTGACCGACGAGGACATCGATCGCCTGGCCCGGAAGATCCGGGACGCGGCGAGGGAGGGTAGGTGAGCGATGGAGATCCAGGACTGGCTGTTCGGGCCCGCCGCGGCGCCGGGTTGGGCGCCGCCCGTGGCGGAGGTCGTGGCGAAGGGCACGGTGCTGCTCGTGGCGGTGTGCCTCGCGGCGCTGGTGCTGCGCCGTGCGTCGGCGGGGTTGCGGCACCTGGTCTGGAGCATCGGTCTGGCCGGCGTACTGGCGCTGCCGCTGATCGCGGCCCTCCCCTGGCGTCTGGAGGTGCTGCCGTCCACTGCGTCGTGGCGCGTGGCGGTCGACCAGCGCATCGGGCCGCGAGAGGGCGGCGTGGCGTCGGCGGCCGTCGAAGGCGTGAGCTCGCGGGCGGCGGCCGAGGCCGCGGACGCGATGGCCGGCGTCTCGTCGAGCGCGGCGTCGTCCGCCGAGGGGCACCTCCTGGCGGCGGAGGCGGCCGGCGCGGCGGTCGACCGGATCTCGCTCGCGGCGGAGGGGACGGGCGTGGCCGCGGAGCTCGGGCCGGCGCGCGCCGCCGACGCCGGCGATCGACCGGGACGTGTCGCGCCGGCGGACGATGCCTCCGTCCGGCGGTGGTCGGACCGTGCCCGGCTCACCCTGTTCGCGGTGTGGGCGGCGGGTGCCGCCGCGTTCCTGCTCTACATCCTTGCCGGCGCGGTGGGGGTGCGTCGCATCGCGCGTCGGGCGACGCCGCTCGACTCGCCCACCTGGACGACGCCGCTCTACGAGGCCGCCGACCGGCTGGACCTGGGCGATGTGCCGCGCCTCCTGCGGAGCGACGAGGTCGCGCTGCCGTTCACGTACGGCCTGTTCCGCCCCACGATCGTGCTTCCCGGCTCGGCCGAGGCGTGGAGCGACGATCGCCGGCGCGCCGTGCTGTTCCACGAGCTGGGCCACGTGCGGCGCCTGGACCTGCTGAGCCACCTGGTCGGGCGGGTCGCGTGCGCGCTCTACTGGTTCCACCCGCTGGTCTGGCTCGCGGCGCGCCGCGCCCGCGCCGAATGCGAGCGCGCGTGCGATGACCTGGTCCTGACGGCCGGCACCCGCGCCTCCGCCTATGCCGACCACCTCCTCCAGATCGTGTCGGGCGCGGCGCGGACGAGCGCGCCCGCCGTCGCGATCCCAATGGCCCAGCGCAAGGAGTTCGAGGGCCGCATGCTCGCGATCCTGGAGCCGGGCGTCCGGCGGGAGGCGCCGAGTCGCTTCCAGGCGACGACGGTCGCGACGCTCCTCACGGCGCTCGCGCTCTCCGTCGCGGCGGCCGCGCCGGCGCGGACCGAGGCCGCGTCGCCGGAGCCGGCGGACGCGGTGGATGCCTCGCGCGGCGCGGGGGATCCGGGCGACGCGGCCGCGGCGGCCGCCGAGTCGACGGCGTCGCCGCCGGTCATCGCGCCGGACACGGACCGCGTGGCACGCGCGGATTCGACGCGCGCGTCGGCCGACGACGCGGCGCGCATGGCGCGCGCGGGCTCGCCCGGCGCCGTCCCGGCCGACACCGACCGCGTCGCGGGGGCCGACACGCTCCGCGGCGTGCGGGCCGTAGCGCCGCGTGCCATGCCGGCCGCCACCGACCACGTCGCACCGGGCCATTGGAGCCGCGCCCCGGAGGTGCGGGTCGGACGCGGCGGCTGGTCGGTGCCCACACCGACGCCGACGCCGACGCCGATGCCCGCGCCGGCGTGGGCGCCGTTCGTCGTGAACGAAGTGGAGCTGGACCACCTGTCGGAAGAGATCTCGGAGCGGTTCTGGCACGGCGCGCGGCGGAAGGCTCAGCCGGCTGACTCGGCGACGGTCGCGGCGCTGATCGCGGCGCTGCGCGATTCCGTCGCCTCGGTCCGGGCCGCCGCGGTCCAGGCGCTCGGCGAGATCGAGGACCCGAGGGCGGTCCCTGCGCTCGGCGCCGTCGCGCGCAGCGACAGCGACGCCGAGGTGCGCCGCAGCGCGATCTGGGCGCTCGGCGAGATCGGCGATCCGGCCGCGGTGCCGGCGCTCGGCGCCGTCGCCGCCTCCGGCGACGCGGAGGTCGCCGGGATGGCGGTCTGGGCGCTGGGCGAGATCGGCGATCCGGCCGCCGTGCCGGCGCTCTCGGCAGCGCTGCGCAACTCGGATCCGGGCGTCCGCCGCCGGGCCGCCTGGGCGCTGGGCGAGGTGGGCGAGGAGGCTGGCGTGACGCCGCTCGCCGCCGCGCTCGACGACGCCGTCGCCGACGTGCGGCGCATGGCCGCGTGGGCGTTGGGCGAGATCGCGCCCGACCGCGCGCCCGCCGCCCTGACCGCGGCGCTCGGCGACGAGAACGCCGAGGTGCGGAAAATCGTCGCCTGGGCGCTCGGGGAGATCGCCGATCCGGCCTCCGCGCCGGCGCTCACCGAAGCCGTCGAGGACGAGAGCCCGAGCGTCCGCCGCACCGCGCTCTGGGCGCTCGGCGAGATCGGCGGCGAGGCGGCGCGCGATGCGCTGCTCCGCGCGATCCGCTCCGAGGACCCGGACATCCGACGGATGGCCGCCCAGGCGCTGGCCCGCACCTACTGATCGGAGAAACCGCAATGGACATGAAGCGGGATCGGCCGGGCCGCTCGCGGCGCTGGATCACGGCGCGGGCGGCGACGCTCTGTGCCGCGCTCGTCGCCGTCGCCGCCACGCGCGGGCCCGGCCACGCCACGCGCGGGCCCGGCGATGCCGCCGCGGAGCCCGGCCATCCCGCGGAGGGGCACGGAGGGGCCGCGGATCAGCCCGGCCACGCACGAGCGGTGCTCGCCGCCGTGCGCGGCACGTCACCCCTGACGTGCGAGCTCGCCGTCCGCGCCGTGGAGCGGCGTTCGGGCGGCGGCCCGTGGCTCCCGCCCGCGGCCACCGAAGCCGCGCACGACGCCGAGCTGCGCTGGGCCACCTCGGCGCGGCCCGATCCGGACGCCGCCGCGGTCCTCCTCGCCGCGCTCCACGATCCCGACGCGTGCGTCCGCCGCACCGCCGCGACGCTCCTCGGCCGCGCCCGGCACGCCATCGCCGTCGCAGGCATGCTGCGGGCGCTCCGCGCCGACGCCGCGCCAACCCGCGCCGCCGCCGCGCTCGCACTCGGCTACGCCGAGCCGGACGAGGCCGCCGGACCGCTCGTCGCCGCGATCCGCGACACGGCCGACGCGGTTCGCGCCAACGCGGCGTGGGCGCTCGGCGGGATCGAGGACCCGTCGACCGTCGAGCCGCTCGAGGAGGCGCTCCGCGACCGCAGCGCGCCCGTGCGGACCGCCGCGGCTTACGCGCTCGGCCGCATGGAGGCCGGCGACGCCATCGACGCTCTCGCTCGCGCGCTCCGCGACGACCCCGTCGCCGACGTCCGCCGCGCCGCCGCCTGGGCGCTCGGCCAGATCGAGGACGCCCGCGCCGCCGACGCCCTCGCCGGCGCCCTCCGCGACGCCGGCGCGCACGTCCGCCGCGCCGGACCGTGGCCCGTGCCCCGGCCACGGCCGCTCCCACCATCGCCCTGACGACGGGTGCGACCCGACTGAATATCGATTGCCCCGACGCGCCGGACGCGACGACGGCGCCGGTCGATCGGGTCGGGTGACGACGCCCGGCCCGCCGACACCGCCGCGTTCCGCGCGTATGACGGAAGGTGCTAAAAAATTAGCGACGTCGCCGGACGGGAGGCCGGGGGGCGCGATTCGCGGGCCGGAGGATCGTTCGTGGACCAGAGCGTGGGAGGAGAACCATGCGTCACCGGGTGATGGGAGTCGCCGTGGTCGTGCTCCTGGCGGTGCCGGGAGCGCTGTCGGCGCGGCAGGCGCGGACGCCGGAAGTCGGTGCTGCGCCGGGGATGAAGCGGGTGGTGGCGGTGTCGGCGGGGAGTGAGCCGCCGCGGCTGGACGGCGTGCTCGACGACGCTGCGTGGGCGCTGGCCGAACCGGCGACGGGGTTCGTGCAGATGCGGCCGAACCCGGGCGCTGCGGCGACGCGGCCGACGGAGGCGCGGGTCGTCTACGATGCGTCCGCGATCTACGTGGGGATGCGGCTGTACGATCACCCGGACTCGGTCGCGGCGCAGCTTGCACGGCGGGACGCGTCGGGGATCTTCACGGACTGGGCGCACGTGGTGATCGACAGCTACCACGACCGGCGCACGGCGTTCCGTTTCTCCGTGACGCCGCGGGGCACGAAGAAGGACGTGCTGCACTTCGACGACGTCGGCGAGGACCTGAACTGGGATGCCGTGTGGGACGTGGCCGTACGGCTGGACTCGCTGGGCTGGACGGCGGAATTCCGGATCCCGCTCTCCCAGCTTCGCTTCAGCGCGAACGACGGCGGGGGGATGGTGTGGGGCGTGAACTTCGGCCGGCAGATCGCGCGTCGGGGCGAATGGTCGTGGTGGTCACCGGTGCTGCCGGACGCGGGCGGGTTCGTTTCGGAGTCGGGCGAGCTGCACGGGCTGGCGGGGCTGGACGCGGGGCGTCGGCTCGAGCTGATGCCGTACACGGTGGCGGGGCTGACGCTTGCGCCGGCGGACCCCGGCAACCCGTTCTACGAGGCGAGCGATCCGCTGGGCAACGTCGGGGTGGACGTGCGCTACGGCATCACGTCGAACCTGACGCTGTCGGCGACGATCAACCCGGATTTCGGCCAGGTCGAGGCGGATCCGTCGGTCGTGAACCTGAGCGCGTTCGAGACGTTCTACCCGGAGAAGCGGCCGTTCTTCACGGAGGGCTCGAACCTCTTCGAGTTCGACATCGGCACGGACGATGGTTCGGGCGAGGCGCTGTTCTACTCGCGGCGGATCGGCCGGGCGCCGCAGCGCGGGGTGGGCGGCGACGGCTACGTGGACGCCCCGGACGCGACGACGATCCTGGGCGCGGCGAAGCTCTCCGGCAAGACGTCGGGCGGCTGGACGATCGGCCTGCTGAGCGCGGTGACGGCGGAGGAGCGGGCCCGCGTCGCGGCGCCGGGCGGCGCGGTCGCGGAGGAGCCGGTCGAGCCGCTGACGCACTACCTGGTCGGCAGCTTCGCCCGCGATTTCCGGCACGGCCGCAGCTCGGTCGGCGTGCTCTTCACCGGGACCCACCGCCGCCTGGGCGCCGACGGCGCGTTCGAATCCCTCCCCTCGGCGGCGTACGCGGCCGGGCTGCGTGGCCGTCACCGTTTCGCCGATGGCGCGTGGGAGGCGAGCGGCTACGTCGCGGCGAGCCACGTGCGCGGGAGCGAGGCGGCGATCGAGCGGCTCCAGCTTGCGCCCGCGCGCTACTACCAGCGGCCCGACGCCGATCACGTGGCGGTCGACCCGACGCGGACCTCGCTGACGGGTGCCGTCGCGAATGTCGGGCTCTGGAAGATCGGCGGCAGCATCCGCGGCGGCGTGGGCGGCCACGTGCGCACGCCGGGCTTCGAGGTCAACGACCTCGGCTTCCAGGGCGAGGCGGACACCGGGCTGCTGTTCGGCAACCTGCGCTACCACCAGTTCGAGCCGAAGGGGGTCTTCCGCAACTTCGTCATCGGCATCAACCCATCGCTCGGCTGGACCACGGGCGGCGAGCACACCTGGACGCAGGTCGGGCACTGGGCGAACGGGCAGTTCACGAACTTCTGGAGCGGCGGCTGGTGGATGGGCTGGCGCCCGGCGGCGTCGAGCACGACCGCGCTGCGCGGCGGCCCCGCGATCGCGCGGCCCGCCTCGTTTCGCTACGACGTGTGGCTCGAAGGCGATGCACGCAAGCCCGTGGTCTGGAGCGTGGGCGTCTCCGGCGGGCGGGAGTTCGACGGCGGCGGCCACGACCTCGGCGTCGGCCTCGGCCTCACCGTGCGCCCGTCGCCGTCGCTGAACCTCTCGCTCCGGCCGCGCATCGTCCGCAACCGCCCGACCTGGCAGTACGTCGGCCAACCGGAGTCCGGCGGCGAGCGGCACTACGTCGTCGGCGCGCTGGACCAGACGACGGCCAGCCTGACCACGCGCCTCAACTGGACGCTCAGCCCGACGCTCTCGCTCGAGCTGTACGCGCAGCCGTTCATCAGCGGCGGCGAGTACACGACGTTCCGGCGCGTCGCCGATCCGCGGGCGGACGCCTTCGCCGACCGCTTCGAACCGCTCGACGCGACGTACGACGCCGCCGCCGACACCTACCGCGCCGACCTCGACGGCGACGGCGCGCCCGACCTCTCGTTCGCCGATCCGGACTTCAACTTCAAGCAGATGCGCGGCAACGCCGTGCTCCGCTGGGAGTACCGCCGCGGCTCCACGCTCTACCTCGTCTGGAGCCAGAGCCGCACGGCCTACCTGGCGGGCGGCGACGCGCACGACGCACGCCTCGACCTGGGCCGCGACGTGAACCGCCTCTTCAACCGGGACGAGGACTGCCTCACGCCGGTGACGAACGTGTTCATGATCAAGGTGAGCTATTGGCTGAACGGGTGAGGCTGGGAGCGGGTCGTGCTCGGGCGGGCCCGGCTGCGCCAGGCGCGGCGCCCCGGCCGCGCCGGGCGCAGCCGGGATGGCGCGCCGGGCTCATCCAACGCCCCGCGCCGGGCGCATTCGGGACAGCGCTCCGCTGCATCCGGAACGCCGCGCCAGGCGCAGCCGGGATGGCGCGCCGGGCTCATCCCGGACGCCGCGCCGACTGCATCCAGAACGCCGCGCCGGCTGCAACCGGAACCCCGCGTCGCGTGCCTCCGGGACCCCCGCGCCGGGCGCATCCCCCCGCGCGGGCGCATCCGTGGCGGTCGGATCCCCGATGGGATCCGGCCGCATCTCGCACGGTCCACGGGTGCCGCGCATGCCGGGATCACGGCGATGCGGGAGTCTTCGGGGCGGCGGGATTGCGGGATTGCGGGATTGCGGGATTGCGGGATTGCGGGATTTGCGGCGGGATGTCGGGATGTCGGGATGTCGGGATGTCGGGGCGGCGGGGCGATGAGGGGGTGAAGTGGTGAATTGGTGAAGTGGTGAATTGGTGAAGTGGTGGGTCGGTGGGTCGGTGGGTCGTTGGGTCGGTGGGTCGGTGGGTGGGCGAGGCGGCGGGGCGATGAGGCGATGAGGCGATGAGGCGATGAGGTGGTGAGGTGGTGAGGTGGTGAGGTGGTGACGCGGTGACGCGGTGACGCGGTGACGCGGTAAGGCGGCAAGGCGGTAACGCGGTAAGGCGGCAAGGCGGTAACGCGGCAAGGCGGCAAGGCGGCAAGGCGGCAAGGCGGCAAGGCGGCAAGGCGGCAAGGCGGCAAGGCGGCGCGCAAATCCAGCACGTTACCATGCTTCTCCGGGTCCGTGCTCGATTCACCACATTATGCGCGGTCAAAGTAGCACGGCACGCGTGCTGGTCCGGCACGCGTGCCGGATTCACCACAAATAGTGTAGGGAAAGCAGCTCGGACCCATCCTGCCATGCATGCGTGCTGACTTTTCCCGCCCGCGAGCCGGTTGGGCCGCGCCGCCGGCGCATGCGGAGCGCCGGTCGCCGTCTACTGGCGCATCACCGCCTGCGGCGCTTCCGGCGAGGTCCCGCGTCGTGCGCCCGCATCCCGTCCGCCGAGTTCCTCGTTGCGGTCCCGCACGGTGCCCGCCGTGGGCCTGGACTGTGCCCGTCCGCCGTGGACCTGGACT
>DASVDG010000035.1:0-2919 GCA_036381255.1 Longimicrobiales bacterium | reverse complement strand
GCGGGGCCTGCGGCCCCGGGAGCGGCGCTACGCGCCGGGACATCCGCTGCGCGGCCGGGGGCGCCGGCTGACGCCGGCGGGGGCGGCGGCGCCTGCGGCGCCGGCCGGGGGCGGCGCGCTTCGGGCGCGCCGGGACGGCTGGGACAGGCCCAGGCGTTCGGGCTGCCACCGCGGCGCTGCACGCAGTGCAGCCGCCGCCCCCGCGGCGCGAAGCGCCGCGCCCCCGGGCGCGCAGCGCCCGCCCCCGGACCCGCCAGGGTCCGTCCCGGCCGGCGCAGCCGGCCGCTCCCGCCGGCCGCCAGGCCGGCGCTCCCGCGCCCGTCAGGGCGCGCTCCCCGGCGGCCGCCGGGCCGCCGGCTCCCGCCGGCCGCAGGCCGGCGTCAAAACACCCACCGCCACGGTTCGCTTCGCGCTTCCGCGATGAGGGAGTCGAGCTGGGCGCGGACGGCGGTCATCGCGTCGCGCAGCGCGGGGTCGTTTCGCCAGCGTCCCAGGAAGCCGCGGGGTTCGTCGAGCATGGCGCGGAGCGTGTCGGCGCGGGCACGGAGCGTGGCCGCGCGTGCGCGGAGGCGGCGAAGCGATGCGGCGAGCGCGGGGTCGCGGAGTCGGGCGAGCCGGGCGTCGGCGCGGGCGGCGATCTCGTCGGAGGCGGCGCGGATCCGGTCGAGCGAGGCGTGGATCGCGGTGTCGGCGAGGAAATCCGCGAGCGGGCCCTGCCGGTAGGCGGCGGTGAGTGCGTCGAGCTCGTCGCCGGCGTCGCGGAGCGCCGCGAGGGTCGCGTCGACGGCCGGCGCGCGGGCGCGGGCGCGCGAGCGGAGCGCGCGGCCCTCGGCGGCGAGCGAGTCGAGGGCGCGGCGGAGCGTGTCGGCCGCGGCGCGGACCTGGTCGAGCCCCGGGGGCACGCGGGCGACGAGCGTGTCGCCGGGGGCGAGCGCCGGCGCGGCCGAGGAGCCGGGCATCAGGTTCACGACCGGGTCGCCGAGGAGCCCGGGTCGGGCGAGCCCGAGGTCGCTGTCGCGTCGGACGAGGCGCGAGTACCGGGTCGGGATGCGGAGCGTCGCGGCGAAGCGCTCGCCGTCGGTTGTTTCGCGCGGGAGCAATTCGACGCGGGTGACGTCGCCGACGGGTCGGCCGGCGATCCAGACGGGCGTGCCCGCGTCCACGGCGTCGGCCGCGGGGAGCACGCCGACGATCGTGTACGTGTCGGTGAGGGCGCGGCGGAGGTCGTCGAGCAGGATGATGAAGGCGGCGACCGCGGCGGTGCCGAGGATCAGCAGCACGCCGATGAGGGTGCGGCGGCCCTGGCGGCGTCCGGGGTGCATGTTAACTTACGCCGCCCGTCGACGTTGGCGGAAGAAGGTGAAGATGCTGAGACTCGGACACATCGAATACAGCAATTGCATCCCGGTGCACGCGCGACTGCTCGTGGAGGGCGCGCCGCCGGGGATCGAACTGCGTCGCGGCGTGCCGTCGGCGCTGAACGCGGAGCTGCGGGCGGGGACGGTCGACGTCGCGCCGTCGTCGAGCATCGAGTACGCGCGCAACGTGGAGCGCTACCGGCTGCTCCCCGGCTTCGCCATCGCCGCGGATGGGCCGGTGCAGAGCGTGCTGCTCGAGACGGCCGTGCCGATCGAGGCGCTGGACGGGGCGGAGGTCGCGATCCCGACCGCGTCGGCCACGTCGGTGGTGCTGCTGCGCGCGCTGCTCGAGAAGCGGCACGGGTTGCGGCCGCGGTACCGGCCGTTCGAGCAGGCGGACGACGTCGACCCGATCGGCGAAGGTGCGGCCGCGGCGCTCTGGATCGGCGACATCGCGCTGCGCCGCGTCGGGCGCACGCCGCACGCGCTGCACGACATGGGCACGCTCTGGACCGAATGGACGGGGCTGCCGTTCGTCTTCGCGGTGTGGCAGACGTCGGCCGCGCCCGAGCGGGACGACGAGCTGCTCGCGCTGACGGAGGCGCTGGCCGCGTCCCGGCGGTACTACGAGGCGCGCGTCGATGCGCTGGCGGCGCGGTTCGGCCCCGAGTTGCGCCTCGAACCGGCGCGGCTCGCGGCGTACTGGCGGTCGCTCGAGTACGGTCTCGACGAGCGGATGCAGCGCGGACTGCTGCATTTCTATCGCGTGGCGGCGGAGCTGGGCGAGGCGCCGGAGGTCGCGTCGCTGCGCTGGGTCACTCGCTGACGTCGGCGCCGCCGGCCGGCGGTCGGTTCTCATCGTGCTCGTGCCCGCCGACGGGCGGGCCGCCCTCGTCCTCGAACTCCGAGACCGGCTCGGCCGCGCCGAGCATGGGTCGTTCGCCCATGGTGCCGCCGATGCGCGAGCCGGCGATGGTCTCGATGTCGGGGAAGTGCCGGAGCGCCTCGTCCACCTCCTCGACTTCCGCGCCGAAGCCGCCGGCCTTGTAGTGCTCGTAACCCGAGCGAACGATGCCGACGACCTCGTGCCACGGCGCGGGCGGCCCCATCCCCTCCCAGCTCTCGCGCAGGTAGTGCTCGATCTCGCGGAACGGCCGGTCGGCGAACCGGCCGCGCGAGTCGAAGCCGTGGCGGAACGCGGCGTCCACCTGCTCGCCGTCGAGGTCGCGCGCCTCCATCCACTTCCGCTGGAATTGCGGGTCGTCGATGTCCTGGTACCGGAGGCGGCGCTCGCGCCCCTCGTCCCGATCGTCGCCCGGCATCGCGCGTCCCTCCTTGCCGTCACGGAGCCGTCCACGTGTCCGGCAGCACGGGTTGCAAGGGATGGGCCGGGGCGCCGACCTGGCGGCCGGCGGGAGCGGCCGGCTGCGCCGGCCGGGACGGACCCTGGCGGGTCCGGGGGCGGGCGCTGCGCGCCCGGGGGCGCGGCCTTCGGCCGCGGGGGCGGCGGCTGCACTGCGTGCAGCGCCGGGGTGGCAGCCCCACCATCTGGACTTGTCCC
>DASVDG010000034.1:0-54645 GCA_036381255.1 Longimicrobiales bacterium | reverse complement strand
TCGCGCCCTCGGGCAGCTCGCCCTCGAGGCGGAAGCCGACGACCTGCGGGATCAGCATCGAGACCGGCTGGCCGAGCATCGCGGCCTCGGCCTCGATCCCGCCGACGCCCCACCCCAGCACGCCCAGCCCGTTCACCATCGTGCTGTGCGAGTCGGTGCCGACCAGCGTGTCCGGGTACGCGACCCAACGGCCGTCCGCGCCCTCCACGCCGAAGACGACCCGGGCCAGGTACTCGAGGTTGACCTGGTGCACGATCCCCGTCCCCGGCGGCACGACGCGGAAGTTGTCGAACGCCCGCTGCCCCCAGCGCAGGAACGCGTAGCGCTCCCGGTTGCGACGGTACTCCAGCTCGACGTTCGTCTCGAACGCGACCCGTGTGCCGAACGCGTCCACCTGCACTGAATGGTCGATCACCAGCTCGGCCGGCTGCAACGGGTTGATCCGCTTCGGATCCCCACCCATCCGCCGCATCGCGTCCCGCATCGCGGCTAGGTCCACCACCGCCGGCACGCCCGTGAAATCCTGCATCAGCACGCGCGCCGGCGTGAACGCGATCTCCCGGTCCGGCTCCGCTTTCGCATCCCAACGGATCAGCGCCTCCACGTCCGACGCCGAAACCACGCGCCCGTCTTCCGCCCTCAGCAGATTCTCCAGCAGGATCCGGTGCGAGTACGGCAGCCGCGCCACGGAATGGCCCGCCCGCTCCAGCGCATCCAGCCGGAAGATGTCGAATGCCCGGTCCCCGACCCTGAGGGTCGAGCGGCTCCCGAAGCTGTCCTTCATGCCGTCCACCTCTCTCCCAAACCGCTCGGGTTCTGTTCCCGTTCTCTCCGTCAGCGACCCCGTATTATGGGCGTGCGCGGCGCGATCCGCCAGCCGTCGCGCCGCGCCCGCCCGTTCGCCGCATCATCTGTTTTCATACAAAATCATTGACAATCTGTACATCGAATCCATACCATGACGACGACGGCCGCGCGCCGGGGGGATCGCCCGGCTGGCGGCCGTGCTCCCGGGGGTCGGGAGGAACGTACACGGCGGCTCGTGCCGCCCCACGCAGGAGGAACGTCGATGCCCATCGGATCTTTCATCAACGTGTTCCCGCCGGCCGTGTTCATGGTGATCCACCTCGCGCTCCTCCTGGTCGGCGTGTACCTGGCCGTGAAGGCGGCGGGCGCGTACGGCGGCGATGTCGCGGCGCCGTTCTGGCTCTACGCGCTTGCGGAGCTGTTCTACCTGACGTATCACATGGACTGGACGGTGATCCTGTTCGCGCACACCGTGGCGGAGGTCCTGGACGCGGTGGCGGTCCTGCTGCTGTTCGCGGCGGTCGGCCGGCGCGTGGTGAAGGCTGGGCAGGCCGGGGCGAAGGTCTCGGCCGGCGCGCTGTGATCGGTCGTCGCGGACGCGGCGTCGGCGCGGTGCGCGCGGCGGGGCCGGGGCGGGCGCTGCCCGCCCCGGCCGTGCTGGGGATCGTCCTGCTGGGCGCCGCGGCGCTCGGCGCGTGCGGGGCCGCCGGCGACGGCGCGAAGGCATCGGCCGAGCCGGTCGAGACGACGCGCGTCGAGATGCCCCGGCACTACCGGTTCGCGCCGGAAGCGATCCGGGTCCGGGCCGGGAGCACGGTGACGTGGCGGAACACGGACGATTTCACGCACTCGGTCCGCCTCGAGACCGGCGACGCGACGGTGCACACGGTCGCGCCGGGCGACTCGGCGCGCATCACGTTCGACGCGCCCGGGACGTACGAATACGTGTGCACGTTCCATCCCCACGACATGCGCGGCGTGGTCGTCGTGGAGCGTTAGGTCCCGGCGTCGCCTGGCCGCCTGCGCGGGATCGGCGGCGCCGGCCCGGCGCGCGAATCAATCCAGTCCTCTACGGCCGCGACGGAGCCGGCTAATCCGCCGCGAGCGGCGGCTCCGGCCCTGCGGGCTCCGGCCCCGGCGTCGCGGGCGGCGCGGCCGGCGGCCACGGGAGTGGCGTGTCCGCGCCGCGCGCGCCGCCGGGTGCGGCGCGGTCGTGGAACTGCTCCGCCTCGGTCGAGCCCGCGAGCGCCGCCGTCGCCGCCTCGCCGCCGCTCAGTGCGGTGAGGACGCGGTCGAAGTAGCCGGTGCCGGCCTCCCGCTGGTGCCGGACGGCGGAGTAGCCATCGGCCTCGCGGGCGAACTCCTGCTGCTGGAGCGCGACGTATGCGGCCATGCCGTCGCGGGCGTAGCGTTGAGCCAGGTCGAACGCGTGGAGGTTGACCAGGTGCCAGCCGGCGAGGGTGATGAACTGGAACCGGTAGCCCATGGCGGCGATCTCGTGCTGGAAGCGGGCGATCGCGTCGTCGTCGAGGTGGCGCTTCCAGTTGAACGACGGCGAGCAGTTGTACGCGAGCGGCTTGCCGGGGAACCGCCGGTGGATGGCCTCGGCGAAGCGGCGGGCCTGGTCGAGGTCCGGGGTCGAGGTCTCGAACCAGAGCAGGTCGGCATACGGCGCGTACGCCAGGCTCCGGCCGATCGCGGCGTCGAGGCCGCCGCGGACGCGGAAGTAGCCCTCCGCGGTCCGCTCGCCGGTGAGGAACTCGCGGTCGCGCTCGTCGATGTCGCTCGTGAGCAGCGTCGCGGAGAGCGCGTCGGTGCGCGCGATCAGGACGAGGGGCACGTCCAGCACGTCGGCGGCGAGGCGGGCGGCGTTGAGCGTGCGGATGAACTGGCCGGTCGGGACGAGCACCTTGCCGCCCATGTGCCCGCACTTCTTCTCGGCGGCGAGCTGGTCCTCGAAGTGGACGCCAGCGGCGCCGGCCTCGATCATCGCCCGGGTCAGCTCGAACGCGTGGATCGGCCCGCCGAACCCGGCTTCGGCGTCGGCGACGATCGGGACGAGCCAGGACCGGGCGCTCGCGCCCTCGGCCCATTCGACCTGGTCGGCGCGCAGCAGTGCGTTGTTCAGCCGCCGCACCAGCGACGGCACGCTGTTGGACGGGTAGAGGCTCTGGTCCGGGTAGGTGTGGCCGGCCAGGTTGCCGTCGGCCGCGACCTGCCAGCCGCTGACGTAGATCGCGTCGAGCCCCGCGCGCACCATCTGCACGGCCTGAGCGCCGGTGAGCGCGCCGAACGTGCGCACGGTTTCGCCCGCCCGGATCCGGCGCCACAGCCGTTCCGCGCCGAGGCGGGCGAGCGTATGCTCGACGCGGACCGAGCCGCGGAGCCGGACCACGTCCTCCGCGCCGTAGTCGCGGCGGAGCCCGGTCCAGCGGTCGTGGTCGGTCCAGCGTCGTTCGAGTTCGAGGATCTCACGGGCAGGGTCGGGTCGGCCGGGGGCGATCGGCTCCCGGGGTTCGTTCGCGTGCACTCCTCCCTCCGTCGCCTAGGACAGGGTTCCGTACGCGGGAAGCGTGAGGAACTCGACGAACTCCTCCGCCAGCACGAGCTCGTCCAGGAGCCGCGCCGCCTCCCGGTACTTCGGGGCGTCGCCCCCGTTCTCGCGTTGTAGCTGTTGCAACTCCCGTTCTCGCAGCGCCCGATAACGGTCGGCGGTGAACGGCGCGCCGTCCTCGAGCGCGACCGCGTGCCGCCGCCACTGCCAGAGCTGCGCCCGGGCGATCTCGGCCGTCGCCGCGTCCTCCATCAGGTTGCGGATCGCGACGGCGCCGAGCCCGCCGAGCCACGCGGCCAGGTACTCGAGCGCGACGCGGACGTTGCCGGCCACGCCGTCGACCGTGACCCGCCCGCCCGGGACGCGCACGTCGAGGAGCGCGTGCGGGCTCGCCTGCACGTCCTCGCGTCGTCGGTCCTTCTGGTGCGGCCGCGCACCGAGCACGTCGTCGAACACCGCGCCGGCGACCGGGACCAGGTCCGGGTGCGCGACCCAGGTGCCGTCGAAGCCGTCGCCGGCCTCGCGCACCTTGTCGTCGCGGACCGCCGCCAGCGCCAGCTCGTTGACGCGTGCGTCGCGGCGGCTCGGGATGTACGCCGCCATCCCGCCGATCGCGTGGGCGCCGCGCTTGTGGCACGTCCGGACCAGCAGCTCCGTGTACGCCCGCATGAACGGCACGCGCATCGTCACCTCGGCCCGGTCCGGCAGCACGAACGAGGGATCTGCACGGAACTTCTTGATCACACTGAAGATGTAGTCCCACCGCCCGGCGTTCAGCCCGGCGGCGTGCTCGCGCAGCTCGTAGAGGATCTCCTCCATCTCGAACGCGGCCAGGATCGTTTCGATCAGGACCGTCGCCCGGATCGTCCCCCGCGGGATGCCGAGCGCGTCCTGCGCGTAGACGAAGACGTCGTTCCACAGCCGCGCTTCCAGGTGGCTCTCCAGCTTCGGCAGGTAGAAGTACGGCCCCGTGCCCCGGTCCAGCAGCGCCCGGGCGTTGTGGAAGAAGTAGAGCCCGAAGTCGAACAGACTCGCCGAGACCGGCGCGCCGTCGACCTCCACGTGCTTCTCCGGCAGGTGCCACCCCCGCGGCCGCACGACGAGCGTGGCGACCTCCTCGCCGAGTCGGTACGCCTTCCCCTCCGGGCTCGTGAACGCCAGCGTCCGGCGCACCGCGTCCTGGAGGTTCGCCTGACCCTCGATCACGTTGCGCCACGTCGGCGAGAGCGCGTCCTCGAAGTCCGCCATGAAGACCCGCGCCCCCGAATTCAGCGCGTTGATCATCATCTTGCGCTCGACCGGGCCCGTGATCTCGACCCGGCGGTCCTCCAGGTCCGCCGGCGCCGGCGCGACCGCCCACTCCGCGGCTCGCACCTCCTCCGTCTCCGGCAGGAAGCGCGGACGCTCGCCGGCGTCCAGCGCCGCCTGCCGCGCCGCCCTCCGTTCGAGCAGCTCGCGCCGCCGCGCCCCGAACCGCCGCTGCAGCCCGGCGACGAACGCCAGCGCCTCGCGCGTCAGCACCCGCCCGGCGGACTCGCTCCGCTCCGGCGACAGCCGCACGCCTTCCATGGTGAGCTGGGTCATGGTTCGTCCTCGAGGTCGAATTCCGCGGATCGGCGGGCGCCTCCTCCCCCGCGCCCGGGTGCGCCCCGGCCCCGCCACGAGCCCGCGCCCGCAGGGCACACCGCGTGCCAGCGCGCCCCGACACCCGCCCGCGCGGCAGGCGTCCCCGCGCCCCTGCGCTCCCGCGCCCCTGCGCTCCCGCGCCCCCCGGCCTCCCGACCGCTCGCGGCGAGCGCGAGCGTCGCGACGCGGGCGTGCTGCCCCCGCCTCGCGCCCGCCGGGCTCAGTAGAGCTGGAACCGGATCGGCAGTGCGACGATGACCTTGATCGGCTTGCCGCGGCTCATCGCGGGTCGGAACTCCATCATCTCGATCACGCCCTCGACCGCCGCGTCCAGCGCCTTGCTCCCGCTCGACCTGCGGATCTCGTACTTCTGCACGGTGCCGAACTCGTCGATCCAGAAGACCACCAGCACCGCGCCCTCCACGTTCCCGCGGCGCAGCACGTTCGGGTACCGACGCTCCAGCTCGCGCTTCACCGCTTGCCGGTTCTTCAGCTCCGGACGGACCATGTACGGCATGAAATACTCGTACGCCGCCAGCTCACTCCCGGCGCTCGCGGGCACCGGCGGCGGCTCCGGGATCCCCGGCAACTGCGGATCGGCGTCGAGCTTCACCGGCTCCAGCCGGATCTCCTCCGTCAGCTCGACCCGCCCGAGGATCGGCACCGCCGGCGCCTCGATCGGCTCCGGCTCCGCCGGCATCTCGACCTCCGGCGCCAGCACGATCGACCGCATCTCCGCCGGCCGCACGTACTCCGCCGACGTCGCCGGCGTGCGCCACGTCGGCCCGAAATAGAAGATCAGTCCATGCACCAGCACCGCCGCCGCCAGCGACAGGGCCTGGCGGCGCCGTGCGCCGTGCTTGAACCGCGTGTTCGCCGAAACGCCGGGGACCCGGATGCGGGGGGCAACGACTCGGGGGGCACCATCGGTTCGCGCGTCCATCCGACCTCCACTCGCGCGAGAAGCACTGCTCGCCAACGGCGGCGAACAGAGCACCGGTCGTGCCAGCCGTGTGGCGGCCCGGAAAACTGGCGGATGAGTCGGGCGTGGGTGGGGAGGGTGCGTTCGGGGGGCGGCCGGGCGGGTGGAGGGGGCCGGCGGCGTCCGTCGCGGCGGCCGGCGCCCCTCACCCGCTCACCCGGCCGGGATCAGCGGAAGCGGATCCCGTTCGGCGCGATCGTGCCCGGCTTGGGCGCGATCGGATCGGGTCCGCGACGCTTCTGCGGCTTGCGCGCGGGTCCGCGGTCCGCGCCCCGGCCGCCGCCCTTCCCCGCCGCCGCGAGGTCGGGGCTGGACTTCATCGACAGCGCGATGCGGTTGCGTTCGAGGTCGACGGAGAGGACCGTGACCCGGACCTTCTGCCCCACCCGGACCACGCTGTTCGGGTCCTTGACGTAGTGGTCGGCGAGCTGGGACACGTGGACCAGCCCGTCCTGGTGGACGCCGATGTCGACGAACGCGCCGAAGGCGACGATGTTGGTGACCACGCCCTCGAGCGCCATCCCGGGCTTGAGGTCCTTCGGCTCGGTGATGTCGTCGCGGAATTCGGGCGCTTCGAAGGTGTCGCGCGGGTCGCGCCCGGGCTTGCGCAGCTCGTCGAGGATGTCCTTCAGCGTCGGCAGCCCGACCTGCTCTGAGAGGTAGCGCTGCGGGTCGATGCGTTCGATGAGCGGCTCGTTGGCGACGAGGTCGCCGATCGACGCGCCGAGGTCGCGGGCGATGGCCTCGACGAGGTCGTAGCGCTCCGGGTGCACGGCGCTCGCGTCGAGCGGGTGGTCGCCGCCGCGGATGCGCAGGAAGCCGGCGGCCTGCTCGAAGGCCTTGGCGCCGAGGCGCGGCACGTCGAACAGCTCGCGCCGGGAGCGGAAGCCGCCGCGCTCGTCGCGCGTGCGCACGATCGCCTGCGCCAGCGCGGGGCCGATCCCGGCCACGTACGAGAGGAGCGGCGCGGAGGCGGTGTTGACCTCGACGCCGACGCGGTTCACGCAGCTCTCGACGACCTCGTCCAGGCGCCGCTTGAGCCGCGTCTGGTTGACGTCGTGCTGGTACTGGCCGACGCCGATCGACTTGGGGTCGATCTTGACCAGCTCGGCGAGCGGGTCCTGGAGGCGGCGCGCGATCGAGACCGCGCCGCGCAGCGACACGTCCAGCTCGGGTAGCTCGTCGCGCGCCACGTCCGAAGCGGAGTAGACGGACGCGCCGGCTTCGTTGACCGTGACCGCCTGCGGGCGCGGCGCGTCCAGCTCGCGCAGCACCGCCTTGACCGCCGCCTCCGTCTCGCGCGATGCGGTCCCGTTCCCGATCCCGACGAGCTCCACGCCGTGGCGCTCGACCAGCCGCCGGACGCCGCGCGCGAAGTTGTCCGGCTCGTGCAGGTAGAGCGTGTCCGTGTCGAGCACCGCGCCGGTCTTCGAGACGACCGCCGCCTTCACGCCGGTGCGGTAGCCGGGGTCCAGCCCGAGCACGACCTTGCCGCCGGCGGGCGCTGCGAGAAGGAGCTGCTCGAGGTTCATGCCGAAGATCGCGATCGCCTCCTCGTCCGCGCGGCCCTTCAGCTCGACGCGCAGCTCGACCTCGATCGACGGCGCGAGCAGCCGCTTGTAGGCGTCGTCCGCGACGAGCGTCATCTGCTCGCGGGCGCGCCGCGGCGCGACGACGCGGCGCTCGAGGCCCGCCCGGATCTCGTCGACCGGCGCCTCGATCGTCCAGGCGAGGTATCCCTCCGCCTCGCCGCGACGGATCGCGAGCATCCGGTGCGACGGGATCTCCGTCAGCTTCTCCTCGTGGTCGTAATAGTCCTGGAACTTCGAGACCTCGCCCTCCTTGCCGGGGAGCGCCGTCGAGCGCACCCGGCCCTTGCCGCGGGTCAGGTCACGGATCCACCCGCGCAGCTCGGCGTCCTCCGACACGCGCTCGGCCAGGATGTCCCGCGCGCCCTGGAGCGCGTCCTCGACCGACGCGACCTCCTTCTCCGGGTCCACGTACTCCGCCGCCGCCGCGACGACCTCCGCATCGTCCGCCGCGCCGTCCCAGATCAGGTCGGCCAGCGGCTCGAGCCCGCGCTCCTTCGCGATCGTCGCGCGCGTGCGACGCTTCGGGCGGTACGGCAGGTAGAGGTCCTCCAGCGCCTGCTTCGTCTCCGCCGCGCGGATGCGCGCCTCCAGCTCCGGCGTCAGCTTCTCCTGCTCCGCGATCGATTTCAGGATCGCCGCCCGCCGCTCCTCCAGCTCCTCGAGGTACGCCGCCCGGTCGCGCACCTCCCGGAGCTGCACCTCGTCCAGCCCGCCCGTCGCCTCCTTCCGGTAGCGCGCGATGAACGGCAGCGTGTTGCCGTCCTCGAAGAGGGCGAGCGTCGCGGCCACCTGCCGCGGCGCGATCTCGAGCTCGCCGGCGATCTTGTTGATCAGGTCCTGCGACAACATGGAATCCGTGGTTCGCTGTGAGCGTGGAACCCGCACGCCGCCGATCCGTCGGCGGCGCCGGGCGCGGTGCCGGAAACTTGGATCCGAGGAGAGGGTTCGGCAACGGGGGCACGCGGTGGGTCGCGCCGCGCGGCGCCGGCGCACCGACGGCTCGGCGCGGCATGCCGCACGGGCGGCGGGGCTGCGGCGGGGCGAAATCGGAGCGGATCGTCGCGGCGCGGATGCGGACCGGGGGGCGCGCCCGCCGGCCCGCCCCCCGTTCGGTCTTCGACTCGCCGCGCCTCGTTTCGGGCGCGGCCGGCAACGGCCGCCGGCGCTACAACCCGCGCCGGCGCCGCTCCTCCTCTTCCTCTTCCTCCCGCTCGATCCGGCCGTGCTTCTCGACGTCGAGGCGCTCCCGGCGGATGTCGGCCTCGACCTCCTCCGTCTCCTCGACCGGCCGCTTGCGGACGACCAGCTCCTCCTGCGCGACCGGCCGCTTCTCCACGACCGCCTCCTCCTCGCTCATCGGAATGTGGATCTCCTCTTCCTGGAAACGCGCTTCCCGGCCGTGCTCGCCGTCGCTGACCGGGTGACGCTCGATCTCGACCTCGTCGTGGCGCAGCCGGATCGGGCGGCGCACGTGCTCGGTCTCGACCTCCTTGTCGATCTCGACCTCGCCCGCGGAGACCTCGCGCTTGCCGACCGCGAGCTCCTCCTCCGACCGGTAGATGTGCTCCTCGCCCCTGCCTTCGCGCATCCCGCGCCGCGGGCCGGCGAAGTGCTCGTGCTCGTAGAAACGCTCCTCCCGCTCCGGCGCGAAGCCGGGCTCGAACGCGCGCCGAACCTCGACCTCCACGTCGCGCGTGACCGGACCGTGACCCCACGCCGGGAGCCGCTGCACGTCCGACGTGCGCAGGTTGTCGACGAAGATCTGGTCGTTGTCCTCATCGAGCCGGGCGAATCCGATCGGGATGAGCGTGTGACGGTCCTCGTCCGTCCCGATCAGGTCGTTCTCCAGGTCCACGTCCAGGTAGCGAACCTTCATGGCGGTCGTGTCGACCAGGAGCTGGTCGACCTCGCCGATCCTCTCGCCGTCCGCCGACAGCACCTCCCAACCGCGGACGTCCGGTTCGCCCTCGGCGACCTCGAAGTCCTCGAGGTCGTCCAGGGACACGATGCGATCCATCTCGTTCGCCATCTCCTAGCCTCCTTCTCGGTTGGCCGTCGTCGTGCCGCTCTGGTCCCTGGCCCGGATCGCCGCCCGCCGCCCCGCCCCGCGGTTCGCTCGCCGTCCGTACCCGCGCCGTCCCGCCGCGTCCGTCCCTGCCGGCCGCCGGACCCCCGGCCACCCGGTCAGTGTGCAAGTCCAGTACCGGCGGGCGGCCGCTTCAGCCGGCCATGGCGACGGCCGCTTCGGCCGGCTCCAGCACGCGTTCCGCGGCCTCCGCGAACGGCCGCAGCCGGCGCATCAGCTCGGCGAACGCATCGGGCGTGAGCGACTGGTCGCCATCCGAGAGCGCGCGTGACGGGCAGGGGTGCACCTCGACGATCAGCCCATCCGCGCCCGCGGCGACGGCCGCGATCGCCAACGGGGCCACCAGGTCGGCCCGCCCCGCCGCGTGGCTCGGGTCCACGATCACCGGCAGGTGCGTCTCCCGCTTCAACACGGGGATCGCCGCCACGTCGAGTGTGTTGCGCGTGGCCGTCTCGAACGTGCGGATCCCCCGCTCGCACAGGATGACGTCCCGGTTGCCCTGCGCCATCACGTACTCCGCCGCCATCAGCAGCTCCTTGATCGTGGCCGACATGCCGCGCTTCAGCAGCACCGGCCGCCCCACCCGCCCCAGCTCGGAGAGCAGCGCGAAGTTCTGCATGTTCCGGGCGCCGACCTGGAGCACGTCCGCGTAGCGCGCCACGAGCTCGACCTGCCGGGTGTCCATCACCTCGGTCACGACCGGCAGCCCCGTGGCCTCCCGCACTTCCGCGAGGTACCGCAGCGCCTCCTCGCCCAGCCCCTGGAACGCGTACGGCGACGTGCGCGGCTTGAACGCGCCGCCCCGCAGCATCCCGGCGCCCGCCGCGCGCACCGCCTCCGCCACCTCCGCCAACCCTTCCCGCGTCTCGACCGAGCACGGGCCGGCGATCACCGCCAGCGCACGCCCGCCCACCTGCCGGCCGGGGCCGCCGTCGCCGACGCGCACCACCGTCGGCTCCGCCGCGAACTCGCGCGACGCCAGCTTGTACGGCTTCAGGATCGGCGTCACCGATTCCACGCCGGGCAGCGCCCGGAGCGCCGCCTCGTCGATCAACGACTCGTCGCCGATGCAGCCGACGATCGTCCGCCGCTCGCCGCGCGAGACGTGCGTGCGCAGACCGTGCGCCTCGATGCTCGCCCGGATCTCCTCGAGCTGCGCGTCCGTGATGTCCGGACAGGTCACGATGATCATGGGTCCTTCCCTGGTTCGGGTCCGATTCCGGGCGGCTCGCCGCCCCGCGCCTCCGACGACGGGACACAAAAAAAGCGGCCCGCGATCTCGCGGGCCGCTCGGGGTTCCGTCGGAACGTGGCGCTCACACGCGCATACGCCCCCACCCGCGGCCCGCATCGCGGTACGCGTACCAGTAGTAGGTAAAGGCGGCGGCGTGCTGATGGCTCATGGGGCTCAACCTAGCTCCGCACGGGATCGGGTGTCAAGCACGGGTCCGTCACCCGGTCACGATCTCGGGGTGCACGACCACGCCGTTCTGCACCGATTCGCGGACCGGCGAGAGGTCGAAGCCGCGGCGCGCGATCTCGCGCAGCGCGCGCGGCGAGCGCGGCGTCGCCGCCCAGCTCCGCGTGCCGCGCGACCTCGCCCGCCAGCGCGTCGTCCGGGTCCTGGCCACGGTCGAGCGCGCAGGCGATCTCCAGGTGGATCAGCCGCCGCGCGGGCTCGGACAGCCGACGGTACGCGCTGCGACGGACGAGGTCGTGGCCGAAGTCGTACCGGTCCGGCCCGGCCGCGCGGAGGATCCCGCGCCGCTCCAGCTCCTGGAGCCCGACCAGCAGCTCGGCCGCGCTCAGCCGCGTCGCCCGCTCGAGGAGCGCGACATCGAGGCGCCGGCCGAGCGCGATCACCCACGGGAGCAGCCGGCGCGCGCCGGCGTCGAGCCGCTCGAGCCGCTCCTCGATCCGCCGGTCCAGCGTCGCCGCCGGCGCCGCGCTCCCTTCCGCCGCCGCCCGCGCGATCTCCAGCGCGAACAGCGGATTCCCCTCGCTCTCGGCGTACACCGGCGCGATGTCGAGCCGCGCGTCGATCGACCGCACGAGCGCCGCCGTCGCGTCGAAGTCGAGCGGCGCCGGCTCGAGCCTGTGCAGCCGGCCGCCCGGCTCGAGCGCGCGCAGCAGCCGCGAGACCGCGGCGTTCTCGGCGAGCTCCGCTCCGCGCACCGCGCACGCCACCAGCGCGGCCGACCAGGTCCGCGGCTCGCGGCCCCCACTCCGGGATCAGCACGGCGAGCTGCGTGCGGAGCGCGTCCGGCACGGCAGCCGGCTCGAGCGACCGCAGCGCGTCCGTCCACGCGCCGTACGGCCGCACGCCCTCCGCCTCGAACGCCCGGCCCGCCAGCACCCGCCCCTCCCGCCGCACGACCTCCGCCGCGAGCTCCTGGAGCAGCCGGGTCTTCCCGATCCCCGGATCCCCGACGACCAGCAGCACGCCGCCATCCGCGTCCGCAGCGGCCGCAGCGGCGCCCGCATCCGCCGCGCCTGCCGCGCCTGCCGCGCCTGTCGCGCCTGTCGCGCCCGCGACGCGCGCCCGGATCGCGCGCACCTCACGCGCGCGCCCGACCAGCGGCGGGCCGGGTGCCGGGTCGAGCCACGCCACGAGCGCACGGTCCGGCCCGAGGGTCGGCGAAGCCGCCGTCGGCGATCCGGGCACACCGGCCGCCGGACCGGTCGACGCACCGTCCGGCGCACCGCCCCGCCCCCCGGCGCCCCGGCGTCGGTCCCCTCCGCGGCGTCGCCCGCGTCACGCACGCCGCCCGCCGCCCCCGCGATCGCGCCCGCGGGCGCCGGCGCTTTCCGCAGCGCCCGCCGTGCCGCTTCCAGGGAATCGGACGGGAGCGCGCCGAACTCCCGCGCGAGCATGCGACGGCACCGCTCGTACTGCCGCATCGCTTCCTGCGTCCGGCCGAGCGAGCCGAGCAGCCGGATCGCCGCGATGTTCGCGTCCTCGGTGAACGGGTCCAGCGACAGCCGCGCGAAGACGTACGGCAGCGCCTCGTCCGGCCGGTCCGCCAGCCGCTCGCCGAGCGCGGCGAGGATCGCGATGCGCTGCCGCCGCAGCCGCTCCCGCTCGCCGACGCACCAGGCGTGGAACGCGTGGCAGCCCCGGAGGTCGAGGCCCTCCAGGAACTCGCCGCGGAACCAGTCGACGGCACGCCGCAGCGCATCGACCGGGGCAGCCGCCACGTCGCCGCCGATGCCCCGCTCGGCCTCGTCGACGTCGACCGCCGCGCCCCGCCGGTCGAAACGCACCGCGTCGCCGCTCCGCAGCAGCCGCGCGACTCCGTCCGTCTCCACCAGCGGGCGCACCTTCGCGAGCGCCCAGCGCAGCCCCGCGCGCGGGTCGGCCACGTCTTGCCAGAACAGGTCGCAGAGGCGCTCGCGGGAGTGGGGCCGCCCCGTCGCCACGAGATAGGCGAGGAGCGCTCGGGCCTTCTTCGACGGGGGGAGCTTCAGCGCGCGTCCGTCGCGACGGACGCCGAGGCCGCCGAGCAGGCGGATCTCCAGGCCAGTCTCCATCTCGGTCCCTCCCGTGGAGCGGAGGATCTCCACGCCGCCAAGTTGAGGCTGCGCCGACCCGGGTGTCCACCGGCCGGCGTCGCGCCACGGCGGCGGCCGCCCGCCGGGCCGCCCGGGGCTTGGAGCTTGCAGCACGGGCAGCCGTAGGCGCGATGCGCCGGACGAGGCGAACCCCGCTCCCAGGAGGTCCCATGCGCGGCCCCACCTTGCTCGCGATCGCCCTGACCCTGACCGCGGCGGCATCGCTCTCCGCCCAGGAGCGGCTCACCGCCCGCGCCGACCTGATCGATGCCCGCGGCAGGAAGGTCGGCGAGGCGACGCTCCACGAGACGCCGAACAGCGGCGTCCACATCGAGCTGGACGTCTCCGGCCTCCGCGCCGGCGCCATCCACGGCTTCCACATCCACGAGACCGGCCGCTGCGAGACGCCGACGTTCGAGTCCGCCGGCGGCCACTACGCGCCCCGCGGCCGCGAGCACGGCATCCTGAACGCCGACGGCCCCCACGCCGGCGACCTGCTCAACCTGCACGTCCCCGCCTCCGGCCGCGTGCACGTCGAGCAGCTCGCCCCTCGCGTCACGCTCCGCGCCGGCGCGCGGAACACCCTCTTCGACGACGACGGCTCCGCCCTCGTCATCCACGCGGACGCCGACGACTATCGCAGCCAGCCGTCCGGCGAGTCCGGCGACCGGATCGTCTGCGGCGTGATCCGGCGGTGACGACGGCGAACGGAGCGGGCACGCCCCGGCGGCGCTGACGACGACGCGGCCGGGCGCCTGCGCCGGCGCCCGGCCGCGACTCCCTTGCCCACCCGCGGCCCGGCTGCTATACGTGGCGTATCCCATTCAACGGCGGCGCCTGCCGCCCGCCCCGTTCCCCCGAGACCGGAGCCCGCATGATGACGTCATCCCCCCTCGGCCGCGTCCGTGCGTTCACCCTCGCCGCGCTGTCGATCGCCGCGCTGCGCCCCGACGCCGCGGCCGCGCAGTCGCGCGACCTCGACCGCCTCCTCGAGGAGGTCACCGCCGAGGTCGAGGCGAACCGGAAGCTGACGCAGGTCATGGTCGACAAGATCTTCAGCTTCTCGGAGCTCGGCTTCCAGGAGATCGAAACCTCCCGCTACCTCGTGAACCTGCTGCGCGAGAACGGCTTCGAAGTCCGGACCGGGGTCTCCGGCATGCCGACCGCGTGGTGGGCGAAGTGGGGCTCCGGCGACCCCGTCATCGCCTTCGGCAGCGACATCGACGGCATCCCGAAGGCCAGCCAGAAGCCCGGCGTCGCCTACCACGACCCGATCGTCGAGGGCGCGCCCGGCCACGGCGAGGGGCACAACTCGGGGCAGGCGGTCAACGTGACCGCCGCGCTCGCGCTGAAGAAGATCATGGAGCGCGAAGACATCCCCGGCACGCTCATCCTCTGGCCCGGCGTCGCCGAGGAGCTCGTCGCCGCCAAGGCGTGGTTCGTCCGCGACGGCTTGTTCGACGACGTCGACCTCGTCTTCTTCACCCACGTCGACAGCAACCTCGGCGTAACCTGGGGGCAGGCGAACGGCACCGGCCTCGTCTCCGTCGAGTTCACGTTCACCGGCGAGTCCGCGCACGGCGCCGGCGCGCCCTGGCGCGGCCGCAGCGCCGCCGACGCCGTCGAGCTCATGAACATAGGCTGGAACTACCGCCGCGAGCACCTGCGCCCCGACCAGCGCTCCCACTCCGTCATCACCGACGGCGGCGACCAGCCGAACGTCGTGCCGCAGAAGGCGTCGATCTGGTACTACATCCGCGAGATGGACTACGAGGACATCCGCCGCAACTTCGACATCGCCATCAACGTGGCGAAGGGCGCGGCGCTCATGACCGACACCGAGATGAGCTACCGCATCCTCGGCACCGCCTGGCCGCGGCACTTCAACAAGGTCATCGCCGAGACGATGCAGGACCACATCGAGGCCGTCGGCCTCCCCGAGTGGAGCGAGGCCGACCAGACGCTCGCCCGCGCCGTGCAGAAAGAGCTCGGCAACGACGAAACGCCGGGCCTCGCCACCGAGCTCGACTCGCTCTCCGGCCCGCCCGCGCGGCGCCGCAGCGGCGGCTCCGACGACATCGGCGACGTCTCCTGGGTCGTCCCGACCGTCACGCTCCGCTTCCCGTCCAACATCCCGGGGCTGCCGGGGCACAACTGGTCCAGCGCGATCGCCATGGCCACGCCGATCGCCCACAAGGGCGCGACCGCCGGCGCCAAGGTCATGGCCCGCACCGCCCTCGAGTTCTTCCTCACGCCGAAGCTCGTCGAGGACGCCTGGGCCTACTTCAACGACGTCCAGACCAAGGACGTGAAGTACACGCCCTTCATCACCGAGAACGACCCGCCGCCGATCTGGCTGAACCGGGAGACCATGGAAGAATTCCGCGAGAAGCTGCGGCCGTTCTACTACGACGAGACGAAGTACGACACCTACCTCGAACAGCTCGGGATCGAGTACCCGACCGTGCGGAAGGAGACGGCGGTGAGCGGGGCGGGGGAGGAGAAGAAGGGGGGCTGATTCCCCGCGCTTCGGCCCCCGGACCGACGCCCCCTGGCGCGAGATTCGCGCCAGGGGGCGTCGTTACGCCGTGCATTCACCGAAGCCGCGAGCCGGGTGAAGCGCAGGAGCCGGGGCTCCGACCGACCGGGGCTCCGCCGCGTGCGCACGCCCGACCCCGCGCACTCGCCCGACCTTGACAGCGCCCCGCCGTCCCGCGAACATACCGTTACATCGACAACGCGCCGCCGGACACCTCCGGTCGTACTCCCGGCCGCCGAGCGACCTGCCGCAGCAACGCGACCCGCCGCTGGCCAGAAAGGATTCCATGCCCGAAGTCCACCACGGGCCCTCGAGCGGCGCCGCGCACGCCCGGGCCGACGCGTTCCACGACGACATCATCTACCCGGCCTCCATCCCGTTCGTCCTCGTCCACCTCGCGTGCTTCGCGGCGATCTGGACGGGCGTGACGGTGGAGGCGCTCGTCATCTGCGCCGTCCTCTACGTCGTCCGTATGTTCGGCGTGACCGCCGGCTACCACCGGTACTTCTCGCACCGATCGTTCAAGACGAGCCGCTTCGGGCAGTTCCTGCTCGCGCTCCTCGCGCAGAGCTCCGCGCAGCGGGGCGCGCTCTGGTGGGCGGCGATCCACCGCCACCACCACCTGCACTCGGACACCGAGCTGGACATCCACTCGCCGCGGCACCGCGGCTTCCTCTACTCCCACGTCGGCTGGATCTTCTCTCGCCGCAACGAGAAGGCGGACTACTCGGCCGTGCCGGACCTGACGCGCTTCCCGGAGCTCGTCTGGCTCGAGCGGCACCCGTACGTCACCGCCGCCGTGCTCGCCGTCGGTTGCTTCCTCCTGGCCGGCTGGCCCGGGCTCGTCGTCGGCTTCTTCTGGAGCACCGTGCTGCTCTACCACGGCACGTTCATGATCAACTCGCTGGCGCACGTGCACGGCACGCAGCGCTACCTGACCGGCGACGACTCGCGCAACAACTGGTGGCTCGCGCTCATCACCCTGGGCGAGGGGTGGCACAACAACCATCATGCGTACCAGCGTTCGACGCGCCAGGGGTTCCGCTGGTGGGAGATCGACCCGACGTTCTACGTGCTGAAGGTGCTCTCGTGGTGCCGCGTCGTCTGGGACCTCGGCGCACCGCCGCCGGAGGTCGTCCGCAACGAGCACCGGCTCGGACGGAAAGTCGTCGAGAAGGCGGCGCACCAGATCGTGCACAGCTACCCGATCGAGCGGATCGCCGCGCAGGTGCGCTCGGCGTGGGCGCACACGCCGACGTGGGAGGAGCTGAAGGAACGGATGCGGAGCGCCGGCGAGCACGCGGAGGCGAAGATCGCCGCAATGCACCTGCCGCACCTGCCGACGCTGGAGGAGCTGCGGCGCCGCGTCGAGCAGATGTTCGCCCATGCGCCGACCGTCTCGATGGACGAGATCGCCGAGCGCGCGCGCGTCCTGCTCGCGGAGGCCGTCACGCTCCACCTCTTCGGCGGGCCGGAGCCGCTCGGCGCGGTGTAGCCGCGCGCCTGTGGGCGTAGACCGGCGAACGGCCGGCGCCGCTCGAAGGCGCCGGCCGTTCGCGCATCAATCCTTCAACCGCTTGAAGTACAGGTAGACGAAGGGCGAATCGGTGAAGGTCCCGGCCAACTCCCAGCCGTCGCGGCCGAGCTCGTTCAGCTCGGCGTCCGTCGGCGCGTCTTCCTTCGACAGGTTGCGCACCAGCCGGCGGTACTCCCACGCCGGCTCTTCACGGACGTAGACCATCGGCGGGAGCGGGGCGGCCGGGCGCGGCGGCTCGCCCGGCCGCTCTGGCGGCTTCTGGCTCGACGGCTCGCTCAATCTCGCCTCCGGGTGGCGGAACGGGCGCGGACTCCGGTCCGCGCCCGTCGCTTACAAGCCGCATGCCACCCGCGCGACCGCCCGCCCCCGCCGCCGCCCGCAACCGGGCTCCGCCCGATCGACGTCTCCGACTTCGTTCCCCGAAGAAAGCGCCCGCCGATCGGGCGACCGGTCCGCGAGCGGGTCCATTACGCCCGCTCGCCCGGCGCGGTGAGCGAATGCCAGAGGTAGATCATCGCGTGCGTCCGCCAGGGCGCCCACCGCTCCGCGAGGTCGCGCGCCTCCCTGGCCGGCACGGGGCCGTCGCGTCCGAGCAGCCGGCCGAGCGCCACGCGGATTCCGAGGTCGCCCTCGAGGAAGACGTCGTCGTCGGACAGCGCCCGCATGCGCACGTACCCGGCCGACCAGGGGCCGACGCCCGGCAGGTCGGTCAGCGTCCCTGCGTCCAGCGTGCCCGCGGCCGCGGCTTCGGACGCCGCGATCACGGCACGCACCTTCGCGCCGGTCAGGCCGATCCCGCGCACCGCCCCGGGCCCCGCGGCGAGGATGTCCTCCGGCCGCGGGAAGGCGACGAAGCCGTCGTCCGGCGGCGGGAGCCGGCGGCCGAACCGCTCGATGAGGCGCCGCGTCAACGTCGCCGCCGCCTTGATGCTGACCTGCTGCTCCAGGATCGCGCGGATCAGCGCTTCGTACGGATCCGGGAGCTGCGGCCGGGCGAGCCAGCAGAACCGCGCGACCAGCGGCCCGAGGAGCGGATCCCGTGCCGACGCCGCCGCGAACGCCGGGTAGTCCCAGTCGGCGCCGAGCAGCCGGCGCACGGCCGCCGCGGCGCCATCCGCCCGGTCGCCCGCGGGGAGTGCGGCGCCGACCCGGGCGAGCCGACGCCCGCTGAAGCCGAGCCGCACGACGGCGCAGCGGCCGCCCCACTCCAGCGGCCGCGCGAACGAGCGCGGCCCGACGGCCTCGAGCGGCTCGACCTGCCGCGCGCGCAGGAACGCCAGCAAGTTGCGGCCGTCGAAGTGGGGAGGGAGCGACAGCTCCACTCGTGCCCCGCGCCCGGTCCCCTCGGCTCCGCCGGTCCCGGCGCGCCGCCCGGCGCGACGGTCGCCATCGGTCGACGCCGTCTCCCCGCCGCGCCGCGGCCCTCCGCCCCTCCCCACTACGCCTCCGCCGCCCCGTCACGCATCCGCGCCTCGTGCTCGAGCAGGCGCCGCTTGCGCTCCACGCCCCACCGATAGCCGCTCAGCGAGCCGTCCGCCCGGACCACACGGTGGCAGGGCACCACGAGCGCGGCCCGGTTCGTGGCGCACGCCCGCGCCACGGCACGCGACGCGGTCGGCATCCCGAGCGCCTCGGCCATCTCCCGATAGCTCCGCACCTCCCCGACCGGGATCTCGCGCAGCGCCTGCCAGACCCGGAGCTGGAACGCCGTCCCCCGCAGGTCCAGGGGCACGGCGAGGCCGGGGTCGCGACCGTCGAGGTAATCGAGCACGGCCCGGAGCCACGCCGCCGCCCCGCCCTGCTCCCGGATCCGCTCCGCCGCCGGAAACTCCGACGCCAGCGCGTCGACGAGCTCTTCCGGCGTGTCGCCCAGCATCACCGCACAGATTCCTTTCGCCGTCCACGCGACGATCAGGTGGCCGAAGGCGGTGTCGTGCAGCGCGTACCGGATCCGCACGCCTTCCCCGCCCTCGCGGTACTCCCCGGGCGTCATCCCCAGCCCCGCCGCGGCGGACGTGTACGCGCCCCGCGCCGAGCCGTACCCCGCGCGCCAAAGCGCCGTCCCCACCTCGTCCCCCTCGCGCAGCCGGCCCTTCATCGCCTCCAGCCGCCAGCCGTCCTGGTAGACGCGCGGCGACACGCCGAACGCCTCCTTGA
The DNA here is from genome assembly GCA_036381255.1 of Longimicrobiales bacterium. Classification (GTDB taxonomy): domain Bacteria; phylum Gemmatimonadota; class Gemmatimonadetes; order Longimicrobiales; family RSA9; genus CALBZE01. The sequence goes on along the minus strand of DASVDG010000034.1, from coordinate 35,214 downwards.
ACGCCCGCTGGAGATGGAACGGCGAGAGCCCGACGGCCTTCCCGAGTCGCGCCAGCGTGACCCGCTCGCCGAGATGGGCATCCAGGTACTCCTTCGCCCGACGCAGCCGCCGCTCCGTCGGCGTTCCCGCCGTCGATGCCGGGTGGCAGCGATGGCACGCCCGGAACCCCGCCGCCTCCGCCTCCGCCGACGTCGCGAAGAAGACCACGTTCTCCCGCTTCGGCCGCCGGGCGGGGCAGGACGGGCGGCAATAGATCCCCGTCGTCCGCACGCCGTAGAACAGCGACCCGTCCCATGCACGATCACGGGTGAGGAGCGCCGTCCACGCGGCCTCCTCCTCGACCGGTCGGAGATGTTCCGCTCGAATCATGAACCTTCCTCTCCCGTAGCGATGGTCTCGACAAACTAATCGAAAAACGGACGCTCTGCTGCGCGGGCCGGCTCCCGCGCATCTCCGGCGCCGTACCGGGCTGCGCCCGCTCCCGGGCCGGCGCGACCTCCCCAATTTCCGCGGCCGGCACGCCGCCCGCCTCCCGGTCCTTGCGCTCGAATTCCTCCCGCCGTGCGGAACCCGGGACGTGGTGAACGCGGAAATCCGAGGCGGGCGGCCCTCTCTCGTTCTGTTCCACCGAGGTGTATGATAGGTGAGTGTGACGAGGCGCGAACGTACAGAGGACGAATGCGCGACTGAGTTCCGGGCTGCCCTGTGTTCGGACCCGAGCGACGGCTCTCACGGTTGCGCGGCCTTCTGAATTCCGCCATCGTATTCTTCATGGCGGTGTCTGGAATGCCGCGCGTGTACCCGGCATGCCGGCACACGGACCGCGCGACGCTCCCGGCCACCGGGAGGTCCCGGAAGGCGCCGGGCCCCGCTTCCGAATTCGATCCTCTCGAAGGAGATCCGATGCTGTCCGGCACAGCCGAATACGCGCTCCGCGCCGTGCTCTATATTGCCCAACACGGTGGTGTCCAGCGGCCAGTCCGGAGGGATGAGGTCGCCGAGGCGCTCGGCGTTCCTCGCAACTACCTATCCAAGATCCTGCACGCGTTGACGCAGCATGGCGTCCTCGCCTCGACCCGCGGTCCGCAGGGCGGCTTCCGATTGGCGCGCAGCGCCGAGGGGCTGGCGATCTGCCGCGTCATCGAGGTGTTCGATCCGGTCGAGCCGCAGCGGACCTGCATACTGGGGCGGCCCGAGTGCAGCGATGATCGACCTTGCCCGGCCCACGCACGATGGAAGGGGATTTCCGACCAGGTGAGCGCGTTCCTGCGCAAGACGACCATCGGAGACCTCCTCCGCGAGGCGGGATCGCTCGTCTAGCCGGTCATCTCTACGCACCCCTCATGCTCCGGCGCGGATCGGCGACGGCTTCTACCCGCTGGTGATGACCCGTTGGAAGTACTCCTCGACCGGCTCGACCTCGCCGGCCTCGACCATGCGCCGCCAGCGCGCGGGGACGTGCGTGCAAAAGGGCTCGGACTCGAGATAGTCGCCCGTCATCGCGTAGGCACGCGCGCGGCTTCCACCACAGACGTCCCGATACTCGCAGACGCCGCACTTCCCCTTGAGAAGGTCGCGGTTGCGGAGCGCGCGGAAGAGCGGCGTATCGCGGTAGACCTCGACCACGTCGTCGCGGCGCACGTTCCCCGCCGCGAGCGGCAGGAAGCCGGACGGGTAAACGGCGCCCGTGTGGCTGATGAAGAGGAGGCCATCGCCATCGTTGACTCCTTTGGCCCGTCCCACTCCATCGGCGAGCGAAAAGCCGAGGCCGGCGGTGAGCGGCTCGGGTCTCCCCTCCCGATCGCCCGTCCGACGCTCCGCCACCTGTCTCTGCAGGATCACCCTGCGATACTGCGGCGCCGCCGTGCTCTTGATATCGAAAGGTGCCGTCCTGGACAGGTCGTACATCCGGTTAAAAACCGCCTCGAACGCTTCGGCGCTGGCCACGTCCTGCGGCCGCGCCCGTCCGGTGGGGACGAGGAAGAAGACCGACCAGAGGGCGATGCCGAGCTCGGTCATGAGGGCTCGCAGCCGTTCGAAGTCGTCGATGTTGTAGCGGCTTACGGTGGTGTTGACCTGGGTCGAGAGGCCGATCTCACGGGCCACGCGCAGCATGCGGAGCGTCCAATCGTATGAACCATCAACGCCGCGGAAGGCGTCGTGGATCTCTGGCGTCGAGCCGTCGAGGCTCACGGCCAGTCGGCTGAGGCCCGCCTGCCGGAGCCGATGGAGCACGGTCTCCGTCATCAGAGGAGTGCCCGAGGGCGTCATCGCCATGCGGAGGCCGATCCCGGCCCCGTACTCCACCAGTTCGACCACATCCGGGCGCTTGAGCGGGTCGCCGCCGGTCAGCACGAACAAGGGCCGGCCGAAGCGCCGGACCTGGTCCATCATCCGCTTCGCCTCTTCGGTCGTGAGCTCGAGCGGATGCCTCTCCTTCACCGCCTCCGCGCGGCAGTGCTTGCAGGCGAGGTCGCAGGAGCGGGTCACTTCCCAGATCACCAGGAACGGCGACTGGTCGAAGTCCAGGCTCGCAAGATCGGGGCGACGGGGGCCCTGTGTGGCTTCCATGATTCTCTCTCCGGCGGCGGATCCGGTCTCAGCCCTCGCTGGCGCGCCCGGTGATCTCTCGCGGGATGATCCGGACGACGCGCGCGCCCTCGGGGCGGGCCGCAGCGCGAAACGACGTCGGCGCCGCGCGATTCCGTCGTCGGCCCAGCGCACTCAGCGCGGCAAGCGACTCGCGTGGGCCGGAGACCCATTCCACTACGCCGGCGACGACGACGGACCGCCAGCACGCTCCGTCGTCCTCCACTTCGAGCACCGTGAAGCAGACTTCGGGATTCGCCTCTAGGTTCCACACCTCTCGGCCCTCCCTGCTCGCGATGAAGAACCGTTCACCGTCGAAGTCGTAGGCGACCGGCACGGCGTACGGGCGGCCCTCGCATGAGGTCGACAGCACGCCCCAGGAATTGCGCCGCAGGACCTCGGCGGCCTCGGCACCTCCGAGCGACCGCGTTCCCCGGCGGCGGCGCCGATCGGGTAGCCCTGCGGGCTCGGCCGTCGGGAGTGCGGGCTCGGCCGGCGCATCCGTCCACCGTTCTTGCTGCCGGCCCGTGTGCAGTTCGAGGACCGCCTCGATCCGGTCGATGCGCCGTCGTGCCTCCTCAGACCATTGCCCCGGATCGTCCACCCCGTGCACGGCGCCGCGCCGGACGTGCTCGGCCGCACGATCGAGCGCATCGATCTCGGCGGCGAGGAACGCGTGCTCGAACGCGGTCGCCTCGCGCTCCTCGGAGCCAGGCGGCATCCCGGCCTCCTCACGGCTCGCGAACGGGAGGATCTCGTGGCGCAGGAAGGCGATGAGCGCTCGGATCGCATCCCCATCCGCGCCCCCGCCGCTGCGCCACGGCTCCGTGCCTCTGAACTCCCGCAGCACCGCGAGGATTCGCCGGTGGCCGTCAAGGACCGCCGGTGTGACGATGGATTCCGGGGCTGTATTCGCTTGTCGAACCGCTGTCCTCATGGCTGCTTCCGTCGTTCGGGTCGAAGGGATCCGGATGTCGATGGGGCGCCGCGGAGAACGAGCGCCCGGCGCTTCGGATCGAATGTGACCAGGGCGACCTGGCCCGCCCCGAGTGAGAGATCCGCGTCGAGCGTCAGGCGAGCCGGCGTCGATGCCGGCACGGCTTCGGGATCGGTCTCCGCAGTCTCCTCCCGCAGGAAGTCGATCGAGAGTCGATGCCGACCCGGTGCCACGCGCACCTCGCGGTAGACGTACAGTGGCCGGTCCTCGCGTGCACCCGCGGCGCTCACGACAGAGCTCTCCAGCACTTTCTCGTCAAGAGCCACGCGCAGCCGGTACGGCGCGATCCCGCCTTCACAGACCCGTTCCCTCCGCATGTGCACCGGCAGAGCCTCGACCTCCTGCGGCGTGAGCGTGCGGCACTGCCGCACGCGAACCCCGCGCGCCCGCCAGGAGAGGCGGATCACCGCCTGCTGCGCCTCCTCGATGCCGTACGGCGCGCGGGTGAGGGCGCCAAGCGCCAGGAGCGCGGCCATCGAGACTCCGCAAACGATGCCGCGACCGGCGAGCCCGCTCATTGGTACACCCCCTCCGCCTCCGCTGCCTCCGAGCCGGACTCGCCGCAGAAGTCTGCGGGACCGGTCTCGCCAGCGGCGCCCGCGTCATCCAGGGCGACCACGGCTGCGACGAATCGGTCGAGCTCCGCCCTCAGCAGCGCCAGCTCTCCCGCCGCGGCCTGGACGATCCGCACCCGCCGCCGGTCGACCCGCTCCTTGAGCTCGGCCAGGCGGCCGTGATGGATGCGCTGCTCCAGCCATTTCCCGCCCTCTCGGCCCCGGCAGTCCTGCTCGGGACACGCGACCACCACCACCCCGCCCACACCGTCGCGGACCAGGTGCTCGACCACAGAGGTGTGCACGTTGCCTGCGCAGGCAACCGGGAAAAGTGGCGCGGAGCCGAGCGCCCGCAGACTCGAGGCCGCGCTCCACTCGCACCCGACGACGACCACATCCCGCGACCCGGGCCGCACGCGGTCAACGAACGACCGCGCCTCCGCCAGCTGGTCCCGGCCCGTCCGACCCACCGGCCCCACCGCCATCGGCGCGCACGAGCCGATGCAGATCCCGCAGCTCACGCAGGCGTCGGGATCGACTCGGGCCACCTGCCCGGCGCGGCCGTCTGTCCGCGGGACCATAGTGATCGCCTCGTATGGACAATCGAGGACGCATTGCTCGCAGCCGGTGCAGAGGCGCTCGTCGACCCTCGACCTCGCCGGCCGCTCGGCCTTCGGCGGCCGGGCACAGAGGGGAACGAACAGCATTATGGCCCCGAGCCCACCACCTGCCGCCCAGACACTCCACGTCGGTAGCGCGCGCGTCAGCGGCAACCAGAACGCGAAGAAGAGATCGAGCGGGACATCCGCCGGCAGGCGGAACAGGTCGGCCTCGGGCGCCATGCCGATCGGCCATGCGATCGCAAGGAGCGCGAGTCCGCCGACCGTCCCCCAAATCACCCGGCGCGCCGGCAGCAACACCGGCCTCGCCACCCGCGAGACGTGGATCCACAGCAGTAACCCCACGCCGATCGGCAGCGCGACGTGCGCGAAGAGGTTGAGGAAGAAGAACGCGCTCGGCATCGGCCGCTCTCCCACGAACGTCCGACCGATCGGTTCCGAGAAGATCGGCAGCACGTCCATGAAACGCGCGCCCTCGACCGCCAGCACGTGCGCCTGCACATCCCAGATCAGCACGTAACCGGTCCAGCCGCAGACGAAAATCACCGCCAGCAACACCAGCCCCGATACCCACGCGAGCGCCCGCGGACCCCAGCTGCGGTGCTGCGCGAACATGCGGAACGCGTGCACCGCCGCCGCCACTACCGCCGCGTCGGCGGCAAACCGGTGCACGCTCCGGATCCAGCGCCCCGACCAGGCCTGATCACTGATCCGCGCCACCGATTCCCACGGCGCGCCGACCCGGTAGAAGACCAGCAGGTAGACCCCGGTCACGATCAGGACGCCCAGGAGCACGACGACGATCGCGCCGCTGTGGTAGAGCGGATTGTGACGTGCCCCGTAGACGCGGTTCGCCCAGGCATCCAGCCGCGTCAGAACACGCCAGGCCCCGCGCCGAACCGCCTCACTGACCGCGTGCATGCTCCCTCCCTGTCGACCGTACCTCTTGCGGGACTCTATTTATCATAACATCATGAAGAACACAAGAACACGGCCGCGCATGTCGCGGCTGCCGAGCCATCAAACCGCGGAGGCGTCCATGTCCAGGCCGACCGGAAGCAAGGGCGAGTCGCCGCCCGAGACCATACCCCTCGGGCAGAAGCTGTACGACAATTGGGTACTGCTGATGATTGCGGGGATCGTGATCATGACGGTGGTCTACACCGGCTGGGGGATCTGGGAGGTCGTGACGATGCCCCCCGCAACGCTCCCGTGAGTCTGGAGGCTCGAGCCATGGAGAAGGGGCAGCCCATGCACACGGGCCTGAAGTCTCCGAAGGGCGTTTGGTGGAAGCCGGCGCACAAGTCGGAAAAGGTCTGGTTCGCGATTGCCTTCGGCTGGTGCATGGTGCTTTTCGCCATGATGCCGCTCTGGCACTGGAAGGGCGGGCAGAACCCTTCGGGGATTCGTCGGAAGGTGGAGCCGGCCGCCTTCCAGGCGCGGGTGGAGGAGTTCATCCGCGACTTCCAGGTGGGTGAAGAGAACGGAATCCCGGTCGTGGAGCCGCCGCCGGGCAGCGACATCTACCTGATGGGGCGGATGTGGAGCTGGACGCCGATCCTGAAGCTGAGGAAGGATGTCGAGTACACGCTGCACATCTCGTCGCTGGACGTGAACCACGGCTTCTCCCTCTACCCGGTGAACGTCAACTTCCAGGTGGTTCCCGGCTACGACTACGGGCTTCACATCACGCCGGCGGAGGCCGGCGAGTTTCGGCTGATTTGCAATGAGTTCTGCGGCATTGGCCACCATCTCATGGTCGGCAAAGTGATCGTGCTCGATGACGAGGCCGAAGTGGAGAGTGAAGCCGCGCCGAGCGGGGAGGGTGAATCATGAGGGTCCTGCATCGCCTCTGCCCCGTGACGGGGCTCAAGATCGATCGTCAGGCGGAACGTCTGATCAAGGCCAACGCGGTGGCGGCCACGGTGGCGCTGCTGATCGGCGGGATCTCCGCCGTGCTGATCCTGCTGACGCGCTGGCAGGCGGTGCATCTGCTGGATGCGGTATGGTTCTACCGGATCCTCACGGTGCACGGGATGACGATGCTGATCTTCTTCATCCTGTTCTTCGAGATGGCGATCCTCTACTTCACCTCGGGGCCGCTGCTGAACAGTCGGATCGCGGCGCCGAAGCTGGGGTGGGCGTCGTACGCCCTGATGGTGGGCGGCGCGGCGCTGACGGAGTGGATGATGTGGACGGGCAAGGCCGACGTCCTCTACACCTCGTACGTGCCGCTCCGGGCGCACCCGCTCTACTATCTGGGCGTCATCCTCTTCGCCGTAGGCGCGCTGCTGGTGACCTGCCAGTTCTTCGCCACGCTGGTGGTGGCCAAACGGGAGAAGACGTACGAGGGCTCGATGCGTATTCCGGGTGATTCCGTCGACTGATTCCGGCGGAAACCGTCCACTGGGTCCGGAGGAAGCCGTCCACCGATTCCGGAGCATTCCGTCCACCCGTTCCGGCGAATCCGTCCGGCCATTCCGGCAGATGCCGTCCACTTTGCCGGCGGGGACGCGTGAGCGCAAGCGACGCTGGATAACCTGACTTCGACGCTGCCTATTCCCCTCGGACCCACGGACCCCGAGGAGGAGCTGATGGCGGCAGAAAGGTTGTCCATGCGCAAGATCAGAGAAGTGCTTCGGCTGCATGCCCATGGGTGGGCACGGCGCCAGATCGGCCGCAGCGTAGGTGTGGCCCACAGCACCATTCGCGAGTACCTGCGCCGCGCCGATGCGGCGGGCGTCTCGTGGCCGCTGCCGCCGGAGCTGACCGACAGCGAATTGGAGGCGCGGCTCTTTCCGCCGGCGGAGCCGCATACGGCCCCGCGCCCGCTTCCGGAGTGGCGCGACCTCCACGAGGAACTGAAGCGAAAGGGCGTAACCCTCCAGCTGCTCTGGCTCGAGTACAAGGAGCAGTATCCGGACGGGCTCCAGTACAGCCAGTTCTGCGAGCGCTACCGGCAGTGGAAGGGCACGCTCGACCTCGTGCTTCGCCAAGAGCACCGGGCCGGCGAGAAGCTCTTCGTCGACTTCGCCGGGCAGACGGTGCCGGTGATCGATGCCGAGACCGGCGAGGTGCGCCAGGCCCAGATCTTCGTCGGCGTGCTCGGGGCGTCCAACTACACGTACGCCGAGGCGTGCTGGAGCCAGGAACTCGCCGAGTGGATCCGTGCCCACGTGCGCATGTACGAGTACTTCGGCGGCGTGCCCGCCCTGACCGTGCCCGACAACCTGAAGGCCGGCGTGCGCCATCCGTCCTACTACGATCCGGACGTGAATCCGACCTACCAGGAGCTGGCCACGCACTACGGCACGGCCGTGCTACCGGCGCGTGTCCGCAAGCCCCGCGACAAGGCCAAGGCGGAGGTCGGCGTGCAGGTGGTCGAGCGCTGGATCCTGGCCCGGCTCCGCAATCACACGTTCCACAGCCTGGCCGAGCTAAACCGCGAGATCCGCCGTCTGCTCCGTGAGCTGAACGATCGGCCCTTCCAGAAGCTGGACGGCACGCGCCGCTCCCTCTTCGAGGCACTCGACCGGCCGGCACTCGCTCCGCTTCCGGCCACCCGTTACGAGTACGCCGAGTGGAAGAGGGCCCGGGTCAACATCGACTACCACATCGACGTCTTCGGCCACTACTACAGCGTCCCGTATACGCTGGTCAGGAAGCAGGTGGACGTGCGGATCACGGCGAGTGCGGTCGAGATCCTCTTCGACGGCAAGCGCGTGGCCGCCCACGTGCGCAGCCGTCGGAAGGGCGGCTACACGACCGATCCGACGCACCGGCCCAAGGCGCACCAGAAGCACCTGGAGTGGACGCCGTCGAGGATTCTCCGCTGGGCGGGCGAGACCGGAGTCAGCACGGCCGCCCTCGCCGCTCGCATTCTGGAGGAGCGGCCGCACCCGGAGCAGGGCTACCGCGCCTGTCTCGGGCTCTTGCGATTGGGCGAGACGTACGGGGCTGAGCGGCTGGAAGCCGCCTGCTTCCGGGCGCTGCGGATCGGGGCCGCCAGCTACCGGAGCGTGAAGTCGATCCTCCAGAACGGGCTCGACCGGCTGCCGCTCGAGGAGCAGGGCGCACTCGCACTGCCCCAGACGCACGAGAACCTGCGCGGTGCCGGCTACTACGCCGGTGCGGACAGCGCCGAGTCCGCCAGCACCGGAGGGCTTTCATGCTGATCCAGCAAACCATCGAACGCCTCCACGAGCTGCGCCTCACGGGCATGGCCGCCGCCCTCGAGGAGCAGGGCGGCCGGCCCGACCTCGGCGACATGAGCTTCGAGGACCGGCTCGCCCTCCTGCTCGAGCGCGAGGTCACCTATCGCGAAGACCGCCGGCTCGCCCGCCTCCTCCAACTGGCGAAGCTGCATCTCGATGCCAGCGTGGAGGACATCGACTTCCGCACGCCGCGCGGCCTCGACCGCTCCGTCGTGCTCCGGCTCGCCTCCGCCGACTGGGTCCGCTCCCACCAGGTGGTCCTGGTGACCGGAGCCACGGGCACAGGCAAGAGCTACCTGGCGTGTGCGCTGGGCCATGCGGCGTGTCGCCACGGTCTATCCGTACGCTACTACCGCTTCTCGCGCCTGCTCGGCGATCTCGCCCTCGCCCGCGGCGACGGCTCGTACCGGAAGGTGCTCGAACGGCTGGCCAAGACCGAGCTGCTCATCCTCGACGACTTCGGTCTGGCGCCGCTCACCGACAGCGAGCGGCGCGACCTCTTGGAGGTGCTCGAGGACCGCTACGGCCGGCGGGCCACGCTGGTCACGAGCCAGCTCCCCCTCGAGCACTGGCACGAAGTCATCGGAGATCCCACATTCGGAGACGCCATCCTGGACCGTCTCATCCACCACGCACACCGGATCACGCTGAAAGGAGCGTCCTTGCGAAGAAAGTCTGCCGAGTCCACCCCGGCCGCTTCGGCGGCCGACTGAGTCCCCCAGCGTCGCTACGCTCCGACGAGATGGACGGCATGGACCGGACTCGGTGGACGGCTTCCTCCGGACCCAGTGGACGGCTTGCGCCGGAATCACTGGACGGATTCACCGGAATGCGCAGCTCGATGCCGCTCATCACGTTCGGCGCGGCGACCGCGGCGATCATCGCGGTGATCACGCTGGGGCACGGCGCGGCCATCTACATCCCGACGTTCCTCTGGTCACTCGGGCTCATGGAGGTGGACCCGCAGCTCTACCGGATGGTGTGGTGGGCGCTCGGCCACTCCTCGCAGCAGATCAACGTCGCGGCGATGGTGTCGGTCTGGTACCTGCTCGGCGCGCTGACGGTCGGCGCCGTGGTGCTCAACGAGAAGATCAGCCGGACGGCGTTCGTCCTCTACATCCTCTTCATCTCCATGGCCTCGGCGCACCATCTGCTGGTCGACCCGGGTTTCTCCTCGGCGTGGAAAGTGGTCAACACCAGCTATTTCATGTACATGGCGGTGCTGGCCAGTATGCTGCACGGCTTCACGGTGCCCGCAGGCGTGGAGGCGGGTCAGCGGCTGCGCGGCTACACGCAGGGGCTCTTCGGCTGGATCAAGAAGGCGCCCTGGGGCGATCCCGGCTTCAGCTCGCTCGTCTTCTCGGTCGTGGTCTTCGGCTTCGTCGGCGGGATCACGGGGGTGACGATCGGCACCGAGCAGATCAACATCATCGTGCACAACACGCTGCGCTCGCCCGGCCACTTCCACTCCACGGTGGTGAGCGGGACGGCGATGGCGTTCATGGGGCTCACGTACTACCTGATCCCGCTGGTATTCCGCAAGAAGATCGCCTTCTGGCCGCTGGCCCGGATCCAGCCTTACCTCTTCGCGGGCGGGATGCTGGTCTTCGCGATCTTCATGTCGATGGCCGGCGGGTTCGGCGTGCCCCGCCGCCACTGGGACATCACCTTCTCCAACGCGCCGTTCGACATCCAGTTCAGCCCGGCCGTGGACCTGGTCATGGGGATCATGGCGCTCGGCGGCCTGGTCGCCGCGCTCGGCGGCGGCATCTACATCCTGGTGACGGTCTGGTCCGTCTTCTTCGGTGAACCCATCAAGGAAGGAGAGCTCGGAAATGCCCATGAACGGTCTCCCGCAGGGGCTGATGTATCCACCCAGGCCGCTGTCTGAGAAAGACAACGAGAACCTGGTCGCGCACGGCAAGCTCGGGCCGACCCCCGGGACGATGGTCCTGGTGTTCATCTTCCTGGCCGCCTTCGCGCTCTACTTCTTCACGAACTTCAAGATGCTCTCGTTCGTGTGGAAGATCGGTTGATGCAGCGGCGCCGCCCCCTGGGATTTCCGCTCGCGGCCCTGGCGGCGATCCTCGGCATCGCCGCCGGCTGGTGGGCACTCGCGCTGTGGCCCGTGGCTGGCGCCGCACCCGACTGGCTGGTGCGCACGCGCGCCGCCTGCTTCGGGGTCTACGACGACGGCCTGCCCGACCTCGCCGGGTGGCTGGGGCTCATTGGCCAGCCGATCGTGATGCTCGCAATCCTGGTCCTCGGCTGGGGCCGCGCACTCGCCCGGGACCTCCGGACGGTGGCCGGCTCCCGTGGGGGGCGGCTGGCCCTGGCGCTCTCGGTGCTGGCGCTCGGCGCGGGGCTCGGCGGCGTGATCATGCGCGTGACCGACGCCCGCGCCGCAGGCGCGGGCGTCGGCGAGGCGGCGCCGGTGCCCTCCACCGCTCCGCAGCTGGACCGCCGGGCGCCGCCGCTCACGCTGGTGGACCAGCACGGCGATACGCGCTCGCTGGCCGAGCTGCGCGGGCGGCCGGTGCTCCTCACCTTCGCTTTTGCGCATTGCGAGACCGTCTGCCCGCTGCTGGTCCGGCACGTGCTCCAGGCGCAGGCGACGCTACGCACGAAGGCTCCAGCGAAGGTGCCGGCCGTTGTCGTGGTGACGCTCGATCCCTGGCGCGACACGCCGAGCCGACTACCCCACATCGCCGAGTCCTGGCAGCTCCCGTCGGACGCGTACGTGCTCAGCGGCGCCGTTCCGATGGTCGAGGCGGCGCTCGATGCCTGGGACCTTCCCCGCCGTCGCGACGAGCGCACCGGGGCGGTGGTTCACCCGCCGCTGGTGTACGTCCTCGACGAGAGGGGTCGGATCGCGTACACCGCCACGGGTGCAGTCGAGGCCGAGACGCTCGTCGAGCTCGCGAGGCGGCTGTGAACACCGGACGCCTGGCGCCGGCCTGTGGACCGGATCGTGCGGGCAGGTCTCGCGGTACGCTGTCCACGTCCGATCGCTCGGGACGGAAGTCGGATGCGAATCACGCTGTGCGAAGTTGCGGAGGCGTGGGAACGTCGCGTGCTCGAGCAGGGTCTCGAGGCCCACGAGCTGACGTTCCTCGCCGACCCGCTGACGTCCGATTCGCTTGGGCGCGCCGCCGACCCGGAGATCCTCTCGGTCTTCATCCACTCCCGTGTCGATGCGGAGGCGTTGGACCGCATGCCGAGCCTGCGCCTGATCGCCACCCGCTCCACCGGGTTCGACCACATCGACGTGCGGGCGTGCGAGGAACGTGGAATCACGGTGAGCAACGTCCCCCGCTACGGCGACAACACGGTGGCGGAGCACACCTTCGGGCTGATCCTCAACCTCGCTCGCAGGATCCACCAGGCGTACAACCGCACTCGGGCGTGTGACTTCTCGCTGGAGGGGCTCGAGGGCACCGACCTGCGCGGCAAGACGCTGGGCGTCATCGGCGCCGGCCGCATCGGGCTGCACGTCATTCGCATCGCGCGCGCGTTCGGCATGACCGTGCAGGTCCACGATGTACGCCCGCAGCCGCTGCTCGCCGAGGTCCTGGGGTTCCGCTACCTGTCGCTCGAAGACGTCCTGCGCGATTCGGATGTGGTCTCGCTGCACGTGCCGCTCCTCCCCGAGACGCGCCACCTCATGAACCGGGAGCGGTTCCGGCTCATGAGGCGCGGCGCGCTGCTCGTCAACACCGCCCGCGGCGCCGTGGTCGATACCGAAGCGCTGCTCTGGGCGCTGGACGAGGGGATCGTGGCAGGTGCCGGGCTGGACGTCCTCGAGGGCGAGGAGCTGCTCGCCGAGGAGCATCACCTGTTCCGAACGCCGGGGAGCGAGGCGCGGCTCCGCGAACTGTGGTGCGAACACCAGCTCCTCGCCCGCGACGACGTCATCATCACGCCGCACATGGCGTGGTACAGCCGTGAGGCGCGCCAGCGGATCCTCGAGACCACCATCGAGGACATCCGGGGATTCATCGAGGGACGGCCCGTGAACCTGGTGGAACCGCCGGCCGCCTAGCCGAAAGGGGCACGGAGATGCGGATCGGGGTGGTCGACACGACTCTGCCGACGCGCCGCGACCGGCGCCCGCCACTCGACTGAGATGCCCGGCGCCGTCCTGCCCCCCGAGCCCAGTACGCCGCGCGACATCTTCAGGCACTATCTCCGCGACCTGGTCTACGGCGCCAACGACGGCATCATCACCACCTTCGCCGTGGTCGCCGGGGTGACCGGCGCGACGCTGCCGGCGCGCACCGTCGTGATCCTCGGCATCGCCAACCTGCTCGCCGACGGGTTCTCCATGGGCGCGAGCAACTACCTCTCGATCCGCTCGCACGAGGCGGCGCTCGAAGCGGAAGGCCGCGGGCCGGAGGAACCCCACGCGCTGCGTCACGGCATCGCCACGTTTCTCGCATTCCTCGCCGCCGGCGTCGTCCCGCTCGTCGCCTACTTGCTGCCCGTCACGCCGACCGTCCGCTTCCCGCTGGCGACGACGCTGACCTTTCTCACCCTCTTCTGCGTCGGCGCGTTGCGGACGCTCGTCACCGCCCGCGGCTGGGGGCGGAACGGCCTCGAAATGCTGCTCGTCGGCGCCGGCGCCGCGGCCGTCGCCTACACGGTCGGCGGCTTCATCGCGGGAATCGGCGACGGGTGACGACCACGCACGGCGCCACTCGCCGCCTCCACGACCACGCTGACCTGGAGGATCTCATGGACTGGGTCCGGCTGCACCTCCTGCTGAACCACTTCCGATCATCCTGAGCGTGACCGGCTCGCTCTCGGCGATCGCCGCTCTGGAGGGTAGAGAGATCGTCCACGACAGCCCGGGCCTCATCGAAGGACCGCCCTGAGCCCGCACGTGCGGCGACGCAGTATCCCGGCCCGCCGAGGCGATCGTCCGGCTTGCGGCACGTCCGGCCCGCGGGTATCCTGACCTTGCATTCGGGACCCGGTGTCGCACTTCCCCGATCCTCAGGAAGGGACAGGCGATGGTGACTCGAGAGGTCCGTCACGCGACCGGCTGGGCGCTGCTGGCTACCCTGCTCCTGGCCGGGATGATCGTGGTCGGCTCGCGAAACCTCGCGCACTTCGACGCGGCGCTGGTCGGCTACACCTTCGCGACGCTCTTCGCCGTCTTCGGCATCACCTACCGCTACGCCATGTGGCTCCAGCGCCCGCCCACGGCCGTCTACTGGCGGCGCGGGTGGCAGGTCTTCTTCCGGCGCAGGCATCTCGGGCGGAACCTGGCGAGCTGGCCGAAGCACGTCGTCAACGACATCCTCCTCAACCGCTTCATCTGGGCACGCGGCCGCCTGCGCTGGCTCGCGCACTGGCTGATTCTCTGGGGGTGCATCCTCGCCGCGCTGATCACGTTCCCGCTCGTCTTCGGCTGGCTCCACTTCGAGACGCTCCCGGAGCGGCCCGACGCGTACCTCGCGGTGGTCTTCGGCTTTCCGACCTTCGCTTTCCCCGCCGAGTCGTTGGTCGGGGTGCTGATCTTCCACGGGCTGGTCTGGTCCGCGCTCCTGGTCATCCCCGGGGTGATGCTGGCGATGCGGCGCCGCATGCGCGACGAGGCGGCAGCGTCGGCCCAGCTCTTCGCCGAGGACTTCCTGCCGCTCATCATCCTCTTCGCCATCAGCATCACCGGGCTCCTGCTCACGGCCAGCTACACCTGGATGGAGGGCTACGCCTACCAGTTCCTGGCGATCCTGCACGCCATCACCGTGATCTTCGGGCTGCTGTTCCTGCCCTTCGGCAAGTTCTTCCACATCTTCCAGCGCCCCGCACAACTGGGCGTGCGCTTCTACAAGGAGGTGGGCGCGCTGGAAGAGCGGGCGCAATGCCGCCGCTGCGGACATCCGTTCACCTCGCGCATGAAGGTGCGGGACCTGATCGAGACCGAGCGGCGGCTCGGCTACCGCTACGAGGTCCCCGACGACGAGATCGGCCACTACCAGTGGATCTGCCCGCCCTGCCGCCGCGCGCTCCTCGCACTCGCGCAGGGCCGCCTCTGGAACGGCTCGCGCGGCACGGCCGCACCGCCGCACCCCATGCCGGTCTACGTGAACGCCGGCCGGGGCGAGGGGCCGCTCGGAGCGGAGGACGCGGGAAATTTTCACCCGTGATGGGGTGAGCGGACGATGCGGCGACGCGGTGAACGGGTGACAGTCCCTCATCTGCTCCGCCCGGCGCCTCGTCCCCGCCACCACCTCGTCCGTACAACCGAAGGCAGGCCATGACGAAGGCACCGGCGCGACTCCGAGAGACGATCGACCGCTTCGGCCCCCACCTGGCCTACCCCGCGGGCGTGCGCCTGGACACCGGCGTCGAGCCCGACCGCGTGGTCAAGACGCACTGCTGCTTCTGCGGCCAGCAGTGCGGGCTGAAGCTGGTCGTCAAGGACAACACCGTGTTGGGCGTCGAGCCGTGGATGGAGTTCCCGTTCAACAAGGGCAAGCTCTGCCCGAAGGGGGTGACGCGCTACCTCCAGCAGGCCCATCCGGACCGGCTCCTGCACGCCTACGCCCGGGACGATGCGGCGCCGGGCGGCTTCCGGGCCATCGGCTACGAGGAGGCGATCAGGCGTGTCGCCGACGAGATCGAGCGCATCCAGTCGGCCCACGGCCGGGACGCCTTCGCGGTGCTGACCGGCGCGAGCCTGACGACCGAGAAATGCTACCTGATGGGCAAGTTCGCCCACATGGTCCTCAGGACCGCGAACATCGACTACAACGGCCGCCTCTGCATGGTGGCCGCGGCGGCGGCCAACAAGATGGCCTTCGGCGTGGACCGCTCGGCCAATCCGTGGGAGGACATCCCGAAGGCGAAAGCGGTCTGGATCAGCGGCGCCAACGTCGCCGAGTGCTCGCCGATCACGACCGACTACGTCTGGCAGGCCCGGCAGAACGGCGGCAAGGTCATCGTCGTCGACCCGCGCATCACGCCGATCGCTCGCACCTGCGACCTCTACCTGCCGATCAAGCCCGGTCGCGATGTGGCGCTCTTCAACGGCGTGCTGCACTTGATGATCGAGAACGACTGGCTCGACCACGACTTCATCGAGCGCCACACCACGGGTTTCGAGGAGGTCGCCGAGAACGTGCGCGAGTGGACGCCCCGCCGCACCGCCGAGGTGACCGGCATCGCCGAGAGGCTGATCCGCGAGGCGGCGGAGGTGTGGGGGACGGCGGAGACCAGCTTCATGCTCCACGCCCGCGGCATCGAGCACCACACCAAGGGCGTGATGAACGTGCTCGGCGCCATCAACCTGGTCCTGGCCAGCGGCCGGATCGGCCGCGAGGGGTGCGGCTACGGCACCATCACCGGCCAGGCCAACGGCCAGGGCGGCCGCGAGCACGGCCAGAAGGCCGACCAGCTTCCCGGCGGGCGGGACCTGGCCAACCCGGAGCACCGCGCCGCCGTCGCCCGGGTCTGGGGGATCGACCCCGATGCACTGCCCCGCCCCGGCGCGGACGCCTACGAGATCATCCGCAAGATCGACCGCGGCGAGATCCGCGGCCTGCTGTCCATCTGTTTCAACCCGCACGTCTCGCTGCCGGACAACGACTTCGTGCGCCGCGCGCTGGAAAAGCTGGAGTTCTTCGTCGCCATCGACTTCTTCCTGAACGAAACGGCGCGGCACGCCGACATCGTGCTCCCCGGCTCGCTGCAGGAGGAGGATGAAGGCACGGTCACGCAAGTCGAGGGGCGGGTCATCAAGATCAACAAGGCCGTCGACCCGCCCGGCGATGCGAGGCAGGACTGGCGCATCATCCAGGACATCGCCCGGGCGCTCGGCAGGGAGCGCGGTCTCACCTTCGACTCACCCCGCGAGATCTTCGACGAGCTGCGCGAGGCGTCGCGCGGCGCCGTCGTCGACTACTCGGGGATCACCTACGAGAAGATCGAGCGCCAGGGCGGCGTCTTCTGGCCCTGCTACGACGAGGACCACCCCGGCACGCCCCGCCTCTTCGAGCCCGGCTCCTGGAACCCGGTGGCGAAGGGCGCGGGCCCGTTCTACTTCCCCGACGGCAAAGCGCGCTTCAACGCCACGCCCTACACCCCGCCGGCCGAGGACGTCGACGCGGACTACCCCGTGATCCTCACCACCGGCCGCGTCATCACGCAGTTCCTCTCCGGCACCCAGACGCGACGCATCGGCCCGCTGATCGACTACTACCCGGAGCCGAAGGTCGAGATGCATCCCCGGCTCGCCGAGCGGCTCGGCATCGCCGACGGCGAGTGGACGACCGTCGAGTCGCGGCGCGGCGCGGTCACGCTGCGCGCGCACGTGGTCAAGACGATCCGCCCGGACACCGTTTTCGTCCCCTACCACTGGGCCGGCAGGAAGCGCATCAACCTGCTGACCATCGCCGCACAGGACCCGATCTCGAAGATCCCGGAGTTCAAGGTCTGCGCCGTGCGCCTCCGCAAGGCGGATGCGCCGCCCGAGTACGCGGATCTCCTCGAGCCGCAGCAGTAGCGCCGACCCGGGACAGGAGCCGCCATGCCCGTTCCCGAACGCAACGAGTTCTTCATCGACCCCAACCGCTGCATCGGCTGCAACGCCTGCGTGCAGGCGTGCATGGCCTGCGATACGCACCGCGGCTACTCGATGATCCAGCTCGACTACATCGACCGCGAACGCTCGACCCAGACGGTTCCGGTCGTCTGCATGCACTGCGACTCGCCGACGTGCGCCGAGGTCTGCCCGGCCGACGCCATCAAGCGCACGGGCGACGGCGTGGTCCAGAGCGCGCGCAAACCGCGCTGCATCGCATGCAACAACTGCGTCCTCGCCTGCCCGTTCGGCATCCCGAAGATGCAGAGCGGGATGAACCTCATGATGAAGTGCGACATGTGCTACGACCGCACCTCGGTGGGCAAGAAGCCGATGTGCGCCTCCGTCTGCCCGAGCGGGGCGCTCTGGTTCGGCACCCGCGAGGAGATCGAACGACTGCGCCCCCGCTCCCGCCCGGTCAACACCTTCCAGTTCGGGCGGCAGACGATCACGACCCGGGTGTCGATGATGGTGCCGCGGGACGCGCCCGTGGACCGGGTGGACGTGACGGGCGCACTGCACGAGCCGACCGTCGGCCGCTCGGATGCGAGCGACGACGCGCTGCTCGCCGGCCTCTTCGCCGAGGAGGACGCATGAGCGTGGATCGGCAAGACCTCGAGCGCCTCTCGGTCGGCCCCGACGGCCGCCCCTGGGAAGCGCAGCCCAAGTGGCGGCGCGACTTCCCGATCGACTGGCCGCGCGACGAGTACGTCGCCCGCCGCGACTTCACCAAATACATGGTCGTGGTGAGCGTCGGCTTCGTCGTGGGCCAGTTCTGGATCCTCTACCACAACTACATCCGTCGCCGCCCCGGCGACCCGCCCGTTCGCCGCGTCGCCCGCCTGGACGCGATCCCGGTCGGCGGCTCGCTGGTCTTCTCGTACCCGGATCCCGACAACCACGCCGTCCTGGTGCGGCTCGATGAGGACCGCCTGGTCGCCTACGACCGCGCGTGCACGCACCTGCTCTGCCCCGTGATCGCCCAGCCCGAGCGGGGGCGGCTGCACTGCCCGTGTCACAACGGCAACTTCGACATCGAGACCGGCCGGCCGATCGGCGGGCCGCCGGAGCGGCCGCTCCCGCGCATCCACGTCGAGGTCCGCGGCGGCTACGTCTACGCGACCGGCATCGAGAGGCGGGCCGTATGACGTGGCTGACCCGCTTTCCCCGCGGCCAGCGCCTGATGATCGTCACCGGGATCCTGTGCATCGTGCTGATCCTGGACATCCTCCAGCTCTGGCTGCTGGTCGCGACCATGAACGCCTATCTCGGGGGCGAGACCGGGATCCTGCTCCCCGCCGCCCTGACGAGCCTGGCGTGCCTGGGCCTCAATGCCGGACTGTTGCGCTACATCCACGCGCTGGACCGCTGACCGGTGATCTCGTGAGGGCGCGAGCGGAGGAGAGGGCGGGACTCCGCCGGCGAGTCGCGACACGGGCGGCGGAGCTGCCGCCTGCGTCGTTTTCCATGGTCATGGCGACGGGGATCGTCTCGACCACTGCCGACCTGCTGGGGATGCGCAGCGTCGCGTGGCCGCTCTTCGGCATCAACGTCCTTGCCTACATCATCCTGGTCGGGCTGACGGCGATGCGACTGATGCGCTTCCGCGAGCGGGCCGCGGCAGACCTGCGCAGCCACTCGCGCGCGCCCGGCTTCCTCACGGCCGTGGCGGGAACATGCATACTCGGGACTGAATTCGTGCTGCTGGCCAGGTGGCCGGAGGTCGCGGTCGGGCTCTGGGCGCTCGGCATCGTCCTCTGGCTCGGCCTGATCTACGCCTTCTTCACCCTCATGACGATCCTGCCCGAGAAGCCGCGGCTGGACGAGGGGATGAGCGGGGCGTGGATGCTGATCGTGGTCTCGACCCAGTCGGTCGCGGTCCTGGGCATCCTCCTCGCCGGGGAGCCGCCGGTCCCCGCGCCCGCGGCGCTCGGCTTCGCGCTCGGGTTGTTCCTGCTGGGGTGCATGTTCTACATCCTGCTCTTCTCGCTCATCCTCTATCGCTTCCTCTTCTTCCCGTTCGACCCGGAACGCCTCGCGCCCCCCTACTGGATCAACATGGGGGCGGTCGCGATCACGACGCTCGCCGGCTCGCTGCTCGTGAGCCGAGCGGAAGCCTGGCCGTTTCTACGTGAGGTGCTGCCCTTCCTCGCGGGGTTGACGCTCCTCTTCTGGGCGACGGCGACGTGGTGGATCCCGCTGCTCCTCGTGCTCGGCGCGTGGCGCCACGTGCGCCGCCGCATCCCGCTCCGCTACGAAGCGCAGTTCTGGAGCATGGTCTTCCCGCTCGGAATGTATGCCGTCGCTACCTTCCGGTTGATCGAGGCGCTGCGCTGGCCGGCGCTGCGGCCCGTGCCGGTGACCGTCGGCGGGCTGGCGCTGATCGCGTGGGCGGCGACGTCCGTCGGGTTCGTACGGCGGTGGGCCGGTTGGGCCGCGACCCGCGTGCCTCCGGCCGCGTGAGCCGTGCGCCGCGGCGCACGGCTCACGCACCGCGGACGGCAGCGCTACGGGCGTGAGCCACTCGCGGTCGACGGCGCCCCGGCCCACCGCCCGTCGCCCGCATGCCTCATTCGGACTCCAACCGCTTCGCCACCACCACGCGCCAGACCTCCGGCCCCTGCTCCAGGTACTCGAAGCGGAACGCCTCATCGCCCCGCGTGGCCTTGAGCGTGTAGTACATGCAGGTCGGGTCGTGGTCCACGGTCAGGTGGAGCGTCCCCCCGACCGGGAGCGCCTCGTAGGCGCCCATGATCGCGTCGTAGCGGTCCTTGGGCGGGATCGGCCGCACATCCAACTCGGTACGGTCCGGCATGGTCGGCGTTCTGGTCGTCATTTGGACTTCTCCCTCAGTCGTTGATACCGAGTCGAACCGGCGACGGCCCGGCGCTCTTGCTCCCGCACCCCCACCCCCCGCGCCGCCCCAGCCAGGCGCTCCACGCGTAGCGGTAGCGCGAGGTGCTCGGCGCGAGAGCGAGCGTGCCGTCGTAGCCGGCCAGCGTAAGGCGGGCCATGAGCGGGCCGATTCCCCGCCCTTCCTGCCCCGCCGCCTCCGGACCTCCGCCTCGCAGGCGGACGTGCCGCAGGTGAGGGCCGGCGGCTTCCAGCACCGCGGCGCTCGCCGCCGCCAGCCCGTCGTCGTCCGGGTCCACGTCCCACGCCAGGCCGAGCGCGCCCTCCGGCGCCGCCTCGACCACGCGCCGCAGCCGCTCCGCGCGGCCGGCATCGGTGCCGTGGGCGACGAGGAGCGTCCCGCCCGCTGCCGCGTAGCGGCCGGCCGCCTCGAGCAGGCTGTCGTCGTCGCCTTCGTCACCCGCCGGCGCGACGACCGGCACGGCGAGCGCCGCCGAGAGCGCCGCCGCGAGCGGCGAGGTCGCGCGCTCGATCGATCCGGCGCGGAACGCCGCGATCCGCGGCCCGTCCGCCGGCAGCCGCCGTCGGACCCGCTCGAGCGCCTCGGCCGGCAGCGTCGGCGAGACGCCGTGCGCGTGGCCTTCCACCAGCTCGAGGGCGGCGAGCCCCCGCCGCACGCACGCGGCGACCAGGTCGGCCAGCGCGAGGTCGGGGGCCGCCTCCGTGCTCAGTGCGAGCCGCATCCCGCTACTGCTTCGAGATGGCGACGCGCCAGACCGTCGGGCCCTGCTCGAGGTACTCCCAGACGAACTTGCCCGCGTGCTCGAACTCGAACTGGTAGCGCAGCGGCCGCGGGTCGTGGTCGTTCACCAGGATGAACGACTCGCCCGGCTTGAGCGCCTCGAACGTCTGGAAGATGGTCGGGTGCTTCTCGCGCGGCGGGATCACGCGCACATCGAGCTCCGCCGGCTTCTTCGTCGTATCGGACATGTCTCGTCTCCTTCGTCGGTCGATCGGGTCAGATGATGAATCGCCCCGCCGATCTCGGCGTGACTAGGCGCCCTCCGCCGCACGGCGGATGAACACCCGCACGAGGCCGGGCTCCTGTTCCCGGATCTCGTAGCTGAAACCGCGCGCCTCCAGCTGCGGCAGCAGGAACTGCGGCACGCGGACGTTGATCTGCACCAGCGTCTTGCCCGCCGGCAGGCGCTCGAGCGCCTCCAGCGTCTGCACCATCGGCTCGGGCGGCTCCAGCCCGCGCACGTCCAGCACGACGACGTCATCGTCGCCGGCGCCCTCTTCGGCGCCGGCTTGCCGCGGATCGTGCGCGTCGGAGCCGCCCCGGTCTCCCGGATCCGTCGGCGGCGCCGCAACCTGGGCTTCCGTTCCGGCGCCGTCCCCGGCGTAGAACCAAACCCGCCAGTCATCGTCGGCCAGGCGCTCGGTCCAGTGCGTGAGCCCCTGCTTGGCCATGACCGCGTAGAGCGGGACGGGCTCGAAGATCGCGCGCACGCGCAGCACGCCGCCCTCCGGCAACCGCTTGCGCGCGTCCATGATCTTGCGGAACGGCTCCTCGCCCCGCCGCAGGTCCTCGCGCACGTCGGCATCCACGATCCGGTCCGGCGCAATCCCTTTCAGCACGGCGGGCATGGAGCTCGCCGCGCCGGCCGTCGCCTCGTCCCTCGTCTCCGGCATCCGCCTCTCCTCTTTCTGCGAACCTTCGACATCGACGCCGGCCTCGCCCTCCTCCAGCGCCTGGTTCAGCAACGCGACGAGCTCCTCCGCATCCAGCCCGGCCATCCTCGCCGCCTGCTCGACCGTCACCAGCCGCGCCATGGTCCTGCGCATCACCGGCGAGCGCAGCCGGGAGAACGCGGGCGATGCCGCGGCCAGGATCTCGACGAGCCGCTCGTCGCGCGCGATCACCGCCGCGATGCGGTCCGTCGCCTGGATCGCCATCACCACGCCCCCTGCCGGATCATCCCCGGGTGCCAGCGCGGCTCCCAGACCAGCTTCGGCTCGATGGCATCGACGCCCGGCACGGCGCCGACCGCCGCCAGCACGCCGTTCGTGATGTGCGCCTCCATCGGGCAGCCGGGCGTCGTGAGCGAGTAGGTCACGCGCACGTTCCCGCCCTCGATCGCGAGGTCGTAGACCAGTCCCAGGGTGACGATGTCGAGCCCGATCTCCGGATCGATCACCGTGCGCAGCGCATCCCAGACCAGCCGTTCATCGATTGCGACGGCCTCGGCCGGCTCGGCCGACTGCGGCGCTTCCGCGCCCTGGTCGAGTGCTGCGGCCGCCTTCCCGAACTCCTCGGTCCCGTGACTCATTCCGGCCTCCTCCGCGAAATGGAGTACATCTGCGCCGCCTCCACGCACGCGCCGCTCGCGAAGGCGAGGGCCGCCGTGCGCGCGAGGGTGCCGCTGCCCGCCAGGATCGCCAGGACCAGCCCGAGCGCGCCGAGCGCGAGGAGCGCGGCCGCCGTGTTCGCCGTCCGGGCCGCGTAGAGCTCCGCCACGCGCGGCACCGGCCGCTTCCCCGCCAGCGGGCCGAAACGGTGGTACCAGACCAGGAACGGCAGGATCTTGTAGTAGTGCGCCGCCACGAACAGCGCCGTGCCCAGCACGAGCGTCGCCACGTAGCCGGTCAGCAGCCGCGGCGCGGCGAGTCCCTGACCGAGCGCGATCGGCGCGAGGACCAGCGCGAGCGCGAAGAAGGCGAGCGCGACGCCCGCCAGCCGCATCCCGGGGTCCAGCTTGGGCTTGATGCGGTGCCGATAGAACAGCCCCGCCTGGAAGAGGAACGCGGCCACGCCGGCGGCCATGAGCGCGCCCGCGATCCAGAACGCGCCCACCGGCAGCACGTGGTGGAGCAGCGCGAGCAGGAACGTGCCGGCGGCGACCAGCGCGACCGACAGCTTCGCCGCGCCTAGCCCCGCGCCGTGGCTCAGGAGGAACATCGGCAGCAGGTGCCGCGCGACCCCGATGATCACCAGGAAGACCCACCCCACGAGCGCGATGTGCAGGTGCACGCCGAGCGTCGCGAAACGGTGCTCGCCGAGCGCGTTGGTCTGGAGGTTGATCGCGAGCAGCAGCCCGAGGAGAACCGTGACCAGCAGGAAGACGCCCGCGCTCGCCAGCGCCCACCAGGTCAGGTCACGCCGCTTCACGCGCACGAGCGTCGCCGCCAGGTTGCCGGCGAAGAGAACCAGCGCGGTGCCGAACGTCGCCGCCCCGGCGACGAGCACGGTCGGGTGACCGCCCGCGACGCCGCAGACGAAGGCGACGACCCCGGGCACGTACAGCCAGTAGCTCACGTGCGCCAGCCGCTCCGAGCGGACCGGCTCGAGCAGGGCCACGGGCAGGAACTGGTAGAGCGCGCCCAGGATCGACGTCGTGATCCACCCCAGCGTGAAGAGGTGCGTGACGGCGACGACGCGCGGCAGCGGAAAGAGCCCCTGCGCCAGCGCCGGCGCGACCCACACCAGCCCCAGCGCGCCGAGCACCAGGAACCCCAGCCCCGCGGCGAAGTGCTCGCCCGGAAGGCGGAACGGCGGCGCGTTCGAGGCGGCGAGCCCTCCGGCCAGCGGCGCGCCGGCCGCCATCGGGCGTCGCGGCGCGGCCGCGGGACCCATCGTGCGTGCGCCCTCGCTCATGCGCCCGACCCCGCCGTCTCGACCGGCGCGCCCGCCGGTGCCGCACCCGTCGCCGCCGGCCGGCCGAGCGCACCCGCGACCGCCTCGGCGATCTCCGCGAACGCCCGCGCGACCGCGCCCGCGGGCTCCGCCACCACCGGCGGCGCGCCGCGGTCCTCGCCCGCCACGACCGGCTCCTCGAACGGGACCGCGCCGAGCAGCGGCACGCCGGCCGCCCCGGCCAGCTCGGCGCCGCCGCCCTTGCCGAAGGGGTGCGAGCGGCGGCCGCACTCGCACGTCGAGTAGCTCATGTTCTCGACCACGCCGAGCACTGGAGAATCCAGCTTGCGGAACATCTCCACCGCCTTGGCGGCCTCGAGCACCGCCAGCCGCTGCGGCGTCGTGACGACCACCGCCCCGTCGACGACGACCGACTGCGCGAGCGAGAGCGGTACGTCGCCCGTCCCCGGCGGCAGGTCCACGACCAGCACGTCCACATCCGGCCATACGACGCCGTGCGAGAACTGCTTGACCGCCTTGGCCACCATCGGCCCGCGCCAGACCGCGGGCGACTGCGCGCCGAGGAAGAACCCGAAGCTGACCAGCGAGACGCCGTGGACATCGATCGGCACGATCTTCTTGTCCTGCGTCACGCCCACCTTCGAGGCGCCGTCCTCGATCCCCAGGATCACCGGCAGCGACGGGCCGTAGATGTCAGCGTCCAGCAGCCCGATGCGCAGCCCGCGGTCGCGCAGCGCCAGCGCCAGGTTCGCGGCGACGGTGCTCTTTCCCACGCCGCCCTTCCCCGCGCCGACCGCGACGACGTGCTGCACGCCCGGCAGCCGCCGCCGGTCGGCCCACGGGTCCCTCGTTCCCATGGCGTGCCGCTCCGGCTCGAGGATCTGCACTTCGGTCCGCACGGCGCCCGCCTCCGCCAGCCTCTCGCGGATCGCGGCACGCAGCAGATCCGGCACGTCCTCGCGCTCCGTCGACAGCGTGAGCGAGACGTGCACCCGGCCGTTGCGCACCGTGACGGAGCGCACCAGCCCGAAGGAGACGATGTCTCGCTTCATCCCCGGGTAGGGCACGTCCGCCAGCGCGCGACGGACATCGGCCTCGGTCAGTGATTCGGATCTCATTCCAGCCTCCTGCCCCCAACCTCGCACGTCGCCGCGGCGCGGTCTGTGACGCGGATCACACCGCCGCGTCCGCGCGGCCGGGCCCGACTCACCCGCCCGGCCGGGGCGCGATGATCGCGAGGAAGCGGAGCGGCGCGTCGCCCGCTTCGATGGCGTGCGTCTCGCCCGGCGCATAGACGGCCGTCTCGCCCGCCGCGAGCTCCGCGCGGCCGTCGGCGCCGATGAACGTGCCCCGCCCTTCGGTGACGTGCACGGTCACCGTCGATGAGCTGTGGTGCGGCGGGATGCGCTGACCCGGCTCCAGCCGGAAGCCGACGATGCGCACGTTCGCCTCGTCGTGGAGCACCGCGCTCGCCGGCCGGTCCGCGCGTGCCTCGGGGCCCGCCGAGAGCGCCTTCACGATGCCCGCTCCACGACGGCGCGCAACGCGCTGAGAAGGGCGGCGGGATCGGCGCCGTCGCGCCGGGCCGCCTCGACGATCGGAGCCGCGCCGCCGCAGCACGCGTCGATGCCGAACTCGTTGAAGACGGCGACGGTGTCCGGGAACTCCCGGATCACCTCGTTGACCGTCATCGTCTCCGAGAACATCCGCTTCGTCTGCATGGTCCTACCTCCTGACGACGGGCCCGAGGGTCCGCCAGATGTTGTAGATGAAGAGTGCGACGCCGAGCGCGCTCGTCGCCGCGCCGATCCGGAGCGCGGCGGTCCCCGGCGCGAACCCGTGCGCCCGCGCGATCCAGCCGCCGACCATCAGCGCGAGCCCCACGTTGGCCGCCCAGAGGTGCGCCGCCCCCAACGAGACGTTGTGCAGCGGCCGCCCGCTGAAGCGCGGGATGACGTGGTAGGCGACGCCAAAGATCATCATGCTCACGAATCCCAGCAGGTTCGCGTGCACGTGTGCGGGGCGGTACACCACCGCGACCGGCCAGAACGCCATCGACACGCCGATCAGCACGCCGACGCCCAGCCAGACCAGACTGGCGCGGACGAAGCGACGGACGAACGGCTCCATCAGCCCTCCACCCGCTCGCCGCGCGCGGCAGTGCCCAGCCGCTCCACGCTCAGGATCCGCACGCGCGCGCCCTCCTGCGCGATCGCGCCCTCCCGGCGCAGCTTCGCCAGCCCCCGCGCCACACTCTCGCGCGTCGTGGCCAGCTCTGCCGCCATCTCTTCCTGCGTGCGCGGTACGGTGAAGGTGCCGCCGTCGTGCGCCGCGCCCGCCGCCTCGGCAAATTCCAGCAGCGTGGCCGCGACCCGGGCATGGACGTCCTTGAGCGACACCTTCTCGACGAGCCCCACCAGCCGCCGCAGCCGCCGGCCCAGGTCTCGGATCACCGCATCCGCGATCTCCGGGTTGTGCTGGTAGAGCCACTGGAAGGCGTCGCGCGGCAGGAAGAGGACGCGGGTGTCCTCGAGCGCCCGCGCCGAGGCAGGATAAGGCCCTCCATCGAAGAGCGGCACCTCCGCCACCGCCTCGCCCGCCCCCTCGATGTGGAGCACCTGCTCGCGACCATCGGGGCTCGCGCGGTACACCTTGACCCGCCCCTCCACGATCACGTACAGCCCATGGCACGCCTCGCCCCTCCGGAAGAGCAAGGCGTTGCGCGGCAGCGTCCGCGTGACGGTCCGCCGGGCCACCTCGTCCAGCGCCGACTCGCTGAGCCCCCGAAAGATCGCGAGCCCCTGCAGCAGCTCGTAGATCCGCTTCTCCGTCACTTCACCCTCCCCGTGCCAGGAGGACCGCCGCGATCACCACGACCACGCCGGCTACCGCATTCAGTCGGGCCAGCAGCGCCGCCCACCGTCTGAACCGCAATGCGTCCGGTGTGCCCGCCCCGGCCCGCGACGCCGCCGGGCCGAGCACGAAATCGTGCAGCCCGCTCACGACCAGCATCGTCGCCACCGCGCCGAGCTTCCACGCCAGCGCCTGGCCGTAGGACGTCGCCCAGAACGCGCCCGAACCCAGGACCGCCCCGCTCAGCAGCCCACGGAATTGGAGGTTGCCGAGCCCCGTCGCGACCAGGACCGCGATCGCACCCCACCCCACGCGGCGGTACCGCTCACCGAGTCGCCGGAACAGCTCCGCCCGCAACGTCGGCGGTTCGACCTTCCGCAGCACCGGCGCGCCGACCACCGCCAGGAAGAACATCCCGCCCAGCCACAGCAGCGCGGCCAGCACGTGCACCGTCACGTTCAGGTAGTAAAGCGACATTCCCCCTCGCTCCTCAGAACCGCTCTCCCTTCGCCTCGCGCAGGTGGCTGCCCACCGGCCGGATCCGCGGCCACATCGCCCAGAAGTAGACCCCCAGCCCCACCGCCTGCCCCACCCCGCCCAGCACCACCAGCCACGCCAGCCACCCGGCGTCCGACCAGGCACGCAACAGCTCGCCCGTGAACCTCGAGAACGTCGCCGCGGCAAGGAGCCAGTAGGAGGCGGCGATCCGCTCCGGACGGTAGCGCCGATCGTCCTTCGGCGCCCGTGGAAAGAGCCACAGCGCGACGCCCAGGATCAGGAACATGACGAATCCGACCAGCACCGCGTGCGCGTGCGCCGAGACCAGGTACGGGTGCGGCCATGCGCCCCACAGCTCGCGCCGGACCAGCATGTAGACCCCGACCACGAGCCCCACGGCCAGAAAGCCGAGC
Organism: Longimicrobiales bacterium; assembly: GCA_036381255.1. GTDB lineage: Bacteria > Gemmatimonadota > Gemmatimonadetes > Longimicrobiales > RSA9 > CALBZE01. The sequence continues at coordinate 7,377 of DASVDG010000034.1, read as the reverse complement.
CCCGTCTTGATGAAGCGTCGCACCTGCGTGTGCACCGGATCCACCTCCTCGATGCGCCGGCCTGCCCCTTCCTCTGAAACTCACACTCGACGATACCGCCCCAACGCACACGTCGCTGTGACATCCGTCACACCGGCGGCCGCGAGGCGAAATCGTCGATCCCGTCGCTCGCAGTGTATTTACCGCGCTCCGCCGAGGATACCGGCCGGGGTTCGAGGCGCGTCGCGGAATGTCGTCGTGAGGACGGGGCCGGCAAGGGCGGCGCGCCGGCTCGGCGCGCCGCCCTTTCGTACGAGTGGTCAGTGGCCCACCCCGGCCACCAGCGTAGGCCGGCCCACCCGGATCAGCCCGACCGCGCCCTTCTCGGCATCGGCGAAGGCGTGGGTCACGAAGGCGTAGACGCCCTCGCCGCTCGCGCCCTCCTCGAAGACGGTCTCGAAGACCGCGCCGCCGCCCGCAGGGACCGACCACGTCTGCACGCTCTCCAGCACGTTGTCCGGGTTGCCGTCCGGGTAGACCCGGTCGAAGACGGCGCCGACCACGTGGAAGTCGCTCCGGAAGCTCGGTCCCGCATTGACCACGAAGAGCCGTACGCGGTCGCCGACGTCCACCTCGAGCGGATGCTGCTTGTACTGGAACGCCCGGCCGTTGAAGACGACGTGGCTCGCCTTCTTGTCCATGGCCGCCGTCCAGTCCGGCTGCCTGGCGCCGCCGTTTCCGCCGTCCCGGGCGTAGAACTCGCTCTGGACGAGCACGAACTCCTTGTCCGCCTCGGTGCCCCAGCCGCCCTTCGGGTCGACGATGAACGCCATGTACATCCCCTGCATGAGGTGCATCGTCACCGGCGGCGTGCCGCAGTGCACCAGGTAGGCGCCCGGGTCCCGCGCGACGAACTCGAACTCCAGCTCCTCGCCCGGCGCGATCGTGCGGTACGCCTCGTTCATCGGGATCCGCGCCGAGTGGAAGTCGATCGAGTGCGGCATCGGGCTCTCGTTGACGAGCGTGATCCGCACGAGGTCGCCTTCACGCACCCGCATGACCGGGCCCGGCACCGTGCCGCCGAAGGTCCACCCCTCGTAGCTCACGCCGTCGGCGATCTCGATCGTCTCGTGCGTGATCGGGATGCGGAACTCCTTGACCGGCGCATCCGAAGCCGGCGCGACCGCGGCCGCGTACGCCGGGTCGGTCCTCATCCGCACCTCGCCGAAGTCGATACGCTCGACCCGTTCGTCGTTGCCGAGGAAGAGCGCGACGTAGCCGCCCGTGCCCAGCATCCCCGCCACCAACACCTTGAGCAACATCCCCTTGACCAGCATCTCTCGCCTCCCGGTGAATGGTCACCACTGCTGACCACACCGGAAGCTACCGTTGCCAACGCCTGGAATCTGTCGGGGATGCGATGAAGATCGGGTCGGGAAAGCGTGGATTTTTCGGTCGGGAAATCCCTGACGACACCTACTCCGCCTTGAGCAGTCCCGTCTTCAGGGCGAAGCGCACCAGCTCGCTGCGGTGCTTGAGCCCCAGCTTTTCCATGATCCGGGAGCGGTAGGTGTCGACCGTCTTGGGGCTGATGAAGAGCTTCTCACCGATCTCGCTCGAGCTGTAGCCCTCGGCCGTGTAACTGAGCACCTCGCGCTCGCGCTCGCTCAACGGCGCGAGCGGGCTCTTCTCCTCGCCCGCCTCCTTGTAGCGCTGCAAGAGAAGCTTGGTCGCGCTCGGGTAGAGGAACACCTCGCCCCGGGCGACGGCCCGGATCGCCTGTGTCAGGTCCTCGTCGGCGCGCGTCTTCGTCACGTAACCGCTGCCACCCGCTTCGAGCACGGGCAGCAGGTACTCCTCCTCGGCGTGGACGGTGAGCACCAGGATCCGCGTCGCCTGCTCCAGCGCGGCGATCCGCCGCGTCGCCTCGAGCCCGCCGATGCCGGGCATCGAGAGGTCCATGACGACCACGTCGGGCACCAGCGCCCGGGCCCGCTCGATGCCCTCCTCGCCCGTGGCGGCCTCGCCGACCACTTTCATGTCGGGCTCGGCGTTGAGCAACGCGCGCAGCCCCGCGCGCAGCACCGCGTGGTCGTCGACCAGCAGAATTCGGATCCGCTCAGCCATTTCGGTCCTCCTCCGAGGTCGGGACCGTGATCCGGACCCGCGTCCCCTCCCCGACCTTACTGTCGATCTCGACCTGCCCGCCCACATACCCCGCCCGCTCGCGCATCCCGAACAGCCCGAGGCCGCGCCCCGCCTCCATCACCTCATCGACCGGGAAGCCTCGACCGTCATCCTCGACCACCACGACCACCGATTGCCGCGTCGGCCGGAAGTGCACCCGGGCCCGCGTGGCCTCCGCGTGGCGCACCACGTTCGAGAGCGCCTCCTGGACCATACGATAGAGGGCGAGCTCCGCTTCCGGGGTGAGGCGCCCGCCCCCGCGCTCGGCATCGACGGATATCGCGAGGCCCGTGCCCTCGGCGAGCGTGCGTGCATACGCCTGGATCGCCGGGACGAGTCCGAGCTCGTCGAGCGCGGGCGGCCGCAGCCCCCGGGCGTAGCGGCGGATCCCCTCTAGCGTACTCGCGAGCTCCTCGCGCACCTCCTCGAGCAGCGCCTCCCGCCGGGCGGCATCTTCCACGCCGCGCATCAGGCGCAGCCGGATCAGGATCGCGGCCACGCTCTGGGCCGTCTCGTCGTGCAGCTCCCGCGCGATCCGCTTGCGTTCCTCCTCCTCCGCGTAGAGCGCCCGAGCCGCGATCTCCCGCAGCCGCTCACGGTTGCCCTCCAGGCCGTCGAGCATGAGGTTGAACGTTCGGATCAGCCGTGCCAGGTCCCGGTCGGCCACGGGCGAGACAGGCGCGCGCGCATCGAGGGTGCCCGACTGAATCGCACTCGCCGTCCGCTGGAGATGCCGGAGCGGCGAGAGCGCCACCCGGAGGATCAGCGCGTTGGCCAGCACGCTCATCACGACACCCGCGGTCGCGAGCAGTCCGACCAGCTCGAAGATAGAGCGGTCCGGCCGGGTCCGCACGAACTCCGCCGTAACCATGGTCCCCGCGACCGCCCCCCCGATCACGATGGCGGAGTTCGCGATCAGGATCTTGTAAAAGAGCGGCACGCCGAGCAGCCGGCGCAGCGGCGCCGGGATGCGCCCGCGTCGCGGCTCGGGCGCGCGGCGCGCCGGGCGTAGCGTGGGGCCCCACGGGCCCGGCGCGCGGGGGCGGTCGCTCATGACGTGTGGGTTCGGGTCGTGATGCGCGGCTCGCGGCCGCCACTCCCCACCAGGAGCTCCGCGAGCCGGGACGCCTCCGCCTCGCCGCGTGCCCCGACGAGGAGCACGATGGCGTCTGGCTCTTGCGCCGCCCGCGCGTGCCGCGAATCGGGACGACGGCAACGCAGCAGGCCTCCGATCCCGCCCAGGCAGGCGCCAGCCACGGTCGCGAGGTTCGGGCCGGCGAGCTGGATCAGCGCCGTCGTACCGGCGTCCTCGAAGCCGGGGAGCGCGATGAGGACGGTCGCGAGCACCGAGCCGAGGACCAGGCCGGTCAGTCCGCCGATCCCGGCCCAGCGCAGCGCCTCGCGCCCCGGCGCCCGCGCCCGGCCAACGTAGTATCGCCGGGCCGCCTCGGGCGAGACCACCACCTCGATGAGATCGCGCGGCACGCCGCTGCCCACGAGTCGCGTCACGGCCCGGTCGACGGCTTCCTCGGATTCGAAGAGCGCGCTCACCGCGCCCGGCTCCAGCCGTCTGCGCTCTGCCGCCCCTGCTGGCAAGATCATGGCTTCCTCCCCTCGTCCACTTCGCTCTCCTCGGCCCGGCGAAGGGCTTCAGCGCTCCACGAACCCGTCCGCCCCGCGCTCGCTGCGCGTAGCTCGGCCACATCGGCCGCCTCGACCGCACCCGCGTCGTTCTCGCCCCACTGGCGAATATAGGTCGCCACCGCCGCGAGCTCGACATCCGTGAGCTGGTCGCGCCACGCCGGCATCACACCGTTGTACACCGTGCCCGCGACCTCGATCGGCCCCTGGAGCCCGTCGAGCAGGATGCGGATCACCGTGGCGGGCGGTCCGGTCACCCACTCCGAACCCACCAGCGGCGGAAAGGCGCCGGGTAGGCCGGTCCCGCTCGCCTGGTGGCAGCCCTGGCAGCTCCGTGCGTAGACCTGCCGGCCCAGCTCGACCGGGGCCGCGGCGGCGACGCTCTCCTCGGGCTTCACCCGGCCCGCCGACGCCGGTGCGGCTCGCTCGACGTAGGCGATGTGGGTCGCCGTGCCCGGCTCGCCGCCGTGGCGACCCAGGTACCAGCCGCCCCAGAAGAGGGCGAGCACGGCGGCCGTCCACAGCCACCACGGAACCGGCTCGCGCCCCTCGTCCGGATCGCGGGGCTCGCGCAGCAGCGGGCGGTGGATGCGTTCCACGTCCGCCGCGAAGCCGTCGTCCTCCGGGGTCGTGACTCCGATCTCTGTACTCATGGCATCGTGTGCGCGCTGCGACCTGCCCCCGCGGCGTGGCCGCCCGCCGGCGGCTCGACGGGGTAGGTACGGTCCAGGGAAAGCAGGTAGTCCACGAGCGCGAGCGCGTCGGGCGTCGCGACGATCACCTTGCCGGCGGGTGCGTGCGGCGCGCCGACCGGGACCACCACCTCGTCCGAGGCGACGTCGCTCGAATCCTTCGCCTCGAAGAGGTACGGGAAGGCCGGCATGATCGACCACTCCACGACCGCGCGGGGGTTGTAGAGGTGGAGCAGGTGCCAGGCGCGGCTCGGCAGCCGCGCGCCGACGTTGGTCAGGTCCGGGCCGGTCCGCATCGTCCCCAGCAGGTGCGGCGAATCGTAGACGTAGTCGCCCGGCACCGAGGCACGCGTCCCCCATCCCCGCTCGACGTCCGTCGTGAACGAAGGATCGCGGATCTGCTGCGTATGGCAGTAGATGCAGCCCTCGCGGATGTACACCTGCCGCCCCCGCGACTCCGACGCCGTGTACGGCTCGAGCCCCTCGGGCGCCGGCGCCTCGACCAGCGCCACCTCCGGCACGATCGCGAGGAGAATGGTCGCGAACGCGACCGTTGCGAACGATCCGAGCATGAGCAGCCAGGCGCGCGTCATCGGGCCACCTCCCCGCCCGTGTAGATCACGGGCCGCACCTCGTGGAACGGCGGCCGTTCCGACCCCCGCACCGGCTGTCGCACCATGCGCCAGTAGTGCCAGGCGAAGACCAGGTGCCCGGCCGTGAGCGCCACGCCCGCCACCGAGCGGGCGACCAGCCCCGGGATCGTGACCTCGACCGAGCGCTGGAACGGCACTGCGGGGTCGAGAAGCGCGAGCCCCTGGAGCACACCGGCCACGGTGAGCGCGACAAGGTACAGCGCGATTCCACCCAGCACCAGCCAGAAATGCCACTGGATCAGCCGCGCGCTCGGCCATTCACGCCCCACGAGCCGCGGCACGATGTAATACATGGAGCCAAACAGGATGAAGGTGACGAACGCGTAGAGGCCCATGTGAGAGTGCGCGATCGTCCACTGCGTGAAATGCGTCACGCGGTTCACCTCGCGGAACGCCGTGAAGATCCCCTGGAGCGAGACCGCGGTGTAGGCCATGGAACCGAGGACCACGAAGCGCAGCGTCGGGCTGTAGCGCAGCGCGCCGAAGCGCCCGACGATCGTCATGTGGTGGTTGACGGCCACGGAGAGCACGGGGATGATCATGAGCCCGCTCGCGACCACGGATGTCGTGATCATCCACGTCGGCAGCGGTCCGCCGATCAGGTGGTGCATCCCGTTCAGCGCGTAGAAGAAGGCGAGCGTCCAGAAGCCCAGCAGCGAGAGCTGGTAGCTGTAGATCGGCCGGCCCAGCACCTTGGGGATGAAGTAGTACGCGGCGCCAAGGCAGACCGCCGTCAGCCACAGCCCGAGTGAGTTGTGGCCGTAGAACCAGTTGACCGCCGCCGACTCGACTCCGGTGAACGTCGGCCAGTTGCCGACTACGAAGATGACCGGGAACCAGACGTAGGCCGCCATGATGTACCAGACCGAGACGTAGAGGTGCTCGACCTCGCGGGCGGCCAGCGTGGCAAGGAGTGCGCACCCCACCATCCCACCCCCCACTACGAGCCAGGGATCGGCGAAGTAGCGGTCCATCTCGAGCCATTCGAGCCCGTCCTGGTGCCCGGCCAGGATCCCGATGAGCCCGATCGCAAGCCCGGCGTTCCACACCCACGCCCCCGCCTCGGCCAGGCGCGGCCAGCGCAACTCGCGGTGCACCAGCCGCGGGACCAGCCACATCGACACGCCCAGCATCGCCAGCGATGCCCAGCCGTAGACCATGGCGTTCAGGTGGATCGTGCGCACCCGCCCGAAGGTCAGGGCGGGCTGCGCGACCAGCCAGTCGGGAAGGTGCATCTTGAGGCTCGCGATCATGGCGAACGCGGTCCCCACCAGCAGCCAGACGACGGCCGAGGCGAAGCACACGAGCACGGGCCGGCGGCCGGCCGCATCCGTGCGCACTCGCAGGTCGAGCCCCTCGCGCGGCGGCGCCTCGACCGCCGCGACGGCGCTCGCGGCACTCATGCGGCGCCTCCCCACTCGCCCGGCCGCGGCTCCAGCGCCGGGCCGTGGCGCTCCCGACGCGCCGCCCGCTGCGCCGGCGATTCCCACGGCCGCTCGATCCGCCAGTCGCGCGGCTCGAACATCACGCGCGCGGTCTCGTCGAGCGCATCGAACTGCCCCCGCCGCCACGCCCAGGCGAACACCGCCAGCGCGACGGATCCGAGAAACAGTCCCGTCAGGATCACGGTCAATGATGAGGGAAACATTTCGGCTCCGTGAAGTACGAATCGACACGGGCGAGCGCGCCGCTCCCCGCCGCGGAAGCCGCGACGGCCGCACCGCCCAGATACGATCGGCTCGCATTCTACGGAGGCCGGACCCCGCCGTATGTAAGGAATTGGATGAAATTCTGTAGGGGATTTCCCGACGAGACTCACCGGATGCGACAAGCCCCGCCCGATCCCGAAAGACCGAGCGGGGCTCCGATTTTCTCGCGAGTGGGCCTGGGTGGACTCGAACCACCGACCTCACGCTTATCAGGCGTGCGCTCTAACCACCTGAGCTACAGGCCCTTGCGGCGACAGATGTCAAAGTTAACACCGGAACGGCGCCGCTTCAACCTCTGCCCCCCGACAAAGCAAGAGCCGGTCGCCAGGCAACCGGCTCCGCAAAAGCCGACAACCGCGATTGTGCTGTCTGTGTGGTGCGACTTCCGAGCGCCTTTCGGCCCGGGTGCCCTGTGGGGGCGGGGCCTACTCGGGTGCTCCAGAAAGGAGGTGATCCAGCCGCAGGTTCCCCTACGGCTACCTTGTTACGACTTCGCCCCAGTCACCGAGCTCGCCT
>DASVDG010000033.1:0-71361 GCA_036381255.1 Longimicrobiales bacterium | reverse complement strand
GGCAGCCCCAACACCTGGACTTGTCCCAGCCATCCCGGCGCGCCCATAGCGTGCCGCCCCCGGCCGGCGCCGCAGGCGCCGCCGCCCCCGCCGGCGTCAGCCGGCGCCCCCGGCCGCGCAGCGGACGTCCCGGCGCGAAGCCCCGCTCCCGGGGCCGCAGGCCCCGCCCCGGCCGCGCCCGCGGCCGCTCCCGCCGGCCGTCAGGCCGGCGCTCCCGGGGCGAAGCCCCGCTCCCCGGCGGCCGCCAGGCCGCCGGCTCCCGGCGCGCCGCAGGCGCGCCGCCCACGGGAACGCCCCTTGCACCGGCAAGCCTCCGTACCCGGTTCGCCGCCACGGAGGAGCGCCACTTGGCTCACGTCGTCTTCATCGGACTCGGTTTCGGGGGGCTGTACACGCTCCGGCGCCTGGTGGACGATGTGCCCGAAGGCACGCGGATCACCGCAATCGACCAGCGGGAGCGGTTCGTCTTCACGCCGTTGCTGTACGAGTATCTCGCGGGCGAGCTGGAGCCCGACGTGGTCGCGCCGCGGTTCGATACGCTGATCCCGAGCGCGGAGGTCGAGCTGGTTCGGGCGCATGTGACCGGGGTCGACGTGCCGGGTCGGCGGGTCGCGCTGGAGGACGGGCGGAGCATCGGGTTCGACACGCTGGTCCTGGCGCCCGGCTCGGTCCCGGCGTTCCACGGCGTGCCCGGTGCCGAGGAGCACGGCATCCCGTTCTACTCGTTCGAGGACGCGGAGCGGCTCCGGACGATGTTGCGGGCGCGGGAGTGGGCGCGGGGCGGGCAGCCGGCGTGCGTGGTCGGGGGCGGCGTGGTCGGTGTCGAGCTGGCGTTCGCGCTCGCCGAAGTGCTGGAGCGTGAGGGGGTCGAGGTGGCGGGGAAGCGCGTCGTCGTGTTGGAGGCGCTGGAGGAGATCCTGCGCGGCCTCTCCGACGGCGTGCGTCGGATGACGCGGCGCAAGCTGGAAGAGAAGGGGATCGAGGTCCGCACGTCGATCCGCGTCCTCGAGGTCGACGACCTCGGCGTGCGCTTCACGAACGGCGGCGAGCAGCGCTTCGACGCCGCGGTCGTCGCGTGGGCGGCCGGGATCCAGCCGAACCCGCTGCTCGAGGCGCTCCCCGCGGACCGGCACGGCCGCCACGGCGTGCGCGTCGAGCGGACGCTCCAGCTCCCGGCGCACCCGAACATCTTCGTCCTCGGCGACGCGATCAGCTACCCCGGGCGCGCGGTCGGCGCGCCGCTCCCCGACACCGCCCAGGCGGCGTTCCAGCAGTCGGAGGTCGCGGCGAAGAACCTCCGCGACTGGCTCGCCAACGGGCTGCCGCGCGAGGAGTACCATTACGGCCACCTCGGCGACTTCGTGCGCGTGAGCCGCCGCGAGGCGGTGGCCGACATCCGCGGCGTCGTGCTGGACGGCGGCGGCGCGTCGCTCGCCCGCCGCGCCGCCTACCTGTTCCGCATGCCCGACTGGGCGATCCGCACCTCGGCGATCCGCCAGTGGCTCGCTTGACCGGCCGCCGCCGATGCGTCCGGAGCGCAAGCGCATCCTGACGGGAGACCGGCCGACCGGCCGCATGCACCTCGGCCACTGGGTCGGTTCGCTCCGCAACCGGGTGCGGCTCCAGGACACCCACGAGTGCTACTTCATCATCGCCGACCTGCACACGCTCACGACGCGGCCGGAGAAGGATGCGATCGCCGCCGTGCCGGACAACATCCGCCAGATGGTGCTCGATTACCTGGCCGTGGGGATCGACCCGGAACGCTGCGTCATCTTCGTGCAGTCGGCGGTGCCCGACGTCGCTTACCTCCAGCTCCTGCTCGGGATGCTCGTCTCGCTGCCGCGCCTCGAGCGCGTCCCGAGCATCAAGGAGATGGCCGAGGCCGCGCACCTCGATGTCCTGCCGTTCGGCCTCGTCGGCTACCCGGTGCTCCAGGCGGCGGACATCCTGCTCCCTCGCGCGGAGCTGGTGCCCGTCGGGCGCGACAACGTGCCGCACGTCGAGGTCACGCGCGAGATCGCCCGGCGCTTCAACCATCTCTACGGCGACGTCTTCCCCGAGCCCGAGCCGCTCGTGAGCGAGGTGCCGACGCTGCCCGGGATCTACGGGAAGCGGAAGATGTCGAAGTCGCTCGACAACGCGATCCTCCTCTCGGACCCGCCCGAGGAGGTCGAGCGGCGCGTCATGCGGATGTACACGGACCCCAACCGCGTGCGCCCCGACATCCCCGGCCGCGTCGAGGGGAACCCGGTCTTCATCTACCACGACATCTTCAACGCCGACCGCGACGAGGTCGAGGAGCTGGCCACCCGGTACCGGCAGGGGCGCGTCGGCGACATCGAGGTCAAGCGGAAGCTCGCCCGGGCGCTGAACGCGTTCCTCGAGCCGATCCGCGAGCGCCGCGCCGCGTTCGCGGCCCGACCCGCGCTCGTGGACGCGATCCTCGACGAGGGGAACCGCCGCATGCGCGCCGTGGCCGCTGAGACGATGGCGCGGGTCCGCGACGCGATGGGGCTGACGTACTTCGGCGCCGGCGGCTGAGCGGCGGCCGCGCGACGCGAGCGCGCCGGCCACCCCGCACGCCCGCGCCGGGCGAGCCCGGCGGCCGCGCGCCCCGGCGGCCCATCGCTTGACAACCCGGCGCCCGCGCCGGTACAATCCCGAAATGACCCACAGTTTCGACGTGCGCAAGGTCCCCGCGCTCGCTCTCGCCTGCCTCCTCGTCGCCCTGAGCGCCGTGGTCCCGATCCTCGACCGCGACGCCGGGCACGAGCGACCGGCCTTCGAGCCGGGAGGCGCGGAGGCGACGTGCATGGTCGGCCACGACCACGGCATCTGCATCCAGCACGGCGCCAACCCGCTGGCGCCCACGCTCGTCGATCCGCCGGAGCATGTCACGCCGGTTCGTGCGACGCCGGCGCCGCCGCGCGACATCGTGTTCCGGCGTTCCTTCCACATCGCGCTCCGGCCCTCCCGCGCCCCGCCCGCGGCCTGAAGACCTTCCGTCACGAGCCCTGCGACCCGGACGGACGGCGGCCCCACGAGGAACCGCCGCGTGCCCGGCGCCGCAGGAGATCCGGTTTTCAGCGAAAGGGCGCAAACATGTTACGATTCAGCGAGATCGAAGGCGCGCGCCCGGGGCGGCGCGCGTGGACCGTCGCGGTCGCACTCGTCTGTGCGTCGGCCGCGATGCCGGCCGCGGCACGCGCGCAGGAGCCGGCGACCCCGAGCGATTCGATGCGAGCGGAGATCGCGCGGCTGCGGGCGCAGCTCGACAGTCTGATCCGGGTGGTGCAGCGGCTGGAGGCGCAGCCGAAGGCGGTGCCGGCCTCGGCCGAGGCGGTGGATCCGCTGGCTGCGCTCCGCGCGGCGGCGGCCGCGGCCGCCGCCACGGGCGAGGCCGCCGACGCGGACACGACGGCGAACGAAGCCGGCGAGTTCGTGGGCCGCCAGCGCTCGCTCCAGGCATTGAATCCCGAGATCACCGTCACGGGCGACCTGTTCGCGATCGTGAACGCGGACGAGCCGGGGCAGGACAACTTCGTGCCGCGGGAGTTCGAGCTGGCGATCCAGTCGTCGCTCGACCCGTACTCGCGGGCGAAGATCTACCTGGGCCGCCATCAGCCGGGCGGCGAGCTGGCGCCGTTCGGCCACGCCGACGGCGAAGCGGGCGCGGCCGAGGCGCACGCGGAGGCGGAGATCGAAATCGAGGAAGGGTACGTCGAGTGGGTGAACCTCCCCGGCGGGCTCGGCGTCACGCTCGGCAAGTTCCGGCAGCGGTTCGGCACGCTCAATCGCTGGCACCCGCACTCGCTCCCCGGGCAGCAGCTCCCGCTGCCGGTCCAGGCGTTCTTCGGCGAACACGGCCTGGCGCAGACCGGCGTCTCGCTGCACTGGCTCGCGCCCGTGCACGGGTTCGGGACGTACGAGCTGTGGACGGAGCTGACCCGGAGCGGGAACGAGACGCTGTTCGGCGAGTCGGCGGGGCTGAGCACGCTCGCGCACCTGAACGCCTTCTACGACCTGGGCCGCGCGACGTACTTCGAGCTCGGCCTCACCGGCCTGGCCGGGCCGAACGGCGTGGGGGGCGAGCGCTTCGGCACCCGCGTCGGCGGCGTGGATTTCGCGCTGAGCTGGCGGCCGCCGGAGCGCGCGCACTACCGCGAAGCGACGCTGCGCGGCGGCGCCGTCTACGGCCGCGTCGCGCCGCACGTCGACCCCGAGACCGGCGCGGCCGAGGCGGCGGCGGAGGACGCGTTCGGCGCGTTCGCGATCGGCGAGTACCGGCTGAACCGCCGCTGGGTCGTCGGCGCGCGGTACGAATACACGCAGGATCCGGCGCACCCGGAGGAGTCGGCCTGGCTCGTCGCGCCCACGCTCACGTGGTGGCAGAGCGAGTACGTGCGGCTCCGCCTCGAGTACGACTACCTGCGACGCCCCGAGGGGCTGCTCCGGCAGCTCGTCCTCCAAACGACGGTGGCGATGGGGCCCCACAAGCACGAGACCTACTGAGCGCGCCGGGCGACGGCCAATGCACCGGGAGACGAGGATGAATCGACACGCTACACTGGCGGCGCTGCTGGTCGCGCTGCTCCCCGCGGCGTCGCGCGCGGCCGCACCCGCGGCGGACGACCCGGGCCGCGACGCGCCGCGGGAGCCGGTACGCGTCGTGGCGACGCTGCCGGTCTACGCGGCGATCGCGAAGGAGGTCGGCGGCGCGGAGGTCGAGGTCTCCGCGATCGCCGACCCGTCGGAGGACGCGCACTTCGTGCGGCCGAAGCCGAGCTTCGCGCTCCAGATCCGCCGCGCCGACCTGTTCATCACGACCGGGCTCGACCTCGAGCTGTGGGTCCCGGCGCTGCTCGACAAGGCCGGCAACGCCGACGTGAGCGAGGGCGGCCCCGGCTACGTGACCGCCTACACCGGGATCGAGCTGCTGGACGTGCCGGCGTCCGTCGACCGCTCGGGCGGCGACGTGCACATCTACGGCAATCCACACGTCTTCACGGATCCGCTGAACGCGATCCAGATCGCGCGCAACATCGCGACCGGGCTGAAGCGGGTGGCGCCGGAGCGCGCGGCGGTCTGGGACGCGGGCGTCGCGCGCTTCACCGACCGGATCCACCGTCGCCTCTTCGGCGACCGCCTGGTCGAGCTACTCACCGGCGAGACGCTGGAACGCCTCGCCCGCGCCGGCAACCTGATCCCGTTCCTCGAGAAGACGCCGTACTCCGGGACGCTGCTGATCGAGCACCTCGGCGGGTGGCTGCGCGAGGCCGCGCCGTTCCGGGGCAAGAAGGCCATCTGCTACCACAAGAACTGGGCGTACTTCGAGGACCGGTTCCAGCTCGAGTGCGCCGGGTACGTCGAGGCGAAGCCCGGCATCCCGCCGACGCCCGGGCACGTGGCCGCGCTCATCGACATGATGAAGAACCAGGGGATGCACGTGCTGGTCGCGGCCAATTACTTCGACCGGGCCAAGGTCGATGCCGTGGCGAACCGCGCGGGCGCGACGGCGGTCGTGGTCACGCTGCAGCCCGGCGGCGCCGCGGGCGTCGTGTCGTACTTCGATCTGGTCGACCATTGGGTCGGCTCGATCGCCCACGCGTTCGAGCAGACCACCTCCTGAACCCAGCGAGAGGAGCCGGACGATGCTCGACCTGATGCTCGCACCCCTGGCCGCCGCGCTGGTGATCCTGGCGATGAACGCGTACTTCGGGCTCCACGTGATCCGGCGCGGCGTCATCTTCGTGGACCTCGCCTTCGCGCAGGTGGCCGCGCTCGGCGGGACCGTCGCGATGCTCACCGGCGCGGAGCCCGGCTCCGTCACCGCCTTCGCCTTCACCTTCGCGTTCACCCTGCTCGGCGCGGCGATCTTCAGCCTGACCCGGCTCGAGGACTCCATCGTGCCGCAGGAAGCGATCATCGGCATCACGTACGTCGTCGCGTCCGCGACCGTGATCCTGCTGTCCGGCTTCACCGCCGAGGGCGCCGAGCACGTGGCCGAGACGCTGACGGGCTCGCTCATCTGGATCACCTGGCCGGCCGTCGCCCGGATCGCCATCGCGTACGCGCTCATCGGCGCGTTCCACTTCGTGTTCCGGCGACGGATGCTGGACATCACGCTCCGCCCCGATGGCGTCGCCAACGTCCGGCTCTGGGACTTCATCTTCTACGTGACGTTCGGGATCGCCATCACCTTCTCCGTCAACGTGGCGGGCGTGCTGCTGATCTTCAGCACGCTCGTGATCCCGGCGACGATCGCGTTCCTCTTCGTCGAGCGCTTCGGCGCGGCGCTCGCGGTCGCGTGGCTCGCGGGCGGGCTCGCGGTCGTCGGCGGGCTCGTCGCGTCGTTCTCCTTCGACGTGGCGACGGGGCCGGTCCTCGTCTGTGCGTTCGGCGCCGTGCTCGTGGCGGCCGGCATCGTACGGGCGATCCGCCGGGCGGCGCGGCGCGGCCGGCGCGCCGACGCACCGGCCGCCCGCCTCGCGGCGGCGCGGGAGCGGTGAGCGGGCGCACGCTTCTTGCCCGCCCCGGCTCCCGACGACGGCGCGCCCCCCGGCCGGGGGGCGCCGTCGCGTGCTCTCGGGCCCACTCTGGACGCAGGAGGTGTCCCCATGCCCGGCAATTACTGGCACGGTCACGAGCGCCTCGCCTGGCCGGCCCGGCGCCTCGAGCCGGGCGCCGGCTACGGCCACGAGACGCGTCGCCACGACCGCGAAGCGCTCTACCGCGGCCGCGACCCGGGGCAGGAGCCGGAAGAGGACCTCGAGTGGGGCGACGAACGGCTCCGCGGCACGCCGCGCGAAGTGCACCCGCCGCGCCGGCGGCGGTCGCGTACGGGTGCGCGACGGCGCCGCGGCCCAGAACGCCGCACCGGCGCGAAGCCTCGCCACGCCGGTGAACCCGGCCGCGGCGGTGAATTCCGCCACGGCCGGAACCGTGGCAGCGGACGCGGCCGCGGCCGCAGCTCCCGCGGCGGCCCCGGCCGCCCGGTCGGCGAGCGGCCGCCGTACGACCGCGAGTACGGCTGGTAGCGCCGGCCCCCCTTGACCCCGGTCGCCGTGGACCGGACCTTCAGACGATCGTTCCGTTCGAGCATGGCGCGCGCCGCGGCCCCGGCGGGGCCGCGGCGCCGGACCTCTCCGACGTCGGAGGCGTGACGTGAGCAGACCGTGGCTGGGGATCGTCGGGCGGATGGGTGTGCTCGCCCTGGCGGCGTACCCCGCGCCGCTCGAGGCGTCGTGGCTACAGGGTGGGACAGGTGCGCCGACTCCCGTGGACCGGCTGCTGCCGGTCGCGATCGGGGCGCTGTTCCTCGTGCTCGGCCGCGCCCTGGCGCGCGTGCGGCCCAACCACCCGCTGGGGATCCGGACGCCCTGGACGCTGGCCGACGAGGCGGTGTGGCGCGCCACGCACCGGCTGGCCGGGCGCACATTCATCGCCGGCGGACTCATCACGATGGCCGGTGCGTTCCTCCCTGCGGAATACCGGCCGCACGCGGCGATCGCGGGGATCCTCGTCGCCGGGTTCGTGCCGGTCCTCTACTCGTACCTCGCGTTTCACTGGCGGAAGCGGGGGCGCGGGGCGTAGCGACGCAGCGTGCGGCCCCTGGCGTGCGCGGGGGATGCGCGGTATACATGCCGTATTCACGAGCCCGGATCGCGCCGCGGACGCGGCGCGAGATCGTTCATCGCCTCACGACAAGGGGGGACCCATGACTGGACGCTGGTGGACCCTGGGGCTGGCGCTCGCCGCTGCCGCCTGTGGTGCGCAGTCGCAGGACGCCGTCGAGGAGGGTCGCTCGGCCGCGGAGGGCGCCGCGGCGGAGGTCGCGCTCGCGTGCGCGCCGCAGGCGCCGTGGGAGGAGCTGGCCGAGCGTGCGAGCCCGTACGATTCGGCGTCGGTGGATGCCGCCGGGCTGCGCGCGAAGGTCTGCTACAGCCGGCCGTACATGAAGGGTCGCACGATCTTCGGCGCCGAGGGCGAGGCGCTGGTGCCGTACGGCAAGCTGTGGCGCACGGGCGCGAACGAGCCGACGACGATCCATCTGGCGACGGCCGCGCAGATCGCAGGGATCGCCGTCGAGCCGGGGTCGTACTCGATCTACACGATCCCCGGCGAGAACGAGTGGACGGTGATCGTGAACCGGTCGACGTCGCAGTGGGGCCACGAGTCGCGGTACACGCCGGAGGTCGAGGCGCAGGAGGTCGGCCGCGCGACCGTGCCGGCGGAGTCGACGGCCGAGGCGGTCGAGCAGTTCACGATCTCCTGGGAGCCGGCGGAGGGCGGCAGCTCGCTCGTCCTCGAGTGGGCGAACACGCGCGTCGCCGTGCCGGTCACGACCGCGACGACCTGAGCGCCGCGCCGGCGACCGGCCGCCCGGCCGGTCGCCGGCGTTCCGGTCACGTCCGAAACGCCGGGCGGGCGCGCGCCGCGCCCGCCTCCGGCGCATCGAATGCGGCTCCGGCGCGGGCGGCGGGACCCGCCGGCGCGCCCTTGCGCCGGCCGCAGCGAACGGGAGGAGCGCATGGACACGGCCACGATCGCCGCGGATCGGCGGATGCTCGTGATCCGCTCGCCGGCGACGGGTGAGGAGGTCGGGACCGCGCCGATCCTCGAGCCGCACGAGGTGCGGCGGCTGGTCGAGCGGGCGCGCGCCGCGCAGCCGGCGTGGGCGGCGCTCGGCCCCCGGCAGCGCGGCCGGCTCCTCCTCCGCTTCCGCGACCGGCTCGTCGAGCGGGCCGAGGAGATCGCGGAGCTCAGCAGCCGCGAGACCGGCAAACAACGCTTCGAGGCCCTGCTGCTCGACGTCCTGGTCACCGCGGACCTCGCCCGCTGGTACGCCCGCCGGGCGCCGGCCGTGCTCGCACCGCGCCGGATCCCGTCCGGATGGCTCCTGTCGAAACGCTGCTACGAGGTACGCGAGCCGTTCGGCGTCGTCGGCGTGATCGGGCCGTGGAACCTCCCCGTGCTGAACAGCATGCGCACCGTGCTGGCCGCGCTGGCGGCCGGGAACGGCGTCGTGTGGAAGGCGTCCGAGATGTCGCCGCTCTGCGCGCTGCGGGTCCTGGAGCTGGCGCGGGAGGCGGGGATCCCCGAGGACGTCTTCCTCGTCGCGACCGGCGACGGCGCGACCGGCGCCGCCCTGATCGACGCCGGCATCGACCGGGTTTCGTTCACCGGCAGCGTCGAGACGGGCCGCAAGGTCGCGCGGATGGCGGCCGAGCGGCTCATCCCCACGACGCTCGAGCTGGGCGGCAAGGATGCCATGATCGTCCTGGCCGATGCCGACGTCGCGCGGGCGGCGAACGCCGCCGCTGCAGCAGCGTTCGCGAACGCGGGGCAGATCTGCGTCTCGATCGAGCGGGTCTACGTCGAGGCGCCGGTCTACGACGCGTTCGTCCAACGCGTCGTCGAGATCGCGTCGTCGCTGCCGACGGGCGCCGGCCCCGACGCGGAGGTGGGCGCGCTGACGACCGACGCCCAGCTCGAGACCGTGGAACGGCACGTCCGCGACGCGGTCGCGAAGGGCGCGCGGCTCCTCACCGGCGGCGAGCGGCTCCCCGGGCCGGGCCGGTTCTACGCGCCGACCGTGCTCGCCGATGTCGACCACTCGATGGACGTCATGCGCGAGGAGACGTTCGGGCCGGTGCTCCCCATCATGAAGGTGCGCGACGCCGAGGAGGCGGTCCGCCTCGCCAACGATTCCCGCTTCGGCCTGGGCGCGAGCCTCTGGACCCGCGCCGACCGCGCCGCCGCGCTGGTCCCGCGGATCCGCGCCGGGATGACGTGCGTCAACGACGCGGCGGCGAACGGCCTCGTCGCCGGGCTGCCGTTCGGCGGCGTCGGCGACAGCGGGTACGGCTCGGCTTACGGCGACCACGGGTTGCTCGAGATGACGCGGCCGCACGCCGTGCTCGTGGACCGGCTCGGCGTGAAGCGCGAGTTTCTGCATTACCCGACGCGGAGATTCGGCGAGGCGCGACTGCTGGGGCTGATCCGCCTGCTGCACGGACCCGGCGCCCGCCGGCGCCTGAGCGGGCTGCTCCGCCTGGTGCGGGGCGCGGGCGATTAGCGGTCCGCGCCGGCCCAGCCACGGCGCCGTTCCGCCGCCGCCGCCAGCACGGGTGCGAGGCGGTCGACGTCGCCGGCGGCGAGGAGCGAGCGCAGGCCGTCCAGCTCGGCAGCGGCGCGGTCGAGCGCCGCGAGCACCGCGTCGCCGTTCGTCGCCAGGATGTCGAGGCACATGCGTACGTCGCTCGCGGCCAGGCGGCTCGTGTCGCGGAAGCCGGACGCCGCGAGGCGGGCCGTGGGCCCGTCGGCGCCATCGAGCGCGGCGCGCACCAGTGAAACGCTGAGCAGGTAGGGCAGGTGGCTGACCGCCGCGACGGCGGCGTCGTGTGCATCGGCATCGAGCCAGAGCGGCCGGGCGCCGACCCCGGCGACGAGCCGCTCGGCCGCATCACGGGCGACGTCGTCGGTGCGGTCGGTCGCGCAGAGGACGAACGTCGCCCCTTCGAAGAGGCCGGCTTCGGCGTGCTCGAGACCGGCCTTCTCCTTTCCGCACATCGGGTGAGCGGCGACGGCGCGGATCCCCTCGGGGAGTCGGCCCATGCGCTGCGCGACGCGTCGTTTCGTGCTCCCCGCGTCGAGGACGAGCGTGCCGGGGCGCAGGTGCGGCGCGACGCGGTCGAGCAGCTCCAGGATCGCGCGGACCGGCGCGGCGAGGAGGACCGTGTCGGCGGCGGCCGCCGCCGCGGCGGGATCCGACGCGACGCGGTCGACGACGCCCGCCTCGAGGGCGCGCGCCGCGGTGGCGGCATCCGTGTCGTAGCCGATCAGCGACGTGGCCAGCCCGGCCCGGTTCAGGGCCATCCCGAGCGAGCCGCCGATGAGGCCGAGGCCGAAGACGGCGACGCGGCCGAGGACGGCGTCGCCGGTGTTCACCGCCGCGGCGGGCGTCGCCGGCGCCGCGTTGCCGCTGCTCGGCTCGTCCGCCGCGCGATCCGGGCGCAGCCGCCGTGCGCCGCGCAGGTAGATGTGCCGGATCTCCCCGGGCCGCCGGGTCGTGTTCCAGTGGAGGAGGACGCGGATGCAGCGAGGCAGCGCGCGCGGGACCCGCATCTCGTGCGTGCAGAGGAGCGCCGCGTCGAGCCAGCCCATCTCTCGCGCGGCGCGGGCCGGGAACTCGGCATCCAGATCCGGCGTGGTGCTGAAGATCACGCTGGCCACATCCTCGAGCCGGATCCCGTTCGCCGCGACGATGCGCTCGAGCAGCTCGCGCGTCGCGGCGAGGATGGCCGCCGGCTCGTTCGTCTCGACGGTGGTCGCGCCGCGCACGCCGCGGCAGACGCGTTCCATGGCTGGCCCTCCGTTCGGGGTCCGTGGGACAAAAAAGAACCGGAGCGCGAGGACCGCTCGCGCTCCGGTTCGCTTCCGACCTTCGCCGGCCTCAGGCGATGGATGGAGGCGCCGCGCGGCAGTCCGCTGCGTGGCGGAAGCTTCCGTAGCGGTATCGCCGACCGCCGGCCGGGCCGATGTTCCGGAACGCGCCCCATACCGGCGCGTCCGCGCGTTGATCGTGGCTAAATCCAATGCGCATGGTGAAATGCTACACGTATGCGCGTCCACTGTCAACGCCGCGCGGTGGGTCGGGGTCACGCGGCCCGTCGCCGGTCCCGGGCGCCGGCCTCCGCCCGCAGGAGCGCGTCGGCGAGCGCCGCGCGGTAACGGCCGGCCTCGACCTGCCAGCGCGCCCGGTCCTCGGCGTCCTCCGCTTCGTGCATGGCCAGCATCGCGGCGCCGAGCTGGAGTGCGGCGTAGGCCGGCCGGTACGCGGCGACGGCGGCGGCCAGCGCCGCCGCCTCGGCGGGCGCGGTGCCGGCGCAGCGGCGGACGAGCTCGGCGGCCGCCGGCTCGTCCAGGTCGAACTCGACCACGGCGCCGGCGAGGTCCCATGCGCGGTCGGTCGGGCCCGGAAGGCGCAGGCCGTCGCCGTGGTCGACGGCGTCGACCTTGGCGAACCCGGCGGCGGTGCGCACCCATTCCCAGGCATGGACCCGCGCGTCGGCGACGACGGCTTCTCGCGCCGGGAGCCGCTCGAGCCGACGCAGCGCCGGGCCGAGACCGGGCGTCGCCGGCCCCAGCGCCTCCGCCGCGTTCGTCCGCAGCATCTCCAGGATCGGCGCGGCGTCGACCTCCCGACCCGTGACGAACGCCTTCGCCCGGACGGCGAGGTAGCGGGTCAGCGCGGCGCGGAACGCGGGGTCGCGGCCCACGTCGCGCGTGACCGGCGCGCCCTCGGCCCAGCGTAGCGCCAGGAACCCGTCGTGGAAGCCGAGGACCTCGGGTCCCGCGTCGGCCGCGGCCAGCCGACGGGCGCGGTCCGCCGCCTCGGCGCCCCATCGCCCGAGCCCGGCGAAGCGGAGGAGCGCCGCACTGCCGTCGCGCGCCGCGGCGAGGTGCTTCGCCCGCTCGTGGCCGGTGCACGCCGGGAGCCGCGCCGCGCCGGGCACGACATCGCGCCAGCGTCCGCCGCAGAGGCTCCGCGGCGCCGCGAGTCCGAGGCGCGCGGCGACGTGGGTCGGCCGGTCGTCGCCGATCGGCGGCGCGAACTTGCGCGCAGCGCCGAACCACGCCGCGCGCTCGGGCGGCGCGAGCGGCATCCCCCAGTCCCGGCTCGGGAACAGCACGATGCGCCGGTCTTCGACGCCCAGCTCGCGCAGCCACGCGGCGACGGCGGCGAACGTCTCGCCGGTCGCGCCGGGGCCCTCGTCCACGATGAGCGCGTCGCCGCCCGCGCGCAGCCAGTCGACGAGCCGCCGCGAGAGCGCTGCATCGGCCGCGACGCGACGAGCGCCGGTCTCGCCGCGGGGGCGCACCGTCGCCGTGCGACCGGCACCCACGACCGCCGCGACGACGGCGGACAGGCTCGTGCCGATGCTGCGTACGCCGATCACGACCGCCCGCGCCGCCCGCGCCGCGCCGACCGCGGCGCGGTAACGTTCGGCTGCCCGGACGTAGCCGCGCGGGTCGAGCGCGTAGTGCGCGTAGCCCTCCGGCGGCCGGACGACGAGCCGTGGGGGCAGCCGGCCGGCGTGGGCGTCGAGCGCGGCCAGCGCCGCGCGCAGCGGGGCAGGGGACGGAACACCGCGCTCCGCCGCCAGGAACGCCGCGGCCACGCGACGCGCCGCCCGCCGGAACGCCTCGTCGACCGCGGTCCACCCGTCCTCGCGGGGGTGCAGCGCGTCCACGGCCGCCTGTTCCAGCTCGCCGAGACGGACGAGGACGCCCGCCGCATCGGCGGCCGCCGCCGCGCGACGGAGCGCCGCGAGCTCCCGCGCCGTTTCGACGGTCCGCCAGGGATCCCGATACACGATCACGGACGTTGCCTCCGCCGCGCCCGGCGGGCAAGGCACGTGCCCCGACGCGACGCACACGCCGGGCGCGGATTGCGAGGGCGGGCGAGTTTGGCCAGATTGCAACGCATCGGCGCGGATTCCGCGGCCGATGTCACAACGCGTGAGAGCCGCGCGTTCCATCCGCAGCCATGCTTCCCGCAGGGGAGCCCAGTGGATTTCGATCAAGTGTTCCGGCGGCTCTACCCGTCGCTGTTCCGGTACCTGCACCGGCTGACCGGCGATCCGGACGCCGCCGATGACATCGCGCAAGAGTCTTTCGCACGTCTCCTGAAACAGTCGCTCCCCGAAGCGGAGGCGAAGCCCTGGCTGTTCACGGTGGCGACGAACCTCGTTCGAGATGCGGCGCGCAAGACGACCCGTCGGGAGCGCATCCTCACGACGGTGCGCCCGACGCCGTCCGTGCCGATCGCTCCGGACGCGTCGGCCGAGCGCAACGAGCAGATCGGGCGGGTCCGCGAGGTGCTCGCACAGCTCTCCGAGCGCGACCGCAAGCTCCTCTTGATGCGAGGAGAGGGGTTCACTTACGAGGAAATGGCCCGAGCCGTGGGTGTCGCGCCCGCTTCCATCGGCACGCTCCTCGCCCGGGCATTGCGGCGATTCGCCGCCGCATACAGGCTGCAAGAGGTTGGCGATGAATCACGTATCTGAGGGGATGCTCCAGTCGTTCCTCGACGGCGAGCTGGACCGCGAGGCGCGGACGCGCGTCGAGCACCACGTCGACGCGTGCGGCGCGTGCGCGGCCGTGCTCTCGGAGCTGCGCGACGCAGCGATCCGACTGGAGCACGCGCTCGCGCTGCTGGATCGGCCCGCACCGTTGGAAGCGGCGGAGCGGGCCATGCGCCGACGCCGCGTCGCGACGCGCGTTGCCGCGCCCCGGCGCGCGCTCGCCCGCGCCGCGGTGATGATCCTCGGCTTCGCCGCGGTCGGCTCCGCGGCGATCCCCGACTCGCCGATCCGCGCCTGGGTGGCGGCAGCGTGGCGCCAGGGCGTAGCGGTGTTCGCGGACGCCCCGGCCGAGCCCGCGCCCGCGACGCCCGCGGCCGAGACCGGCGCCGGCATCTCGATCCGGCCGCACGACGGGAGCGCCTGGATCGTCGTGGAATCGCCGGCGCCGGGCGTCCGCGCGCGGGTCCGTCTGGTCGACGGCGACCGGGTCGCGGTACGCGCGCTCGGCGCCGCCGCGTCGGCCCGGTTCCGCACCGGGCCGGGGCGGGTGGATATCGTCGCGCCGGGCGCGGGCGAGCTGGAGATCGACGTGCCGGCATCGCTCGCGGGCGCGCGGCTCGAGGTGGACGGCCGGGTCGTCGTCACGAAGGTCGGCGCCACGCTGGACGTGCTGGGTGGCGTCGTCGCCGAGCGGTCGCCGACCGAGGTCGTCGTGGATCTGACCGGTTCGAACCGCGCACGGTAGACCGCCATGGTGGCCTCGCTCGCGATCGCGGCCTTCGCGCTCCTCGCGCCGATGCAGCAGCGGCCCGAGCCGGGCGTGGTGCGCGGCGTGGTGCGCAGCGAGGCCACGGGCGAGCGGCTCGGCTACTCGCTGGTCGAGATCGTCGGCGCACGACCGGCCACGACCGTGGCGGACAGCCTGGGTCGGTACCTGCTCCGCGATGTGCCGCCCGGGCGACAGATCCTGCGGGTCAGCCGGTTCGACCACTCTCCGCTCGAGATCGAGGTGTTGATCCCGGCCGGCGGCCGCGTCGTCCTCGACGTCCTGCTGGTCCAGCGCCCCGTGCTGCTGCCGGAAATCGTCGCGGAGGCACGGCCGCGGCCCGCACTCGCCGACACCGTGAACCCGCCGCCCCCGGAGCTGAGCCTCGCGGTCGCGCGCGCCATCGAAGCGACGCCCGGCATGATCGAGCTCGGGCTCGGGCAGGTCTCGGCCGGCGTGCCGGGTCAGGAGCCGATCGACCCCTCGGACGTGCTGTACGTGCGGGGCGCGCCGGCGGACATGAAGCTGGTACTGCTGGATGGCGCGCCGGTCTACGCGCCGTTCCACCTGGGGGGGCTGATCCAGCCGTTCGACCCCGAGCTCCTGCGCTCCGCAGAGCTGTACCTCGGCGGCGCGCCGGCACGCTACGACGGCGGGCTCTCGTACGTGCTCGGCCTCGAAACGCGGGCGGGGCGGCGCCGCGCGCTCCGGTCGATGGGGTCCGCCGACCTCCTCTCCACCCGCATGCTGTTCGAAGGGCCGCTCACCGGCCGCGCCGGCTTCCTCGTCGCCGGGCGCGCGGTCCACTCCTGGGGCGCCGAATGGCTCCTCGACCACTCCTTCCCGTACGACTACGCCGATCTGATCGCACGCGTCGATGCCGACGTGGGCGATGACGGCGGGGTCGCGCTGACCGGGTTCTGGAATCACGAGGCCGTCCGGCTCCAGGGCGTCTCGGTGCCGGAGGACGTCGCCGAATGGGGGAACCGCGCCGCATCGCTGCGCTACCGCGGGTCGCTCGGCGGCACCGACGCGGATCTGACGGTGGCCTACGGCGACTACGCCGCCCGGCTCCCCCTCGGCGGCGAGCGCGACATCCGCGCCGACGGTCGCGCCCGCCGCGTCCGCATCACCGCGGACATGACCCGGCGCGGCGAGACGGGCCGATTGCAGTACGGCCTGTCCTACGAGAAGCTGACGCTCGACTACCAGGCCCGGCCGCGGGTGGCACGGAGCGACGCCGTCCTCCTCGAGACCGTCGCCGATGGCGCGGTCGTAGGCGGCTACGTCGACGTGGAGTGGCGCCCGTCGAAGATGTGGCGGATCCGGGGCGGCGGCCGCGCCGACGTCTTCTCGTCCGACGGCGTGATCCGGCTCGCGCCGCGCCTGTCGGCGACCTGGCTCGCGTCCGAACGCGCGGCGCTGACGATCGCGGCCGGCCGCTACCGCCAGTTCGTCCGCTCGACCGAGCCGGTGCTCCTCGTGGACGATGAGGCGGGCGCCTCGTTCTACCTGCCGCCGCCCCTCACCCTCGCCCGCTCGTCCCACCTCGTCGTCTCGCTCGACCAGGTGCTCGGCGATGGGATGCGGCTCGGGATCGAGGGGTACTACAAGATGTTCGACGACGTGCCGAGCCCCGACACGGCCGTCGTGCAACCCGGGCCATCGACGATCCAGACGACGCGGACCGTCGCCGCCCGCGCCTCCGGCGTCGACGTCTGGCTGCGCCGCGGCGAAGGGCGCCTCACCGGCTGGCTCGGTTACTCGCTCGGCTGGGTCTGGGCCGCGGACGGGCCGCCCGCGACCGACCGGTTCGCCGGGCGGCAGATCCTCAGCCTCGGACTGTCCGGCCCCATCGGCCGGCATGCGCGCTTCGATCTCAAGGTCGCGTACGGCGCGGGCCTCCCCTACACCGCGATCCCGACCGTCAATGTCGGCGAGGCCACGCCGTACCTGGCCAGGGCGTCGGAGAACGCCATGGACGAGTTCGAGCGGGTCACGATCAATGCGCCGCCCCTCACCGCCCGGCCCGACGACCCCTACCTCCGGGTGGACTTCGAGGTCTCGCGCCCGTGGACCGGCGAGTGGGACGGCCGGCCGGTCTCGTTCACGCCGTACCTGAAGGTGCTGAACGCGCTGAACCGCCGCGACGCCCTGTTCTACTACGTCCGCGGCGAGCACGGGAAGCCCGATCCCCTCGCGGCGCTGCCGCTCCTCCCGGTCCTGGGGTTCCGCTGGAAGTTCTGATGCCGAATCCCGTTGATCCCCTGCCTGGAGCGTTCGGGATTCAGGGGTCGGGGGGACGCCAGGCGGTTCGCCGAACGCCGGGTCCTGACCCCCGCATCCCACGCGTGATTCGATTCACGCGGATTCGGTTCCTGAAAGATCCTTGTAAAATCGGCCGGGCGGTTGAATCTTGGGCCGCGTCGGTCGGTGCGTCGCCGGCATGCGGTTCTAGGCAACTCCTCCCGGAGCTCGTTCCATGAACATCTGGATCCGGCGTTTCGGCGTGGCCGCGGCCGCCGGAATCGGCCTGCTCGGCGTCGCCGGCGCGGGCGTTTACGGCATCAGCGCGGTGCAGATCGGGCGCACGTACCGGATCACGCCCGTCGCCATCGCAGTGCCCGACGACTCGGCGGGCCGCGCACGCGGCCGGCATGTGGCCGTCGCCATCGCGAAGTGCGTGGACTGTCACGCCACCGACCTGGGCGGCAAGGTGCTGATCGACGATCCCGGCTTCGGCCGGTTCCCGGCGACGAACCTGACGTCCGGGGAGGGCGGCATCGGCGCGGCGTACACGGACGAGGACCTCGTCCGCGCGATCCGGCACGGCGTCCGTCCGGACGGCACGCCGCTGGTCTTCATGCCGTCCCACGAGTTGTACCACCTGAGCGACGCGGATCTGGGCGCCTTGATCGCCTATCTCCGGAGCGTTCCGCCCGTGGACCGCACGCTCCCCGAGCGGCGGATCGGGCCGGTGGCGCGCATGCTGTTCGTGGCCGGCCGCCTCGACGTGCTGCTCCCCGCGGCGATGATCGATCACGACGCGCCGCGGTCCGCGCCGGCGCCGCCGGCCCCGACACCCGAGTACGGCGCGTACCTGGCCCTCGCCGGCGGGTGCATAGGGTGCCACGGAACGGGGCTGTCGGGCGGTCCGATCCCCGGCACGCCGCCCGACTTCCCGCCGGCGACGAACCTCACGCCGGCCGGCATCGGGGAATGGACCGAGCAGGACTTCTTCACCGCCCTGCGCGAGGGGCGGCGCCCCGACGGCAGCGCGATCGACCCGCGCATGCCGTGGCCGTACACGGCGCAGATGACGGATGACGAGATCCGGGCGCTCTGGCGCTTTCTCCGGTCGGTGCCGCCCCGGGAGACGGGGAATCGGTAGGATCGGCGCGACGGCCGTGGCAGATGGCCGCGGGCGGGAGGTCGGGCGGGCGGCCGGGGCGCCGCATCAGCGCCCGTCGACGACGGCGCCCCAGACGGTCTCGGGCTTGAAGCAGACGGCGTGGCCCCACTCGTCCTCGAACCACAGCAGGCTGCCCTGGCGCAGACGGAAGAGGATGCTGCGCTGGAGCTCGAGCGGCGAGCGCTTCCACCGGGCGCGGAACACCACCTCGCCGTCGTCCGTGGCCAGCCGGACGAGGACGGTCGGGATCATCTCCCGGATCGGGACGCGCGCGTAATACACCATGAGTCTAACGGTAAGGCGGGCGAAAGATCCGGGCAACCGGCGGCGTCATACGCCCTTCGCCCGCCAGAGCTCATCGAGGCGGGCGTGGCGGGGCCCGATCCGCTCGCGCCATTCGGGGAGCGCGTAGATGCCGTCCGTCGGCGGGGCCGCGCGCTGCGCCGGCGGCGCCCACCCCAGGACCTCGCGTACCGCCCGGCGCAGTGCGTCCCGCGCCTCCACCATGCGGGCGTGGAACGCGGTCTCCACGCCCGCGAACGGCGACATGTTCTGTGCCGACGGGTGGGTGAGCCAGAGCACGTGGGGCAGCGGCGCATCGCGCCACGCCTCGCGCCAGGCGGCGAAGAACGCTTCGTCCGCCGGCTCCGCGGCCGGCCACGGCACGGCGACGCCGCGGGTGAGTCCCGCGCGCTCCAGCCGCGCGGGGCCGGGGAGCGCGATCCGGCCGCCCCGGCGCCCCGACCGGCCGCCGGGCTCGGCCAGACGCAGGGCGGCGAGCATCGCGCGCAGCGCCACCGTCCCGAGCGCGACGACCAGGCGCGGCCCCGCAGCGACGACCGTCTCCCGGAGCAGGTGCAGGCTCGTCGGGAAATCGCCGACCGGCGCGCTCAACTCCGCGCTCGTCGGCTCGCCGCCGCCCCGCGCCGGGAGCTGGTTCAGCGCGCCGACGATGAACGTGTCGTTACGGTCGAGGCCGATGCTGCCGAACAGCGCGTCCACGTTCGCCCCGGAGACGTCGCCGCCGAACGGGATCCGCGTGCCGTGAGCGCCGAGGTCGCCGTCGCCCTTGCCGCCGGCGTTCCCCGGCGCCGCACCGACCCAGAGCGTCTCCACCCGGCGCCACGCGCCGTTGCGGCGCGACCACACGATCGGCCGCTCCGCCACGGTGCCGTCCGCCAGGCGGCACGGCTCACCCAGCCATTCGTCCTCCGCGCAGCCTGCGTGGCCCGCGTGCACCCTGCGGAAGATCCGCCGGAACCGCTCTTCCTCGATCGTCTCCGTCCGTGTCACCGTTCGCTTCTGCCTTCGATCGTTTCACTCGCCCGAGGCTGCTACCCCGGGCCCGTGCGGATGCGCCGCGCCGCCGGGGCGCGGCAGGGCGGTGCGGTGCGCCCTGCCCGACCCGCCGCGGTGCGTCTCGCGGGCAGCCGAAGATACCTCCCGCCCCGACGCCCGGCGTGCGCCCGGGACCGGCCGGGCCACGGTTGCCGGCGCCGCGGCGAGTCCCGATCTTACCCGCGCGCACCGAGCGCGTCCACACCGCAAAAGGAGAGATCATGACTTCGTACGCAACCACCGCCGCTCGGCGTCCCGCCCGGCCACGCACCGCGGCGGCCGCCGTCCGGGCGTTGATCTTCGCCGTCGCCCTCGGCGCCGCCGGTCGGCCGGCCGCGGCCCAGCAGCCGGCCGATGCGCCGCCGCCCGCCGACCCGGCGGACGTCGCGTCGATCGATGCCATCATCGCCGCGCTCTACGACGTCATCTCCGGGCCGGCCGGCCAGGCGCGCGACTGGGACCGCTTCCGCTCGCTCTTCGTGCCCGGCGCCCGCCTGATCCCGGTCGCCGTGCCGCGCGACGGAGGGCCGGCACGCACGCGCATGGCCAGCGTCGAGCGGTACATCGCCCGATCCGGCCCGATCATGCTGGAGCGGGGCTTCTTCGAGCGCGAGATCTCCCGCAAGGTCGAGCGGTTCGGCCACATCGCGCACGTGTTCAGCACCTACGCGTCCTACTGGAAGGAGGACGATGCGGAGCCGTTCGCCCGCGGGATCAACAGCATCCAGCTCATGCACGACGGCGATCGGTGGTGGGTGGTGACGATCTTCTGGGACAGCGAGCGCCCCGGCCAGCCGATCCCGGCCGAGTACCTCTCCGGCAACTGAGCGACTCGAACTGCCGGGCGCGGCCGCGGTGGTCCGGCCGGCGCCCGGCAACGGAGGCACCATGAAGAAACCGGCAGGCAAACTGGAGATCGGCGGGCGCCGGCTCCACCCCGAGAGCCTGATGATGACGTACGGCTACGACCCGCGGCTCTCGGAGGGCGCGCTCAAGAGCCCGATCTTCCAGACCTCGACGTTCGTCTTCGAAAGTGCCGAGGCGGGCAAGGCGTTCTTCGAGCTCGCCTACGGCCTGCGGGAGAAGGGGCCCGCCGAAGAGCCGGGACTCATCTACTCGCGCATCAACAATCCCGACCTCGAGATCCTCGAGGACCGGCTCTCCTTGTGGGACGGCGCGGAATCGAGCCTGACCTTCTCGAGCGGGATGGCCGCGATCTCGACCACGCTGCTGACGTTCCTCCGCCCCGGCGACGTGATCGTCCACAGCGAGCCGATCTACGGCGGCACCGAGTTCCTCGTGCACAACATCCTGCCGCAGTTCGGCGTGAAGCGGGTCGGCTTCCTGGCGAACGAGGAGGGCGCGCTCGAACGGGCGCTCGACGAGGCCCGCGGCCAGGGACGCATCGGCGTGATCTACGTCGAGACGCCGGCCAACCCGACGAACGCGCTCGTCGACATCCGACGGTGCGCCGACGCGGCGAAGGCACTCGAGGCGGACGGCCGCCGGCCGATCGTCGCCGTCGACAACACGTTCCTCGGCCCACTGTGGCAGCAGCCGCTCCGCCACGGCGCCGACCTCGTCCTCTACTCGCTGACCAAGTACATCGCCGGGCACAGCGATCTGATCGCCGGCGCCTGCCTCGGCCCCGAGTCGCTGATGTCCGCCGTGCGCGGGATGCGCACCATCCTCGGCACCATGGCCGACCCCTGGACCGGCTGGCTGCTCATGCGCTCGCTCGAAACACTCTCTGTGCGTTTTCGGCAACAAGTTCAATCAGCGCACGCCGTTGCCCAGTATATACTTAGCCATCCAAAGGTTGAGCGCGTTCACTACTTGGGATTTCTCGATGAATCCCACCCCCAGTACGACATCTTCAAGCGCCAGTGTAGCGCGGCGGGAGCCACCTTCTCCTTCGAGATACGAGGGGGCGAGGCCGAGGCGTTCCGCTTCCTGAACGCCTTGAAGCTGATCAAACTGGCGGTCAGTTTGGGTGGCACCGAGTCCCTGGCCGAACATCCGGCCACTATGACGCACTCCGATGTGCCGAAGGATTCGCAGGTGCGGATGGGCATTACTCCGGGGATGATTCGCCTCTCCATCGGGCTCGAACACCCGGACGACATCATCGCGGATCTGGAGCAGGCTCTGGACGCTATCTAAGCGCGCTTTCGCGTGGTCGATCTGGCTCGTGCAATACGGCGGAGGAGTTCCGCTCGAACCTTCTCCTGTTGTTCAGCGGAAACCTCCGCCGTACCCTGCGCACCCTCCGAGCCGAGGAGGCGCTCCCAACTCACTCCGGCTAGGTGCCTCAAAAGGAGCCGACTTCCAGCCTCTTCAGGAAGCTTCTGTGGCGGATTTCCTACCCGGTAGGTAATGCGCCGGGGCTGCCTCGCGCGGTAGCTTTCGACGGCGAACAGGAACCCCTCGTTCTCCAGCGTTACGACGGCAAACCGTCCGTCCGGAAGCTCTCCCAGTAGATGATCCTTTCGATCTGGCGAGGCGCCAAGTGCGGCGTACAAGGCCCCGATTCGGTGTTGCTCCTCCCGTCTTCGAGGGGTGTACACCGAGAATCGATTTAGCCATCCCCGCCCTGCGAATGGGTTTTTCATTCGACGGATGATGATCCTGTGGTCCTTGCGCATGACAGCGGCTGGTTCCGCGAGGGACTCTGGGTGAGGCAGCGTAGGTGCCGAACGCCTCCAAATATACAGTTTTGGTATATCGGCCTGCAACTAGTAGGGTGGATCAGACGATCACTCTGCTGGTTGCGCCATGCCATCTCCATTGGATGTTTCCGAGCGCCGCGCTCTGCTCCGGGTGTTGCGTAGAATGCGCGATGATGCTGGCCTCACACAGGCCGAATTGGCGGCACGCTTGGGAAAGCCACAACCTTTCGTGAGTCGGTATGAAACAGGGGAGCGCCGCCTCGATATTGTTGAGCTACGACGGATCTGTCATGCGTGCGGCTGGTCCTTGGGTGAATTTGTAGCTCGTTTCGAGCACGAGTTGAGCTCCGACCTGTAGCCATCAATCTGCCTTTCTGATTCAGCCTCCATTTTGGATGCATTCGTTGGGTCGGTGCTCGCCGCGCCGGCGCCGCCGTGCACCCGTCTGTGAAAGTACGCGCGGCAACATGTGCAGCCCCACACGCGTAGCTTTCATTTTGGGTGATCCTGCTGGAAAACCAGATCTGCCGACGCCGCCACTTGTGGGCCGTGGCGTGCCACGCCAATCTGCCAGTAAGCTCAAAGTATGACACTAATGCATGCAGGGACGCATTGCGACGGGTTGAAATGGTTTGTAGGCCAATGAGATAGGCGTATGGGCATTTGGGGTGCATGTGTTTCTGTCTTGGAAATTACTGGCGGGCGTGTGTTGGTGTCTTCGTGGATCGCGAGTCGGTGTTGCTAGAAACGGTGTTAAACAAGGGTAGTGTGCGAGGGGTGCTTGCGTGTGAGGGGGGGACGGGCGGATGGTTGGAGGCGGTAGAACGGGACGTAATGGGTGGGCATGGGCATTGACAGCGGGGTGCGGGTGATGTATTGTGGGGCGTAGCTGACGATGGGTTTACCCGTTCTTCGATGGAGGAGAACATGGCTGCTCCGAGTGATCCGTTGAACCGGCTGGTTGTTGACACGGCGGAAGTCAATCGAGAACTGCTAGCCTCTCTTCTCGAAGACAAGGTCGTGATCGACCCTGGTAAAGGGACGTTCTCGTTCCGCTTCGGGGTGCGCGAGCGCCTTGGCAACCAAGGGGTAGTGATCGCAGCCCTGTTGGCTCAAAAGGCATTGATCCTAATGGGGGCGAGCGTGGCCGAACCCATGATGCCGCGAGAGCTTGAGGCCACAACCGGGATTAAGGGAGGCACCCTTAGGCCCATTCTGAAGAAACTTGCAGATGCCCGTGTGATTTCGCGCGGACAGCGGGGGTACATGGTGCCGGATTTCGCGCTTGAGGATGTTGCCAACTACTTGGAGGACTGAACTGATGAGCACGCTCATGCAGTCGACCATCAACGTAAGGCAAGAATACCAGGTAGTTCTCGATCAGCTTGAGCCGCTCGTGGCTGCGGCGGTCCAGTTCGCGGAGCAGTGGGATGCGGAGTACCGGCCACATATTCTACAGTTGGCACTAAGCCGGTTGGCCGCTACGGGTGCTGCTGGAGGGGATGGGGCGGAACACGTGCCCGTAGAGCGGAAAGGCCAGTCCGCGTCACTGCCGTCACCTTCGGAGGTTACGCCGGTTAGCGCCGTTGCAAAGTCAATCGGCGTCGATGCGGATCTGCTTCGTCGGGTCGTGCACATCGAAGCCGATGGTAAGATTGTAATTCTTGGTCGGGTCGATGGCGACTCAATTCGAAGGTTGCAGAACACCTACGCGGCCATCTACGCCTTCGTAAAGGAAAAGGCATTTGGTGAGATGCATGTTGGCGTAGAGGAACTGCGGCAGTTGTGTAAGAGCCGGGGGTGCTACGACTCTGCGAATTTTACCGCGAACTTCCGGCGCGACGACCTTCTCCGTGAAATCAAGGATGGTAACTCCCGCCAATACGTCGCGACCAAGAAGGGGGTGGATGTGGCTGTGAAGACCCTTCGCGAACTCGCTGAGGGCTAACCGCAACCTCTTACTGCCGCCGGTCACACATGACAAGCCGACTCGGTATCCGTCCTGAGGAAGCATTGGCTGCAGTGCCTGAGACGCTTCGTGATGAATTGCTTGAATGCTTCAACGCAGTTCTACGAAACTATCGGCAGGGTCACTGGGAAGCGGCGGAGCTTAACGCGGGCAAGTTATGCGAGGTCGTCTACACAATTATCAAGGGCAAGATCGACGGCTCATTCCCCGCCCGCCCCAAGAAACCCAAGAACATTGTGCGTGCCTGTCGCGACCTTGAGCAGACACCGGAGGCATCCGCAGAGCGCGCCCTGCGTATCCAGATCCCCCGTGTGCTTCTTGGGATCTATGAAATGCGAAACAACCGTAACGTCGGGCATGTGGGCGGGGATGTCGATCCAAGTAGAATGGATGCCGAACTGGCTGTCGCTGCCTCTCGCTGGATGGTGGCAGACCTCGTTCGGATTTTCCACGACGTAACCACCGATGAGGCGACCCGAATTGTCGATGCCTTGATTGAGCGGGACGTTCCGCTCATCTGGGAGGGCAACGGTGTTAAGCGGGTTCTCGATCCCAACCTCGATACGCGGGACAAGGTCCTGATCTTGTTATACGCTTCACCGGGGCCGGTCTCCGTAGCTGTCCTTCAAGACTGGGTGGAGTACAGGCATTCATGGCGATTTCGTGAGCAGATTCTCGCTGGTTTGCACTCAACAAAGCAAATCGAGTACGATCGAGCCTCAAAGTTGGTCTATCTCCTGCCGCCCGGTGCCAAGTACGTCGAGGAGGTACATCTCACCGCGGAGTCAGCGGGTCCTACGGCTCATTGGTCCTAACCCACTCGTCCGGTTCCAGGCCCGAGGTAGCTGCGGTTGAGCGCACCGCTTGCTATTCAAACAGGGAGTACGCCTTGTCCATAGTGGGTGGGTAGAGGAAGTCTGCTGCGTTCGCTTTAGACACTCAAGCTGCGCATGACCTCGCAGATGAAGAACGCCCGCTACGTCGCCGAGTTCCTGGCCGACCACCCGAAGGTCGCCTCGGTCCAGTACCTCGGCTTCCTCGGCGCCGACGACCCGCAGCGCGCGATCTACGACCGCCAGTGCGAGGCGCCCGGCTCGACGTTCTCGTTCGAGGTCGAAGGCGGCGAGGCGGAGGCGTTCCGCATGCTCAATGCGCTCCAGCTCGTCAAGCTCGCCGTCAGCCTCGGCGGCACCGAAAGCCTCGCCGAACACCCGGCCACCATGACGCACTCCGACGTGCCCAGGGAATCCCAGGCGCGGATGGGGATCACGCCCGCGATGATCCGCATCTCCGTCGGCATCGAACACCCCGACGACATCATCGCGGACCTGGCGCAGGCGCTCGAGGCGGTGTGAGGGATGTGGGGGACGGCAGGAGCGCCGTCCCTCAGATGCTTCGCAGCAGGTCGTCGATGGCCTTGGCGACTGCGTCCTGCGCGCGACCGTTCAGCAGGTTGCCGAGCATCTCGCGGGCGTCGCCGGCCGGGTCGTCCGGGTGGTTCCGGTCGCGCGCGCTGCGGACCACGTTCCCGATGGGGAGGAGTGCGACGCGGGGCGGCGTGGCGTCCGCATCGTCGCCGTAGCTCTGCTCGATCTCGGGCGGCGGTGCGGGAACGCTCGCCTTCCAGGGCTCGTCCTCCGCGTCCGCGTCCGCGTCCGCCGCGTCCACGGGGAGCACGAGGCAGACACGGCCGTCGATGTTGCCGTCGTCGTCGACGGTCGCGGCGAGCGCGACCTGGACGGGCGAGCTCAGGATGGAATGAATCGCCTCTATCGATTCCGGCGTGACGACGCTGCGGGCGATGAGGGCGCCGTGGAAATAGTAGCCTACGCCGACGCTCCCCGCGGGCACCGCCTCGTGCTCGATCGGTCTGGCCTCGAGGGCCACCGGCTCCGGGTGGGTGACGATGATGAGCGACTCCATGGGCCTCCTCGAATCCATGCCACACGACATCTAGCCCCCGTGGAGTCAAAGTGTTCCTGATCGGGGGACGGCGCAACCCGCGATCCGGGCCGAAACACGGCGCCGACGGCGGGCGCTACGGCGGGAGTGGCGAGCCCGGTCCCGACGCCCGGGTCATCCGCTCGGCGTCGACCGCGCGCGCCCCGAAAGGAACGCCGCCACGCTCAGGTCCCGGGCGGCGCCGGCGTCGTCGCCGGCGGCACGGCGCAACGCCGCCCGCTCCTCCAGCCCCACCGCCGCCGCTTCGCCGTCGCCGGCGCGGACGGCCTCGCGAATCACCCGCGACAGCGCGGCCTCGGGCTCCGCCACCAGCAGCGCCGCGCCCACCGCCGCCAGCCGCGACAACCGGCCCCGGCCGCCTTCCAGCCGTCGCACCCCGGCGTACAGCCGCAGCGCCCGATCCCGCCGGCCCCGGAGCCGCGCGATGCGCGCCGAGCGCAGGACCAGCTCCGCCGACGCCGGCCTCAGCCGCAACGCCAGCCGCAGCACGACGTCCGCCTCCCGGTGCCGACCCCCGCGCTCGAGCTCCGCTGCGTACGCGGCCAGCAGCCCGACGGTCACCCCCGCCTCCCCCGGCGGCACCGCCAGCAGCTTCCCCAGCAGCCGCCGCTCCCGCGATTCCACGAGATGCACGACCTCGCCCTCCGCCCGACGCCGCACGAACGCCGCTCCCGGCGCACCCGACCGCGCGCGCATGACCGCGCGCAGGACGAGCGCGGCGACCTCCCGACGAAGGACGCCCCCGTCGCAGGGGCACGACGCACCCGCCTCCACGGGCGCACGCACCCCGTCGTGCCGCCCGGGCATCACCCCGTTGCCGATCCCGATTCCACGCGTCATCGCGAGTCCGTGTTGAGAATGGGTCTCAACAACGATAACCCGATCCGCGCCGCGGGTCAATCGCGGGACGACGCGGCAGCGGCGGAAGATGCGGGGCGTGGTGGTGCGGAGTTGGGCGAGCGTATGCCCTCGGGCCGCGGAGGGCGCGGCCCGAGGGCGGGAGCATCGGTCGCGAACCGGGATGCGGACCGGGGCGGCGCGCAGGGGGCGAGGAGGGGGGTGACTCAGGGGCGGGCGGGGGGGGCTTCGGGCTCGTACGTGGCGCAGATGGCGCCCTGCGTCTCGAGCCGGACGTCGATCTCGCCGGCGTGACACTCGCGGTTCTCGTTGTAGGTGCAGTTGGTGGCGGAACAGGAAGCGACGACGGACGCAGCGGCCTGGGGCTTCTCGCGTGGCGTGGCCATGGCAGTTCTCCTGTGAGGGTTCGAAGGCCGGCGGGGCTGCAAGAAGTGCACCCGCGCGGGGCGGTCGCGCGCGGTTCGCTGGGGCGTCGGGTGTGCGTGACGTGGAGGGGGCGCGCGCCGTGGAGACGGCGCGTGACGTGGAGGGGCGCGGGCGAGCGCGTGCTCGCGAGGCGCGCGGGCTCAGTGGCGGTGGTTGAACCGGGAGGCGATGGAGAGGAGCATGATCCCGACCAGGATGACGATGCCGATGACGATCCACGACTGGGATACGCCGAGCATGGACGCCGCCATTGCGAGCCCGGCGATGATGACGACGAATCCGAGGAGGTAGAAGAACATCGACGGCACGGTGGTAGCGCTCCCTCTCGATGCGTGATCGCCTCTGCGGGCGCGAGGGCGCCCGCAGAGGCGAGGGAAGCAACAGTCGTACCGAAGTCCGTGGCGTCGCCGGAGGGGGCCGGGCTCAGGTGCGGCGCCGGGTGGATCCGGCGCGCGGCTTGGAGCGCGCGGGTGCGCCGGTGAGCGCCTCGTTCACGATGCGGGACTGCTGGGCCTCGTGACGGATCAGGTAGCCCTCCGCGGGCGCCGCGCGTTCGGGGCGGCCGACGTAGCGGACCGGCGTCTTGCCGGCCAGCGTCCGGAGACGCGGCTCCATGAAGCGCCAGGCGCCCATGTTCTCAGGCTCCTCCTGGACCCAGACGATCTCCTTGCGGTTCGGGAACCGGTCGAGCGTCGCTGCGATCTCCTCTTCGGGGAACGGGTAGAGCTGCTCGACGCGGATGATGGCGACGTTCCGGGCGGCATCGCGCGCCTCGGCCGTGGTCAGGTCGTAGAACACCTTGCCGGTGCAGAGGACGACGCGCGTCACCTCGTCGCGGCGGTCGGCGGCGTCGTCGTCGTCGAGGACCGGCCGGAACGCGCCGCCGGTCAGGTCGTCGAGTCGGGACGTGGCGCGCGGGTGCCGCAGCAGGCTCTTCGGCGTGAAGATGACGAGCGGCCGCCGTTCCCGGGTCGCGGCCTGCAGCCGGAGGAGGTGGAAGTACTGAGCCGGCGTGCTGCAATCCGCCACGCGCAGGTTGCCCTCGGCGGCGAGCTGGAGGAATCGCTCCATGCGTGCGCTGGAGTGCTCCGGTCCCTGGCCCTCGTAGCCGTGGGGGAGGAGCAGGACGAGACCGCAGGTCTGCCCCCACTTCGCCTGGCCGGCGGAGACGAACTGGTCGATGATGACCTGCGCGCCGTTGACGAAGTCGCCGAACTGCCCTTCCCAGAGCACGAGCGATTCCGGCGCCGCGACGCTGAAGCCGTACTCGAAGCCCATCGCCGCGAGCTCGGAGAGCGGGCTGTTGTACACCTCGAACGACGCCCGCGCCTCCGCGATGTTGCCGACCGGTGTGTACGTCTCGCCGGTCTCGACGTCGTGCAGGACGAGGTGGCGCTGGCTGAAGGTGCCGCGCTGCGCGTCCTGGCCGGTGAGCCGGATCGGCGTGCCATCGGCGAGGAGCGAGGCGAAGGCGAGCGCTTCGGCGTGGGCCCAGTCGAACGGCCCGCCCTCGGCGAACGCCTTGCTGCGCCGCTCGAGCTGGCGCGCGAGCTTCGGGTTGACGTGGAACCCGTCCGGCCAGGCGTGGAGCTGGCGGTCGAACGCCGCGAGCCGTTCGGCGGCGACGGCCGTCTCGACGGCGTCCGGCTCCGCGGCCCGCGCGACGGACGCCGCGCTCTCCTTGCCCGCGCCGTTCTTCGACCGCTCCTTGACTTCCTTCTGCGCCTCGATCAGCCGCTGGTAGGCCTCGTCGTAGAGCGCGTCGGCCTCCTCCCGGGCGACGACGCCGGCGTCGACGAGCGTCGACGCCCAGAGCTTCCGCACCGACGGGTGCTCGCCGATCTGGTCGTACATAACCGGCTGCGTGTACGACGGCTCGTCGCCTTCGTTGTGGCCGTAGCGGCGGTAGCCGACCAGGTCGATCAGGACGTCTTCGCCGAACGCTTCGCGGTAGGCGAGGGCGAGCCGGACGACGCTCAGGCAGGCCTCGGGATCGTCCGCGTTGACGTGGAAGATCGGGATGTCGAAGCCCCGGGCGAGGTCGCTGGCGTAGCGCGTCGAACGCCCTTCGCGCGGCGTGGTCGTGAAGCCGATCTGGTTGTTCGCGATGATGTGGAGCGTGCCGCCGGTGCGGTAGCCGTTCAGCCGGGCGAGGTTCAGCGTCTCGGGGACCACGCCCTGGCCGGCGAACGCGGCGTCGCCGTGGATCAGGATCGGGAGCACGGCGTTCGGATCGCGGTGCGCGTCGCGGCCGGAGCGGTCGGTCTGCCGTGCGCGGGCCATCCCTTCGACGACGGGGTCGACGAACTCGAGGTGGCTCGGGTTCGGGACGAGCACCACGTTGAGCGGCTCGCCGGAGAGCGTCGCGTAGGTGCCCTCGGCGCCGAGGTGGTACTTGACGTCGCCGGTCGTGCCGAAGCCGGCGTGCGCGCCCTCGAACTCGGCGATGATCGTCTGGTACGGCCGGCCGACCACGTGGGTGAGCACGTTGAGCCGGCCGCGGTGGGCCATGCCGATGACGACTTCGCGGGCGCCGGCCGCGGCCGCGCGCTCGATGGCCTGGTCGAGCATCGGCACCATCATGTCGGTGCCCTCGATCGAGAACCGCTTCTGTCCGAGGTAGGCGCGGTGCAGGAACTGTTCGAGCGCCTCGACCTCGCTGAGCCGGCCGAGCAGTCGCTTCTTCGCGTCGGCGGAGAGGGGGCGCCGATACTCGCCGGATTCGATCGCGCGGCGCAGCCATTCCCGCCGGTCGGGCTGCTCCAGGTGCTCGAACTCGTAGCCGATCGTGCCGGT
Source organism: Longimicrobiales bacterium (assembly GCA_036381255.1). Classification (GTDB taxonomy): domain Bacteria; phylum Gemmatimonadota; class Gemmatimonadetes; order Longimicrobiales; family RSA9; genus CALBZE01. The sequence goes on along the minus strand of DASVDG010000033.1, from coordinate 41,072 downwards.
GTAGACCTCGCGGAGCCGGGCAATCGCGTCGGCCATGGTCGCGCCGGCGCCTTCGATCCCGAGCAGCGACGCCGGCAGCGCCTCGAGGTCCTGCGGGGTGATCCCGTGGTACTCGAGGGCCAGCATCGGGTGTCCGACCGGCGGGCTGCCGAGGGGATCGAGGTGAGCGGCCAGGTGGCCGTGCAGTCGGTACGCGTCGACCAGTTCGGCCGCCGCGACCGCCGTCCGGAGCTGCGCGGGCGTGACCGCCGGTGCGGCCACGGCGCCTTCGACCGTGATCAGCCCGGTCTCCGCCGCGCCGCCGGCGGCGAAGAAGTTGCGCCACGCCTCATCCACGAAAGCCGGGTTCTGCAGGTAGCGGTCGTACTGCTCCTGCGCGTACCCGGCGTTGTAGCTATCGAAAAGATTGGCCCGTTCCACGAGTGTCTTCCCGTTGAGTGCCGCGTCTTCACGGCTCTATGAATACCCCGCCGTCCATGCGCGGTGCCCGGCGAGCCGAACGTCGGCGAGCCGGGCGCCGGGATAATATGGGACGTCCCGGCGCAAAGTCCAGCAGCGGCGCCGGGCGGCGGGGAACGGGTGCGATCAATCCCTGAGGAACGAGTACGTCAGCGCGAGCGCGATGCGCGTCAGCCGGACGGTGCTCGGCTCGTCGAAGGTGATGCCGGTCGCGGTGCGATACGAGTCTTTGCCGTCGAACGGGTTGCCGAGCCCCATCGTCGCGACCTCCAGGCGCACGCCGAACTTTCGGGTGGCCCGGTACTGGAGCCCGATGGCGCCGTAGCCGCCCCATCGGAACTGGGTGTCATCCTCCGAGAGGATCTCGCCGTTCTCGTCGTCCAGGCTCCACCAGGTGGCGGTGATCCCGCCGGACGCGTACGGCGTGAAGCGTTCCGAGGGATCGAGGAGGAACCGGATGACGTCGAGGCTGAGCACGCTCGCGGTCAGGTCGGCGATGTCGTCTTCGTCGAGTGCGTCGATGTCGAGGCCGGAGTCGTCCTGGAACTCGAGGTCCGTCGGCGACCAGGTGAAGGCGAGGCGTACGCCGGTCTTCTCCCACGGGAACATGCCGACCGAAGCGCCGAGGGCGAGCGCCGTGCTGGCGGTCACCTCCCGCTGCTCCGAGAGACCGAAGTCTCCCGCGAACTGTTCCAGGAACCGGCCGTAATCGGCCAGGCCGCCGAAGATTTCCACGGTGTAGCGCGCGTCCGGGTAGTCCGCATCGTCCGAGCGCCGCCCGCGCTGCGCGAGGCCGTCCGCCGGGAGCAGCGCCGCGCCGGCCAGCACCGCGCCGAAGATCGCCGACCGTGTCGACATACGCATGGGGAACCTCCCCTCCCTGTGTGGCACGTTTCCACCCGCCGGCGCGGCGCGTCCCGGCTCGTGGCCGGCCGCACGCGCGCGGCGGGGCGTGAGGCGAGGCGGATTGCAACATGCGCACCACACGGACACGGGTCGCACGGCCGGCGGAGCCGGGGACCCCGGGCGGAGGCGCCGTGCCCGCATCAGCGCGTCGAGCCGGGGTCGGGCGCGCGTGCGGAGCGGTCCGGCGCGCTGTCGCGTTCCCGCGCCGCATCGCTCATCGCCTCCGAAGACCGCCGGGCATCCGCCCCGACGAACGCCGACGCGAGCGCCGCCGCGAGGTAGGTGAACACGACCATCGCGTAGACCATGAGCGTGACGCCGAGGACGCGGCCGCCGGGAGTGACCGGGTAGAGTTCCGTCGCGACGGTGGTGATCGTGCCGGCGGTCCACCAGAGGGCGTCGCCGAAGGTCCGGATCGTCGCGTGGGGCGCGCCGCTCTCGACCAGGAACGCCGTCGTGGCGCCGACCAGCGTCACCAGCAGCGTCGTCACGAGGAGCTGCCCGATGTGGCGGCGCCGCAGGAGCTGGATCGTCGCGCTCGAGCTGCGGCCGCCGAAGATCAGCAGCCGGAGCAGCGAGAAGCCGCGCCCCAGCCGCAGTACCGCCAGCGCCCGGAAGATGCGGAGCACCGGCAGCGCCACGACGAGCGCGTCCAGCCAGTGCGTGCGCAGGTGGCGGGTCCGGTCGCTGGCCAGGAGCAGCTTCGCGAGGAACTCGACGACGAAGAGGGCCCACAGGAGGTAGAGGACGAGCTCCAGCACCGGCGCCCACCGCGGATCCACCTCGCCCGTCAGCTCGACCATTGTCAGCATGAGCAGGAGGATCGCCGCGATGGACAGCGGCAGGTCGAAGACGCGGTCGATGCGCGCGCTGAGTCGCCGCCGCCGCGCGGGGTCGCGCCGCAGCCGTTCGAGACGTCGCCTCAGCTCGCGCAAACCCGCCTCCCGTCCGCGCCCCGTGCCGGGCCCCGCCATCGCGCCCGTCCGGGGCCGCGCGCCTGGTCGGGTTCCGGGCCGCGCCACCGCGCCCACCCGGGGCCGCTCGCCTGGCCGGGCGCCGGCGACCGTGCGAGGGAACGCTTGTTGCGACCGGGCAGGGATTCATGGACGCACCAACGACGCGGTTCGGAGCCCGGGCGCCGTACGTTTGTGGGGCGCTCGTCCTGTGCACGGCCTGGGCGGTCGCGACGGTGGTCGCCGGCCGGGTCGATCGTGGGTACGCGGAGGCGCGAGGTGCGGGAGGCACGGGCGCCGGAGACGTCGCCGCTGCGCCGGTCGGGCCGGCGCCGCCCGCCGATGTCGCGGCGCCGCGGGCGGTGGCCGAGAAGCGGCGGCCGCACGCCGCCGCGGATCTGGCGCCGCCGCAGCTCGATCCGCCGGTGCTCGGCCTGCGGCTCGCGGCGATCCGCGACAACTTCGGCGAGTCGCGCGGCGCGCGGCGGCACGAGGGCGTGGACATCCTGGCGCCCCGCGGCACGCCCGCACTCGCCGCCGTCGACGGGTGGGTGTGGGAGATGAAGTGGGATCGGCGCGGCGGCCGGACGCTGTTCCTGATGGAGGTCTCCGGCCGTTACCTCCTCCTGTACGCGCATCTCGATGCGTACGCGGAGGGGCTGGCCGAGGGGCGCCCGGTCCGACGCGGCGAGGTGGTCGGCTACGTCGGCGAGACGGGGAACGTCGAAGGGTCGGCCCACCTGCACCTCCGTCTCGCGCGCATCCGGTCCGCCGAGCGATGGTGGGAGAGCGAGCCGATCGACCCTTATCCGCTCCTCACGGAGGCGCTCGCCCCGTAAGGCGCCGGCAGCGTTCGTCATCGGGCGGGACGGCGCCGGGCCGCCGGGTGCGGCGCCTCGCGCCCGGTCAGCGCTCCAGCCCCAGGCCGACCTTGCGCGCATGGTCCGGCGCGGGGCGCGCATCTCCGCTGAACTGGTTGTACTCCCGCGCCGCGCGGTTCATCAGCGCCGTGAGCGGCGAGGGGGAGAGCGGCGTCGAGAGCTCCATCCCCCGGACGGCGGCGCGGTCCGCACCCGCCGCGCGCGGGAGTGCGCGCCCGATCACGCCGAGCAGCTCCGCGGTCGCGCCCGGCATCAGGTCGTGCACGAGCCCCAGGGCGCGCGCCTGCCACGACAGCGTCACCTGCGCTTCGCCCCTGCGCGTCGCCTCGACGATGCGCCGCGCGGCGCGCTCCGCGCTCATCGCCGTGAGCGGCAGCGCGTCGCCGAGACTGAACCAGGTGAACTCCCGAGCTTCGCGCCCCTTGAAGAGCGCGTTCACCGGCGAGCCGGTCCGCATGAGCCCCGGCACGACCGTCGTCACGACCACGCCGTCCTTGGCCAGCTCCGCGTGCGCGCCCTCCGAGAAGCCGAGGATCGCGAACTTCGCCGCCGAGTACGGGAGCAGGTGCGGGATCGAGACCTTCGCGCCGATCGACGTGATGTTCACGATCCGCCCCTCCCGCCGCGCGCGCATCTGCGGCAGCACCGCGAGCGTGCAGTGCACGCTCCCCCAGAAGTTCACCGCCATCGCGGCCGCGTAGTCGTCGTGCGTCATCGTCTCCATGGGGCCGACCTGGATGATGCTCGCGTTGTTGACGAGCACATCGATGCGTCCGAACCGTTCGGTGACCCAGTCGACCATGTCCTCGACGCGGACGCGGTCGGTCACGTCGCAGACGGTGGCGAGGACCTCGGCGCCGCGGCCGGCGAGGTCGCGTCGCGCGGCTTCGAGCTCGGGCTCGCTACGCGCGCAGATCGCGACCCGGCAACCGTGGCGGGCGAACTCGCGGGCCAGGAGCAACCCCAGCCCGCGGGACCCGCCGGTGATGAGGACGCTCCGGCCGCGGAGCTCGATCGCGCGGCGGCGTTCGAGGAGTTTGAGCGCGAGGTAGGCGGTCGAGGCGAAGGCGGCGGCCGTGGCGACTCGTCGGAGCATGGTTTCCGTCGCGTGCGAGGTTCGGATCCGGGGCGGCCGCGGCGGGCGGCCGTCCCGCAGCGGGAGTCGGGGCAAGATGCACGCCGGGAAGCGGTTGCCTGACCGCGGGCCGGGGCGTATCCTACCGCGATCATGCGGAAGCGGCAGACCCCACCTTTCCGGCGCCGATGGCGAAGTCGGACGACACCCCGTTGATGCAGCAGTGGCGCGAGGCCAAGTCGCGCCATGCCGATGCGTTCATCTTCTTTCGCGTCGGCGATTTCTACGAGCTCTTCTACGAAGATGCCGAGGAGGCGTCGCGCCTGCTGGGCCTCACGTTGACGTCGCGCAACAACGGCGGCGCGGCGGACGTGCCGCTGGCGGGCGTGCCGGCGAAAGCGCGTGACGAGTACGTGCAGCGGCTCGTCCGTATGGGGCGGCGGGTCGCGATCTGCGAGCAGGTCGAGGACCCCGCGGAGGCGAAGGGGATCGTCCGGCGCGAGGTGACGGAGACGATTACGCCGGGCGCGGTCCTGTCCGACGCGCTCCTCTCGGAACGGCGGAACAACTTCCTGGTCGCGTTGACGGAGGGCGGCGGCGGCGCGCGGCGGCTCGCGCTCGCGGCGGCGGACGTGTCGACGGGCGAGCTGCTGGCCGCGACGATCGACCCCGGCGCTCTCGAGGCGGAGCTGGCGCGGCTGGAGCCGGCGGAGCTGCTGCTCCCGGCGAGCTGGGAGGCGCGCACGATCCCGGGCGCGGACGGCGTGAGCACCACGTTCCGCCCGGACTGGCTGTTCGACGCGGATCTCGCGGCCGACGAGCTGCGCCGCCGCTTCCGCGTGCACACGCTCGACGGCTTCGGCTTCGAGGACGGCGACGCCCCGCTGATCGCGGCGCTCGGCGCGCTGATCGCGTACCTCGGCGAGGTGCAGCCGCAGGCGAGCGAGCACCTGCGGCCGCCGAAGCTCGAGCGGCCGGGCGCGGGGATGGCGCTGGACGAGATGACGCGGCGCAACCTCGAGCTCGTCGAGCCGTTGCGTGCCGATGTCGCCGCCCGGGCCGGCACGCGTGCGGGCACGCTGATCGAGGTCGTCGACGAGACGCTGACGGCCATGGGCGGGCGTCTGCTGCGGCGATGGATCCTGCGGCCGCTGGTCGTGCCGGAGCCGATCTGGCGGCGGCAGGAGGCGGTGGCGGAGCTGGTCGCGGACAGCGGAGTGCGCCGTCGCCTGCGCGACGAGCTGAAGGGGATCCGCGACCTGGAGCGGCTGGCGGCGAAGGTCGGCGCCGGGCGCATCACGCCCCGGGAGCTGCGCGCGCTCGGCGATTCGCTCGCGCGGCTGCCGGCGCTCGCGGCGGCGGTCGAGACGGCCGACGCGCCGCTGCTGCGCGAGCTGGCCGGGCTGGACCCGCTGGAAGATGTGCGGGCGCTGATCGACCGGGCCGTGGCCGACGATGCGCCGGCGACGCTGGGCGAGGGCGGCGTGATCCGGGCAGGTTACGACGCCGGGCTGGACGAGCTGCGCGCGGTGCGGGACGGCGCGCAGGAGACGCTCGCGCGGCTCCAGGCGACGGAGCGGGAGCGCACGGGGATCCCGTCGCTGAAGGTCGGCTTCAATCGCGTCTTCGGCTACTACATCGAGGTGACGCGGCCGAACCTGGACAAGGTGCCGCTCGACTACCAGCGCAAGCAGACGCTCGCCGGCGCGGAGCGCTTCTTCACGCCCGAGCTGAAGGAGTGGGAGGCGAAGATCCTCGGCGCGGAGGACCGGATCGCCGAGCTGGAGGCGCGGCTGTTCGGCGAGCTGCGCCGGGAGATCGCCGGGGAGCTGGAGCGGCTGCACGCGACGGCGGAGCGCGTCGCGACGCTGGATGTGCTCGCGGCGCTCGCGCACCTGGCCGAGCGCCGGGGCTACGTGCGCCCCGAGGTCCACACCGGGTACGCGCTCGAAATCCGCGGCGGCCGGCACCCCGTGGTCGAGACGATGATGCCGCGCGAGGAGTTCATCCCGAACGACGTCACACTGGACGAGGGCGCGCGCATCATGGTGCTGACCGGGCCGAACATGGCGGGGAAGAGCACGCTGCTCCGCCAGGTCGGGCTGATCCAGCTGCTGGCGCAGGTCGGCTCGTTCGTCCCGGCCGACGCCGCGCGGCTCCCGGTCTGCGACCGGATCTTCACCCGCGTCGGCGCGTCGGACAACCTGGTGCGCGGCCAGTCGACGTTCATGGTCGAGATGAACGAGACCGCCGCGATCCTGCACGGCGCGACCGGGCGGTCGCTGGTGCTGCTCGACGAGATCGGCCGCGGCACCGCCACGTACGACGGCGTGAGCATCGCCTGGGCGGTGACCGAGCACCTGCACGAGGCGGTCGGCGCGAAGACGATCTTCGCGACGCACTACCACGAGCTGACGCAGCTCGCGGATCTGCTCCCCTCGCTCGTCAACTACAACGTCGCGGTGCGCGAGGTCGGCGACGACATCGTGTTCCTGCGGCGCCTCGAGCCGGGCGGCGCGGACCGGTCGTACGGGATCCAGGTCGGCCGGCTCGCGGGGCTGCCCGACGCCGTCGTCGAGCGGGCGAAAGAGATCCTGCGCGAGCTGGAGGGCGCGCACACGGGCCGCGGCGAGGGGCTCGGCCGCGCGGGCGCGCGCCGGCCGCCTTCGGAGCCGCCGCCCGACCAGCTCTCGCTCTTCACCGTCGAGCCGCCCGTCGTCGAGCGGCTGCGGAAGCTGGAAGTCGAACGCATGACCCCGCTTGAGGCGCTGAACCTCCTGGCGGAGCTGCGGGCCGAGGCCCGCGGGGGAAAGGGAAGACCATGAAGCGCATCGCACGACTGTCGATCGCGTTGCTCCCGCTCGCGGCGGGGTGCGGCGCCGAGGCCCCGATCGAATGGCCGGAGCTCGTCTCGCAGGGCTCGCCCGTCACGTACCCCGTCGACCTCTGGGACCGCGGCGTCGAGGGCGAGACGCTGCTCCTGATCCGGGTCGACGCGAGCGGCGTCGTCGACAGCGTCGCCGTCGACCGCACGAGCGGGTACACCGCATTCGACAGCGCCGCGGTCGCCGGTGCGCGAACGCTCCGCTTCCGGCCGGGACGAAAAGGCGACGAGCGGGTAGAACTCTGGGTGCGCCTGCCCGTGAAGTTCACCCGCGCGGGCGGCGCCGAGCTCGGTCCGACGGAGGAGGGGAGCCCATGAACGAAGAGCAGCGCGCGCGACGCAACGTCGCGCCCTACGACGACGTCCTGGAGACGATCGGCTGGACGCCGCTGATCCGGTTGAACCGGGTGACGCGCGGCGTCCGCACGCCGGTCTACGCGAAGGCGGAGTTCTTCAACCCGGGCGGCTCGGTCAAGGACCGCATCGGCCCGGCGATCATCGAGGCCGCCGAGCGCGAGGGCCGCCTCGGCCCGGGCGGCGTCGTCGTCGAAGGCACCAGCGGCAACACCGGCATCGGCCTCGCCATTGCCGCGGCGGTCAAGGGCTACCGCTGCATCTTCACGATCCCGGACAAGATGAGCCAGGAGAAGGTGCGGCTGCTCAAGGCGTTCGGCGCCGAGGTCATTGTCACGCCGACCGCCGTCCCGCCGGACCACCCGGACAACTACGTGATGATGGCCAAGCGGATCGCCGAGGAGACGCCCGGCGCGATCCTGGCCAACCAGTTCTACAACCAGGCGAACCCCGAGGCGCACTATCGCACGACCGGGCCGGAGCTCTGGGAGCAGACGCGGGGGCGCATCACGCACCTCGTCGCCTCCGCCGGGACCGGCGGCACGATCAGCGGCACGGGGAAGTTCCTGAAGGAGCGGAACCCCGACGTCCGCGTGATCGGCGGCGACCCGGACGGCTCGATCTTCGCCGAGTACCACCGCACGGGGCAGAAGGGCGAGGGGCACCCGTACAAGGTCGAGGGGATCGGCAACGACAAGATCCCGACCACCCTCTGGTTCGACTTCATCGACGAGATCCGGACGATCTCCGACCGCGACGCGTTCCAGATGGCGCGCCGCGTGACCCGCGAGGAAGGCCTCTTCGTCGGCGGCTCCGCCGGGTTGATCGTCCACCTCGCCGTCCAGGTCGCCCGCGAGGTCGACGACCCCGATGCCCTCATCGTCTGCGTGCTCCCCGACACCGGCGAGCGCTACCTGTCCAAGGTGTACAACGACGAGTGGATGCGCGAGAACCAGCTGCTCGACGGCGAGCGCGCCGTCGCCGTCGGCGAGCTGCTGCGGCACAAGGACGGCCAGGCGCCGACGCTCGTCGGCGTGCAGCCGTCGACGCCGGTCCGCCAGGCGCTCTCGACGATGAACGTCCACAACATCTCGCAGCTGCCGGTCCTCCAGGACGGCGACTGCGTCGGCTCCGTCGGCGAGTCCACGCTCATGGCGCGCGTGATCGAAGAGCCGGCGCTGATGGACCGGCCGGTCGAGGCGCTGATGGACGCACCGTTCCCGGTCGTCGACGAGCACATCGACGCGCACGGGCTCGCGCGGCTGCTGACGCGCGAGAACCCCGCCGTGCTGGTCCGCCGCGGGAGCGACGTCGTGGGGATCGTGACGCGGTACGACATGGTGCGGTTCCTTACGCGGTGAGGCGCGGGAACGGGACGGCGAGTCGAGGTTTCAAGGAGAAACCAGAGTAGAAGTCGCGATCGCGCGCGCCCGCGCTCGCGCTCGCCCGGGGCGGCGCGTGACGGGGGAGCGGCGGGAAGCGTCGTGTGGCCAGGGACGGGGGTGCGCCTGAATGTTGCAGGGGCGCGACGGGAACCTCGTCGTTCGGCGGCAGGGTAGGACGGGCGCGGCATTTCAACGGGGCGGGCCAGGAACTTCATGAAGATCGCGGTACTGTTCGGGGGCGAGAGCGCCGAGCGCGAGGTCAGCATTGCGAGTGGAGCGCAGGTCGTGCCGGCGCTCCGCGAGGCGGGGCACGAGGTGGTCGCCGTGGACACGGCCACGGGCGTGCTCGGCGCCGCGGAGGAGGAGCGGCTGCTGTCGGCGGGCGTGAAGCCGGTCCCGCCGGAGGAGGAGGAGGAGCTCGACCTGCTTCGGACGGGGGACTTCGCGTCGCTGACGCGTGCCCCGGAGCTGGACGGCACCGACCTGTATTTCCTCGCGCTGCACGGCGGCGCGGGCGAGGGCGGGATCCTCCAGGCGATGCTGGATCTCGCGGGGATCCCGTACACCGGGAGCGGCCCGCTCGCGAGCATGATCGCGATGGACAAGGACATCTCCAAGCGACTGCTCCGGGATGCGGGCGTGCCGACGCCGCCGTGGCTGATGGCGCCGGCCACGGCACGGGAGGTCGCGGAGTACATCGGGTGGCCGGTCGTCGTCAAGCCGAGCAAGCAGGGGTCGAGCGTCGGGCTGACGATCGTCCGTGGCGCCGAGGCGCTGGAGCCGGCCATCGAGCTGGCGTTCCGCTACGACGACGAGGTGATGATCGAACGGTTCATCCCGGGGCGCGAGCTGACGGTGCCGATCCTCGGCGCGGACGCGCTGCCGGTCGGCGAGATCATCCCGCGCCACGAGATCTTCGACTACGAGTGCAAGTACCAGCCGGGGATGGCCGACGAGATCTTCCCGGCGCAGATCCCGGACGAACGGGCCCATGCCGTGCAGGAACTGGCGCTACGGGCGCACGCTGCGCTGAAGCTCAGCAACTACAGCCGGATCGACTTCCGGATGGACGAGGCCGGCGGATTCTGGTGCCTGGAGGCCAACACGCTTCCCGGGATGACCGCGAACAGCCTGTTCCCCCGGGGAGCGCGCGCCGCCGGCATGAGCTTCCCCGAGCTCTGCGATCGCATCTGCCGCATGGCGTTGGAGGAAAACCAACGGCGACGCCGGGGGTAGCAAGGAACATGGCGTACCGCGACTCCATTTCGTTCGGCTTCGGGCTCACGCCCTGGGTGAAGCGGCTGATCATCGCCAACGTGGCGGTGTTCCTGCTCGTCTGGCTCTACCGGCCGCTCCTCCCGTGGCTCGAGTTCGCGCCGGCGCACGTCCTCACGCGGCCGTGGACGGCCGTGACGTACATGTTCGTCCACGGCGGGCTCCTGCACCTCCTGTTCAACATGCTCGGCCTGTTCTTCTTCGGGCCGCCGCTGGAGGCGCGCTGGGGCTCGCGCGAGTTCCTCAAGTATTACCTGATCTGCGGGCTGGGCGGCGCGGCGCTGTCGTTCGTATTCGGGCTCTACGGCTCCGTCGTGGGCGCGTCCGGCGCCGTCTTCGGTGTCATGCTCGCCTTCGCCATGAACTGGCCCGACGCGCCGATCTACATCTGGGGCATCTTCCCGGTCAAGGCGAAGTGGCTGGTCGCGATCTTCGCCGCGATATCGCTCTTCAGTGCGATCTCCGGCGCGCGGGACGGCGTCGCGCACCTCGCGCACCTGGGCGGCTTCGCCGCCGGGTTCCTGTACCTGAAGTTCGACGACAGGGTGCGCATCCGTCTCTCGCGGCTGAAGAAGGCGATCCCGAAACGGCGCTTCAGGGTCATCCCGGGCGGCGGCCCCGCGGGCACGAAGCCGTCCGCGCGGCCGCGGCGCAAGGACGAAGAGCGGCTCCTCGACGAGGTCGATCGCGTGCTCGACAAGATCAGCTCGTCGGGGCTGTCCAGCCTCACCGCGGAGGAGCGCCGCATCCTGGACGAGGTGAGCAAGCGGTACCGGCAGAATTAGGGGCCGGCGCGCGTCCGGGCGTCCGGGGCGCACCCCCTCCGCGGCCTCGCCGCGGGGAAGGCGTTCGCTCCGCCGACGCTCGGGCGGCCTCGCGAAGCGGGGCCGATGCCGCCGCCGCCCTTCACTTCCCCCGGCCCCGCTTCGGGCCGACCGGCGCCGGCTGCGCTCACCCCCGCGGAGGGCCGCTCCGGGGGAGCGCCCCTCCCGCCCGGCCGCTTCCGGCGGGGAAGGGGGCGGTGGCGGGGCTGCCTGGACCGCGGGCTCGGGGGTTGGCGGGGCTGGCGGGCTGGCGGGCCGGTGGGGGTGTGCCGGCTGAATGCCGCCGGCGAGCCGTCGGGCCGAGGCCGCAGCGGGTCCGCCGTGCGGGAGCCGCCCGCCGCCCGGAGTCGGGGTGCCGGGCTGCCGGGGTGCGCACTGCGCGGCCGCAAGCGCGGGGCCGCGGTGCCGGGCGATCCTCCGACCCCGCTTCGGCCCGGCGGCCGACGCGCCCCGCGCGAATCCCTCGGCCACCGCCTAAGCGGACCCCGCCGATCGCCCCGCCCACCCCATGGGCTCCGCCCCCCCAGAGCGCTCCTCCGATCCACCTCCGGCTCCCACCACCCGACCGACCGCGCTCCTCCTGCCACTCGAACTCGAGCGTTCCCTCAAGCTCTCGCTCAAACTCTGCCGTTCCCTCACCGCGATCCCTCGCGGCTTGACAATTCTCGCCTTCTCGCTCTACGTTCCGCATCCCCACGAATCCCATCGTCCCACTCCCCGGGGAGGCATCGCATGTCGGCCGCTAAGGAATACCGAACGGATCAGATCCGCAACGTCGTAGTCCTGGGTCATGGCGGCTCCGGAAAGACCACGCTCGTGGATGCGCTCGCCTTCGTCGCCGGCTCATCGCGGCGGCACGGGAGCGTGAAGGAAGGCACGGCGCTCACGATGTACACGGACGAGGAGGTCGAGCACGGGATATCGATGCAGGCGACGCCTGCGTTCGCCGAATGGATGGGGGTGAAGCTGAACCTGCTGGACACGCCGGGCTACCTGGACTTCACGGGCGAGGCGTTGGCCGCCACGAGGGTCGCGGACGGCGCCGTGATCGTACTCGGCGCCGCCCATGGAGTGGAGGTGGGAACGGAGAAGGTCTGGGAATACTGCGAGGAGCGCGGAATTCCCAGACTTTTTTTCGTGTCCATGATGGACAAGGAGCACGCCGATTTCGAGAAGGTCTATCAGGAGATCAAGACGACCTTGACGGACCGGGTCGTGCCGGTCGAGATCCCGATCGGCGCCGCGGACGATTTCCGCGGGATCATCAACCTGTTCAGCGGGCGCGCGCACATTTACAAGGCGGGCACGACGAGCGGCGAGTACGACGAGACGGAGATCCCGGCGGAGAAGCAGGAGGAGTTCGAGCGTTGGCGGACGGAGCTGTTCGAGACGATCGCGGCGACGGACGATGCATTGCTCGAGCGCTATCTCGAAGGCGGCGAGATCGGTCGTGAGCAGGCGATCGCGGCGATGAAGGCGGCGATGCTGCGCGGCGAGATGTTCCCGCTGTTCTGCGGCGCGGCGGAGCGGACGTGGGGTACGCGCGCGCTGTTGAACAAGCTGGTCGAGCTGATGCCGAACCCGGCGGAGGCGGCGCGGGAGGCGGGGCAGCGGCCGGGACTCGACCAGGTCGTCGAGCTGCGGGCCGAGGACGACGGCCCGCTCGCGGCGCTGGTCTTCAAGACGACGACGGAGCCGCACGTCGGCGAGCTGTCGTTCTTCCGGGTCTTCAGCGGCTCGATCGAGAACGGGCAGGAGGTCTGGAACGCGACGCGGGAGACCGGCGAGAAGCTGGCGCACCTCGCCGTGGCGCAGGGGAAGGAGCGGCACGAGGTGCCGCGGCTGCACGCGGGCGACATCGGCGTCGTCGCGAAGCTGCGGAACACGCACACGAACGACGCGCTCTGCGGCGCCGACCGGCCGCTGCTGCTCCAGGCGATCCGGTTCCCGGAGCCGGACATCGCGACCGCGATCCGCGCGGCGAGCCGGAGCGACGAGGACAAGATCGGCAACGGGCTGCACAAGCTCCACGAGGAGGACCCGACGTTCCACAGCGCGTACGACCCGGAGCTGCGGCAGACGATCGTGCGCGGCCTGGGCGAGCTGCACCTGGAGGTCCAGCTCGAGCGGCTGCGGCGGAAGTTCGGCGTCGCGGTCGAGACGGAGCAGCCGCGGATCCCGTACCGCGAGGCGATCAAGTCGGTCGCGGAAGGGCAGGGGAAGTACAAGAAGCAGAGCGGCGGGCGCGGCCAGTACGGCGACTGCTGGATCCGGGTCAAGCCGCTGCCGCGCGGGGAGGGGTACCGCTTCGTCGACTCGATCGTCGGCGGCGTGATCCCCGGGAAGTTCATCCCGTCGGTCGACAAGGGCGTCCAGGAGGCGGCGCGGCGCGGCGTGTTGGCCGGCTACCCGCTCGTCGACTTCGAGTGCGAGTGCTACGACGGCTCGTATCACACCGTCGACTCGAGCGACATCGCGTTCCAGGTCGCGGGCTCGATGGCGTTCCAGAAGGTCGCGGCCCAGGCGAACCCGGTCCTGCTCGAGCCGGTCATGGAGGTCGAGGTCGTCACGCCCGAGGAGTTCATGGGCGATGTGATCGGCGACCTGAACCAGCGCCGCGGCAAGATCCTCGGCATGGAGCCCGACGGCAAGAAGACGCGGGTCCGCGCGCTGGTGCCCCAGGCCGAGCTGTACAAGTACGCCACCTCGCTGCGCTCGTTGACGCACGGCCGCGCGGCGCACACCCGCAAGCTCCACGGCTACGAGGAGGTTCCGGCGCACGTGGCGCAGAAGGTGATCGAGGCGGCGAAGGCGGAGCGGGAAGAGGTCCACGCGTAGAGGGGGTGAAGTGCGGCGGATCCGCGTTGTCGCGCGGGTGCTCCTCGGTTTCGGCGCGGCCGCCTGCGCCGCCGGCAACCGCGCCACGGACGTCGGCTGGCGCGCGGTCACCGACACGATCGGCGACACGATCGTCGTCCGCACCGTCGCGGGCAGCGTGTGGGGCGGACCGGCCGAGCTGGTCGAAGCGCTCCGCATCGGCGTCTTCGAGGGCGAGGACGTGTACATGTTCGGCTACATCGAGGGGTTCGCGGTGGGGCCGGACGGCAGCGTGTACCTCTACGACGGCCAGGTGCCGGTGCTCCGCAAGTACGGCCCCGACGGAACGTACATCGCGACGTTCGGCCGCGAAGGCGGCGGCCCGGGCGAGTACCGCAATTCCGACGGCGGGCTCGCGGTGCTGCCGGACGGGCGGGTCGCGCTGCGCGACCCCGGGAACGGCCGGATGCAGGTCTTCGCGCCCGACGGCGAGCCGCTCGGGAGCTGGCCCGTGCAGGGCAACTGGTACACTTCGCAGCGGGTCTTCGTGGATACCGCGGGGCACGTGGTCAACTGGGCGCCGCTCGACCGGGAGAAGCCGCCCGAGGAGCGCAGGCAAGGATTGACGGATCGCGCGCGAATACGAGCCGGTCCCCGTACGGGGGGACGAGAAGGCGAGCGAGGAGGATCGGCTCACCGCGATCATGCGTGGCCCGAACTCCGACTGGCGGTGGGACGCGCCGGCGATCCCGGACGTGAAGCCGCCGTTCCGTGATGTGTTCGTCGGCGCCGATGGCCGCCTCTGGGTCCTGCTCCACACGCCCGCCGTGGCGGTGGACGTCGAGCCGCCCGCGGACGACGGCCGGAGCCGCATCCCGCCGGCGCGCTGGCGCGAGCCCGTCGTCTTCGACGTCTTCGAGCCGGACGGCCGCTACCTCGGCCGGGTCCGAGCGCCGGACGACTTCTCGACCCATCCCGCGCCGTTCTTCAGGGGCGACGACGTCTGGGCCGTCGTGCGCGATGAGCTCGACGTTCAGTACCTCGTGCGGTTCCGCGTCGAACGGGCGAACGATCGACCCGAAAGAGCGGAACGGTTGGAATGATCGGCACATTCGTGCGAATCGCTCTCACCTGATCCGTGAGGTGGACGATGTCCGTTGATGTCCAGACTGAATCGGGGGCGCTCGCCCCCGATCTCCGGGATCTGTGGGACCAGCTGGAAGCCATCCGGCGCGACGCGAAGGCGCTCGTCGCGGGGTTGCGCCCCGACCAGCTCGCCTGGCGGCCGGCGCCGGACCGGTGGTCAATCGCGGAGTGCCTGGAGCACCTCAGCCGGACGGCCGAAGTCGCCATCCCGACCATCGACGCGAGGCTCGCGGACGCGCGCGCTCGCGGCTGGCTGCGGCGCGGGCCGTATCGACCCGGGCCGGTCGAACGGTGGATGCTGAGGGGGATGGAGCCGCCGCCGAAGGTGAAATTCAGGGTCAGGAAGAGGCTGGCGCCGACCGCGGAACGCGATCCGGCGGAATCCGTGGCCCGCTTCTTCAAGTTCCAGGACGAGATCCAGCTGCGCCTCGCCGCGTCGAGCGACCTGGACGTGAGGCGCATCAAGGTCCCATCGCCGGTCGTACCGTGGATGCGGTACCGGCTCGGGTTCGCCGTCCGCTTCCTCTTCGCCCACGAGCGCCGGCACCTGTGGCAGGCGTGGCAGGTCAGGCGCGCGACGGGGTTCCCGGCGTAGACTCCGCGCGTCGCGGACGCCGGGTTCGGACGGGTGGCGCGGCGCACGGCCGCGCGAGCCGCGCCGGGGCGCGATCGCGAGGCCGTTGCCGCAACGCTGCGGCGGAGCGGACCGGCCGGAAGCGGAGAAAGCGGGCGGCGGGTCGGGGCCCGGCCCGTCCCCGCGCCGGAGGGCAGGGGCCCGCGTGAACATAGGCGTACGCGGACGGGAAACCCGACGCGTACGCCTACGTTCACACCTGCAATGGCCCGTACCCGGTGGCGTGGCTCAGGCGGGTTCGGCGCGCCCGCGCGAGTACGGTCGCGCCGCCCCCGGCAACGTCACCAGCTTCGCATCTTCTCCAGCACCGCGTACACCGGCCGGATGTCGACCGGCACGTCCGTCAGCCGCCCGAGCGCGGTCTGCATCTCGGGGCGCGTGGTG
Organism: Longimicrobiales bacterium; assembly: GCA_036381255.1. Lineage (GTDB taxonomy): Bacteria > Gemmatimonadota > Gemmatimonadetes > Longimicrobiales > RSA9 > CALBZE01. The sequence continues at coordinate 25,095 of DASVDG010000033.1, read as the reverse complement.
CCGTAGTGCTCGAGCAGGGCGGCCGCCTTCTCGTACGAGCCCTCCGCCTGGAGCGTGAGGATCTCGCGCGCGAGGTCGCGGTTCGCGGCGACGAGGCGGTCGACGTCGGTGGAGAAGCGGCCCGTCGCCTCGTCGTATTCCACCGCGCCCTTCTCGACGAAGTAGTTGAACTGGAGCAGCGCCGCCTTGCCGTGGGCTTCGTTGGCGCCGAAGCGGACCGAGCGGAACAGGTCCGCGAAGTGGCCGAGGAACGCGCGGCGGACGAAGTCGTCGTCGTAGAGGCCACGCTCGGCGAGGACGGTCAGGCTGTGCAGCCCGGTGACGTCCGCCTTGGCTTCTTCGATGGCCGAATAGTGCTCGCGCAGCGCCTGGTTGACCGTGGTCTTCGCGCCGGACGGCAGCGTGATGTTGCCGGGGCCGAGGCCGTGCGCCAGCTCGTGCATGAGCACGTTGATGAACCACGGCCGGAACGCGAGCGCCTCGCGGACCTCCGGCACGAGCGCCGCGCCCGCGATCGGCGTCAGGATCTGCTCGAACTTTGCGCGCATGACGTTGCGCAGCAGGACCTTCTTCGAGCCCTTCGCCTCGCGGACCCGCTCATCGTTCGGGAGGTTGAACGCGATGGTCTGCACGCCGGCGCGCGTATCGCCCGCGGTGTAGACCACGTCGACCACGCGGATCGGGCTCTCGAAGCCGCGGTCCAGGTTCTTGTGGCGGTCGTCGATCGGCAGCGCCTGCTCGAGGTCGCGCATCAGCCCCTTCAGCCGGGCCAGCTCCGCGCTCGCCTCCGCGTCCGCGACGGTGATGAAGCTCTCGAACGCGGCCTTGTACCCCATCAGCCGGTCCTCGTAGACCTCGTACGGCCCGATTGTCGGCTCGATGCGGCTGTCGAGGTCCATCCACGCCATGTCGCTCTCGAAGTAGTCGTCCGAGAGGAACGCCGCGGCGCGGGCCTCGAGGTAGCGCGTCAGCGACGCGTTCTGCGAGAGTGCGGCGGCCTCGCGCAGCAGCGCGGCGGCTCGCTCGAGCCGGTCGCGGTACTCGGCGGAGTAGGGGACCGCGACCAGGTTCCCCTTGTCCCGCCGGATCACCGAGAAGTAGCCGGTGAAGCGCTGCCGGTCCTCGGGGTGCGACTCCAGCCACGCCTCCAGCTCCTCGCGCGTCAGGTCGGCCGGGTAGTAGCCGGCGCCTTCGGGCTTGGACCCGACGTCGAGGAACGGCTCGTCGTGATTCAGCCGGTCCCACGGCCCGGCCATGATGTCGAAGTACGCGAGCGCGGCATCCCGGCCGGCGCCGCGCTGCGACTCCAGCGCCGCCCGCCGTTCCGGATTCGCCGGCGAGACCTGGAGCAGGAAGATCTCGTGCATGAGGTTCGACGCCTCCACGAGTTTCGTGAGAACCTGTCGTTCCCAGGGCTCGAGGACGGTGTCGTCAAAGTCGATCGTCGCGGGTGCGAACTGAGCGACCCGCGACTCCAGCTCCTCGGGCGTGATCCCTTCGGCCAGCATGTCGATCGGTGCCTCATCGTCGGCCGGCCCGCCGGCGCCGCACCCCGCGAGGAGCGCGGCGGCGAGAAGCGCGGCCGGGGTCCGGTGAATCCGATTCATCGTTCGATCTCCCGTTGCACGGTGTCTCTCGGAAGCCGGCGTACGATAGGAGGTATGCCGACGCGGCGCCAGTCGTTCCCCCGCCCCGGGACTCCGCCCGCGCCCGGGCGTGGGCCCCGGACACGAGCGGGAGAGGTGCCCCGACCACCCGGTCTCCGCCCGCGCCCAGGCATGGGCCACGGTCGCCGCGGTCGGCGCCCGGACGCAGGTGGGGGTGCGCGCCGGCGCCGGGGTCGGAGCCCGCGCGCCGGGCCGGGCGGACGACCGGGCGGCGGCGGCGCGCTCCTTGCGCCGCGGTGCGCAGGGTTGCGGCCGGGCGTTGCGCCGCGCTATTCTGGCCGGCCCGCTCCTGTCGAGGGTATGCCTTGTTTCCGCTGCGCGACGAGAATCCGACCGAGCTGATCCCCTACTTCACGGTGGCGCTCATCGCGATGAACGTGATCGCGTGGGTCTACCTGCAAGGGGCCGGCATGTCGGATGACGCGCTCTTCGGCTCGATCTGTCGGTATGGCATCATCCCCGCGGAGCTGACGGGGCGGACGGGCGGGTACCTGGGCGTCGAGCTCGCGCCGGGCGAGGCGTGCCGGTTCGGCGGGTTGCGCTGGAGCGCGGTGCTGACCAGCATGTTCCTGCACGGCGGCTGGCTGCACCTGATCGGGAACATGTGGTTTCTCTGGGTCTTCGGGAACAACATCGAGGACTCGATGGGCCACGTCAGGTTCCTGCTCTTCTACCTCATCGCGGGGATCGCGGCGGCCGTCGCGCACATCTGGACCGCGCCGGCTTCGCCGGTGCCGACGATCGGCGCGTCGGGCGCGGTCAGCGGGATCATGGGCGGGTACCTGGTCCTCTACCCGAAGGTCCGGATCCAGACGCTGTTCGTGATCCTGATCTTCATCCGGATCATCCCGGTTCCCGCATGGCTGGTGCTCGGTCAGTGGTTCGTGCTCCAGTTCCTGTACGGCGCGTCGCTGCCGACGGCGGGTGGCGGCGTCGCGTTCTGGGCGCACGTCGGCGGATTCGTCGCCGGGGTGGCGCTGATCAAGTTCTTCGAGAAGCCGAAGCTGGTGGAGGCGAAGAAGCGTCACGTGAAGCTGCGGCACCGGCAGGTCGAGGACGAGGAGTGGTGGTGAGCCGGGCGCGGACGGGCGCGCCCGGGCAGGTTCGAGTCCGCAGAGGGACGAGATCGGATGAAGAGGTCCAGGAGCCGACGGAGGTACGGGATCCCCGTGAGCGTGTTCGTGCTGCTGTTCGCGGCGGGCGCGGCGTGGGCGGGGTCCACGAAGGCGGTGCCGGCGCGCGCCGCGGGGGTCGAGGCCCGCGGCGCCGCGGCGGTCGATGCGGCCGCAGCGCCCGCGGCGGCCCGCGCGGTCCACGCGCAGGCGACGGGAGCGACGGATTCCGCGGTCGCGGGTCCCGCTGCCGGGGCGGCGGCGGAGTCGGGAGCCGCGCCTGCGCAGGCGCCCGCGGCCGATGCGACGGCGCGGCAGCCGGCGCAGCAGGATGCCGGCGCGGCGGTTCAGCGCGCGCGGGAGGCGGTGGACACCCCGTTGCACGCGCGACTGGTCTCGCTGCTCGGGCTGGTCGCCATGGTCGGGATCGCGTGGCTGCTCAGTACGGACCGCCGGATGATCCCCTGGCGGGTCGTCGTGTGGGGGACCGGCCTCCAGTTCGTCTTCGCGCTGCTGATCCTGAGGACGGCCGTCGGCGCCGCGGCGTTCGACGCGATCAACGACGTGCTCGTCGCGCTCCTCGGCTTCACGGTAGACGGCGCGCGCTTCCTCTTCGGCAACCTGGTCTCGAACACCGTGCCGGTGGTCTCCGCCGACGGGGCCGCCGCGACGGGGCCGGCGCTCGTGGCGAACACGGGCGCGTTCTTCGCCTTCAACGTGCTGCCCACGATCATCTTCTTCTCGTCGCTCATGACGGTCCTGTACTACCTGGGCGTGATGCAGGCGGTCGTGAAGGGGGTGGCGTGGGTGATGATGCGGACGCTGCGGACCTCGGGCGCGGAGACGCTCTCGACCGCGGGGAACATCTTCGTCGGCCAGACGGAGGCGCCGCTGTTGATCAAGCCGTTCGTCGCGACGATGACGATGTCCGAGCTGATGGCGGTCATGACCGCGGGCTTCGCGACCGTCGCCGGCGGGGTGATGGCCGCGTACGTCGGGATGCTCGTCGCGTACTTCCCGGACATTGCGGGGCACCTCGTGGCCGCGAGCGTCCTGTCGGCGCCGGCGGCGCTGGTCATCGCCAAGGTCATGCACCCGGAGACGGAGGAGCCGGTCACGCGCGGCACGTTGAAGGTCGACATCGAGAACCCTGATGCCAACGTGATCGATGCCGCGGCGCGTGGTGCGGGCGAGGGGCTGACGCTGGCGCTGAACGTGGGCGCCATGCTGCTGGCGTTCATCGCGCTGATCGCGATGTTGAACGCGGTCCTCTCCGTGATCGGCGACGCGACCCACGTCACCGATCTCCTCCGCGGCTGGGGGTGGCTCGGCGAGGGGCAGCGCCTTACGCTCGAAGCGATCCTCGGCTGGCTGCTCGCGCCGCTCGCATGGATCATGGGCGTGCCGTGGGAGGATGCGGCGGCGGTCGGTTCGCTGCTGGGTGTGAAGACGGTGCTGAACGAGTTCGTCGCCTACCTCCAGCTCTCGACGTTGCTCTCGGGCGGCGGCGACCTCTCGCCGCGGTCGGTCGTGATCGCGACGTACGCGCTCTGCGGCTTCGCGAACTTCAGCTCGATCGCGATCCAGATCGGCGGGATCGGCGGGATCGCGCCGTCGCGCCGGAGCGACCTGTCCCGACTCGGGCTGCGGGCGATGATCGGCGGCACGCTCGCCTCGTTCATGACCGCGACCGTGGCGGGGATCCTGGTATGAGCATGACGGAGACGCTGGCCTTCCTGCACGAGCGGGTGACGGTGCGGCCGCGCGTGATGCTGGTCCTCGGCTCCGGGCTCGGCTCGCTCGCGGACGCGCTCGAGGACGCGGTGCGCATCCCGTTCGCCGAGATCCCGGGCTTCGCGCCGGCGACGGCGGAGGGCCACAAGGGGCTGCTCGTGGCCGGCCGGCTGGAGGGCGTCGAGTGCCTCGCGCTTCAGGGGCGCTACCACCTCTACGAGGGGCACCCGGCCGAGGCCGTGACGCTGCCGATCCGGGCCGGCGCGGCGCTCGGCGCGCGGACGCTGCTCGTCACCAACGCCGCGGGTGCGCTGAACCCCGCGTTCCGCGCGGGCGACCTGATGCTTATCGAGGACCACATCAACCTGATGTGGCGCAACCCGCTCATCGGTCCGAACCGTGCGGGCGAGGACCGTTTCCCGGACATGTCGCGGCCGTACGACGGGACGTTGCGGCGCATCGCCGAGGAGGTCGCGCTGGAGCGGGGGATCCGCCTGGTGCGCGGCGTCTACGTCGCCTTGACCGGCCCGAGCTACGAGACGCGCGCGGAGATCCGCATGCTCCGCCGGTTCGGCGGCGACGCCGTGGGGATGAGCACCGTCCCCGAGGTTCTCGTCGCCCGCGCGCTCGGCGTCCGCGTGCTCGGCATCTCGCTGATCACGAACCCGGCGGCCGGGCTCGCGTCGGAACCGCTGACGCACGAGGAGGTCCTCGCGGCCGGCGCGGAGGCCGCCGACCGCTTCGCCTCGCTCGTGCGCGGCACGCTGCTCCGCATCGGCGGGCTGCCGGACATCGAGGTCGCGTGACGCGTCGCTCTTGATCTCGCCCGGGGCGCGCCCGAAATTCGGGACCGGTACCAGCACATCACCCCACCATCCGTTGCAGGAGTATCCATGAGTCGAACCGCGGAACGTCCGAGCGGGCGCGAGGCGGGCCACGGGGCGATACGCCTCCTTGCCGTCATGGCCCTGTGCGTGGGCGCCGTGACGTGCGGCGATCGCGGCGCCCGGGGGCCGGACCTCGAGGCGGAGACGCCCGTCTACGGCGGCACGCTCGTCATCGCTGCGGCATCCGACCTGGACATGGCCAACGGGCTCGTCTCGGGGGAGGCGCGGACGCAGGAGGTGCTGCGCGGCGTGCTCTTCATGACGCTGATCCGGTTCGATCCCTCGCTGGAGGGTTACGAGCCGTACCTCGCCGAGTCCTGGGAGATGCTCGGCGACACCGGCGTCGTCTTCCGGATCCGCGACGACGTGTACTGGCACGACGGCGTCCGCACCACGGCTTACGACGTCGCGTTCACGTACGACCGCGCGCGGGACCCCGCGACGGCCTTCCCGAACACCAGCTTCTTCCGGGAGTGGGGCGCGGCGGAGGTGGTCGACAGCTTCACGATCCGGTTCCGGTTCGAGCCGCAGGAGGAGCCGCTCGCGGGGTGGCCGTCGTTCCCGATCATGCCCCGGCACCTGCTGGATAGCGTGCCGCCGGAGCGGCTGCGTCAGACGCCGTTCAACCGGAACCCCGTCGGCAACGGTCCGTTCCGCTTCGTGTCGCAGCGGCCGAACGACCGCTGGGTCTTCGAGGCGAACCCGGATTTCCCCGAGGCGCTCGGCGGGAGGCCGTATCTGGACCGCCTGATCTGGCGGGTGATCCCGGAGAACCAGGCGCAGATCGCCGAGATCCGGGCCGGCACGGTCGACCTCATCATGGGCGCCCGCGCCGGTCAGCTCGCCGACCTCGACGCGCGGCCGGAGCTGCGCGCCGTGGTCCGGCCCTCACGGAAGTACCAGTTCATCGGCTGGAACGCGCGGCGGTCCCCGCTGGACGACCCGCGGGTGCGCCGGGCGCTGTCGCTCGGCATCGACCGCGAGGAGATGCTGCACGGCCTGCGCGCAGGGTACGGCGAGCTCGCCGTCGGCCCGATCGATCCGTCGCACTGGGCATTCGACGATTCCCTCGAGCCGCTGCCGTACGACACGGCGGCGGCGCGCGTGCTCCTGGCGGAGGCGGGGTTCGTCGACCGCGACGGCGATCGCATCCTCGAGGACCGGTCGGGCGCCGACCTGACCCTCGCCCTGACCACGCCGAACACCGAGTACAATCGGAACGTCGCGGAAAAGGTGCAGTCCGACCTCGCGCGCATCGGCGTCGATCTCGAGATCCGGCTTCTGGACTTCGCGACCGTGATCGACGCGGTGTTCACCGAGCGGCGCGACTTCGACGGCGTCATCCTCGCCTTCGAGTCCGGCATCCGGGCCAGCGAGCTGCGCGACCTGTTCCACTCCGCCAGGATCGGCGGGATGTTCCAGCTCGCCGGCTACTCGAATGCCGAGGTCGACCGGATCATCGACGAGGCGAGCCGGCTGATGGACCGGGAAGCGGCCACGCCCCTGTGGCACCGCCTCCAGGCGATCATCCGCGAAGAGCAGCCGTGGACGTTCCTCTACTACACGCCGGATCTCTACGTCGTGAACGAGCGCGTGCGCGGCGTGACCATGGACGTGCGCGGCACGCTGGAAACGGTGGCGCGGTGGTGGAAGGTCCCCGCCGCTTCCGCACCGGTCGCGGCGGCGGGGGGTGGGGACGGATAACGACCCGGCGGTACCCCCGCGTCACGATTTCGCGGTGGCCGGCGCGGCGGCCACGAAGTGGTTGAGCGGGCCGTAGCCGGCGCCGAGCCCCGGCGCCTCGAGGATCGCGCGGTGCACGAAGTCGAGGGCGTCGGCGACGGCCTCGACGAGCGGGCGGCCGAGGGCGAGGCCCGCGGCGATCGCCGCGGAGAGCGTGCACCCGGTGCCGTGCGTGCTGGTCGTCGCGATCCGGGGTCGCCGCCAGACGTGGAGTTCGACGCCGTCGTGGAGCACGTCCGCGACCGCGCCCGCATCCAGGTGCCCGCCCTTGATGAGTGCGGCGCGCGCGCCGCGCGCGACCAGCGTCTCGGCCGCCCGGCGCATGTCGGCCTCCCCCTCGATGGCGTGCCCGACCAGGATCGCCGCTTCATCGAGGTTCGGCGTGACGACCGTGGCCAGCGGGACGAGCCGCTCGGCGACCGCGCCCTCGGCATCGGCGTCGAGCAGACGCGCGCCGCTGGTGGCCACCATGACCGGGTCCAGCACGTAGTTCTCGAGTCCTTCGTCCGCGATCGCGGCGGCGACCGCCTCGACGAGCGGTGCGGTCGCGAGCATGCCGGTCTTGATCGCGGCCGGGCGCAGATCGGCCGCGACCGCGCGGATCTGCGCCCGCACGACGTCCGCGGGCACGGCGTGCACCGCCGAGACGCCGCGCGTGTTCTGCGCCGTGATCGCGGTGATCGCCGTCGTGCCGAAGACGCCGAATGCGTGGAAGGTCTTGAGGTCCGCCTGGATCCCGGCGCCGCCGCCGCTGTCGCTGCCGGCGATGGTCAGGGCGATGGGAAGCATCATCTCCTCCGTGGCCGTTCGGTCCGCGCGAAAGGTACCACGGGGCGCGGGGCGTGGCGAGGGGCGGACGCGTTGCGGGTCGATGGGAAGGTCGGACCGCGGCGCGCCCCGGGGGTGCCGGGACGCACAGGACCGGGACACGGGCTCGAAGGACCTGGCCGCGGCGCGCCCCGGCGGTGCCGGCCGGGCGCGGGTGCGAGCGGCGGCGGCGCCCTGGCGTGCGATGGCCCCGGGCGTCCGTGCGCCCGGGGCCGGTGACCGGGTCGCGGTCGAGCGGGTCGGGGCAGCCGCGCAGGCGCGGCCCGGGCGTCACTGCGGCGGCGGACGGTACTGGCGCAGCCGGGCCTTGAACGCTTCGTACTGCTCGGTGTTGACGATCAGGTTGCGCATCTGGCTCGCCGGGATCCGCGCGATGATCGCGCGCGTGTTCTGGATGCGGTCCTCGGTCAATGGGTGGGTCGAGAACCACTGCTCGATGGTGCTCGGCCGGCGCTGCCGCTCGCGGAGGAGCTTCTGGAAGAAGGTGACGAGACCGTTCGGATTGATCCCCGCGCCCACGAGGAGCGGGACGGCGACGGCGTCGGCCTCGTTCTCCGCGGCACGGCTGAAGCCGGCGAAGATCGCGGCGCCCGCGACCTGGATCCCGACCCGCTCGAGCGTGCCCGGCGCGCGGCCGAGGAGGATGTACGCCACGTTCAGGCCCAGGTTCGCGCGCTGCATCCGCTCGATCTGCTCGACGCTGTGCCGCTCCTCGACGTGGCCGACCTCGTGGGCGATCACGCCGGCGAGCTCGGACAGGTTGTCTGTCTCCGCGATCAGCCCGCGGTTCACGTAGATGTAGCCGCCCGGCACCGCGAACGCGTTGACTGCGTCGGTGTTGACGATGTAGAACGTGTAGTCCAGGCCCCGGCCGCCCTGGCGCGCGATCCTGTCGCCGAGCAGGTTGATGTACCGGTTCGAGGCCGGATCGTCGACGATCGGCAGCTCGCGGTTGATCTCGGCGGCGTACTGCCGGCCGAGCTCGACCTCCTCCTGCCGGGAGATGCCGCAGCCGGCGGAGAGGGCGGTGGCGCCGACGACGAGCCCGGGGATGACGAGGCCGCGCAGGCGATGGAACAGGGCGAGCATAAGGCAACGGTCTCCTGTCGATGGATTCCTGACTGGAAGAGGCGGGGTCGCAAGAGGTGTTCCAGCATCGTGATGCGCCGAGCCGCGCGGAATCGAAGCTGATCCGGGGGCTGCATCGTCGGAAGGTGCGCGACGCGGAGGGGCTCTTCCTCGCCGAAGGGGTCCGCGGCGTCGAGGACCTCGTCGCGTCCGGGATCCCGCTGCGGCTCGCGGTCGTCTCGCCGTCGGCCGAGGAGGGGGACCGGGGCCGCGCACTGGTCCGCGCGCTCGGCGAGCGGACGACCGTCCGGCGCGTCGCCGACGGCGAGATCGCGGCGCTTGCCGGGACCGAGTCGCCCCAGGGCGTGCTCGCGGTCGCGGAGATCCCGCGCTGGTCGCTGGACGCGGTGCAGCCCGGCGCCACGGCGACCGTGCTGGTGCTCGACGGCGTCCAGGACCCGGGGAACTTCGGGACACTGGTCCGCACGGCCGACGCCTTCGGCGTGGACCTCGTCGCCGCGCTGCCGGGTACCGTCGACCCCTGGAATCCGAAGGCGGTCCGGTCCGCCGCGGGCGCGTCGTTCCGCATCCCGGTCGTCCAGCCGTCCATCGACCGGCTCCTCGCGTGGCTGCGGGGCCACGGCTTCGGCATTTACGGCGCCGAGGCCGGAGGGACGGACATCGGCGCCGTGCGCATCGAGAGCCGCGCCGCCCTGGTGGTGGGGAACGAGGGCGCGGGGCTGAGCGCGGCGGTGCGCGGCGCGGCCGATGCGCTGGTCGCCATCCCGATCGCCGGGCACGCCGAGTCGCTGAACGTGGCCGTCGCCGCGGGGATCCTGCTCTACCTTCTGACCCGGAGACGCTGAGCCCGAATGCCGGACTCCATCACCTGGACGTACGCGGCGCTCGTAGGCGCCGCCATCGGCTCGTTCCTGAACGTGTGCATCAACCGGTGGCCGGCGGGCGAGTCCGTCGTCTCGCCGCGATCGCGCTGTCCGTCGTGCGGGAACGCGATCGCGTGGTACGACAACATCCCCGTCGCGAGCTGGGTCCTCCTCCGCGGCCGCTGCCGATCGTGCCGCGCCGCGATCTCGCCGCAATACCCGCTCATCGAACTGACGACCGCGCTCCTCTGGCTCGCCGCGGCGGTCCGCTTCGGCGCCAGCATCGAGGCGCTCCGTTCCGCGACGTTTCTGACGCTGCTGCTCGGGATCGCCATGACCGACGCGAAGGAGATGGTGATCCCCGACCAGTTCTCGCTGGGCGGCGCGGCGCTCGGCCTCGCGCTCGCCGGCGTGCCGGGCGGGTTCGACATCCTCGACGCCCTCGTCGGCGCCGCCGTCGCCTACGTCCTGATGTGGGGCGTGTCCTGGGGCGGCGAGAAGCTGTTCCGCAAGCCCGCACTCGGCCTCGGCGACGTGCACATGATGGCCATGGTCGGCGCGTTCGTCGGCCTCGACGGGGCGCTCATCACGATTCTGCTCGGCTCGTTCCTCGGCCTGCTCATCGGCGTGCCGATCCTGTGGATGCGCGGCGGGTCGGCGCTCATGGGCTCCTACCTCCCGCTCGGCACGTTCCTCGCCATGGGCGCGGCGATCGCCCACGGGTGGGGCGACCGCCTCATCGACTGGTACCTCGCGTTCGCACTCGGCGCGGCCTGAACCGGTGCGGCCGGCGCGGGCCGGCGGACGAGTCGCACCGACGCCCGCCGCGGACGACCGGAGACGCGAAGCAGAACGAGGGCGGCCCGGATCAGGGGTCGCTGCAGTCGCGCAGGTAGCCGCAGTTCGGGCAGGCGATCTTGCAGTGCCGGTCGTACATGACCGTGCCGCAGATCTCGCAGACGGGCGCGGCCCGACCCCGGCCCGCAGCCGTCGCGGGCTCCGGCGCGGGTTCCGACGCCGGCGGCACGGACCGCGACGGCGGAGGATCGGCCGATCGCGCGGCCGGGGCTTCCGCCCCGTCCGGCGTGCTCGGCCGCCGGCTCACGCCGTCACCTCCGCGAATCGGTCGGGCGCGAACGCGTCGAGCGGCAGCGAGGTCGGCTCGCCGGTCACCGCGTCCGCGAGCAGCGCCGCCGTGATCGGCGTGAGCAGGATCCCGTTCCGGAAGTGGCCGGTCGCGTAGAAGAGCCCCGGGATTTCGGGGTCGGGCCCGAGGATCGGGCCGCCGTCCGGCGTGCCCGGCCGCAGCCCTGCCCACGTCTCCGTGAGCGGCGCGTCCGCGAGCGACGGCACCACCCGCAGCGCGGCGGTGAGCAGCGAGGCGATCCCGGCCGGCGTGGTGTGCGCGCGGAACCCCACGCGCTCGGACGTCGCGCCGATGATGATCCGGCCGTCGCCGCGCGGGATCAGGTAGGTGTGCCCCGCCATGACGGTGCGGCCGAGCGCGGGCGGCACCGTTCGGACCGCGGCCATCTGCCCGCGCACGGGGATCACGGGGAGCGGGCGCGGCAGGCCGGCCAGCAAGCCGCTCCAGCAGCCGGCGGCGACGACGACCGCGCCTGCGTCGACCCGGCCGCCGTCGTCGAGCGCGACGCCGATCACGCCGGTCGACCCGGCCGGGCCTGGGCCGCGCAGCAGCGCGACCGCCGCGGCGCCGGTCCGGACGCGGGCGCCCGCGCGGGCCGCGGCCACCCACAGCGCCCGCCCCAGCCGCCGGTTGTCCACCCAGTGGTCCGCCGCCACGAGCGTGGCGGCCTGCACGGCCTCGGAGAGCGCCGGCTCCAGCGCGCGCGCGTCGGCCGCGTTCAGCCAGTCGACGGTGTGGCCCGCCGCGCGCTGCCAGCGGTACGCCGCCTCGAGCGCGGCGGCCCCGTCGTCGTCCAGCGCGACGCACAGCTTCCCCGCGGCCCGATACTCGACCGGAACGCCCGACGCTTCGCGCACCGCTTCGACGAACGCCGGCCACCGGCCGAGGCTGGCGGTCGCCAGCCGGAGGAACGGGCCCGGCTCGTCCGCCTCCGCGACGGGGGCGAGCATGCCGCCGGCCGCCCGGCTCGCGCCGTGCCCCGGCACGCCCCTCTCGACGACCGTCACGTCGACGCCGCGGCGCGCCAGCTCCCACGCCAGCGCGCAGCCGATCACGCCGCCGCCGACGATCGCGACATCCGTCGTCCGGCCCTTCATGGCTCGCCCATCCCCTGGCGCCGGTAGTCGTGGGCGAGGTGGACGTAGTGCCGCGCGCCTTCGGCGACGCGACGGATCGCCTCGGCCGTCAGCTCCTTGCGCACCCGCGCGGGCACGCCCGCCACCAGCGTGCGCGGCGGCACCACCATGCGCTCCGGCACGACCGAGCCCGCCGCGACGATCGCCGCCTCGCCGATCTCCGCCTCGTGCAGGATGACGGCGTTCATCCCGACCAGTGCGCCGTCGCCGATGGTGCAGCTCTCGAAGATCGCGCCGTGCCCGATCGTGGCGTCCGCGCCCACAACGGTCTCGCCTCGCTCGCTGACGTGCAGCACGCAGTTGTCCTGGATGCTCGTGCGCGCGCCGATCCGGATCGCCAGCCGCGGGTTGTCGCCGCGCAGCACCGCGCCGAACCAGACGCTCGCCTCGGGACCGATCTCGACGTTGCCGATGACCACCGCAGTCGGCGCGATGAACGCCGTGGGGTGGATTCTCGGCCGGATCCCGTTGAACGGTATGATCGTCGCCATTCGTCGCTTCACAGAATGCCGGCCAGTCGGCCGGCGTCGATGTTGCCGCCGGTGATCACCAGCACCGTCGGACCCGTGGGCCGCCAGCCCGTCGCGGTAAGCAGCGCGACGGCCGTGGCGGCGGAGCCCTCGGCCACGATCCCGTCCCGACGGTACAGCTCACGGATCGCTTCCGCGATCGCGTCCTCGCTCACCAGCAGGATCTCATCCGTGACCGCCCGCGCCCGCTCGTAGCTCTCGGGCTCGACCGCGCCGGACAGGCCATCGGCGAGCGTCGGGTGCGCCTCGGTCTGGATCGGCGCGCCCGCCGCGAACGCATCGTGCATGGCGCGCGTCGCCTCGCTCTGCACGCCGACCACGCGCACCGCCGCGCCGGCGGCCGCCCGCAGCGCGATCCCGATCCCGGCGATGAGCCCGCCGCCGCCCACCGGGACCACCACCTCGCGCACGTCCGGCAGGTCCTCCAGGATCTCGAGCCCGATCGTCCCCTGGCCGGCCACGACCCACGGGTCCGCGAACGGGTGGACGAACACCGCGCCGGTTTCCCGCGCGTGCGACGCGGCCGCGGCCTCCGCGTCGTCGTACGTCCCGTCGACCTCGCGCAGCTCGGCGCCGAACGCCCGGATCCGCGCCTTCTTCGTCGCCGGCGCGGAGGCCGGCACGAAGACGACGGCCGCGGCGCCGACCTCCCGCGCCGCAAGCGCCACGCCCTGCCCGTGGTTCCCCGCCGACGCCGCCACCAGCCCCCGGGCGCGCTCCTCGGCCGGGATCGCGCCGATCGCGCTCAGCGCGCCGCGGATCTTGAACGACCGCGTCCGCTGCCAGCACTCCAGTTTGAGGTGGACGTCGCAGCCGGCGACCTCGGAGAGCCAGTCGGAGCGCTCCAGCGGCGTGCGGTACGCGCCGGTCGCGATGCGACGCCGCGCGCGATAGATGTCGGCGAGCGTGGGCTGCATGCGGGGAGGATGGGGACGGGGCCCCGGCCGCGCAAGCGGCCGGGGCCCCGTCGTACGCAGGCTCAGACGCGGATCCGCGAGGCCGGCGAGCCCGCCCGCGGATGCGTGTCGGAGCCGTCCGCCGAACGGCCCGACGACTCCGGCCGCGTCGCGCCGTCCGGCTGCGGCAGCGCGGCTTCGGCCTGCGGCACGAGCCGCTTCAGCCGCGCGCGGACGACCTGCGTCTCCGTCGCCTCCAGCACCTCGATCGAAACGCCGTCCACGACGACCGTCTCGCCCGCGTCGGGGACGTGCCCCAGCTCCTCGAGCAGGTAGCCGTTCAGCGAGCGGTGCTCGAGCTGCGGCAGGGCGATGTTGAACGCGTGGTTGATCTCGCGCAGGTCCGCATCGCCCGCGGCGATGATCTCGCCCCGCGAGATGCGGATGATCGGCTCCTCCGCGACGTCCATCTCGTCCACGATCTCGCCGACCAGCTCCTCCAGCACGTCCTCCAGCGTGACCAGCCCGTCGATCCCGCCGTACTCGTCGGCCACCAGCGCGAGGTGGATGCGCCGCGCCTGGAAATCGCGCAGCAGCTTCGACACCGGCACGGAGCCCGGCACCACGAGCGGCTCCCGCGCCAGCGCGCGCAGCCGCACGTCCCGCTGCCCCGCGATCAGTGCCTGGTAGGCGTCGCGCAGGTAGAGGATCCCCGTGACGTCGTCGATGCTCTCGCCGTAGACCGGGATCCGCGAGTAGGGCACCGTGCCCAGCTCCGGCGCGATCTCCGACAACCGCAGCGCGTCCTTCCACGAGAAGATGTCGACGCGCGGCGTCATGATGTCCCAGGCCGTGATCTCGTCCAGTCGGAACGCGCCCTCGATGAGCTGCCGCTCGTGCTCCTCGATCACGCCGTCGCCGCCGCGCAGGACGCCGAGGTCTCGGATCTCGGCCTCCGCCGACGGGCCGACGCCCGTGACCGCGCTCGGGTACAGCCGTCCGAGCCGCTCCAGCAGCACGAGCAACGGCGCGGTCACGCGGCAGAGGATGTGAAGCGTCGGGGCCAGGGCGAGCGCCACGCGCGGCGCCTGCGCCAGCGCGACGGCCATCGGGATCAGCTCGCCGAGGAGGACGATCGCGATCGTCGCCAGGCCGGCCGCGATCAGGATACCGTAGATGCCGCCCAGGAGGAAACCGAGCGCCACGCCGGCCGCGGCCGCCGCCACATCGCCGACGGCGTCGCCGAGCCGGAGCAGCACGACGAGCCGGTCGGGGCGTTCCCGCAGGCGGGCCAGCGTCGCCGCGCCGTTGCGCCCCTCTTCCGCGAGCGCCCGGATCCGTGCATCGCCCAGGGAGAAGATGGCCAGCTCGGCCGCGGAGAATACCGCCGAGACGACGATGGCGAGAAGGAGGACGATGGTCAGGAGGAGCATGGCCCCTCCGTCCATCGACTCGGAGGCCGCGCCGTATCGCCGCTACTTCGGTCTACGTCCATGCACGACTGAGTTCAATGAGCTCTTCGACGAGGTCGCCCGCCGTCCGGCCGTCCGCTTCCGCCTGGAAGTTCGCCATCACCCGATGACGAAGGACCGCCGGGGCCACCGCACGTACGTCATCATACGTCGGAACGCCTCGTCCCGAAAGCGCCGCACGCGCCTTCGCACCCAACACCAGGTACTGCGATGCGCGCGGGCCGGCACCCCAACTCACGTACCGGCGCGTCAATTCCGGGGAGTCCGCATCCTCCGGCCGCGTCGCCCGCGCCAGCCGCACCGCGTACGCCACCAGCGACGGCGGCGCGGGCACCCGCCGCACCAGACCCTGCAACGCGACCAGCTCCGCGGCGTCCAGCACCGGCTCCACCTTCGAAATCGCCGCTCCCGTCGTCTGCATCGCCACCCGCTCCTCCTCCTCCCGCGACGGGTACCCGATCCGAAGCTCGAGCATGAACCGGTCGAGCTGCGCCTCCGGCAGCGGGTACGTCCCCTCCTGCTCGATCGGGTTCTGCGTCGCCAGTACGAAGAACGGCCGGTCCAGCGGCATCGTCACGCCGGCCACCGTCACCTCCCGCTCCTGCATCGCCTGGAGCAGCGCCGCCTGCGTCTTCGGCGGCGTTCGGTTGATCTCGTCCGCCAGCACCACGTTCGCGAACACCGGACCCCGCACCACCCGGAACGCCCGCTTCCCCGTCGTCCGGTCCTCCTCCAGCACCTCCGTCCCCGTGATGTCCGACGGCATCAGGTCGGGCGTGAACTGGATCCGGCTGAACTTCAGGTCCAGCGCCTCCGCCAGCGTCGAGATCAACAGCGTCTTCGCCAACCCCGGCACCCCCACCAGCAGCACGTGGCCATCCGCCAGCAGTGCCGTCAACAGCCCCTCCACGATGGCGCGCTGGCCGATGACCCGCTTGCCGATCTCGGCCTCGATCGCCGTGCGTACCGCCGCCAGCCGCTCGAGCAACTCCACGTCGCCCTCGGCCGGCTGCACCTGTCGCGCCACCGTCGCTTCCATTCCGTTCCGTTCCCCTTCTCTCGTTCTCGGATCCGCGGCTCCGCCCCGACTACAGCAGGATCGGGGCCGTTTACCCCGTCCGCCCGCCCGCACCGCCACGGCCCGGCGCCTCCCGCCGCCGCCGGGCGAAACCCCCCGGGCCCGCGCGGATCCGCGCTTCACCCGCTTCGCTCCCACTGTACCTTCGACGATTCGGCGAGTTCCCCGTCACCGGCGGACCCGCCGCACGCCGCCCGCATGCGTGCGCGACGAAGTGCCGGCCACGGGCCCGGCCACCCACCGCCCGCCCCGCCGCCCCACCGCCCCGCCGGTCCGGCGCACCGACCCCCTGTGCCGACCGTCGGCGCAGGCGGTCTGCGCCGCGCCCGCTCGCGCCCGACGCCATTCTTGCCCCGAACCCGTGTTTCCGCCGCACTTTACGACCCCGCGGCGCCCCCTGTCCCACGCGTCCGCCGGGGCGCTTGCGAAAAATTTCACAAGCGGATAGCTTAGGGGACTGCGCGTGCCCGGCGGACGGAGGATGGATGCAGAAGAAGCCGCAGCGCTCGACATCGGCCGAGGTCGGCCGCTTCATGGGGTACGGCCTGACGTGGGTGGCGAGTACGCTGCTGTTTCTGTACCTCGGGTCGCGGGTCGACGCGTGGGTCGGGACGGAGAACGTGTTTGCATTGCTGGGCGCGCTCGTGGGAGCGGCGGCCGGATTCTATTACATGTACTACCACCTGGTGATCGAGCCGCGCCGGCGGGACCGGGGAGAGGGCGGGGAGGGCCGGCGGTGAAGGCGTGGGCGCAGTACGCGGCGGTTTCGCTGGCGGTGCTGGCCGCGCTCGCGCTCGGTGTGGGTGCGGTGGTCGGGCCGGGATCGGCGCCGGCGGTGTGGGCGGGTGCGGGGGTGGCGTACGCCATCCAACTCGCGGCGTTCGCGGGGCTGCTGGCGGTGCGGGGCCGGCCGGAGCAGTTCCTGGTGGCGTGGGGCGGGGGCTCGCTGCTGCGCTTCCTGATGGTCGCGGCGCTGGGCGTGTGGGTCACGCGCGCGCGCGACTTTCCGCTGCAACCGGCGCCGCTGCTGCTGAGTGTCGCGGGTTTCGTGATCCTGCTCGTGTTGCTTGAACCGGTATTTCTACATCGGGGTACCTCGCGGACATGATCGGACGACTGATTCCATCGCTGGCGGCCGCCTCGCAGGCGGAGGGCGGCGAGTTCAATCTGAAGGAGATGATCCTCCACCACCTGGCCGACTCGCCGGAGTGGGAGGTGGCGGGGAAGGTGATCCGTTTTCCGGAGATCCACGTCCCGCTCGGTCCGGTGACGCTCGACCTGTCGATCACGAAGCACGTGTTCTTCATGTTCGTCGCGGCGCTGGTGGTGCTGGCGATCCTGCTTCCGGCGGCGCGGAGCGCGAAGCGGGCGCACGCGGAGGGGGCGAAGCGGGGCCCGAAGGGCGCGGCGAACGTGGTGGAGGCGTTCGTGCTGTTCCTGCGCGACGAGGTCGCGCTGCCGAACATCGGTCACGGCGGCGAGCGGTTCGTGCCGTTCATCGTGACGCTGTTCTTCTTCATCCTGATCTCGAACCTGCTCGGGCTGCTGCCCTGGGGCGCGTCGGCGACGGGGAACATCTCCGTCACGGCGGCGCTCGCGCTGCTGAGCTTCGTCGTGGTCGAGGTCGCGGGGATGATCGAGCTGGGGCCGAAGGGGTACGCGAAGACGATCTTCTACGCGCCCGAGGGGATGAGCTGGGGGATGAAGATCCCGATGCTCATCATCATGACGCCGGTCGAGTTCCTGGGGAAGCTGACGAAGCCGTTCGCGCTGGCGATCCGTCTGTTCGCGAACATGACCGCGGGACACGCCGTGGTGCTCGCGCTGACCGGGCTGGCCGTGACGGCGAGCATCGCGGGGCTGCTGCCCGTCGCGATCGCGCCGGTGCTCATGGCGACGGCGATCATGGTCCTGGAGCTGTTCGTTGCGTTCCTCCAGGCGTACATCTTCGCGATGCTGACGTCGGTCTTCATCGGGCTGATCCGGCACGCGCATTAGCGACGCTTCGCGCCGGCAGCCTTCGGGCGAGCGCGCCCGCCCTCACGTGGCGCGCCTTCGGGCGGGATGGCTCTCCACCGCCCGTCGTAACGTACCCGGCGGGGTGCCGGGGAGAACCGCGCGGCCTTCGGGCCGGGTAGCGGGGGCGCGGCGAGTCGCGCGGCTGGGGACCGCCGACGGGTCGCGGGAGCCGACGACACGAGAATCCCCGAATTGAACGGAGGAACGACATGCATCCCTTCCTCGCCATGGTGCAGGAGGCCGCGACGCAGAGCCCGGAGACCGCTGCGCAGTACCTGTCGCAGTTCGGTAAGGCGATCGGCGCGGGGTTGGCCGTGATCGGCGCCGGCATCGGCATCGGCCGGATCGGCAGCTCGATGACGGAGAGCATGGCCCGTCAGCCCGAGGCCGCGGGCACGATCCAGACGGCCTCGATCATCCTGGCGGCGCTGATCGAGGGTGCGGCGCTGTTCGCGCTGGTGATCGCGTTCCTGATCTGACGCTGGGGCGCAGGACCCGGCCGCGTGAGAGCGCGGCCGGGTCGCTCCCCGTATCGAGAGTGGAGCAATGAATCTTCTTTTCTTGGTGTTGCAGCACGCCGAGGAGGCCGGCGCGGAGCCGAGCGTGTTCCAGTTGAGCACGAACGTCTCGTTCTGGACGCTGATCATCTTCGTGGCGCTGCTCGCGGTGCTGGCGAAGTTCGCGTTCCCGCCGATCCTCGGTTACGCGGCGGCGCGGGAGCAGCGGATCCAGGACATCCTGGACCAGGCGGCGCGGGACCGCGAGGAGGCGGAGCGGATCCTGGAGGCGCAGCGGCGCGAGCTGGCGGAGGCGCGTCAGCAGGCGCAGCAGGTGCTGGCGGACGCGCGCCAGGCCGGCGAGCGCCTGCGCCAGGAGATGCTGGAGCGGGCGCGTGCGGAGCAGGAGGAGCTGATCGCGCGGGCGCGCCAGGACATGGAGCGCGAGCGGGAGGCGGCGATCGATGCGCTCCGCCGCGAGGCGGTCGAGCTGTCGCTGGCCGCGGCATCGCGGCTGGTCGAGCAGCGGCTGGGCGGCGACGAGGACCGGGCGCTGGTGCGCGACTACCTGGACCGCATCGGCGCCTCGAGCGGCGCGGGGGCGTGACGTGAGGGAGGCCACGGTCGCCCGCAACTACGCCGAGGCGCTCTTCGACGTTGCCGAGCGCCACGGCCAGCGGGAGATGTTCGCCTCGGCGATGGATGAGCTGGCGGGGCTGCTCGACGGCGAGCCCACGCTGCGCGCGTTCCTGGAGTCGCCGAAGGTGGAAACCGGGGAGAAGAAGGGGGTACTCAAGCGGGCGCTCGAGGAGCGGGTGCCGGCGCTCTTCCTGAACTTCCTGATGGTGGTTCTGGACAAGCGCCGTCAGCGGCTGCTCCGGGAGATCGCGCGCGAGTACCACGCGCTCCTGGACGAGCGCCTCGGCCGCCTGCACGTGCAGGTCACGCTGGCGCGCGAGCCGGACGAGCGTTACGAGCAGGAGATCGCCGCCGACCTCTCGAAGGTGCTGGGTCGGCAGGTGATCCCGCACGTGCAGGTGAACCCACAGATTCTTGGCGGGATCGTCGTTCGCTACGGGGACCGGGTACTGGACGGTTCGCTGCGGCGTCGACTCGTTTCGCTCCGGCGGCGCCTCGTCGAGGCGGAGCTGCCGAAGAGCCGTTGATAGAGGAGCCCGAACGGGAACGGAACCATGGCGAGCACTGAAGCGCAGCTGCGCGCAAGCGAGATCAAGGACGTCCTCCTCAAGGAGATCGAGCGTTACGAGGAGCGGCTCGAGGTCGAGGAGGTGGGCGAGGTCCTCGAGGTCAAGGACGGCGTCGCCCGCATCTACGGCCTGACCCGGGCGATGGCCAGCGAGATGCTCGAGATCACGTCCGCCGAGACCGGCGAGTCCGTGCCGGCGCTCGCGCTGAACCTCGAGGAGGACAACATCGGCGCGGTCGTGATGGGCGACTGGTCCGCGCTGCACGAGGGCGACACCGTGCGGCGGACCGGCCGCGTGCTGGACATCCCGGTGGGCGCGGGCTACCTCGGCCGCGTCGTCGACGCGCTCGGCACGCCGATCGACGGCAAGGGGCCGATCGAGCAGGAGGACCGGCGCTACATCGACATCGTCGCGCCGGGGATCGTGCTGCGCCAGCCGGTGAAGGAGCCGCTCCAGACGGGGATCAAGGCGATCGACTCGATGATCCCGATCGGGCGCGGCCAGCGCGAGCTGATCATCGGCGACCGCGGCACCGGGAAGACGGCGATCGCGGTCGACACGATCATCAACCAGAAGGGCGGCGACGTCATCTGCATCTACTGCGCGATCGGCCAGCGCGCGGGGAAGGTCGCGAGCGTCGTCGAGACGCTGCGCGAGCACGGCGCCATGGACTACACGATCGTCGTCGCGGCGAACGCGAGCGATCCCGCGCCGATGCAGTACATCGCGCCGTACTCCGCGACGGCGCTCGCCGAGCACTTCATGTGGCAGGGCAAGCACACGCTCGTGATCTACGACGACCTCACGAAGCAGGCGCAGGCGTACCGCCAGCTCTCGCTGGTGCTGCGTCGCCCGCCGGGGCGTGAGGCGTACCCGGGCGACGTCTTCTACCTGCACTCGCGCCTGCTCGAGCGCGCGGCGAAGCTGTCGGCCGAGCAGGGCGGCGGTTCGCTGACCGCGCTGCCGATCATCGAGACGCAGGCCGGCGACGTCTCGGCCTACATCCCGACGAACGTGATCTCGATCACCGACGGGCAGATCTTCCTCGAGTCGGACCTGTTCTACTCGGGCGTCCGGCCGGCGGTGAACGTCGGCATCTCGGTGTCCCGCGTCGGCGGCTCGGCGCAGATCAAGGCGATGAAGAAGGTCGCCGGGCGCCTGCGCCTCGACCTGGCGCAGTACCGCGAGCTCGAGGCGTTCGCCCAGTTCGGCTCGGAGCTCGACCCGGCCACGCAGAAGCAGCTCGCGCGCGGCCAGCGCACCGTCGAGGTGCTCAAGCAGCCGCAGTACGCGCCGATGCCCGTCGAGCAGCAGGTCATGATCATCTACGCCGTGACGAACGGCCACCTGGACGACGTCCCGGTCGAGCGGATCCGGGCGTTCGAACAGGGCTTCCTCGAGTACATGGCGGCGCAGCACCCGCAGGTCGGCGAGGCGATCCGGACGCAGAAGGAGATGAGCGCCGAGATCGAGGAGCGGCTCGTCGCGGGGATCCAGGCGTACAAGGAGTCGTTCCTCGCGGGTGGCGCGCCGGCGGCTCCGGAGCGGACGGCCGTCGCCGCCGCGGCGGACTGAGCGAGCGATGGCACGAGCGAGAGAGATCCGACGACGGATCCGGTCCGTCGAGAACACGCGCCAGATCACGCGCACCATGGAGATGGTGGCCACGTCGAAGTTGAAGCGGGCCACCGACCGGATGTACGCGGCGCGGCCGTACGCCGAGCGCCTCGCCGAAGTGATCGGCCGGCTCGTCGACCCGGAGCTGCGCGAGCGCTTCCCGCTGCTGCGCCGGCCGGAGAAGGTCGAGCGCGCGGCGGTGCTGCTGCTCACGTCGAATCGCGGGCTGGCCGGCGCGTTCAACGCGAACCTGATCCGCGAGGCGAGCGAGCTGATCGACCGGCTGCGCGCCGACGGCGTCGAGGTCGAGCTGCACGGCGTCGGCAAGAAAGGGATCGGCTTCTTCCGATTCCGCGGCGAGCGGCTCGCGAGCGAGCGGATCGACATCGGCGACAAGCCGACGGCGGAGGACGCGGCGTCGCTCGTCGACCCGCTCATCGCGGCGTACGAGCGCGGCGAGCTGGACGCGGTCTACGTGGTCTACGCGCAGTTCCGCTCCGCGCTGTCGACGCCGCCGGCCGCCGTGCGGGTGCTGCCGGTCGAGCCGCCGAAGGGCGCCGCGGTCGAGCGCGGCGTGGGGTACATCCTCTCGCCCTCGGCCGATGAGATCCTGACGCGGCTGCTCCCGCTGTACGTGCGCAACAGCGTCTACCGTGCACTGGTCGAGACGGCGGCGTCCTTCCAGGGCGCACAGCGCACCGCGATGAAGAACGCGACCGACAACGCGGGCGAGATGCTCGACTCGCTGCGGCGGTCGTACAACCGTGCACGGCAGGCCCAGATCACGCAGGAGATCGCGGAGATCGTGGGCGGCGCCGCAGCGCTGGAATAGAGTTAAGGATTCAGGATTCAGGGGTCAGGATTCAGGGGTTCGTTCGAGCATTGCTGAATGCTGAATCCCGAATCCTGAATGCTCAACAGGAGATATAGCATGGCTGACAACATCGGAAAGGTTGTCCAGGTCATCGGCCCGGTCCTCGACGTCGAGTTCGAGAGCGAGGAGCTGCCGGAGATCTACAACGCGCTCGAGATCAAGGCCGAGTCGGAGAACGGCGGGCCGGCCATCAACCTGATCGCCGAGGTGCAGCAGCACATCGGGCGCAACCAGGTGCGCGCGGTCGCGATGTCGTCGACCGACGGCGTGGTCCGCGGCATGCGCGCGCGCGACACGGGGCGCGCGATCGCGGTCCCGGTCGGCCAGGCGCCGCTCGGCCGCATCCTCAACGTGGTCGGCGAGCCGGTGGACATGCAGGGCGAGATCCCGGCCGATGCCGAGCGCTGGCCGATCCACCGCGAGGCGCCGAAGTACACGAGCCTGGAGCCGAAGACGGAGATCTTCGAGACCGGCATCAAGGTGATCGACCTGATCGCGCCGTACGTGAAGGGCGGGAAGACCGGCCTCTTCGGCGGCGCGGGCGTCGGCAAGACGGTCATCATCCAGGAGCTGATCCACAACATTGCGATGGAGCACGGCGGCCGGTCGGTGTTCTGCGGCGTGGGCGAGCGGACCCGCGAGGGGAACGACCTCTGGCTCGAGTTCAAGGAGGCCGGCATCCTCCCCAACGTCGCGCTCGTCTACGGCCAGATGAACGAGCCGCCGGGGGCGCGCATGCGCGTCGGCCTGGCCGGGCTGACCATCGCCGAGTACTTCCGCGACGTCGAGAAGCAGGACGTGCTCCTCTTCGTCGACAACATCTTCCGCTTCACGCAGGCGGGCTCGGAGGTGTCGGCGCTGCTGGGCCGCATGCCGTCCGCGGTCGGCTACCAGCCCACGCTCGGCACCGAGATGGGCGAGCTGCAGGAGCGGATCACCTCGACGCGCGAGGGGTCGATCACCTCGGTGCAGGCGATCTACGTCCCCGCGGACGACCTCACGGACCCGGCGCCGGCCACGGCCTTCGCGCACCTGGACGCGACGACCGTGCTCTCGCGGTCCATCGCCGAGCTGGGCATCTACCCCGCCGTGGACCCGCTGGACTCGACTTCCCGTATCCTGGACGCGCAGTTCATCGGCGAGCGGCACTACCGGGTCGCGACGGAGGTCCAGCGCGTGCTCCAGCGCTACAAGGAGCTCCAGGACATCATCGCGATCCTCGGCATGGACGAGCTGTCCGAGGAGGACAAGATCATCGTCGGACGTGCCCGGCGGATCCAGCGGTTCCTCTCCCAGCCGTTCCACGTGGCGGAGCAGTTCACGGGGCGGCCGGGCAAGTACGTCAAGCTGGAGGACACGATCGAGTCGTTCGAGCGAGTCGTCGCCGGCGAGTTCGACCACCTGCCGGAGCAGGCGTTCTATATGGTGGGCGGCATCGAGGACGTGATCGCGCAGGCGAAGTCCATGGGCGTGGAGGTCTGAGCGATGCCGGCCGAACGCCTGAGCGTCACCGTGATCAGCCCGGAGCGCGCGATCTTCGAGGGCGAAGCCGATGCGGTCGTCGCGCCGGCGTGGGACGGCGAGGTCGGCATCCTGCGCGGCCATGCGCCCATGATGGTGCTCCTCGGGTCGGGCGACGTCAGGATCCGCCGCGGCGACCTCGAGCAGCGCTTCAGCGTCTCCGGCGGCTTCCTCCAGGTGGTGGACGACGTGGTCACCGTGCTCAGCGAGCGCACGGAGGCCGCGTAGGCGGCGCGGCCCGCGTCGTCCCGGCAGCTCGGGGCGCGGGGGTGCAGGTCCATGCCCCGCGCCCCGAGCTTTTTTCGGCGCTGGCGCCAGCGCGAACGATGGCCGCCGGGCCGCCCGGCACCAAGGGGGTTGACCGTGCGCATCGACCTGCATCTCCACTCGACCGCATCGGACGGCGGGCTCCCGCCCGGCGAGCTGGTCCGCGCGGCCGCGCGGGCCGGGCTGGACGTGATCGCGCTCGCGGATCACGACACGACCGCGGGCGTCGGCGAGGCGCTCCGCGCGGCGGAGGGCCTGCTGCGCGTGGTTCCGGCGCTCGAGGTCTCGACGACCGAGCAGGGCTCCGAGATCCACATCCTCGGCTACTTCGTCGATCCGGAGCACGCGGCGCTACGGGAGCACACCCGCGCGGCGGCCGCGCGCCGCACGGATCGGATCCACGCCATGCTGCAACGCCTGCGCGCGTTGGGTATCCATATCTCCCTTGACGATGTGCTGGCGGAGGCGAGCGGAAGCACCGGGATCCTCGGGCGCCCGCACGTCGCCCGCGCGCTGGTGCGCCACGGCTACGCGCCGACGCTCGACCACGCGTTCGACCAGTACCTGGGGGATGGGCGGCCGGCGTTCGAGCCCATGGACCTGATCGCGCCCTCGCATGCGATCGAGCTGATCCACCTCGCCGGAGGGCTGGCCGTGTGGGCGCATCCGCCGCTGGACGGCGTGGAGCCCGAGGCGCGGCGCCTCGCCGCTCTCGGCCTGGACGGCCTGGAGTGCTTCCGGCCGCGCGTCCCGCCCGATGACGCGCGCCGGCTACGCGAGCTCGCCCGCGGACTCGGCTTGCTCGTCACCGGCGGGTCGGACTGGCACGGCGCCTGGAGCGGCGCCCTGGGCGCATTCCACGTCACGCCGGAGGAGGTGCCCGACATCGCGGAGCGCGCGGGGCTCTAGC
>DASVDG010000032.1:0-21566 GCA_036381255.1 Longimicrobiales bacterium | reverse complement strand
AGCAAACGTCTCAAGCCGATACTTCCTCCGCTCCCGGCCCTTCGCTGTCGAACGGGAACGGGAATGGGCAGGCGCTCATCCGCCTCGATGGAATCAAGAAGGTCTTCCTGACCGACGAAGTGGAGACGCACGCGCTCGCCGGAGTTCATCTCGAGGTGAAGCCGGGCGAATACCTGGCGATCGCGGGTCCATCCGGATGCGGGAAGACGACGTTGCTCTCCATACTCGGCCTGCTCGACACGCCGAGCGATGGCGAATACCTCCTCGACGGCCAGCCGGTGGCGAAGCTCACGGCGAGCCAGCGTGCACGCGTTCGCAATCGGCAGATCGGTTTCATCTTCCAGGCGTTCAACCTGATCGGCGATCTCACGGTCTACGAGAACGTGGAGCTGCCGCTGACGTACCGGGGGATGCCGTCGAGCGAGCGCAAGCAGCGGGTCGAGGCCGCGCTGGAGCGGGTCGGGATGGCGCACCGGATCCGGCACTATCCGTCGCAGCTGTCGGGCGGTCAGCAGCAGCGCGTGGCGGTGGCGCGCGCGATCGCGGGCGATCCGCTGATCCTGCTGGCGGACGAGCCGACCGGCAACCTCGACTCGAAGAACGGCGAGGCGGTCATGGACCTGCTGCGCGAGCTGCATCAGGGCGGCGCGACGATCTGCATGGTGACGCACGACCCGCGCTACGCGCGCTACGCCGAGCGCACGGTCCACCTCTTCGACGGGCAGGTCGTGCGCGACGAGGCGGTCGGCGCGGCGCACGAGCTGGAGGAGGCCGGGTTCGAAGTCGGGGTCGACGGGGAGAAGGTGCCGCACGGGAAAGCGTGAGACGCGGCCCTGGCGGGCCGCGGGTGCCGGCGGCCTGGGGGCCGCCGGGGAGCGCGCCCTGGTGGGCGCGGGAGCGGCGCGGGTGGCGCCGGGGGCGCGCCCTGACGGGCGCGGGAGCGCCGGCCTGTCGGCCGGCGGGAGCGGCCGGCTGCGCCGGCCGGGACGGACCCTGGCGGGTCCGGGGGCGGGCGCTGCGCGCCCGGGGGCGCGGCGCTTCGCGCCGCGGGGGCGGCGGCGCCGTTGGCGCCGGCCGGGCGGCGGGGCTGTGGCCGCGGGGGCGGTGGTTCGTTGCTGCGCGGCGGCTGGGCCGGCGGTGGCGTTCGGGCGGGGTCGGGGCGGGGCGGCGGGTACCTTCGATTCAGGGACATTCCCATGGAGTCCATACTCAAGGATCTGCGCTACGCTGTGCGCACGCTGCGGCGGAGCCCGGGGTTCACGCTGGCGGCGCTGGTCACGCTGGCGCTGGGGATCGGCGCGAACACGGCGGTGTTCAGCGTGGTGAACGGTGTGGTGCTGCGGCCGCTGCCGTACCCGGAGCCGGAGCGGGTGGTCTACATCGGCTGGGACTACGGCAGCGGCGCGAGCAAGAGCGAGACGGCGTACAAGTTCGAGTACATCCGCGAGCACGGCCGGGTGTTCGAGGGCGTCTCGACGGAGCGCGCGTGGGCGACGGCGCTGGGTGAGGCGGCGGTCCCGGACGAGGTCACCGGACTCCGCGTGAGCGAGGACTTCTTCCGCGTCGTGGGGGTCCAGCCAGTGCTCGGGCGGGCGTTCCTGCCGGAGGAGGACGTGCCGGGCGGGCGTCGGGTCGTCGTGCTGGGCGACGAGCTCTGGCGCACGCGGTTCGACGCGGATCCGGGCGTGCTCGGCCGGCCGGTCCGACTGGGCGGCGAGCCGTACACGGTGGTCGGCGTCATGCCGCCGGGGTTCCACGTGCCGGAGCAGCCGGGCGCGGCCGACTTCTTCGTGCCGTTCCAGCTCGATCCGGACCCGCGGGACGGCGGGATGAACTACGTGATCCGGGCGCGGATCCGGCCGGGCGTCACGCCCGAGCAGGTGCGCGCCGACCTGCTGGCGGTGTCGCGGCAGTTCAAGGCGGAGCACCCGGAGCTGGTGCGCGAGAACGAGACCGGCCCGGGCGCGAGACTGTGGGAATACGGCGACATCTACGTCGGCGGGCTCGAGCGCACGCTGTGGGTGCTACTGGGCGCCGTCGGCTTCGTGCTGCTGATCGCGTGCGTGAACGTGGCGAACCTGCTGCTGGCGCGGTCGACGGGGCGGCGGCGCGAGATGGCGATCCGCGCGGCGATCGGCGCGGGGCGCGGCCGCATCGCGCGGCAGCTGCTGGCGGAGAGCCTGCTGCTCGCGCTCGGTTCGGCGATCGTCGGGCTGCTGGTCGGGCGGTGGAGCGTGGACGCGCTGCTCGCATTCGCGCCCGCGGGGCTGCCGCGCATGGACGAGATCGGGCTGGACGGCCGGGTGCTGTCGTTCACCCTCGCCGTCGGCGGCGTGACGGGCGTCGCGTTCGGGCTGACGGCGGCGTGGCACGCGTTCCGGACGGACCTGAACGGCTCGCTGCGCGACGGCGGCGCGCGGCAGGGGTCGAGCCGCGCGGGGCTGCGCGTACGGTCGGCGTTCGTCACCGCACAGGCCGCGCTCGCCGTGGTGCTGCTGACCGGCGCGGGGCTGCTGATCGCGAGCTTTTTCCGGCTCCAGTCGGTGGACACCGGATTCGATCCCGACGGCGTCGTCGCCGTCGCGTTCCGGCGGACGCCGGCGGAGTACGCGGCGCCGGGCCGGATCTGGACGTTCGAGCGACAGCTCCTGGAGCGGGTCCGGTCGATCCCCGGCGTCGAGGCCGCGGCCGCCACCTCGGCGCTGCCGTTCCGCGGTCAGTTCAACTTCCCGATGACGGTCGTGGGGCGCCCCGAGGCGACACGCCCCGACGTGCAGTGGCGCTCCGTGAGCCCCGACTACTTCGGCACGCTGCGCACGCCGTTGCTCCGGGGTCGCGAGTTCGACGCGCGCGACGCTGCGCAGGCGCCGCCGGTCGCGATCGTCAACGAGACGTTCGCCCGGAAGTACTTCGGCGACGAGGACCCGATCGGCCAGCGCATCGACATCGGCACGATCGGCGGGCGCGAGGTCATCCCCGGATTCGACGACCCGGCGCGGACGATCGTCGGCGTCGTCGCGGACACGCGCGTGCTCTCGCTCGACGGCGAGGTCGAGGAGATCATGTACACGCCGCGCGCGCAGGAGCCGGTGGTCCAGGGATACTTCGGGCTGGGCGGGCTGCTCGTCCGGACGCGAGGCGCCGCGGCGGTCGCGCCGGCGGTGCTGGCGGCGGTCCGTGAGCTGGACCCGCGGATGCCGGTGCCGCAGCTCGTGCCGATGCGCGAGGCGATCGGCGCGTCGATCGCGCAGGAGCGGTTCAACACGGTGCTGCTCGGCGCGTTCGCGGGGCTGGCGCTGGTGCTCACGGCGATCGGGATCTACGGCGTCGTCGCCTACTCGGTGCGGCAGCGGACGGCGGAGATCGGGATCCGCGTCGCGCTCGGCGCGGACCGGCGCACCGTGCTCGGCATGGTCGTGCGGCAGGGGATGACGCCGGTCGCGATCGGGCTGGGGCTCGGGCTGCTGTCGGCCGTCGCGCTGACCCGCCTCATCTCGAGCCTGCTCTTCGGCGTGAGCCCGACCGACCCGGCGACGATCGGGGCGGTCGCCGGGGTGATCGCGGCCGTCGCGTTCGCGGCGACGTGGCTGCCGGCGCGGCGCGCCGCGGGCGTCGATCCGGTGGTGGCGTTGAAGACAGAGTAGCGGGACCGCGAGGGAGAGCGTAGGCCCGAGTCCAACGCGGATATCACGAGGGTGTCGTCGAAGCAGGGAGGCGCGTCGTGGAGACATTCGGGCGGGAATTGAAGCACGCGGCCCGCACGTTGGCGCGGGCGCCGGGGTTCACGGCGGTCGCGGTGCTCACGCTCGCGCTCGGGGTCGGCGCGAACACGGCGATCTTCAGCGTGGTCGAGGGCGTGCTTCTGAGGACGTTGCCGTACCCGGAGCCGGACGAGATCGTCCGGGTCTTTCAGGTCTTCGAGAGCGGCGGCCGCGGCAACTTCTCGCACCCGAACTTCGCGGACGTGCGCGAGCGCAACCGCACGTTCGCGGCGCTGGCGGAATACGCGTACGGGACGGCGCCGGTCACGGTCGGCGACGAGGCGATGCGGGTCGGGTACGCGTCCGTATCGGGCGAATTCTTCGATGTGATGGGCGTGCGGCCGACGATCGGGCGCGGATTCCTGCCGGAGGAGGCGGATGGGCGCGGTGCGCCGGTGGCCGTGGTCAGCCACGCGTTCTGGCAGGGCGCGCTCGGCGGGGTCCGCGACCTCTCGA
This sequence comes from Longimicrobiales bacterium, assembly GCA_036381255.1. Taxonomy (GTDB): domain Bacteria; phylum Gemmatimonadota; class Gemmatimonadetes; order Longimicrobiales; family RSA9; genus CALBZE01. The sequence goes on along the minus strand of DASVDG010000032.1, from coordinate 17,349 downwards.
GCGTCACGCTGCGGAGCCAGGGTGGGCCGATCGCGGTCGTCGGCGTGCTTCCGCCGGAGTTCGTGTTCCCCGAGGCCGGCGGCGGTGCGGACGTCATCGTCCCGCAGTCGCTGCGCGCGGACCCCTCGCGCACGGCGCACAACTGGCGCGTCATCGGCCGGCTGCGCGACGGCGCGACGGTCGAGCAGGCGCGCCAGGATCTGACCGCGATCGCGCGGCGGCTCAAGGCCGAACACGGCGACGGCACGTGGATGGAGGACGCCGCGGTGGTCCCACTGCACACGTACCTGGTCGGCGACGTCCGCCCCGCGCTGTTCGTGCTGCTCGGCGCCGCGGGCGTGCTCCTGCTCATCGCGTGCGCCAACGTGGTCAACCTGCTCCTCTCCCGGATGGCCGCGCGGCAGCGCGAGCTGGCCGTGCGGCTGGCGCTGGGCGCGGGTGCCCGGCGCATCGCGCAGCAGTTCCTGGCGGAGGCGCTGGTGCTGTCGCTCGCGGGCGGCGCGGCGGGCGTGGTCTTCGCCGCGTGGGGCGTGGACGCGCTGCTCGCGCTCGAGCCGGGCCGCCTGCCGCGCGTCGACGAAATCGGCATCAACGTCGTGGTGCTCGGCTTCGCCCTCGCCGTCTCCGTCGGGACCGCCGCGGCGATGGGGCTGCTGATGGCGTGGCGCTCGTCGCGCGCCGATGTCCGCGGCTCGCTCGCCGTCAGCCACCGCACTCTTGCCGGCGGGGTGTCGAGCCACCGGATGCGCGGCGCGCTCGTCGTCGCCGAGGTCGCGCTGACGATCGTGCTCCTCGCGGGCGCGGGGCTGCTCGTGCGCAGCTTCGGCCGGCTGCTCGCCGTCGATCCCGGGTACCGGACCGGCGGCGCGGTGGTGCTCGATCTCGCGCTGCCGTCGGGGAGCGGCGAGGATCAGCAGGCGCTGAGGAGGCGGCTGTTCACCGATCTCGTCGCGCGTTTGCGAGCGATCCCCGGCGTCGAGCAGGTCGGTGCCGTGGACGCGTTCCCCCTCTCCGGCCTGGGCGCGAACGGCATGTTCCTGATCGTGGGCGACCCGGGCGAAGTGACGAGCTTCGACGACTGGCGGCGGATCTCCGGCGACCCGAGCCGCACGGGTTCCGCGGCGTACCGTATCGCGACCGCGGACTACTTCCGCATCATGGGGATCCCGCTCGTGAGCGGGCGCCTGTTCGACGGGCGCGATGCGCCGGACGCGCCGCACGTCGCGGTGATCAGCGAGTCGCTGGCGCGCACGCGCTGGCCGGGCGAGGACCCGATCGGCAAGCTGATCCAGTTCGGCAACATGGATGGCGACCTGCAGGTCTTCAGGATCGTCGGCGTGGTCGGCGACGTGCGTGACGAGAGCATCGAGGCGGAGCCGACGCCGACGTTCTACGGCAACGCCGTGCAGCGGACGTTGTCGCTCTCGGGGCCGATCCACTTCGTGCTGCGCGGTACCGGCGACCCGGCGGCGACGATCGCGGCGGCGCGGCGGGTCGTGCGCGAGCTCGCTCCGACGCTCCCGCCCCGGTTCCGGACGTTCGAGCAGATCTTCTCGGCTTCGCTCGCGGAGCGGCGCTTCAGCGTGGTCCTCCTCGGCCTCTTCGCGCTCACGGCGCTGCTCGTCGCGGCGGCGGGGCTGTACGGCGTCGTCTCGTACCTGGTCGCGCAGCGGACGCAGGAGGTCGGGATCCGGATGGCGCTCGGCGCACAGGCCGGCGACGTGCTGCGGATGGTGGTCGGCCAGGGCGCGCGGCTCGCGGGGCTCGGCGTCGCCTGCGGGCTGGCGGCCGCGCTCGGCCTGACCCGTTTCCTCTCCGGCATGCTGTACGGCGTCGGCGCAGCCGACCCGGTCACGTTCGTGGGGATCGGGCTGCTGCTCGGCGCGGTCGCGCTGCTCGCGAGCTGGATCCCGGCGCGGCGCGCGACGGGCGTGGATCCGATGGTGGCGTTGCGAGGGGAGTAATGCTGCGGCGCGGGAGAGGGACGGCGAGCGGGGCCGTTCAGGTTGAAGCGGAGGTCCAGGCCGTAGCGTGAGGGGAGGTCGAGCCGCGGGGCTCGGCGGGGTCGTGCGATCGGCGGATCGGGTCACGAGAGGTGAACGTGGATCGACTCATCCAGGATGTGCGGTACGCGGTGCGTACGCTGCGGCGCGCGCCGGGCTTCGCGCTCGTCGCGGTGCTGACGCTCGCGCTCGGGATCGGCGCGAACGCGACGATCTTCAGCCTGGTCAACGCGGTGCTGCTGCGGCCGCCGGCGCACGTGGCGGCGCCGGAGCGGCTGGCGATGTTGTACACGAGCGACTACAGCGGCCCGGCGTACGGCGCGTCGTCGTACGCGGACTTTCTGGAGTTCCGCGAGGCGACGGACGTGTTCGACGGCGTCGCGCTCTACTCGCCGCGCATTGTCGGCGTGGGCGAAGGCGCGGCGATGGAGCGGACGGGGATCGAGCTGGTCTCGGCCGACTACTTCCGCGTGCTCGGCACGCCGATGCGGCTCGGCCGCGCGTTCCTCGCCGAGGAGGGCGAGGTCGGCGGCCCGCCGGTCGCGGTCATCAGCCACGCGCTCTGGCAGCGCCGGTTCGGCGGCGACCCCGGCATCCTGGGGCGCACGGTCGTGCTGAACCGGCGGGCGTTCACAGTGGTCGGTGTGGCGCCGGAAGGGTTCGGCGGCCGTATGCCGGGGTTCGTGGTCGACGTCTGGGCGCCGGCCGTGCAGGGCCCGACGCTGGGGATCATGGATGCGGAGGGTCTGACGGCGCGGGGCTACCGCGGCTCCTTCGTCGTCGCGCGGCTGCGGCCGGGCGTGACGCTTGGGCGCGCGCAGGAGCGGATGCGCGTCGTCGCCGAGCGGCTGCACGCGGCGTATCCGGGGGCGTGGACGGACGTGAACGACGAGGGCCGGCGCATCACGCTGCTGGCGGAAGCGGATGCGCGCGTGCCGCCGTCGATGCGCGGTCCCGTCCTCGGCTTCATGGGGCTGCTCCTGGCCGTCGTCGGGATCGTGCTGCTGATCTGTTGCGCGAACCTGGCCGGGCTACTGCTGGCGCGCGCGTCGCGGCGGGCGCGGGAGATCGCGATCCGCGCGTCGCTCGGCGCCGGGCGGCGTCGCCTGGTGCGCCAGCTCCTCACGGAGAGCGTGCTGCTCGCGGCGGCCGGCGCGGCCGTCGGGCTGCTCTTCTCGGTGTGGGCCGCCGACCTGCTCACGGCGATCGAGCTGCCGCTCCCCGTCGCCATCGAGCTGGACCTCTCCCCCGATGCGCGGGTGTTCGGCTTCACGGCGGCGGTCACGGTGGCGGCCGCGCTCGCGTTCGGGCTCGCGCCCGCGCTGCGCGCGAGTCGCGTCGAGCCGGGCGACACGCTCCGTTCGGACGCGGCCACGACGACGGACGGCCGCCGGCGGGTGACGCTGCGCGGCGCGCTCGTCGCGGGTCAGGTCGCGCTCTCGCTGCTGCTCGTGGTCGGCGCGCTGCTGTTCCTGCGCACGCTGCGGCAGGTCGCGGGGCTGGACCTCGGCTTCCGCGCCGAGAACGTGCTGCTGGTCGATGTCGAGCCGCCGCCGGGGAGCCGGCCGGGCGCGGAAGGCGCGCGCACCGCGGACGCGCTGCGCCGTCGCATTGCCGGGCTGCCGGGCGTCGTCGCCGTGAGCTGGGCCGACCGCGTGCCGCTGGACGTCCGCGGCTCGCGCCGGGCCGTCACGGTCGAAGGGTACCGGCCCGGGACGGGCGAGGACATGGAGTTCCACTTCGCGACGGTCGGGCCGGCGTACTTCGAGACGCTGGGCGTGCCGCTGCTGCGCGGGCGCGGCTTCACGGCCGCCGACCGCGAGGGCGCGCCGGGCGCGGTCGTGGTGAACGAGGCGTTCGCGCGGCGGTTCTGGCCGGACGGCGATGCGCTCGGCCGCCGGCTCGGCGTCGGCGGGCCGGACGGGCCGATGCTCGAGGTCGTCGGCGTCACGACGACCGGGAAGTACGTCTCGCCCGCCGAGGCCGACCGGCCGTTCTACTACCTGCCTTCGCTCCAGTTCACGAGCCGCGGTCCGGTCGTGCTGCACGTGCGCACGTCCGGCGAGCCGACCGCGCTCGCGGCCGCCGTCCGCCGCGAGGTCGCCGCGGTCGCGCCCGACTGGGCCGTGACGGACGTCCGGACGATGGACGAACAGATCGGCGCCGCGCTCCTGCCGCAGCGCGTCGCCGCCGGCGCGCTCGGGCTGTTCGGCGCGCTCGCGCTCGCACTCGCGGCGCTCGGGCTTTACGGCGTCATCGCCTACGCCGTCGCGCAGCGGACGCGCGAGATCGGGATCCGCGTCGCACTGGGCGCCGCCCGCGGCGACGTCGTCCGCATGGTGCTGCGCCAGGGGCTCGCGCTCGTCGGCGTCGGCGTCGCGGCGGGTGTCGTCGCCGCGTTCGGACTGACCCGGCTGCTGGAGGGCCTGCTGCTCGGCACGAGCCCGACCGACCCGGTCCCCTTCGCCGGCGCGGTCGTGGTCCTCGGCGCCGTCGCGCTCGCCGCCGGCTACGTGCCGGCGCGCCGGGCGACGCGCGTGGACCCGATGGCGGCGTTGCGGATGGAGTAGGAGGCGTGGTCATTCGCGCCGCCGCCGTCCGATCCCGGGAACCGGCGTCCCATGGGCGGTCGGCCCGGCGGCGCGCGCCGGGGCGGCACTGATCTCTCAAAGCGTTATATTGCAGTATCTTGGCGCTGCGGCCGCGTCTGGCACGGCGCTTCCCTCGTGAGTCGGGCGTTCCCGCCCACGGAAAACTGAAGGCATGACGGTATGATCAGTCTCCGCAACATCGAGAAGGTGGTCGGCACGGGCGCGGCCCGGACGTTCGTCCTGCGGCGCATCACGCTGGACATCCGGGAGGGCGAGTTCGTGACGATCATGGGCCCGTCGGGCGCCGGGAAGTCGACGCTGCTCGGCATCCTCGGGATGCTCGACCACGACTGGACGGGCGAGTACCACTTCCTGGGCGAGCCGGTGCACGCGCTGAAGCCGAAGAAGCGGGCGGAGCTGAACCGGGCGAACATCGGCTTCGTCTTCCAGCAGTACCACCTGCTGGACACGTTGACGGTGTCGGAGAACCTGGACATCCCGCTCTCGTACCGGAACGTGCCGCGGAAGGAGCGGCAGGCGCGGGTCGCGGACATCCTGGACCGGTTCCAGATCGTGGGGAAGAAGGACCTGTTTCCGACGCAGCTCTCGGGCGGACAGCAGCAGCTCGTGGGCGTGGCGCGGGCGATCGTCGCGGAGCCGAAGCTGATCCTGGCGGACGAGCCGACGGGGAACCTCCATTCGCAGCAGGCGCGGGAGATCATGCGGCTCTTCAAGCGGCTGAACGAGGAAGGCACGACGATCGTGCAGGTCACGCACTCCGAAGAGAACGCGTCGTACGGCGACCGGATCATCTACCTGAAGGACGGCTGGATCGAGGGCGACGAGGCGACGGCGCGGGCGAAGGCGCCGGCGACCGCCGGATCCTGAGCGTTCGGCGCGCCGCGGCGTCCGTGGCTGGGCGACGCGGTTGCGCGAGGATCACGGGCGCGGACGAGCGTCGGCCTCGACCGGGCGTCGAACCCCGGACCGTCGTCGGGTGGGCGGTGTGGAAGGCGCGCACCCGGCGGCGGGAGGTCCGGCGCCGACCCGCCCCCTCCTGAACTCCGACCGAGGCATCCGACATGGACACGCTGCTCCAGGACGTGCGCTTCGCGTTCCGTACGCTGGTCAAGAGCCCCGGCTTTGCGGCCGCGGCGGTGCTCACGCTCGCGCTCGGGATCGGCGCGAACACGGCGATCTTCAGCCTGGTCCACGGCGTCGTGATGCGGCCGCTGCCGTATCCGGAGGCCGACGAGATGACCACGGTCTGGATGTCGAACCCGCGCCAGGGGATCGACCGGGATGTGACGTCGTACCCCAACTTCGTGGATTGGCGCGAGCAGAGCCGTTCGTTCGACGTCATGGTCGGCATAGCGCGGAGCGTGATGAACCTCACCGGCGACGGCGAGCCCGAGGAGCTGCCGGCGGCGCTCGTCAGCGACGGCTACTTCCGGCTGCTCGGCGTCGAGCCCGTGCTCGGCCGCGGCTTCCTGCCGGAGGAGGCGACGCCGGGCGGCGAGCCGGTCGTCGTGTTGAGCCACGACCTCTGGACGAGCCGGTTCGGGCGCGACCCGGGCGTGATCGGCCGCAGCGTCCGGCTCAACGGGAGCCCCTACCGGATCATCGGCGTGATGCCGCCCGGCGCGGGCTGGCCCACGGAGGCGAAGCTCTGGGTGCCGCTGGCGATGCGCGGCTCACTGGCGTCGCTGGCGGAGCGGCGGGGCGCGCTGTGGCTCTCCGTCTTCGGGCGGCTGGCCGACGGCGTCACGCTCGCCGGGGCGCAGGCCGAGATGGACGCGATCGCGCGCCGGCTCGAGGAGGCCTACCCCGACGCCAACGAGGGGATCGGCATTGTCCTGGAACCGATGCACGAGACCGTCGTCGGCGATGTCCGGCCGGCGCTGATGGTCCTCCTCGGCGCCGTGGGGTGCGTGCTGCTGATCGCGTGCGCGAACGTGAGCGGGCTGCTCCTCGCGCGCGGCCGGGCTCGCCGCCAGGAGGTGGCCGTCCGCGTCGCACTGGGTGCGGGCCGGGCGCGGCTCGCGCGCCAGGCCCTCACCGAGAGCGTCGTGCTCGCGGCGATCGGTGGCGGGATCGCGCTGTTGGTCGCGACGTGGGCCGTGGACCTGCTCGTCCGGCTCGCGCCCGCGCGCGTGCCCCGGCTCGACGGCGTCGGGATCGACGGCGTCGCGCTCGCGTTCGCCGCCGGCACCACCGTGCTCGCCGCGCTGCTGTTCGGCGTCGCGCCGGCGCTCGACGTGGCCCGTCGCGATCCCGGCGCGCTGCTGAAGGAGGGGGGCCGCGGCCGGACCGGCGGCGCCGGGGACCGCGTACGGCCGGCCTTCGTCGCCGGTCAGTTCGCGCTCGCGCTCGTGCTGCTCGCCGGCGCGGGACTCATGGTCCGCAGCCTCGTCCGGCTCCAGGAGGTGGATCCCGGCTTCGAGCCGCGGGGCGTCCTGGCCGTCGGGATCAACCTTCCCGGCCGGAGCTACCCGGATGGCGCGGCCGTGCGCGGCTTCTACGACCGGCTGCTCCCCGCCGTCGCCGCGATGCCGGGCGTCGAGTCGGTGGACGCGATCTCGACGCTGTTCCTCGGCCGCCTGCCGCGGATGACTTCGGTCACCGTTCGGGACGTCGAGCTGCCGGACGCGGTCCGCCGACTGCCGGTCCCGTACGACGCGGTCACGCCCGGCGTGTTCCGGACGCTCCGCATGGAGCTGCGGCAGGGCCGGGAGCTCGCCGCGACCGACGGCCCCGATGCGCCCAACGTCGCCGTCGTGAACGAGGCGTTCGTGCGGCGGTACTTCCCGGGCGGAAAAGCGGTCGGCCGCCAGTTCGCGCTCGGCGGCGCGCCGGAGCGCGACGAGGATTGGATCACGATCGTCGGCATCGTGGAGGACGCGCGTCGCGGGGGGCTCGACCGCGAGCCGCGCCCGCAGGTCTTCCTGCCGCACGCGCAGTTCCCGACGAGCCGGATGACGGTGCTGGTGCGTGCCCGCGGCGACGTGCTCGCGCAGGTCGGCGCGGTCCGCGCCGCGGTCCGGCGGATCGATCCGGACCAGCCGATCTCGGATGTGCGCACGCTCGAGCGCAACCTGTCGGGATCCGTGGCCAGTCGCCGCTTCCTGATGTTCCTGCTGCTGGTCTTCGCGGCGGCATCGACCCTGCTCGCGGCGGTCGGGATCTACGGCATCATGGCGCAGATGGTCGTGCAGCGGACCCGGGAGATCGGCGTGCGCGTCGCGCTCGGCGCGCGCTCGGCCGACATCGTCCGCATGGTCGTGCGCCGGGGGATGGCGCTGGCGGGCGCCGGCCTCGGGCTGGGCGTGCTCGCCGCGCTTGCGCTCGGCCGGCTGCTCTCCGGCATGCTGTTCGGCGTGCAGCCGTCGGATCCGCTGACGCTCCTCGTCGTGTCCGGGGTGCTGGCCGCGGTGGGCGCGCTCGCGTGCTACCTGCCGACTCGGCGCGCGACGCGGGTCGATCCGCAGGTCGCACTGCGCGCGGAGTAGGGAGCGGCCGGCGCGGGCGCGCCGCGCGACGGCCGGTCCCGGAATCGAATCGAGGCCCGAGCGGCACGGCTTCGGGCACGCGAGAGGGTACGTACCCCCCGAGTTCACTTGCCATGGAAACGCTGCTCCAGGACGTTCGCTTCGCGTTCCGCACGCTGGTCAAGAGCCCCGGCTTCGCGGCCGCGGCGGTGCTCACGCTCGCGCTCGGGACCGGCGCGAACACGGCGATCTTCAGCTTCGTCGACACGATGCTGCTGCGGCCCCTGCCGTTCGAGGAGCCGGACCGGCTCGTCATGGTGTGGCAGGACGAGCGGGAGCGGGGGAGCATCCCGAAGGAGTGGACGTCGCCGCCGAACTTCGTCGACTGGCGCGCGCAGAACGCGACGTTCGACGCGATGGCGGCGTTCACCGGCGCGGCGTTCACGCTGACGGGCGACGAGCAGGCGGAGCGCATCTCCGGCGCGCAGGTCGCGGCCGGCTTCTTCGACGTGCTGCGCGTGCGGCCGCTGCTGGGCCGGACGTTCACGGCCGGCGACGAGGCGCCCGGCGCGCCGCGCGTCGCCGTGCTGTCGTACGGGCTGTGGCAGCGGCGCTTCGACGGGGACCCCGGCGTCGTGGGGAACACGGTCCGCCTCGGCGGCGAGCCGTACACGGTGATCGGCGTGCTGCCGTCCGGCTTCGAGTTCCCGTACCTGACGCAGGCGGAGCTGTGGGCGCCGCTCCAGGACATCGAGAACCTCTGTGGCCGGCGCTGCATCTTCCTGCGGGTCGTGGGACGGCTGGCCGACGGGGTCACGCCCGAGCGCGCGCAGGCCGACCTCAACACCGTCATGGCGCGGCTGGCCGAGGCGTATCCGCAGGCGAACCGCGGGATCCGGGTCGCGCTGACGACGCTGCACGAGGAGGTCGCCGGGCCGGTGCGGCCGGCGCTGCTCGCGCTGCTCGGCGCCGTCGGGTTCCTGCTGCTGATCGGCTGCGCGAACGTCGCGAACCTGCTGCTCGCACGGGCGGCGCGCAGGGAGACGGAGATCGCGGTGCGCGGCGCGCTCGGCGCCGGCAAGGGCCGGCTCGCCCGCCAGCTCCTGACCGAGAGCCTGCTGCTCGCGGCGTTCGGCGGCATCGCCGGCGTGCTGCTCGGGACGTGGGGGATCGACGGGCTCGTCGCGCTCGTCCCGCCGGGCACGCCGCGGGTCGACGAGGTCGGCCTGGATGTGCGCGTGCTCGGTTTCGCCGCGCTCGTCTCGCTCGCGACCGGCGCGATCTTCGGGCTCGCGCCGGTGCTGCACGTGATGCGGGGCAGCACGGTCGGCGCGTTGCGCGATGGCCGGCGCGGCGCCGCCGGCGGCAGCCGCCGGCAGCGCCGGGTCCGCGATGTCCTCGCCGTCGGCGAGCTCGCGCTCTCGCTCGTGATGCTCGTCGGCGCCGGCCTCATGCTCCGCAGCTTCGTCGAGATGCGACGGGTCGACCCCGGGTTCCGGACGGATCACGTCCTGACCGCGCGGCTGAGCGTGCCGGGCGCACGCTACGCGGCAGCAGCCGACGTGACCGGCTTCTACGACCGCCTGCTCGGGCGGCTCGCGGCCGCGCCCGGCGTGCGCAGTGCCGCCGCGAACAGCACGCTGCCGCTGACGGGTTCGCTGAACGACACCGGCTTCCTCCTTGAAGGGCAGCCGGAACCGCCGCCGGGCGAGAGCCGGCCGGTCGCGCTCATCCAGGCGGTCACGCCCGACTACTTCGACGCGCTCGGCATCCCGCTGCGCCGCGGCCGTACGTTCGATGCGACGGACCGACGCGACGCGCCGCCCGTCGTCATCGTCGACGAGACGCTGGCCGGCCGCTATTTCCCCGACGAGAACCCGATCGGGCGGCGGATCGACGTGAACGGCGAAGTGCGCGAGATTGTCGGCGTCGTGGGCGCGGTGCTCCACACCGGGATCCGGGGCGAGGTGCGGCCGACGATCTACGCTCCGCACACGCAGTTCACGACGCGCGCCATGAGCATCGTGCTGCACACGGCGACGGATCCGCTCCAGCTCGCGGGCGTGCTCCGCGCCGAGCTGCGCGCGCTCGACCCGACGCTCGCGACCTCCGAGGTGACGACGATGGCGCGGCTCGCGGCCGAATCGGTTGCCGACGCGCGCATGTACGCGATCCTCTTCGCAGTTTTCGCCGCCGTGGCGCTGCTGCTGGCCGCGATCGGCGTCTACGGCGTGATCGCGTACTCGGTCGCGCAGCGCACGGCCGAGCTGGGGCTGCGCATGGCGCTCGGCGCGGACCGCGCCACGCTGCTCGGCATGGTCGTCGGCCACGGGCTGACGATCGCCGCGCTCGGCGCCGGGATCGGGCTCGCGGGCGCGTTCGGCCTGACGCGGCTCATCGCCGGGCTGCTGTTCGGGGTCCGGCCGACCGATCCCGCGACGTTCGTGGGGGTCACCGCGGTGCTGGGCGGCGTCGCGATGATCGCGAGCTACCTGCCGGCGCGGCGGGCCACCGAGGTGGATCCGATGGTGGCGTTGCGGACGGAGTGATCCGGACCGCTTGGGAACGGGACAGGCGAATTCCGATTCGAAGGGCAGCGTTCCGGCGGGCCGTCGGAGGAGCAGGTCGTGGCCGCGTGCCTGCGGCCTCCCCGTTGAACGATTGAAGGCGAGGACCATGGACACCGTCTATCAGGAACTCCGCTACGCGTACCGCGCGCTGCGCCGGAGCCCGGGCTTCACGCTCGTCGCCGTGCTCACGCTCGCGCTCGGGACCGGCGCGAACACGGCGATCTTCAGCGCCGTCAACGCCGTACTGCTGCGGCCGTTGCCGTACCCGGAGCCGGATCGGGTCGTCCGAGTCTTCGACACTTTCGACGGCCGTCCGGCGACGCTCTCGCCGCCGAACTTCTACGATTATCGGGAGCAGGCGCGTTCGTTCGAGGCGATCGGCGCGTATTACGGCACGTCGTACGCCCTGACGGGCGAGGGTCCGGCGGCGCAGATCCAGGCGGCGCGGGCGTCGGCGGGGGTGTTCGAGGCGCTCGGCATCCGGCCGGCGCTCGGCCGCACGTTCGGGCCGGCGGAGGAGGTCGTGGGATCGGACCGCGTCGTCGTCCTCGGCCACGGGCTCTGGCAGCGTCGGTTCGGCGGCGACCCTGCGGTGATCGGGCGCGCGATCCGGCTGGACGGCGAGAGCTACGCGGTCGTCGGCGTGATGCCGCCGGGGTTCGACTATCCACGGGGCACGGAGCTGTGGCTGCCGCTCGCGTTCACGGCCGACGATCTGGCGACGCAGCGCGGCGCACACTACCTCAGCGCCGTCGCGCGGCTGAGGCCGGAGGCGACGGTCGAGCAGGCGCGGGAGGAGGTCGCGGCCGTCGCGCGCCGGCTGGCGGTCGACCACCCCGATACGAACGAGCGTGTTGGCGCGACCGTCGTGTCGCTGCACGAGGCGATGGTCGGCGACGTGCGGCCGGCGCTGCTGATCCTGCTCGGCGCGGTCGGGTTCGTGTTGCTGATCGCATGCGCGAACGTGGCGAACCTGCTGCTGGCGCGGGCGGTCGGCCGGGCGCGGGAGCTGGCGGTCCGCGCGGCGCTCGGTGCCGGGCGGCGTCGCCTGCTGCGGCAGCTCGTCGTCGAGAGCGTTGCGCTCGCGGCCGTGGGCGGCGCGTGCGGCGCGCTGTTCGCCGTGTGGGGCCAGGCGGTCCTGATGCGGCTCCAGCCCGGCGGCATCCCGCGCCTGGCCGAGGCGACGGTCGACGGCACGGTGCTCGGGTTCGCGGTGGTCGTCTCGCTCGGGACGGGCCTGCTGTTCGGGCTGCTGCCGGCGGTCCACGCGACGCGGCGGCTCGATCTGAGCGCCGCGATGAAGGAGGGTGGCCGCGGCGGGATCGGCACGCGCGGCGGCTGGCGCGCCCGCACGGCGCTCATCGCGAGCGAGGTCGCGCTCGCCGTGCTGCTCCTGGTCGGCGCGGGGCTGATGATCAAGAGCTTCGCCCGGCTGACGGACGTGGACCCCGGCTTCGACCCGGAAGGCGTCCTCACCTTCGACCTCTCGCTGCCGGGCGCCGAGTACGCCACCGCCGAACGGTCGGCGGCGTTCTACCGGACGCTGCTGCAACGGATCGAGGCGCTGCCGGGCGTGGAGACGGCGGGCGGCACGATGATCCTCCCGATGAGCGGGTCCGACTACTCCATTTCGGTCGAGGCGCTCGACGGCGCCGAGCTCGGCGACGATCGCGACCATTCGGTCCAGGTCCGGGTCGTGACGCCCGGGTATTTCCGCACGCTGCGCATCCCGCTGCTGCGGGGCCGGGACTTCACGGAACGGGATCGCGCGGGCGCGCCGAAGGCCGTCGTGCTGAACGAGGCCGCGGCAAAGATGTTGTGGCCGGATGGCGACGCGCTCGGCAGGACACTCGAGCTCGGGACGACCATGGGGTTCCGCCGCGGGCGCATCGGCGGCGAGGTCGTGGGCGTCGTCGCGGACGTCAAGGGCCGGGGCCCGGCCGAGCCCGCGTGGCCGGCGGCGTACTTCCCGCACGACCAGGTCCCGATCCGCTCGCTGAGCCTCGCCGTCCGTACGCCGGGCGATCCGAACCGGCTGATCCGGCCGATCCGCGGGCTGGTCGCGGAGCTCGATCCGGACGTGCCGATGTACGGCGAGCAGCCGATGACGCGGCTCGTCGACCGGTCCGTCGCGGAGGCGCGGTTCTACATGACGCTGCTCGCCGTGTTCGCCACCGTCGCACTGACGCTCGCGGCGATCGGCATCTACGGCGTGATGGCGCACCTGGTCCGGCATCGCACGCGCGAGATCGGGATCCGCATCGCGCTCGGCGCGCACCGGACCGACGTGCTGCGCATGGTGTTCCGCCAGGCGATGGCGGTGGCCCTGGCCGGTCTCGCCATCGGGCTCGCGGCCGCGGCGGCGCTCTCCCGCACGCTCTCCGGCTTGCTCTTCGAGCTCAGCCCCACGGACCCGCCGACGTACGGCGCCGTCGCGGTCGTGCTCGCCGGCGTCGCCGCGCTGGCGACGTTCCTCCCGGCACGGCGCGCGGCGTCGGTCGACCCGGTGGAAGCGCTCCGCGACGAGTGAGGCGACGATGGATCGATTGCTCCAGGACGTTCGCTTCGCGTTCCGCACGCTGCGCCGCGACGTCGGCTTCACGGCCGCGGCCGTCCTCACGCTGGCCCTCGGCATCGGCGCGCTGACCGCGATCTACAGCGTGGTCGACGGCGTGCTGCTGCGGCCGCTGCCGTACCGCGACGCGGACCGCATCGTCCGCGTCCACGAAGGCGACCGCCACAGCGGCACGACCCGCGAAGGTTTCAGCGCACCCGACCTCTACGACCTGCGGGAGCGCACGCGGACGCTCACGGCCGTCGCGGCGTACCGGACGCAGCCGCGCAGCCTGCTCGCGGACGGCGGCGCGGAGCGGGTCATCGTGACCGCGGCGTCGCACGAGCTGTTCGCGTTGCTCGGCGTCGCGCCGGTGCTCGGCCGGGTGTACGGCGCGGCCGAGGACGCGCCCGGCGGGGAACCCGTCGCCGTGCTCTCCGAGGACGCGTGGCGCCGGCGGTTCGGGGGGAGCCCGGACGCGATCGGCGCGACCGTGCGCGTCGACGGCGTGGTCCACACCGTCATCGGCGTCGTGCCGTCCGCGTTCGCGTATCCCACCGCGGCCACGGCGCTGTGGGTCCCGCTCCAGGCGACGCCGACCTCGGCGTCGCGCGGCGTCCACGACCTCACGGTCGCGGCGCGGCTCGCGCCCGGCGCGACGCTCGACGACGCCCGCCGCGAGCTGCGACGCATCGCCGCGGAGCTGGAGGCCGCGTTCCCTGCCGACAACGAAGGTCGGACCATGTACGCGGAGCCGCTGCGCGACGTGATGTTCGGGAGCGTGCGGTCGCCGCTGCTGGTGCTGCTCGCCGCCGTTGCGGTCGTGCTGCTGATCGGCTGCGTCAACGTGGCGAACCTGCTCCTCGCGCGGGGCACGGCGCGACGCCGCGAGGTCGCCGTCCGCGCCGCACTCGGCGCGACGACCGGACGGCTGGCCCGACAGTTCGCGGCCGAGATGCTGGTCCTCGTCCTGATCGCGGGCGCGATCGGCGTGGGCATCGCCTTCTGGTCGCTCGATGCGCTCCTCGCGCTCGCGCCGCGCGGCGTGCCGCGACTCGAGGGCGTCGGCATCGACGCGCGCGTGCTCGCCGCCGTGGCCGGCACGCTCGTCGCGGTCGGCCTCGGCTTCGGGCTCGTGCCGACCTTGCAGGCGCGGCGCACGGACGTGCGCGCCGGCCTGGCCGCCGGCGGCGAGCGGGGCGGGTCGGACGCCCGTGACGGGATGCGTGTGCGCGGCATCCTCGTCGCCGCCGAGGTGGCGCTGGCCGTGGTCCTCGTCACCGGCGCCGGTCTGCTGACCCAGAGCTTCTGGCGCCTGACACGCGTGGACCCGGGGTTTCGCGCGGAGCGGCTGCTCAAGTTCGAGTTCACGCTCCCGGCCTCGCGCTACCCCCAGCGTTTCGATCGATTCCCCGACTACCCCGAGGTGCGCGGCTTCTACGCGTCGCTGCGACGCGAGGTCGGCGTCGTGCCGGGCGTCCGCGCGGCGGCGCTCGCCATGGCGCACCCGCTCGACCCCGCGTGGACGACGAGCTTCCGGCTCGACGGGCAGACGGCCGAAGAGGCCGAGCGCCAGCCGGAGGTCGTGCTGCGCCCGGTCTCGCCCGGGTACCTGGACGCCGCCGGCGTCCGGCTCATCCAGGGTCGGCCGGTCGGCGACCGCGACGACGACGCCGCGCCGCCCGTCGCGATGGTCAACGAGGCCTTCGTTCGCGCGTACCTGCGCGACGGGGAGGCGATCGGCCGGCGCATCACGTTCTTCGGCCGGGAGCGAGAGATTATTGGCGTCATCGGCGACGAGCGCTTCGACGGCCCCGGCGCGCCGTCGCGCCCGGCGGTCTACCCGCCGCTCCGGCAGGTGCCGATCCCGAGCGCCACGCTCCTCGTGCGGACCGATGCCGATCCGGAGGCCGTCATCGCCGCAGTACGCCGCATCTTCGACCGGCTCGACCCCGAACTCGCCGTCTTCGACGTGGAGCCGCTGACGCGAACGCTCTCGCGGACCGTGGCGCAGCCGCGATTCACCATGATGCTGCTCGGGCTGTTCGGCGGGCTCTCGCTCGTGCTCGCGGCGATCGGCGTGCACGGCGTCCTGTCGTACGCGATCGCCCGGAGATCGCACGAAATCGGTGTGCGGATCGCGCTCGGCGCGACGCGCGCCGAGGTCGTCCTCATGGTGCTGCGCCAGGGGATGCGCCCCGCGCTCCTCGGGCTCGCCGCGGGATCGGCGGGCGCCTTCGCCGCCGCCCGCCTGCTGCGCGGGCTGCTCTTCGGCATCGGCCCGGCCGACCCGCTGACCTACGCGGCGACCGCGGCCGTGCTCGGCGCCGTCGCGCTCGGCGCGTGCTGGCTCCCGGCGCGCCGCGCGGCGGCGATCGAGCCGATGGTCACGCTACGGCGCCCCTAGACGGTCGCGACGCGCAACCGCGAGCGACGACGGGCGGGCGCATACCGCATCGCAGCCGAGTCCCTTCGACGGACACGCGACCATGGGTGGATTCTTCCAGGACCTTCGCCATTCGATCCGTTCGCTGCGTCGGGCGCCCGGATTCACGGCGGCCGCCGCGCTCACGCTCGCGCTCGGCATCGGCGCCGTGACCGCGATCTTCGGCATCGCGGACACCGTGCTGTTCCGTCCGCTCCCGATCCCCGCCGCCCGCCGGGCGGCCGGCATCGACCCGATGGTCGCGCTGAAGGGAGACTGAGGCGGCCGGGGCGCCGCTCGTCGCGCTCCCGCCGGCGGCCGCCGCGCCCGACCACCGCGCCGGCCCCGCCATCGGACCCGCCCCTCACGCCGCGTCGGACCCCGTGTCGAAATCCCGGTCGTTCGTTCGACGCATCCGTAGAACCGGGATTCACGCGGCCGGACGACCCCGTCCGGCTCCCCGGTCCGGAACCCCGAACCACGAGGAGGAGACGATGCGGTTCATGATGCTGGTCAAGGCGGACGAGAAATCCGAGGCGGGCGTTATGCCGACGGAGGAAGAGTTCGCGGCGATGGGGCGGTACAACGAGGAGCTGGTGAAGGCGGGCGTGCTCCTCGCCGGCGAAGGGCTTCACCCGTCGTCGTCGGGCGCGCGGGTCCGCTTCTCGGGCGGCCAGGCGACCGTCATCGACGGGCCGTTCACGGAGGCGAAGGAGCTGGTCGCCGGCTTCTGGCTCATCCAGGTCAAGTCGCGGGAGGAGGCGATCGAGTGGGCGCGGCGCATCCCGTTCGTCGACGGCGAGGTCGAGTTGCGCCGGGTGTTCGAGACGGAGGACTTCGGCGACGCCGTCACGCCCGAGATTCGCGAGCTCGAGGAGCGCTTGCGCGCGGAGGTCGCCGCGCAGCAGGCGAAGGCGTGATCGCGGCGGCACGGCGTGCCGAGGGCGTGATCGCGCGCTGGGTGTAAGCGACGCTCGGCCCGGCGGACCGTTGGGCCTGCGAGATGCCGCCGGGCCGGGCTCGCTCAGGCCGGCTGCTCAGCGGGCCCGCGCATCGTCGACCAGCCGAGGGACCGGGCGAGGTGGCAGGCCTGCGCGATGGGCCGGACCTCGACGACCATGCCGTACGGCAGGTTCGGGCAGGTCTGCGCGATCGCCGTCGCCTCGTCCAGGCTGTCGGCCCGGAGCAGGATGTAGCCGCCGATCAGCTCCTTCGCCTCGGCGAACGGGCCGTCGACCGCGCGGCCGGCGCCGGACACGATGCGCCCCTCCGGCGCCAGCGTGTTGCCGCTCCGCAGCTTGCCCTGCGTCACGAGGTCGTCGCACCAGGCGTTCCATCGGTCCAGCGCCTGCCGCCGCTGTTCTTCGGACAGCGCGTCGTAGCGCTCGGGCGCGGTTTCGCGGAAGATCAGGAGATAGTCGGATGCTGCGGTCGCCATGATGTCTTTTCCCGCTGGAGTTGCAACGCGCCTGCTCGCCGGATAGTGTGCGCCGGCCGAAGGACGCGCAAGTGAAATCGAATCCATCGACGAGGAACCGAACGATGAGGTATCTCTGCCTGGGCTACTACGATCCCGCGAAGTTCGACGCGCTGACGCCGGCCGAGCAGGAGGCGGTCGCGCGCGAGTGCCGCCCGCACGACGAGGCGCTCCATGCCACCGGCCGCGTCGTCTCGGTGGCGTCGCTCGAGCATCGCACGGCCGTCACGCTGCGCCCCGG
>DASVDG010000031.1:0-39796 GCA_036381255.1 Longimicrobiales bacterium | reverse complement strand
CTCCCTCCTGAGATGTGAAACGCCCCCCAGAGTATCCCAGGAGGCGCCTGTCGAACGGGAAGCGCTGCGAGTGCCTACTTCAAGACGACCCGTTTCAGTGGCGTTCCGTCTTCCTTGGCAACGAGGAGAATGTGATCGTTCCGCTCCTCGTCCATGGCGAGCTTCACGAGGCCCAGGGCGGTGCGAACGATGTAATCGAGGGAACGACCCGATCGCCCGGAGAGTTCTTTCAACTCCTCGAGCGCTTCCGGCGGCAGACTGATCCGCAGCTCCCCGCCCTGAGGAACTTGGCGCGGATTGGAAATGGTCGCGGTCGCCACTCGGTACCTCCTCATGGTAGCGAAACCTCACACCAAGTTATTCCGGTCCACCCGAAAAGCTAGGGCGCCGTTGCAGCCGACGGGCGGTGCACGGCGACACACGCCGCGCACCGCAAGAAGCAAACCCGCCCGCCACACGCGTGTTACGACACTGCCGTGCCGCCAGAGTTCCCCCTCACCACCCTTGCCGTCAGGGTCCCTCCGTTCGGACCTATTGACAGTCGCTAGGAGCCGTCGCATCCTATTCCTATCGTCCATCGATAGGAGCGCGCCATGGCCGACGAGAACGAGACCCCACTCCTCCCGGGCACGCTGGACCTCCTGATCCTCAAGGCGCTCAGCCTGCAGCCGCTCCACGGGCTCGGCGTCTCGCGCCGGATCGAGCAGATCACGAACGGGGCGTACCGGATCGGCCCGGGCTCGCTGTTCCCGGCGCTGCACCGGCTGGAGCAGCGCGGCTTGCTCGCCGCGACCGAAGGCGAGTCCGAGAACAGGCGTCGGGCGAAGTACTACCGGCTCACCGCCGCGGGCCGGCGGCAGCTCGAGCACGAGACCCGGACCTGGGCGCGCGTCGTCGACGTCATGCGCCTCGCGCTGGAGGCAACGTGATCATGCGCGTCGTCGCGATGTTGCGGAGCCTGTGGCTCACGCTGGTGCGGCGCGAGCGGGTCGAGCGGTCGCTCGACGAGGAGCTGCGCGCATACGTCGATCTCCTCGCCGCCGAGTACGAGGGCGCGGGGATGGATCCCGCCCAGGCGCGGCGCCGCGCGCTCATCGAGACCGGCGGGATCGAGCAGGTGAAGGAAGCGACGCGCGACGCCTGGGCGGGACGCGGCATCGCGACGTTCGCACGCGAGATCCGTTTCACGTTGCGCAGTCTGGGTCACGCCCCTGCGTTCTGCATCGTGGCGGTGACGGTTCTCGCCATCGGCATCGGCGGCGCCACCGCGATCTTCACGGTGATCAAGGGCTCGCTCCTCCGGCCGCTCCCCGCCGTGAGCGATCCCGGAGCGCTCGTGAGTCTCGAGCCGACGGAGGGCGGGACGCTGCTCTACGGCTTCAGCTACCTGGACTATCGCGACCTCCGCGAGCAGACGCGGACGCTCGCCGGCCTCGCCGGCTACGACGGCACGTCCATGACGCTGGAGGATGGTCGGGGACCGCGCCGCGCGGCGTGGGTCAGCTACGTCACCGGCGACTTCTTCTCGGTGCTCGGTGTGCGGCCGGCCGCCGGTCGGCTGATCCACCCGGCCGATGAGGAGGCCGCGAACCCGGTCGTCGTGCTGGCCTACGACCTGTGGCAGGAACGCTATGGCGGTGACCCGGGCGTGATCGGACAGAGCATCAACGTCGCCGGGCAGCCGCTCACGGTGATCGGCGTCGCGCCGCCGCGCTTCATCGGCGCCATGCTCATGTACCCGATGGAGCTGTGGATCCCCTTCACGATCGTGCCTGCGCTGGTGAACGCACCGGGCATGCTGGACGATCGAGCCGCCACGTACCTTCGGCTCGTGGGGCGTCTCGGGCGGGACGCGACCGTCGCCCAGGCGCAGCAAGAGCTGTCCCTGCTCGCAGAACGCCTCGCCGAGGCGCGCCCGGCCGGCGAGGGGCGCGGCATCCGGGTGTTCCACGGCGCGGGCATGACGGTGGAAGAACGCACCGCCCTGGGCAAGCTGCCGCGCCTCCTGGCCGTCGCCGTCGGCATCCTCCTGCTCATCGCCTGCGCCAATGTCGCCAACCTGTCGCTGGTACGCGCGGTCGCGCGGCGGCGCGAACTGGCCACGCGTCTGGCGCTTGGCGCATCGCGGCGGTCGCTCTTCGGGCGGCTGCTCCTCGAGGGCGCCATCCTCGCGGCCGCCGGTGCGTTGCTCGGCGTCGGCCTCGCGCGCCTCCTCGTTCATTCGCCGACGATCGTGGGTACCATCGCCGGGATGCCCGAGCGGGTGGGCCTCGACGTGGCCCTCGACCCGCGCGTGCTGCTGGTCGCGCTCGGCGTGTCGGCGTTCACGGCTCTGGCCGTGTCCGTTGCGCCCGGGTTGCACGTGCTGCGCCTGCCGCCGGCCGCCGTGCTGAAGGATGGAGGGGCGGGCGCGGTGCGTCGCCGCGCCTTCAGCCAGCGCGCGCTCGTCGTCGGGCAGATCGCGGCCTCGCTGGTCCTGCTCGCGTCGGCGGCCATCGTGCTGAATGCGTTCCGCCGAGCGCTGGCCACGGACCCCGGCTTCGACCCGCGCGGTCTCACCATCGCCGCAGCCGACCTCGCGGAGGCGAAGCTCGACAGCGCGGAGGTGATCGCGTATCGGCGCGCGTGGCTGCGCCGTGCCGCCGTGGAGCCGCAGATCGCCGGCGCCGCGGCGGCATCCATCGTGCCGCCCGCCTCGTGGTCGACGGCACGCTGGTTCTACCGGGGCGGTGAAGAGCCGCCGCCGGGGGCACGGCCCGACGACTCGCCGGCCGGCGGGGTGCGGGCGCACCTCGACGTCGTCTCGCCCGGGTTCTTCGATGTCATGAACCTTCGGATCGTGGCAGGCCGCGATTTCCGGGAGGACGACGACGAAGACGCCGCGCCGGTCGTGATCGTCAGCCGGCGCCTGGCCGCCGCGCTCTGGCCGGGCGAGAGCCCGCTCGGCAGGATGCTCTCGCTCCCCGCCGGCCGCGGCCCGCGGCGCGCGCCGATGCGCGTCGTCGGCGTGGCCGAAGACGTGCGCTTCGCGTCGATCTTCGACGATCCGCCGCCCGTGGCGTACGTGCCCGCGGCGCAGCACCCCGGGCACAACCTCGTCTTCGTCGTCCGGGGCCGGAACGGACGAACCGTGCCGGACACGACGATCCACGCCATTGGTGCCTCCGTCGACGCGCGCGTGCCGATGTACACCCGGGCCGTCACCGAGATGATCGATGCCCAGACGCGGCCGCAACGTGTTGCGAGCGCCTGGATCGGCGCCTTCGGCGCCATCGCGCTGCTGCTCGCGGCCATCGGCCTGTACGGCGTGGTCGCGCAGGGGGTCCTGCAACGCACGCGAGAGCTGGCCGTGCGCTCTGCCCTCGGCTCCACGCCGATGGAACTCGTCTCGCTCGTGATTCGAGACGGGCTTCGCACCGCAGCGATCGGCGCCGTCATCGGCGTCATTGCTGGCGGGGCGGCGCTGCGCGTGTTGCAGTCGCAGTTCGCGGGTGTCTCGGTTGCGGATGCACGGGGCGCCATCGCCGCGGCAGCGGTAGTCTGCGGGGCCATGGTCGTCGCCTGCTATCTCCCCGCCCGGCGAGCCGCGCGGCTCAGCCCCGCCGTCGCGCTGCGCTCCGATTGAGCGCGCCGCGGTGGCGAGCTCGGCATCGGCGGGGTCGAGGTCGCGGAGTGCGCGCGCCGCATCGCGGAGCACGCTGCCGGCGCCGCCCCGTGCGGCCCGGCTTCAGCACGCGTGGCCGCCCCCGCAAAGCGGGAGGAGCGCCAGCAGCGCCGCCGTCTCGGCCGCGATGCCGGCCGCGCCGTGGGCATCGCCGGTGAGCCCGCCGAACCGCCGGGCGAGCCACGCCGCGGCGCAGAGTCCGGCGACGAGCGCGGCCGCGGCCGCGGCGGCCGTCCGCGCCGGCCCAACCACCGCCGCGACCGCCGCCAGCAGGCCGAGCGCGACGAGCGTCGGCCCCGTCGCCGTCGCACCGGCGGCGAAGCCGGCGCCCAGGCCGTCCGGCCGCGCGGGGCGCCACCACGCGAGCGACAGCGTCATCAGCCAGCGCCCCGCCACCGCCGCCGGCACCGGCGCGGCTGCCGGCACGGCCGCGAGCGCGGCGAACCGCAGCAGCAGCGACAGCGCGCCGGCGGTCGCGCCGTGCGCGCCCACGCGCGGGTCCTCGAGGATCTCGAGCCGGCGCTCGCGCGGTACGGGCGCGAACGCTGCGTCGGCGCTGTCCATGAGCCCGTCCTCGTGCAGTCCGCCGGTGAGCGCGACCCAGGCGCCGAGCGCCAGGGCGGCGCGGGGCAGGGGAGGGAGCGGCAGCGCGAGCACCGCCGCGACGGCGCTGCCGACCACGGCGCCCACGACCGGGAACCACGGCAGCGCCCGCGCGGGCGCGATCGCCGCCTCCGCCCCGCGGTACGGCACCGGCACCACCGTCAGGTGCCGCAGCGCCGCCCGCAGACCGGCCGGGATCACGCCCCGCCGCCCGCCCGCCGGAACCTCGCCCTCGACCTCGTACGCCCCGCTCCGCCCGCTCACGGCCGGACCTCCCGGCGCGTGGGCCGCAGCGCCCGGGCGAGCGTGTGCGCCGCGTCGACCACGCGCGGCCCCGGACGGTTGAATACGTCCGGGTCGACGATCACCAGGCGCCCCTCGACGACCGCGCGGAGGCCGCGCCAGCCGGGGAGCTCGTGCAGCCACCCGGGCGGTGTCGAATCGCCGCCGTCGCGCGAGACCACGATGTAGTCCGGGTCCCGGCGAACGACCTCCTCGAGGCTGACCGCCGGCCAATGCGCGGCCGCGTCCGCGAAGGCGTTCGCGCCGCCCGCGATCGTGATCAGCTCGTCGATGTAGGTGCCCGGACCGGCGACGACCGGCGGGTCGTGCCACACCACGTACAGCACGGTCGGCCGCGGGGCCGAGCGGCGGCGGTCGCGCGCCCGCTCCAGGCCGGACTCGAGCGCGGCGACGAGCGAGTCCGCCCGGCCGTCAAGCCCGAGCAGCCGACCGAGGCGCCGGAGCGTCGAGTGGATGTCGGCCACATCCTCCACGACCGCGACGTAGACGGGCACGCCCATCGCCTCGAGGGGCTCCACCAGCGTCGCTTCGCTCCGGCCGCGCCCGGCGAGGACCAGCTCCGGAGCCAGGACGGCGACGGCCTCGGGGTTCGGCTCGAGCGTCCGGCCGAGCGACGGCAGGTGCGCGAGGCTCCGGGCCGTGTCGAACCCGGTTCGCGCGATCAAGCGGTCTCCTGCGCCCAACGCGACGATCAGCTCGGTGATCGAGGGGAGCAGGGAAACGACGCGATGCGCTGGCGCATCCAGGTGGACAGCGCGGCCGGCGTCGTCGACGACGGTGGGGTCGGCCGATCCGCGGTGGGACGTCGTCCCCCCGCAGCCGGTCAGCAAAAGGAATGTGATGACGAGCGGTCCCGCCCGGCCCTCGAGGAACGAGAAAACCCGTTCCTCCAAAGGCGGAGAAACGGGTACGCGCGCACGAAAGCACGCTCGCAGACAGCAGCCCATCGCCCCACATCCTTCCCGCGAAGGATTCCTGGTCGGGGGCGAACAGGGCCGGTCTCCTGGCTCGAGGCGGCGGCCGCTCGCCTTCCCGGGGCACTCCAAAGCCCCAGTGGCTTATCGAGCGGGCCGGGCCGGACGCCGACCGCGCACCCCGCGCTCGCCGTCCGGGCCTCTCACAGTGGCGGGGCCGCGCCGGTCTTTCACCGGTCTTCCGGTTGGCCCCGTCCGCCTATGTCGCGCCCCATCGTACCGCCGGCGCGATCGGCGCGCAAGGGTCGCCGGGTACGCGCCGCGCCGGCATGCGGAGCCACTCACGGCGCCGCCCGGGGACGTCCGTCGGGCGAATGCCGGGTGAATGCGTCCGGATCACGGCGATCGAAAACGTCCGCCGCCACCTCCCGGGCCACCTCCGGCGGGTGCGGCATCCTGCCGGGCCGGGCGGCACTCGCGCTCCTGGAGAACCATCAGCGCCAGCTTGTTCTCGCGGCGAACGGGGCATGCGACGCCGCGTAGCGCACGACGCGTAAGCTTTGCCTTCACTCTGCGCCTTCAATCTGCTGTGGACTTGCGGAGCTCAACCATAAGGGCAGGATACTGCGGCGGCAAAGAGCGCAATTCCTCGCCGCTCAGCCATGCTCGGATGGTATCCCCCTCCGCGAGATCCGTAATGGCCCCCTTCCGGTATATCCCATCCCCTTGTCGAATCAGGATCCTCGTGTCGGACCTCGGATTCACGAAAAACGTGTCGGGATATGCGTCCAGGACCACGGAAGATTTCACAAGTACGCGGTAGTCGGGCATGACGTCTACGATCACACCCTGAACATCAGGTGGCTCTTCAGGCGCTAGCGATTCGCTCGCGCATGCCAACACCGACGCAACTACGAGTAGCGAAGACAGAACAATCCCGGTTCTCATGGCAGTCCTCACTGATTGCTGTCGCCTTGCCCACCCCCCATCAAACGCCTGAACCGGTCAAGCGCTGACACCGCCGCTCGCCAGGCGCAGGGCATGGCGTCGAACGGAACCAGGGTTCACGGCGTGCGCTGCGTGCACCGAAACGGCGTCCACTTCAAGGGCAGGGTGGATCTGGCCGAATCCGAGTTGCCGGCCCCCCGCCGACAACAGCGCATGCCTTGAAGGGCCGGGGCGCCGCAGGCGCGCAGACGCGACCCCGAATGTCATGCGCAGCTGAGGGACGGCGGCGGCCCCACCACGCTCTTGACCACAGGCCACCCCGGCATTATGGTCATAATGACCAATCCAGGAGGTGCACCGTGCCCAGGAAGTCCCGCTCCGTTGCTGAGGTCAAGGCCAAGCTCTCCGAGCACATTCGCGAGGTCGAACACGGGGAGTCGATCATCATCACCCGCCACGGCAAGGCCGTCGCCGCGCTGGTCCGCCCCGAGGACCTGGAAACCCTCGAGCGACTCCGCTCGGCAGGACCCAAGGGTGGGCTGGCAAGCATCGCGGGTGGCTGGGAGGACTCCGAGGATCTGGTTCGGATCCTGGAGACCTCGCCCCGGATCGGCGCGCGTGACGGTGCCAACCTCGATTGAGGCGACCTGTGCCGTACCTCTTCGATACGGACGCGATCTCGGAGTTGCTCAGGCCAGGACCGCTTTCCGGCTACGTCGCATGGCTGAAGACGGTCCCGCGTGAAGACCAATACACGAGTGCGGTCACCGTGGGCGAGCTTTTCAAGGGAGCGTACCGCTCGCGAGCACGTGAGCGGCACCTGAGGAACATCGAAGAGCGCGTGCTTCCGGCCGTGACCACCCTCCCCTACGACGTAGCCACGGCTCGGGTGTTCGGGCGTATCCGCGCCGAGCTGGAGGAGAGCGGTAACATCCTCCCCGATGCCGACCTGCAGATCGCGGCCACCGCCATCTACCACGGACTGGAACTGGTCACGGGAAACCTGCGCCACTTCCAGCGCATCCCGGGCCTACGCCTGAGCTACGCACTCGCCGAGGCTCGCCGACCCTCGTGACCCCACCAGCCGTCCCTCGATTGCGTATGACGTTCCAGCACGCACGACGTGCCGCCGGTCTTCATACGGAAAGTACTGGACGGTGATCGTCGACCTGTCGAAGTCGTTGAGCGGACGTCCAAACGGCCGTGCGGTGATGCTCATGACGAGCTCTTCACCATACGCGGGGGCATCGAACTCCTCACCGGGGAATGCGGGCGACGTGAAGTAGCGCATGCCCTCCCGGACAGTCGAGTTCTCGAAGTGACTGACCTCCTC
Organism: Longimicrobiales bacterium; assembly: GCA_036381255.1. Lineage (GTDB taxonomy): Bacteria > Gemmatimonadota > Gemmatimonadetes > Longimicrobiales > RSA9 > CALBZE01. The sequence goes on along the minus strand of DASVDG010000031.1, from coordinate 32,031 downwards.
GGGAAGGAGGTCGCCGACATCCTCATCGATATGATCCTCGGCTCCCCCGAACCGACGCACCTTGCCCTGCGCGAGCACATTGTACCCGAAGTAGTCCACCACCGAGTGGAGTCCGAAGGAAACGAAGGTCTCACCCGGATACATCCTCAGCAATTCTTTAGCTATCGGGTGCTCGTCCGCCCGCATGCACTCGTCAAGCAACGACTGATGAATGACAAGGGCGCCGCGCTCGTAGGCGCCGATCCCAATGGAGGAGGAGGGGGGCCAAGGCTCGAGTTCTCCCGCACTTCCACGGCCTGTGATGCGGAACGGAAGCCGGGCAATCAACTCGGCTGACCTCGCAGGGTCCGCTACGAGCGAGGATCCGAAGTAGCCGGGTTCCCCCTGATAGACGGCGAACACGGCAGCTCTTTGTCCCATGGCCACTCCATCTCGGGTCAGCAGTCTACCGCACTACCCGTCTTCGATGCGGCTGCTCGCACCAACTTCTCCACAGCCAAAGGTCAGATGCCGCATGACGCTCCAGCGTTACTGGTGCCGCGCCGTAGGCGAGGTTCCCCGCGGGCTCGAACTCTTGAGGCAAATCCCACTACTCGATCCGGCGGGCAAGGCGCGAAGTGCCGGAGCAGTAACACGTTGCTATGCGCCGGTGTTCCGTACAACTCCTCCGACTGGCCTATCTGCTTTCGGTCACCTCAATCGACTGCAGGAGGCCAACAAAGATCCGCCAGGCCTGAGCATCCGAACTCAGAATCGCCGCGCCCACTCCAAATCCCTGCTCAACGGCCACATCAACGGCGGCAGAGAAGTATCGTGTCTCGCCAACCGCCAACCACGCGCGATAAACTTCAGCCACGCGGCCCGCCACCTCAACAGAGCAGCGAGCAAGCTGCTCTACAGCACCAACTCCATCCGGTGAGATCACGGTGGAGAAAGTGCCGTCGTGAATCGACAGAAGGACGAGGTGATCCTCTCCCTTCTGCCACAGTACCTGCTCATGGTCTGAATCCGGATCAATCCGCGTAAACTCGGGCGGAAGATCCAGCCGGATCTTCCCTGCGCCCTCTACGTGCTCCGTCCATCCGGCACGGGACACTACCTCCATGGGACAGCGAGGAAGACTCCTGGCAAACCTTTCCAACTCTTCAGGCGTGAGCGAGCGCGTTGACGGGGCCATCTTCAATCACTCCGCCGTGGGGTCCGCTGCTGGCCCTGCCCGTCTGCTCGACCTCAAACCAGAGCCTAAGCCCGGCCCAGGGCATGAGCACCCTCCTCACAGCCCAATGCTCACGTTGAAGGCGGCAAATGCTTGATCCCCAGCTCCATGGCCCTGGGCCCGTACATACGCTCCCACACCAATGGCGACGAACAAGAATCCGAGCCGACCCTCAACGCCTACAAATGTCTGGTCCGGTGCCACCGCCCACGGCTCTCCCCACGTCCGAAGCACCGAGGCGACCACGGCACCTGAGATCCCCGGCACCACGTGGCCACCACCACTCCACCCCCGCGCCACACTGACCTGGCCGCCGCCAATCCCGGGCTCCAGTGTCAACACGAATTCCTTACGCCCACTTCGGTCCCATTGGCGACCAAAACGCAGGCCCGCGTAAACGGATGCCTTCTGCGGAGGTCCAAGGCGCAGACCGAACGTTGACGCTACCCGATCCGCCGCCGGGCTCGACTGAACTGCATGGTCCTGCGCACCAAGCTCCCCGGGACACAGAATCATACAAAGGAGCGCCAACAGGCAGCTCGAACGCCATCCCGCGCGATTCTCAGTCAATCTCTCGCCTCACCACTCGCAGGAACTCAGATCTGTACCTCTCCCGACCCGCGCGAACCCCATGGCGTCTAACGTTCCAGCACTCACGACGGCCGAGCCGAAAGGCGAGGCACGTCCCGGAGCGTAGCCGAAGGCGAAGCGGAGGCCAAGACGCGAAGCGACACAGCGTGAGTGCGTTGTTATGCGAAGTCCGGCAGCGTGGCAGCCCTGCAGATCCGCTTACTCCTGACCCGCACGGCCGTCACGCGATTCTCGGCCTTGCATGCTGCTCACCTACCCTCTGGTCCGCATGATCTCAAGGACGACCTGAAAGAGAATCACACCGGCGAGGAAGGCGACATATGTGCCCAGCGTCAAAGCAAAGATCCCTACCCCTTGCCCACTACCCCGCGCCTTGAGCGTAGCACGCGAAGATTCAGCATGAGCCCCACCGCCCCGAGCCCACCGCCCAATGCACCGCCATTGACGACCAGTAGAAACGGCAAGCCGCCCAACAACCACTCGAACCACGTCAGCCGGCGGTCCAAGTAGATCTCCTTACCGGCCGACATCACACGCGGCAGGTAGTCGAGCCCACGCGCCTTGATGAAGACCTCGCGCGTCGTTCCATCCGCGAGCTCGATCACGAACGGTCTGCCCTTCCTCTTAACGCGCTTCACTTCCCGTCCATTCGCATACATGCGGACGCGGCCCGTCCAGGGCGAGCGCTCGAGCCGTAGAAGCGGGGCCTGCGTACCAGGAAGCCGAAAGAACCACTGCATACGTCTGCCCTCCTCAGCAGAATCAGTGATTCCGGGGAGAAACGTCAGTTCAGCTCAACACGGCGCAAAGTGCCACCGGATTCCGCCTTTCGCCCAATAACCGACCGCTTTGCATTATCCCCACCCGCGGCTGCAGTCGCGCCGTTCGGTAATGGCTCCATTTCGATCCACACTGCGAAGGGTACCGTCACGGGACTTTGGGGAGCGGACCTCCACCCCTACCACCGGCCCGAAACGTCCCGATTCCATCCAGGCAAACGCTGGCCCCGTCAGTCCCAACGGTCGATTGTTGCGGCGCCGCTGATCGTGGTCGTCCGGGACCGAGTTCTGGTGCTGAGTGGCGGGAGGCGCGCCGAACGGCAACTACAATCAATCGCGGCCGCTTGTCGCGCTTCGATGGTTCGAGAGAGCGGCGGCGCGATGGAACCGAACCTCCGAGGCCGTCGCCGCTTTCGGAGATTCGTTGTCTAACAACGCGTTCCCGGGGTCGTTGCATGTTCGTCGCAGGTTCCCGGCCCCCGATTCGACGTCGTATGGGGAAGGGGCTCCCCCCGACGCGTCGCTGCGGCGTCGGACCGTCCGATTCTCCCCGCCGCACCCTCTACACGAAGTCGCGTCTCGTGGACGCCGCGACCGCCGATTGCCCGAGCGAGCCCCGGATCCCGGCCTTGCTGCGTATTGCGATCCGGGCGCCGCGGGTGGCGCCGCTCGATCGACGACGGCCAGTCCGCGAGCGGATCGTGCCACCGCCGCCCGCGCTCGGCTTCGGCACGGTCCAGCGCCCGGACCGCTGCCCGCGATCGATGCACGCGCGACGTTCCGTCCGAGGCCACCACCCACACGGGTGGCCGTCGGTCTGATCCGGTCTCGCCCGCGCGTGGAGCGCAAGAATTGCGGCGGCCGCGACGGCTCGCTACTGGCCCACGGCCCGAACGATCGCTGCCCGAGGGGGGTCTCATGCACGAAGAAACGAAGGCCGTGTCCCGCCGGATCCTGGAGGAGGTGTTCAACGAGGGGAAGCTGGACGCGATCGACAGGTGGGTCGCCGACGCTTGTGTCTTTCATGCCGCGGCCGATCCGGACCTGCCCGCCGGCCCGGCGGGCTACCGACAGGCCGTCCGGAAGTACCGCGATGCCTTCCCCGACCAGCGGATGACGATCGAGGACCAGATCGCCGAGGGTGACAAGGTCGCGACCCGCTGGACCATGCACGGCACCCATCGGGGCCCGCTCGCCGGGATTCCGCCGACGGGCAAGCGGGTCGAGGCGAGTGGAATCAATATCGACCGCATTGTCGACGGCAAGATCGTCGAGCAGTGGAGCAATTGGGACGTCCTGGGGATCATGCGCCAGCTTGGGCAGATGCCGCCCATGGAAGAGGCCGCGGACTGACCGACCGCACGGAACCGGGCCGGCCGATCCGGGCGCTCGTGGAAGCGGCGTGGCCGGGGCGGGCTCGTGGGAGCGGCATTGCCGGGGCCGGCTCGGAGAAGCGGCCTCCCGAGCCGGGGCGCGACTCGCCGCCGGGACCGCCAAGCGTTCACGCGAAGGCCGTATCACCCCATCTCCGCCACCGCCGCCAGCGTCCGCTCGACCTCCTCCGGCGAGTTCAGCAGTCCGGGCGCGAGCCGGGCGTGGGCGGGCGTGTAGGGCGTCTCGCTGGCGACGATCTTCCGGTCGCGGAGCCGGCTCACCACGCCTGCCGGTGACATCCCCTGCACGTCGAAGCACACGATGCCGGCGGAGAGCGCGTCGTCCATCGGCGTGTGGAGGCGGACGTGGGGCATCCGGGCGAGCCCCTCCTTCGTCTGGCGGGCGAGCTGGTGGATCCGCTCGGCGACGTCGCCTTTCCCCAGCTCCTGCTGGAAGCGGAACGCGTCCGCCAGCGCCCACTGGTGCTCGAACGCCTTGAAGCCGCCCGGCGTCATGCGGGGACCCCACCCCTGCTGCCGCGAGAACGTGGGGATGGTGGGCGAGACCGTCGCCTGCGCGCGGGGCGCGCCCCAGAGGATGCCGGTGCCGCGGGGGCCGAAGAGCCACTTGTGGGTGCCGGCCATGAAGAAGTCGCAGCCCAGCTCCGGCAGGTCGTCCGGCTCGACCGCGAGCCCGTGCACGCCGTCGAGGCAGTAGAGGAGCCGGTCCGCATCCCCGCGGCCGGCGTTGACCTCGGCCACGAGCTGCGCGATCTCCCGGGCCGGGAGCTTGAGTCCCGTGCCGGAGTGCACCCACGTGAGCGCCAGGGCGCGGGTTTCGGAGCGGATCGCCTGCCGCAGGCGCGCCACGATCTCCTCCGCCGTGGCGCTCGCGGCGTCGTCGTAGAGGCGGATGCGCCGGACGGTGGCGCCGCTTCGGGCGGCCTTGTAGGCCAGCGCCTCGTGGGTCACGAAGTAGTCGTGCTCGGTCGTGAGCAGCTCCTGGCCCGCCCGCACGGCCATGCCGTTGTAGACCAGGGCGATGGCCATGGTCGTGCTGTCGGTGAGCGCCACGTCCGCGGCGTCGACGCCCAGGTAGTCGGCCGCGGCCGAGCGCACCTCGGCCTCGCCGTCCTCGAAGTGGTCGTCCACGTAGGCCCCCGGGTTCACATCCAACCCCCGGCGGTGCTCGCGGATGCGCTCGCGCACGGGCTCGGGGTGGGTCGCGATGAGCAGGCCGGCCATGTGGATCCAATCCTCCGCGGCGAGGAATCGGGCGCGGACCGCGTCCCAGCGCCCCTCGGCGCCGCGGCCCCGGCTCGCGGTGCGCTGCTCCTCGCACGCGGCCAGGCGGGTGGCGGCCATAGCGGCGCCGGCGACGACGAAGAACTGCCTGCGGTCCATACTTCCCGGCGCATGCGCTTCAGCGCGGCCAGCGCTCGCGCTCTCGCCGCGTGATCCCGAGGCGGTCGGCGAGCTCGAACACGCCCTCCTGCACGTCCGCGTGCCTCGGGCGGTCGAGGCGCCGCAGGTCGCGATTCACCTTCCCGGCCGCATCCAAGCTCAGATCGTCCCTGGCCAATTCTCTCGCTCCGGGTCGAATGGGAGCGCCGCGCCGCGAGGGACGCCGGTCCCGAAGGCAGCCGCCGGGCGATCGGCTCGCCTGCGCGCCCCCCGGACGCTGTCCTCCGACGCGGCCTAGCGACGCTTCCCCTTGCGCAGGTCGCGTTTGGCCTGCTCCCTTGTCTTCTCCCTGGCCTCGCCTTTCTCGGGAGGCGGGACCCGGATGCCGGCTCGACGGGCTCTGGAGAGCCCGATCGCGATCGCCTGCTTCTCCGACTTCGCGCCGGATGTTCCCTTTCTCAACTCCTCCAGCTCCTCGCGGACGAACTCACCGGCCGCGGTGGTCGGCTTCTTCCCGGCACGCTGCGCCCTGCGGGCCCGCTCGGCTGTCTTCTTCTCCGGCATCGACATCTCCTTGCAGCGGCATGCACGCCCGTCTCGTATGCAGATACCGGCAAGGCAGGGACCACGGTCGCGAGCGACGCGCGGCGGAGCAGGACGCTTCCGCAGGAGCCCGGCCCCGCGGCCGTGGTGGCTGCGTTGCGGCGGGGTCTACGATATTCCATGCTACGACTATGCCGGCGGGCAGTCGGTGATGAGGCGGAGGTCATGCTCACGGCGGAAGCGAGTCCGGCCACGCTCCCGGACCAGATCCGCCGGAAGGTCGAGGATGCGCCGGAGGGAGCGAGCTCCCGGGCGCCGGATCCCGGACCGCTCGGCACGGGCGCTGGTTTGGCGCCACGGGTGCCCACTTTCCACAACACGCCTGGGAAGGTGATACCGTGATTCAGCGATTGAAGCACCTCGTTGCGTATCTTGGCCTGGCCGGCGCGTGCCTGTTGCTCGCGGCCGCGCCCGCATTCGGCCAGGCGTCTGCGGATCCGATCGACGCCTGAGTCGAGCGACTGCGAAGCGGCTCGCTGGCCGAGCGGATGAAGGCGGGCAGCCGTCTGGCCGCGCTCGACCCCGCCGCGCTCCCGGCGGCCGCGGCCGACGCGCTGATCGAGGAGCTGCGCCGCGTGCACCGGCACTGGCTCGATGGGCTCGCACTCCCCGGTGAGGAGGAGGTCGGCCGCGAGGGGCTGGTCGAGTACCATGCCGGTCTCGTCTACGCAGTCCTCGCGCTCGATCGCCGTGATGCCGACCGGGCGCTCATTCCCGCGGCGGGTACATCCGGCGCGGTCGCCGATCGGGTCGCACGACTCGGCGATGCCGCGGTGCCGGGGCTCCTGGAGATGATGGACCGGGACTTCGACCGCGCAGGCGCCCTGGCGGCGCTGGGTCGCATGTGGGCGATGGCCGATGCTGGAGAGATTCACCTCTCTGCCGAGTCGAGAGGTGTGATCCTCCACCGGATTCTCTCTGCGGCAACCGGGGACGAGGCGGCCGACTGGTTCGGTGTGACCCGCGCCGTGCGGGCGACTCGCGACCCCGCGTTCCTGCCCTTTGCCCGCCGTTTCGAGTCGAAGGCCGAAGCCGCCCGCGACATCGCCCTCGGGTCCGCGCGGCGGACGCTCCAAATACTCGAGACCGTTGCGGCGAATCAGTCGCCGGCCGGGCTCGCGCGCGGCACCTACCGATTGCTCGCATTGATGTGCGCGGATGCGACGAGCGGCCCGAGACGCGGCGCGTGCCAGTCCATCCAGCACGAATTCGATACGGCACTGCGGCACCTGGTCTCCGGGCGGACCGGACCGGCGCGAAACGCCTTCACGGCCGTGATCCGGCGTTCGGACGCAGCGCTCCACGCCGGTGCGCTCACAGGCGACGAGCACGCCATAGTCGCCGATGGAGTGCGCACGGTTCTCGGTCGCATGTGATCAGCGCACCGCTCCCGCGGCGCGACCGTGCGACGGCCGCGCCGCCACGGCCCGCTTCGCCCCGAAGAAGACGACTTAGGGGGCCGCCGGTCGTACGCGTGCCCGTTGCGGGCACGCGTACGACCGGGCGACGGCTACTCCGCGCCCTCGGCCGACGCCCGCCGCGCGTTCGCGCGGATCGCGGCGGCGACGAAGGCGGCCAGCCCCGTCGCTCGCTGCTCGTAGGTGGCCTTGAAGCGCGGGTCCGCCTCGTACATGTCGGCGAGGCCCGCGTGCATCTCGGGGCTGCACGGGTAGAACCAGCGGTCGATGTGCTGCCGCATCGCTTCCGCGCCCGCCATCGCCTCCGCGCCGTCGGGTGCCGCGCCGGCCGCCATCAGCTCGGCCATGCGCTCCATGTTCGCCTCCTGTGCCTCCTGGATCGCCTTCCAGTCGGCCTTCGTGTAGCGCCGGGCGCGTCGCATGGACTCCTTGTAGGCGTCCGTGTCGCCCCAGCGCTCCCGCGCCTCGGAGCCGTACTTCGCCTGGTGGGCGCGGATGTCCTCCGGCGCATCGGCAAACGCGTCGAAGCCGTCCTTCATCTCTTCGCTGCTCATCTTCGTTCCCCTTTCAATCGATTCGAGCACGCGGTCCACGGCGCGGATCACCGCGTCCGTCTTCCGCCGCTTCTCGACCAGGAGCTCGCGCTGCGCACGGAGCGCCGACCGGCGGTCCAGCGCCGGGGCATCCAGCACCTGCGCGATGCTCTCGAGCGGGAAGCCCAGCTCCCGGTACAGCAGGATCTGATACAGCCGCTCGAGGTCCGCCTGCGAGTACAGCCGGTAGCCGGTACCGCTCCGCTGCGATGGGACCAGCAGTCCGATCTCGTCGTAGTGGTGCAGCGTCCGCACGGTCACGTGCGCCAGCTCGGCCACCTCGCCGACTTTCCAGTACCTGGTTTCCATGGTTTCAACCTCCACCCGGGTACGGCACACCCGTGCCGATTTCGTCGCGACGTTACAAGGCTAACACCTCACGTTACGTGAGGGTCAAGGGGGGGAGGGAACGAACGAGCCGGGTATTTCCTTCGATCGGCGTGGGGCGCGCGAGTCGGGCCGGCACGCGCCCGGGCCGGATCCACTGCCGCGCCGCAGCGAGAGACCCGGACGGCGCGCCCCCGCGGCGCGGCGTCCCATGCGCCCGGGCCGAATCGACTGCCGCGCCGTAGCCCTGGAACAGCTTCGGTCGCCCGGCACGTGCCGCGGCCGTATGCGACCTCCCAGGTGTCGGCGAGCGGAGCCCATGCGTCCGCTTCCGCCGTTGGCGCCAGTCAGCGCCAGCGAATCCGAGTGAGCTCCCCGTGGCGCCCCGTGTCGGGGGCGACTCTCGCCCTGGACCGCCTCTTGCCGCCTGCCCCCCGATCGCCGGAGCGCCGGACGCGTGTGTCCGGCGTGGCACCGCGCCGACGATCGCACCGGGGCCGGAGGAGGAGACGCGATGGGTACGTTCACGACGGCAGACGGCACGCAGATCTACTTCAAGGACTGGGGCTCCGGGCCACCGGTCGTGTTCAGCCACGGCTGGCCGCTGAACGCGGACGCCTGGGACGACCAGCTACTCTTCCTGGCGTCCAGCGGCTGGCGCTGCATCGCCCACGACCGTCGCGGGCATGGCCGGTCGAGTCAGCCGTGGCACGGCAACGACATGGACACGTACGCCGACGACCTCGCGGCGCTGATCGAGGCGCTCGACCTGCACGACGCGGTCCTCGTGGGTCACTCGACGGGCGGCGGCGAGGTCGTGCGCTACATCGGCCGCCATGGCACGGAGCGCGTCTCGAAGGTCGTGCTGATCTCCTGCGTGGCGCCGCTGATGCTGCGAACGCCGGCGAACCCCGACGGGTTGCCGATGCAGGTCTTCGACGACCTCCGGAGCGGGCTGAGCGAGGACCGGTCGCAGTTCTACAAGGACCTCAGCGCTCCGTTCTACGGTGCGAACCGGCCGGGCTCGAAGGTGTCGCAGGGCGTGAGGGACGCCTTCTGGCTCTGGTCGATGCAGGCCGGGCTCAAGGGCGTCTACGACAGCATCGCGGCGTTCTCCGAGACGGATCTGACCGAGGACCTGAAGCGGATCGACGTGCCGACGCTCCTCATCCACGGCGACGACGATCAGATCGTGCCGATCGAGGCATCGTCGCGGCGTTCGGTGGAGATCGTCGAGGGCGCGACGCTGTCGGAGTATGCCGGCGCGCCGCACGGGCTGACCGCCACGCACAGGGACCGGCTCAACACCGAGCTGCTCCGATTCCTCGAGGCCCGGGGTCGAATGGCCGCGTGAATGTGGCGCCGGATCCTGGAGCCGCCGCGGCTGCGGATCGGTGAAGCGGGGGAGCGCCATGCGACGTGGATGGAGCTCTTCTTCGACCTGGTCTTCGTGGTGGCGATCAGCCAGCTCGCCGAGCGGCTGGCGGCGCGGCCGACGGTCGTGGGGGCGATCGAGTTCGCGCTCCTCTTCGTGCCGGTCTGGTGGGCGTGGAACGGGGCGACGTTCTACGCGGACCGCTTCGGCACGGACGACCTGATCGACCGGCTCTTCCTGCTCGCGCAGATGGCGGCCGGCGCGGTGATGGCGATCGCCGTGGGCGACGCGTTCGGCGCGGAGGCGGTCGGTTTCGCGCTCTCGTACGCCGCGTTTCGCTACGTCCTCGCGGCGCGCTACGCGCTGGTGAGACGGTACGTGCGCGCGGCGGGTCGCTTCGCCTCCGTGCATGCCCAGGGCTTCGGCCTGGGCGCCACGCTCTGGGCGGTCTCGGTCTTCGTTCCGCCACCGGAACGCTTCATCTTCTGGGGCGTCGCGATGGTGGCCGACCTCGCGACGCCGGTCGCCGCGGCCCGACTCCACGCCGAGGTCCCGCCCCACCCGAGACACCTGCCGGAGCGGTTCGGGCTCTTCACGATCATCGTGCTCGGCGACGCCATCGCGGAGGCCGTCGAAGCGCTCCGGGACGCGCCCGTCGACTGGCTCGACGGCGTGTCCGCGATCCTCGCGCTCGGGCTGGCCTTCAGCTTCTGGTGGGTGTACTTCGAGGGGATGGATCCGATCGCGGTCCGCGCGGCGCTGCGGGCCAGGCGGATCGCGCCGTACGAGCTCTGGATCTACGCGCACCTCCCGTTCACGGCCGCGGTGACTGCGACGGGCGTCGGCGTGCGGCTCGCGATCATGACGGAGTCGCACGTCGCGCTGCCCGCGGCCGACCGCTGGCTGCTCTGCTCGGCCGCGGGCGTCTGCTTCGGCTCGCTGGGCGCGATCCAGGTCGCCCAGGCCGCGGGCGCGGGTCGACGCCGCGCGCTTGCACCGACGTGGCCGCTATGGGCGGCGACGCTCGCGTCGCTGCTGGCCGGCGCGCTCGGCACGCGCCTCACGGCCTCCGGCCTCGTGGCCATCCTCGCCGCGCTGGGCGCGCTCCAGGTCATCCGAGACCTCCGCGGCCGCGCACGCCGGGCGGTGACGCCGGGCGGGTGATCGGCCCACGTGCGAGGCGGCGGCATCGGCGCAAGACCGGCATCTCGCGGCGGAGGGTGCGCGAGCCGTCATTCCGGACGGAAGGCCCCGCGCGCGGCGCGCGAGCGCGGTCGCGGGGCCCGGGTCTTGCCACGCCCCTCCGGGTCGCCCATCCGCCGGGCGACGGCGTGGCACCCGGACGTCCCGACCCCGGTGAGCGGACCGCGATGATCGTACTCGCAGCCACGGCGACCGAGGTCCTCGCCCTGGACCCCGAACGGCCGCCGATCCGACCGACGACCGGCCTGGCCGACGATCGCCCCACCTGCCTCGCCGCGGATCCCCGGGTCCGCGGCAGGGCGTGGTGCGGCACTCACCGGGCCGGAGTCTTCCGCAGCGACGACGGCGGCGCGACCTGGCGCGCCGTCGGACTCCGTGACCGTCGCATCACCGCCATCACGGCCGATCCGGCCGAGGAGGACACGGTCTGGGTCGGCACGGAGCCCAGCGCCGTGTGGCGTTCGGGCGATGGCGGCGACACGTGGGAGCCGACGCGGGCGCTCGAGGAGCTGCCGTCCTCGCCCGAATGGTCGTTCCCACCCCGGCCGGAGACGCACCACGTCCGCTGGATCGCCGGCCACCCGCGGCGGGCGGGCCGGCTCTGGGTCGCGATCGAGGCGGGCGCGCTCGTCTCGACGGACGATGGCGGACGGAGCTGGCGCGACCGGGTGCCCGGGGGGCCATGGGACACCCACGAGCTGGCGATCCACCCCGAGCAGCCCGAGACGTTGCGCGTCGCCGCGGGGGACGGGTATTTCGAGAGCGCGGACGGCGGCCGGACGTGGGTGACGCCCCGGGAAGGCCTGGACGCCGGCTACCTCCGGAGCGTCGCCATCGATCCGGGGCGGCCGGACGTCGTCGTGGTGTCCGCCGCCTCGCACGCGCACGCCGCGTACGTGGCCGGGGCATCGGACGGTCGGCTGTATCGTCGGGAGGGGCAGGGGCGCTGGGAGCGCGTGGTCGATGGCTGGCCGGAGCCGCCGGACACCATCGCGCCGCTCGTACGCGCCGGATTCGCGAGCGGTGAACTGTGGGCGGCCGACGAGCGCGGGATCCACCGCTCGGACGACGGCGGCTCGAGCTGGCGCCGCGTCGCCGCATTTCCCACGACGCCACACCATCTCCGGGGGCTCGCCCTGGTTCGCTGAGCCCGACTGCCGGCTCGCGCGACAGCCCGCGGCGTGCCATCTCCGGGCGGTCGCCAGAGATCGATCCTGTCGGGAGCAGCCACGATGCAACGCATTGGACGAGGCGACGTCGGGCCCACGAGCCGCATCGCCGGCGCGGCGCTCACGGCGGCGGCCCTCGCCGCATCCGCCGCGGCCGCCTACGGCGCAGCCGCGCCGGCGACGTCGGCCCCCTCCGCGCCCGCCCCCCCGCGTCCTTCTCTTGACATCGACAGAACAGCGGCTCCACATTCCCTCGACAGCTAGAGGAACCCGCTCCGGCGGTGGCGGCCGTGGCGCCACGGCCCCGGAAGCACGCGCTCCGGGGCGGCGCGACGTGAGGCGTGGCCGCTTCGCCGCACGCACCCGCAAGGGAGACGTCCATGGGCCGAATCGCAGGGATCCGGGCGCGCCTGCGCCTTCTGTTCGCGCGGCGCGCGGCGGAGGCGCGGATGGACGAGGAGTTCCGTTTCCACGTCGAGATGGAGGCGGAGCGGCTGGTCCGCGAGGCGGGGCTGGCGCCGGCGGAGGCTCGGCGTCGCGCGCTCGCCGCGTTCGGCGGGCGGGAGAAGTACAGGGAGGAGATGCGGGACGGCCGTGGGCTCGCGTGGCTCGGCGGGCTGCGGCTGGACCTCAAGCTCGGCGCGCGCATGCTGGTGAAGTATCCGGTGCTGACGCTGGCGAGCGTGCTCGCGCTCACGGTGGCGGTCGCGCTGGCGTCCGCGTGGTTCGAGTTTTCGTCGGACCTGGCGATGCCGCGGATCCCGCTCGAGGAGGCCGACCGGATCGTCCGGGTCCGGAACCTCGACCTCACGAGCACCGATCGGGATTATCCGAGCGAGCCGAGGTCGCTGCACGACTTCGAGATGTGGCGGGAGCACGTCGCGTCGATCGTGGACCTGAGTGCCGGGTCGCCGATCGAGTACGGCGTGACGACGGAGGACGGCCGCTTCGCGACGCTGGAAGGCGGACGCGTGACCCCGTCGCTGTTCCGCGTGACGGGCGTGCCGCCGCTGCTCGGTCGCGTGCTCACGGAAGCGGACGACCGCCCCGGCGCTCCGCCGGTGGTCGTGCTCGGGTACGACGCCTGGCGGCGCCTGTTCGACGGCGACCGGTCCGCGATCGGCCAGACGGTCCGTCTGGGGTCGGGGTACGCGACGGTCGTCGGGGTGATGCCGGAGGGATTCGGCTTTCCGGTGAACGAGGAGATCTGGGTCCCGCTGCGCGAGCGCGCGGTGGACTATCCGCGGCGCGAGGGTCCGCAGATCTGGATGGTCGGACGGCTGGCGCCCGGCGTCACGCTGGAGGAGGCGCAGGCCGAGCTGGCGACGATCGGCCGGCGGATGGCCGCGGAGTTCCCGGAGACGCACGAGCACCTTCGCCCGGAGGTCCGGCGCTTCGGGCGCGGCAACGAAATGAGCGCCGTTGCCGCCGGGCTCAACCTCCCGTTCCTGCTCTTTCTCGTGGTCGTGTGCGCGAACGTGGCGACGCTGCTCCTGGCGCGGACGGCGGCGCGCGAGGGCGAGATCGCGCTGCGCAGCGCACTCGGCGCGAGCCGGCGCCGCATCGTGCTCCAGCTCGTCGCCGAGGCGCTGGTGCTCACCTCGCTGGCGGCGGCGCTGGGGCTGACCATCGCGCACTGGGGGCTCATCTGGGGGATGGAGCTGTTCTGGCAGGTCCAGCAGATGAAGCCGCCGTTCTGGTTCGACTCCGGCGTGTCCCGGCTCGGCGTCGTCTACATCGCGATCCTCGCCGTCGTCGGCGCCGTCATCATCGGCGGACTCCCGGCGCTGCGCGCCACGCGCCGCCGGCTGTGGCGCCAGCTCCCCCAGCCGGGCGCCGGCGGCTCCGGGATGCGGTTCGGCGCCGTCGCGACCGGCGTCATCGTCGTCCAGGTCGCGATCTGCGTGGCGTTCATCCCGGTCGCGATCCTGAACGCCCGCGAACTGCTGCCGAAGCGCGGCGGCGGGGATTTCCCGGCCGAGACCTTCCTCACCGGCCGCCTGACGCTCGAAGCCGACGCGCCGGCCGGGGCCGCCGAGCCGCGCCTGCCCCGCGACACCCGCGCGCTGCGCGAGGCGCGCGACGACCAGTCCGGCCGGCCGGATCCCGGCCGGCCCACGACGCACCCGCTCGACGAGGTGTACCGCCGCCTCGCCGCGGAGCCGGGCGTGCTCGCCGCGACGCGAGCGAGCCGGCTCCCCGGCTTCAACCACCCGGTGTCGGCCATCGAGCTCGAGGGCGATTCGGCGCGGATCGTCTACGCGCAGCAGGTGGCCGTCGACCCGAACTTCTTCGACGTGATGGGCGCCCGGATCGTCGCCGGCCGGGCGTTCAGCCAGGGCGACGTGGAGGCGGCTGCCGGCGTCGCGATCGTGGACGAGGCGTGGGTGCAGGAAGCGTTCGGCGGACTGAACCCGATCGGCCGGCGGATCCGGTTCCCGAGGCGGACGGGCGAGCAGGGGGACCGGTGGTACACGATCGTCGGCGTCGTGGCGGGGATGGAGCCCGCGCTCGGGCCGGGGCAGCGGGTCGAGGTCTACCACCCGCTGCGGCCCGCGGAACACACGTCCGCGCAGTTCTTCCTGCGCACCGCGGGCCCGCCCGAGACGCTTGCGCCGCGGATCCCGCCCCTCGTCGCGGCCGCGGACCCTCGCGTCGCCCTCGCCCGGATCGGCCCGCTCGACGACACCTGGCGACCCGTGCAGCGCTCCGACGCCTTCTTCGCGACGGCGCTCGCCGTGATCTCGGCGATCATCCTGCTCTTCGCGCTGATGGGCATCTACGCGCTCACTTCGTTCACGGTCGCGCGCCGGTCGCGCGAGATCGGGATCCGCGCGGCGCTGGGCGCCGATCCCCGGCGCATCATCGTGACGGTCTTCGCGCGCGCGCTCGGCCAGATCGGGCTCGGCATCGCGGCCGGCGCGGCGCTCGTGAGCCTGACCGTCGCGCGCGACCCGGAGGGGCTCCGGCTGGTCGGCGGCGTCGCCGTGGGCGTGGTGGCGATGGGGCTTGTCGGCTGCATCGTGCCCGCCGTACGGGCACTGCGCATCCAGCCGACGGAGGCGCTGCGCGCGGAGTAGGCCGGCGGCTCAGTACGCGACGCGCGCGGCGCTGGCGCGGCACCGGTCCTCCGCCGCGCGGCGGTCGTGGATCCGGGCGAGTCGCCGCGCGGCGCGGGCCGAGCGCAGCGCCAGGAGCAGGACCAGCGTCCGCTTGGCCATTCGGAGCGCGAGGACGACGGCGCCGCCGAACCGGCGGCTCCGACGCTGGAGCGCCCGCAGCGCCGGCATGCGTGCGGGCACGTCCCGGTGCCGCCACGCGCTCGCGACGTAGAAGACGGCGCTTCGCGGGCCGTCGAGCACCGCGGCGACGCCCGGGACCCGCAGCCGGGTCATGGGCGCATCGGACCGATGGACGAGCGGGTACAGATAGCGGCTCGCGGCGATGCGGGCAAACGGGTCGATCGGCGCGCTCCCGCTCCCGATCCGCCCGGCCATGTCCAGCATCGCGAGCAGCGGTTCGGCGTGTCGGCTCCGGCGGGCACGCTCGAGTACGTCCCGCCGCTGGGCCTCCGAGCCGATCGAGCGGGCGTGGGCGATGAGGAGGACGTCGCGCAACTGCCCGCGCCGTTCCAGGTGCTGGACGGTGGCGTGGACCAGCACGTGCCAGAGGTGGTCGGCGGCGTCGAGCCGCGCCAGCCCGGGGAACGCCGCATGGAGCGGCCGGACCCGGCCGAGCCACCCGTCACCCAGGTCGGCGTACGGCACCGCGGTGTGGACCTCGACGGCCACCATCTGATCGGCCAGCCGCGCCGCGTGGTGGTGGCGGGTCGTGCGGTTCGACCTGGAGACGTGCCCGCTGCACGCCAGCGCCTCCAGCAGGGCGGCCTCGGCGTCCGGCGCCACCCAGACGTCGATGTCGGCCAGGCTGATCCCCTCGTTCTCGTCGGCCGCCGCGACGCCGCCCTTCAGGACCACGGCCGTCTCGCCCCGGTCCGCGGCCCAGCGGGAGAGTCGCTGGAGCTGGGCTCGCGCCGAGAGGACGCGCTGCATCTCCTCGATCGCGATCGCGCCGAGCTTGCGCGCGGCATCGGGCGGGAGCGCGCGCTCGGCGCCGCTCGCCCGCAGACGCCGGTGCAACGGAAATGCGCAGCGCTCCGCGCGAAGGAAGAGTTCCCACGCGCGGGGCGAGGCCGCCGGCGGCGGCGCGACTTCCGCCCCGCACTCCGCCGCGAGGACGCCGAGCGCCCAGCGCCGCAGCCGGAGCGCGGCGCCGGCCAGCGCCTCGGCTTCGGCGC
This sequence comes from Longimicrobiales bacterium, assembly GCA_036381255.1. Taxonomy (GTDB): domain Bacteria; phylum Gemmatimonadota; class Gemmatimonadetes; order Longimicrobiales; family RSA9; genus CALBZE01. The sequence goes on along the minus strand of DASVDG010000031.1, from coordinate 15,683 downwards.
GTCTCACGCCGACCCCCGCGCCGGGGCGAGCGCCGGCCGAGCCGTCGCTCCGGTCACGGCTCCGCGCCCGCACGGCCCGAGAGCACCCGATACGCCGCGGCCCCCGCAGCGTCCGCGGAACCGCGGGGCGACGGGTCGATCCACGCGTGCGCCAGGACCCGGTCCTGCGCCGCATCGCGCCGCGCGCCGATCCGGACGGTGGCCTCCAGCCCGAGCCAGCGCATCGCGAGGCAACCGGCCACGGCGCGGTAGAGGCAGGTGTTCCGCCAGCGCGTGCCGGGCAGCCGGGCCAGGACCCGGAGCGCACGGTTCGCCCACCGCACCGCGGCCCGCCCATCCCCACGCCCGCCGGCCCCATCGGATGCCGCCAGGAGTCGCTTCAGGCGCGGCCCATCCACGTACCACGGCGCCGCCAGCGCCGCCGCGACGCCGCACAGCACGGCCCCCGGCGCGCTCCCCGCACGCCGGCGGGCGGCCGGGCGCCGCCGCACCGGCTCCCCGCCGCGCTGCGCGGCCGTCGCACGGACGGCCGAAGACGTGGACTCGTGGTTCGCCGTCATCTGGTCTCTCGCCCCCCAGGGCGCAGGTCGCTTCGGGGCCGCACCGCCCGGGCGCCGCGGCGGACCGACACCTCGCGTCCCGCCGCCGAACGTGCGCCGCGCGCACCCGTCGCGGAAACGCCGCGGCACCGCCACGCCCGACTCCGCAATAGTAGGGCACGCGCCGCGCCGCAGCCAGCGCAGGCCGGTCGGGGTTGGCCACGACTTCACGTCCCCTCCGCAACAGTTGGGACACACGCCGCGCCGAAAACAGGGGAACCGCGGAACCGGCCGCCGGGACGACGGCCCCATCCCGCCCCCGCGACCGCCGGCCGCACCGCGCGCCGCCATCGCCGATCGCTTGCGCGCCGCCGTGGCCGATCCCTCGCGCCCGCCACGGCGGCCGATCCCTCGCACGCCACGGCGGCCGATCCCTCGCGCGCGCCGCCGCGGCCGATCCGTCGCGCGACCCCCCGGGCGGCCGAACCCGAAGATCTTGCGCCCACAGCGCGAGCACCGTACCTTGGCGCGTCTTTGATATTGATTCTCAAACTCAAAATCACGGGTCGAGTCTGATATGCGCAAGTCGATGGCGGTGTTGCTGCTGCTCTGCGGGGGCCTGATCGGCGCGGCCCCGGCGGCGGCGCAGGAGGCCGGGGTCACGGTTACCGGTGTCGTGCGGAACGGGGAAGGCGCGCCGGTCTCCGGCGCGACCGTGGTGGCGCGAGGCGCGGTCGAGCGCGGCGCGGTGACGGACCGTGCCGGCGCGTTCCGGCTGGGGCCGCTCCCGGCGGGCACGTACACGTTGCGGGTGGAGGCGCTCGGGTACCGGAGCGTGGAGCTGGAGATCGTGGCCCGTGGACGGCCGGAGTCGGTGGAGCTGGTCCTGGAGGCGGCCCCGGTGGAGCTGGCGCCGCTGGAGGTGCTCGCGGCGATGCGGACGGGCACGAGCGCGGCGACGCTCCCGGTGAAGGTCGACGTGATCGAGGCGCGGGAGGTGGAGCTCCAGCGGAGCCTCGCGGCGGAACCGACGGAGCTGCTGTCGAACCTGATTCCGAGCTTCTCGCCGGCGCGGCAGAAGCTGACGAGCTCGGGCGAGAGCTTCCGGGGCCGTCGTCCGCTCTTCCTGGTGGATGGTGTGCCGCAGTCGAACCCGCTGCGCGATGGCCGGCGTGACGGCTTCACGATCGACATGGAGGTGATCGAGCGGGTCGAGGTCATCTTCGGCGCGAACGCGATCCAGGGGCTGGGTGCGACGGGGGGCATCGTCAACTACGTGACGGTCAGCCCGGCGCCCACGGGCGAGCTGGAGCAGCGGGCGTCGTTGAGCGCGACGAGCGGCGGCGGCTTCGATGGCGACGGCTTCGGCTGGCGCGCGCACTACCTGGCGGCGAAGCGGATCGGCGCATTCGACGTGCTGGGCTCGTTCAGCTACGAGAGCCGCGGGCTCCAGTTCGACGGCAGCGATCGGCCGATCGCGATCGACAACGTCCAGGGCGACGTCGCGGATTCGCACAGCCGCAACCTGTTCGCCAAGATCGGCTGGGAGCCGGCGCCGGGGCGGCGGCTCCAGCTCATGGTGAACGACTTCCGGCTGGAGCAGGAAGGCGACTTCGACCTCGTCCCGGGAGATCGTGCGGCGGGCGTGCCGGCGGTTTCGGTGCCGGGCGATCCGGAGGGGATCGAGCCGATCAACGATGTCACGACGGTGTCGCTCGACTACGAGCATGCCGGGTTCGCGGGCGGCACGCTCTCCGCGAAGGCGTACGCCCAGGACTTCCGTGCGCTGTACGGCGGCGGCCGCTTCGACAATTTCCAGGACCCGCGGCTCGCGCCGGTCGGCGAGCTGTTCGACCAGTCGGAGAACAACTCGGAGAAGTTCGGCGCGCGTCTGACGTACGCGAGGAGCCGGATCGCGGCGCTGCCGCTCGACCTGATCACGGGCTTCGACTTCCTGCGGGACGAGACGTTCCAGCGGCTCGCGCACACGGACCGCAACTGGGTGCCGGTGACGAGGTTCTACAACTACGCGCCGTTCCTCCAGGTGGACTACCGGGCGCTCGCGTGGCTGTCGCTCTCCGGCGGCGTGCGCTGGGAGATTGCGCAGCTCGACGTCCCGGATTTCACGACGCTGGCGGCGAACACCCCGGACTACGACCCGGTCGAGGTCGAGGGTGGGAGCCCGAGCTTCGACGAGCCGCTCGTCAACATCGGCGGCGTCGTCACGCCGGTCGAGGGGCTGCGCTTCTACGGCACCTTCTCGCAGGCGTACACGATGCCCGACGTAGGCCGCGTGCTGCGTGGCGTGACCGAAGAGGGCACGGCGGTCGAGGATTTCCTCGCGCTCGAGCCGGTCAAGACGGACAACCTGGAGTTCGGCGGCGCGTTCGGCACCGCCCGCGGCCGGCTCGGCGTGACGTACTTCGAGTCCGATTCGGAGCTGGGCTCGCGCCTCGTGGCCAACTCGGACGGGATCTTCGAGGTCCGCCGCCAGCCGACGCGGACGAAGGGGTGGGAGTTCACCGGGCGGTTCGACCCGACGCCCCGGGTCTCGCTCACGGCCGGCTACTCGCTGCTCGAGGGCCATTTCGACGGCGACGACGACGGCGAGCTGGAGTCCGACCTCGGCGCCGCGGACATCGGCCCGGACCGCATGAACCTGACCTTGGACCTGAACCAGGGCGGCCGGGTTCGCGGGCGGATCCAGAGCTTCACCTACTTCGACGAGACGTTCCGCGACGGTGCGGGGGAGGTGACGGCCCGGTTCGACGGCTACACGACGATCGACGCGTCGGTCGCCGCCGATGTCGGCCGCTCGACGATCGCGCTCTCGGTGGCGAACCTCCTCGACGAGTCGTACATCACCTACTACGGCCAGGCGGCCACCGACCGGGCCGACCGCTACTTCGCGGGCCGCGGTCGCACGCTGACGCTCCGCGTCGAGACGCGGTTCTAGACGGCGCGGCCCGCGCCGTCGAGTGGGCGGCCCGGCCCCGGGGGTGTGACACGGGGCCGGGCCGGCTTATGCTCCTCTCGGCCCCAGGGCGAGCGTCCGCAGCTCGACCCGGGTCTCGCCCAGCACCGCGAGCGCGGCGACGAAGTCGTCCGCCGGGTGCAGCTCGTGCAGCGACTCCGCCGCGTCGTCGAGCGAGGGCGCCTTCCAGATCCCGCTGCCGCGCGCCTTGAGTCGCGCCTCGATGCGGGTCCAGAACGTGAAGAACGCGAGCGGCCGCTCGGCCTCCGGCAGCGCGCGCCAGCGCGACAGCTCGGTAGGCGGGAAGACGCGTGCGGCGACGGCGTCGGCGCCCGGCAGCGGGCGCACGCGCTCCACGTCCACGCCCAGCTCGGCGTCGCGGCCGACGGCGATCAACGCGAGCTCGTCGGCGTGCGACAGATTGAAGCGCAGCGGCGCGTCCCCGCCCCCGGCGAGGCGGGGCTTGCCGTTGGCGCCGTAGTCGAAGCGGAGCGCGGCAGGGTCGGCGTCGAGATACCGGGCGAGCACGGTGCGCAGCGATCCGCGCGCCGCGATGTATCGGTCTCGGTCGCGTGCGGCGCGGAGCCGCCCGGCGCGCGCGGCCTCGTCGGGCGAGAGCGTGCCGGCCAGCCGCTCGGCGGCGAGTGCGGGCAGATCGAGTTTCGTCGCCCAGACGTGCACCTCGCCCCTACGCAGGCGGGGGTGCGCCGCGGGCACGGGCCAGCGCAGCGCCGTCACGGCGGCCGATCCGGCGAACGCCGCGTCTACGACCCCGCGCCCGCGGCCACCTCCATGCGCGAGGCGGGCCGGAACTCGCCGATCGGGCCGGGGAACACGACGGGGCTCTCGAAGCCGTCGCGCGACACGCTGGCGACGCCGACGAAGACGTTGTCGATGATGATGTCTTCGAGCGTGTATTCGGTCCGGTCGCCGACGAAGATGCTGTGCTCCCAGTTCGGCGCGGTCATGCTGCGCCAGTAGACCTTGTACCCGGCGAGGTCGGGGGAGCGCTCGGCGTCGAGCGGCTGCCAGCGGAGCCGGGGTGCGCGGTCGCGGGCGCCGCGGAGCTGTACGCCGAGCGGCGGCGCGGGCGCCCAGGCGAGCGAGGCCATGGTCGCGGCGTTGAGCCCGGCGATCTTCGCGATGTACTCCGGCTCGGCCTCGTCGAGCACGTCGCCGTAGAAGACGCCGTCCTCGGTGCGGAGGGTCTGGTGCTGGTGGTCGTAGTCCTCGTGCGTCTCGGTGAAGCGGACGGCGGGGAAGCCCAGCTCGTTGAACGCGCGGTGGTCGCCGCCGCGGCCGAAGCGGTCCTGGCGGTACATCAACAGGACGTCGAAGTTGCGGAGGTAGCGGTCGGCGATCGCGTCGACGTAGCGCGCGAGGTTGCGCGAAGGCGAGTCCAGCTCGCCGCCGGTGCGCCGCCGGATCGCGGCCATGCGCTCGGTCTCGTCGGCGCGCACGCCCTCGGAGAACACGCGGACCGTGAGGTTGTCGTAGTCGCCGTTCAGCCCCTGCGTGTTGCCGACGACGTCGTTGCTGAGCACGGCCTCGAGGTCCCAGCCGTTGTCGGCGGCGTAGCGCGCCATGATCTGCGCGCCCAGCAGCCCCTGCTCCTCGGCCGCGAAGGCGACGTAGACGAGCGAGGCATCGAACTCGTACTTCGAGAGCACGCGCGCGGCCTCGATCGTGGCGATGGTGCCGGAGCCGTCGTCGACGGCGCCGGGTGCATCGCCCTCCGCGTCGCCGCCGTCGGAGTTGCGCGAGTCGTAGTGGCCGCCCATCAGGATGTAGCGGTTCGGATCGGTCTTGCCGCGCTGCACGGCGACGACGTTGACGACGCGCGTGGGCTCGGCGAGCCGCCGCGCCTCGACCACCTCGCCGACGTAGAACACCTCGAGGCAGCCGCCGCACTCGGCCGAGATCTGCTCGAACTGGGCGTGGATCCAGCGGCGCGCGGCGCCGATGCCGCGCGTGTCCGAGAGCGTGTCGGAGGCCGAGTGGCGCGTGCCGAAGCCGACCAGTCGCGCCAGATCACGCTCGATGCGCTCCGCGGAGGTGGCGGTGGCGATTTCGTACAGCACCGGCTGCTGTCCGGGCGGGCCGATGTCGGGCAGGTCGACGCGCTCCGGTTCCTGCGCCACGGCGGGCGCGGAGAACGCGAGGATGGCGAGCGCTGCCGCGACCGTTCGGGTCCGGTGGCCTGGCGTCATGGCGGTTCACTCCTTCGGTCGTGTGGGTCGTGTCTCCAGATGCGGTGGGCGTCGGCGCGAGCGAATCCACGCGCCCGCGCCCGCCGCGGCGATTCGCGGGGCTCACACGGGACTCGTGTGGCATCGACCCGCAAACGATCCCGATCCCGGTCCCGCTCCCGAGCCCGACGGCCGGGAACGGGACCGGGATCGACGCCCCACGGCGCCTGGAACGTTTACGGGAGAACGCCGCTCGGTCAAGCGGACACTGTTTCCCCGGAGCGGGCGTCAGATCTCCGGGTTGTTGTCCCGTTCGGCGTTCGGCAGCGGCATGCAGACGTTGTCCTCGTACCCCTCGCCCGTCGGGAACCGGTCGATGCCGTAGCGCTCGCGGAAGCGGCGCAGGTCGCCCATCCGCTGCCCCTCGAGGAAGAGCGCGCGGCCCTTCTCGTCGAGGATCTTCTCGAGCACCTCCTGCTGCGTACCGCCGGTGTACTGCTGCGTGATGCCGTACAGCGCGCGGGCCTGGTTGATCAGGTCCACGGCCTGATCGAGGCTGGCGGCATCGCCGCGCGCCGCCGCGATCTCGGCGCGGATCAGCAGCGCCTCGGTGCCCGTGGCGAGCCGGATCGGGGACGTCGCGTCGATGTACTTCCGGGCCTGGAACAGCGGCGTCGAGCCGTCCTGATTGACCGGGTTGTTCGGGTCCTGGAACACGTCGACGCGCGGGTCCGGCTCGCCGGTGTCGTCGATCGTGAGGTTGCGGAACCGCTCGTCGACGGTGTAGCGCTGGGAGTCGGACAGCATGTTCCAGATGTCGTTCTCCTCGGCTGCGCTGTTCGTCGAGTAGACGTCGGCGATGTACACCCAGTCGGCGGGGACGCGGGCGGCGTCCGCCTCGGCCAGGTCGAGCTCGCCGAGATGGAGGTAGGCGCGCGCCCGGCCGACGAGCGCGGCGTTGAGGACGTCCTCCTCCGCGCCGTCCGCCTCGATCGCGACCGTGAACTCGTCGACCGCGAGCTGGTACGTCTCCGCCGACGTGTACTCCGGGCCCACGCCGTTGAACGCGGTGGTGCAGAACAGCTCGCCCAGGACCAGCTTCGACAGCCCGGCGAAGAGCGACATGCGCGCGGCCTGCGGCGAGTCCGCGGCGCCCGGCGTGCGGTCGCCGAAGACGCCGGCGACGATGTCCTCCTGGAGGTCGTTGGAGGTGAACGCCGCGCGCTGCATCGGCGTCCACAGCCCGTCGATCCCCTCCTCGTTCTCGTCGGCGGCGCCGATCGTGCCGTCGTCGGGCGTGACGCGGCGCTGCTCGACCGCGAGCGAGTTGCTCCCGGTGAACAGCTCATCGGCGAAGAGGCCGCCGAAGACGATGGCCATGTCGTAGGCCATGAAGAAGTTCGCTTCCGCGCCGATCATGCGCGCCTCGAGCGCGGTCGGCTTCTCCAGCTCCTCGCCCGGCACGGTGTGCGGCTCGGGCTGCACGTCGAGCAGCCCGTCGCACGCGGCGGCGGGGAGGGTCAGGCTCAGGACCAGCGCCGTCCGGGCGGCGAACGCCGCGGCGCGGGCTCGTTTCGTTCCATATTCAGGCATCGGATTCCCTCCTGCCTCTGGCGTAACGTTGGGAGCGGCCATCAGAAGGTCACCCGCACGCCGGTGAAGAGCGTGCGCGGCGGCGCCAGTGCGCCGGCGTCGTTCGTCCCGATCTGGTCGCGCGCGCCGGCGCCGTTGACCTCCGGGTCGAGGCCGAGGTAGTCGGTCCACGTCGCGAGGTTGCGCGCGCCGATGTAGAAGCTGGCGGCGCTGGTGCCGAAGCGGGCCGCGAGGCCGGCCGGCAGCGTGTAGTTCAGCCGCAGCTCCCGGAATTTGATGAAGTCCGCCTTCTGATAGAAGAACATGTCGTGGTCGCCCTCGGTCTCGTCGAGCTCGAGGTACGCCTGCTCGATCGGCGTCAGGTCGATCTGGCGGTACGCCCAGTACCGGCCGAAGCGCGACTGCGCCGTGGCCGTGGGCGAGCCCGGGTTGCGGCCCGACAGGAACCCGCTCGGCAGGATGTGCCCCGCGGCACGGTCGAACAGCGCCGAGATCTGGAGGTTCTCGAACAGGTTCAGCGTGGTCAGCAGGCTCTGCTCGTTCGTCGGCGTCGGCTGGCCGACGACGCGGCGGCAGGTGCCGTCACCGAGCGTGCCCGGCAGGTACTCGAGCGACTCCGGGATGATGTTGCCGTTCTCGTCGCGCTCGGCGTTCGTGAGCACGCAGCTCTCCAGCGCGCCCGGCGCGTAGCCGACGCGGAAGCCGCTGAACGCGTCCTCGCCGCCGAGGTCCGTGATCGTCGCCTTCGTCCCGCTCATCGTGAGCGTGGCGTCCCAGCGCACGTTGTCGCCGTTGTACAGCAGCGCGTTGATGCCGACCTCGTAGCCGACGTTCTTCAACTCGCCGAGGTTGACCCACTGGTCTTCGGCGAAGCCGCTCGACGGCGGGACCGGCCGGTCGACGATCGCGTCCTTCGTCACGCGGTTGAAGTACGTGAACTGGAGCCCGAGCCGGTCCTGGAGCACGCTCGCGTCGAAGCCGATCTCGATCTCCGAGCTGCGCTCCGGACCCAGGTTCGGGTTGCCCGGGTTCTCCGGGCTCAGCCCGGCCACGACGCCGTTCGGCGTGCCGAGGCGCACCACGCCGTACGTCCGCTCGGCCGCGTACTGCACCGGCGACTTGCTCGCCGTGCCCCACGCGCCGCGAAGCCGCAGCTCGCTGATCAGGTCGGGATCCACGTTCCACATCGGCATGTCGCTCACCACGAGCGACGTGTTGAAGCTCGGCGAGAGGATCGCCGGCTCCTCGGCGCCGAGCGCGCTGTTGTCGTCGATGCGCAGCGCGCCGGTCAGGAACAGGTAGTCGGCGTAGCTCAGACGCTGCTGCACGTACGCGCCGACCTCGATCTTCTCCTCGAGGTCCGAGAAGCCGCGCAGGCTCACGCCGGCGTCGCACGCCGTGGCCTGGTCGTTCACGAAGACGCGACCCTCGCACGCGATCTCCTCGCGCAGACTCTGGAAGTACTGCGCGCCGATCGCCGTGCTCGCGCTGATCGACGAAGTCACGTCGTACGACGCCGTCGACGAGACGTCCGCCGTCACGTGCCGCCGCAGGTTGCGCGTGCGGAAGTACTCGCCGCCCGCCGCGAAGCTGAACGGCACATCCGGGTCGTACGGGATCGCGTCGTGGAAGACCTGGTCGATGATGTCCGCGCCGACCGTCGCCGCGTTCGTCAGCCACGGGAACGGCGTGTAGTTGACGCGCAGCGAGCCCGTGAACCGCTCGACCTCTTCGCGGCTGATGATCGCCGAGATCTTGTCGAACGACGCGAGCCGGTTGCCGTCCTTGTCGCAGAAGTCATCGTCCGTGCCCGCGATCAGCGCGCCCAGGCACTCGCCTTCCGCGTTCCTCGACGAGATCGGTAGCCCCGTCACCGCGTTCGAGTAGAAGCCGCTCGTGTTGTTCCCGCTCTTCGGCAGGTTGATCGTCGAGCTGACGTACCCCGAGCTCGCCGTGATCGACAGCTCCTCGTTCGGCGTCGCCTGGAAATTCGCCCGGAAGTTGATCCGGCTCAGGTCGTTCGACGGCAGCGTGCCCGTCTGGTCGTCGAACGCGAGCGACGAGAAGTAGCTCACGTCGCCGCTGCGCCCGCTCACCGCCAGGCTCCCGTTCCGCGTACGGCCCGTGCGGAACGGCGACGTGCTCGCATCCTCGTACGGGTTGTCCACCACGAAGATCTGCCCCGTCAGCGGATGCTGCTCCACCCGCCACCCCTCGAGGCGCGGATCGTCCGGGCCGGTGACGAACGGCGTGACGTCCGCCAGGTTGTCCGGGTAATCCGTCACGTCCCAGAGCGCGCCCTCCTGGTACTGCACCGAGATCTGCATCCCGTCCTGCGCGGCACGCCCCGTCTTCGTCTCGATGATGATCACCCCCGAGCCGGCCTCGCTGCCGTACAGCGCGAGCGCCGCCGGACCCTTCACCACCTGGATGCTCGCGATGTTGTTCGGATCCAGGTCGTTGAAACGCGAGAACGTCTGCCCGCGGTTGATCCCCGTGTTCGTGTCGTTCGACGCACGGACACCGTCGATGATGATCAGCGGGTTGTTCCCCTGCGTCAAACTGTTCACGCCCCGCACCCGGATGCGCGAACCCGATCCCACGTCGCCCGACGCCTGCGTGATCGTCACGTTCGCCGCCCGCGCGTTCAGCAGCTCCGACACGTTCGTCACGACCGCGGCGTCGATCTGCTCCGCCACGTCGATCGACGTGATGTCCACGCCCATCTGACGCCGCGTCACCTCACCCGCTTCCACCGAGGCCACGATCTGCTCGAGCTGGATCGCCGACACCTCGAGCGTGAAGTTCACCGTCTCCGTGGCACCGGCACCCACCGTCACCGTCTCGACCACCGAGCGGTAGCCGAGCGCGCGCGCCTCGAGCTCGTAGGTCCCCGGCGACACGCTCACCACGTACAGACCGGCGTTGTTGACCACCGCGCCGATCTGCGTGCCTCGCACGATCACCGCGGCGCCCGGGAGCGGCTCGCCCCGCTCGTCCAGCACCGTCCCCCGGATGCTCGCCTGCTGCGCCCACGCCGACGGCGCCGCGAGCAACAGCAGCAGGATGGGGATCGCGAAGGTTCGTACGGAGATCCATCGCATGGGTCGCCTCCGTGGATGGGGCCACGACGCCAAAGCCCCTCGCACCTGTCAGGGAGTGCCAGGGATCCGGGCTCGACGTCGGGCGTTTGTATATTGTATGCGACAGTGTACCGCGCCGATTGCGAGGCGTCAAGATCGATCCGCGCCGCGCTCCCCCGTTTCCACCCGTGTCCCAAGCTCCTATCTTCGGACCGGCGGCGAAGCATCACGGCGTTCGATCACCTGACCTCCAACTTCCGGGAGACACGATGGACAAGACCCCGACGGTCCTCGCCGCGGTGGTGGCGACGGGCCTCGCGTTGAGCTGCTCGGAGGCGCCGACGCAGCCGGGCGCGGCCGGTTCGCCGGCGGCTGCGGCCTCCGTCGTCGTGCGGGCGGAGAGCGGCGGCGTACGGATCTCGGAGCTGCACTACGACAACGACGGCACGGACGCGGGCGAGGCGATCGAGCTCCAGGGGCCGGCGGGGTTGGAGCTGGCGGGGTGGAGCGTGGTGTTGTACAACGGCTCGACCGGCGAGGTCTATGATCGCCGTGCGCTGTCGGACACGATCCCGGCGACGTGCGAGCCCGAGGGCGTGGTGGTTCTGGAGTACGGGACGAACGGGGTCCAGAACGGGTCGCCGGACGGCGTGGCGCTGGTGGATGGCGCGGGTGCGGTGGTCGAGTTCCTTTCGTGGGAGGGCGATCTCACGGCGGTGGAGGGTCCGGCGGCGGGGCTGACGTCCACGGACATCGGCGTGGCGGAGAGCTCGGCGACGCCGGTGGGCCACTCGCTCCAGCGGGACAGCGCGGGCGTGTGGCGGCCGGCGGCGAACACGTTCGGCGCGTGCAACGGCGCGGGCGGCGATGGCGATGGCGACGATGGCGGCGGCGACGGCGATGACGGCGGCAGCGGCGCCGAGGGGCCGGTCTTCCTGAGCGAGATCCGCGCGGACCAGCCGGGCTCGGACGTGGACGAGTACTTCGAGCTGGGCGGCGCGCCGGGCACATCGCTCGACGGTCTGACGCTGGTCGTGGTGGGCGATGGCGCGGCGGGCGCGGGCGTGATCGAGGAGGTGACGGCGCTGTCGGGCGACGCGTTGTCGGCGCAGGGCGCGTTCGTGGCGGCGGAGAGCGGATTCACGCTGGGCACGCCGGACCGGGTCACGAGCCTGAACTTCGAGAACGGCGACAACCCGACGTACCTGTTGGTCCGGGGCTTCACCGGCGCGAACGGCCAGGATCTGGACACGGACGACGACGGCACGCTGGACGCGACGCCGTGGACGGCGGTGGCGGACTGCCTGTCGTTGATCGAGACGCTCGGACAGCAGCCGGTCTATTGTGATGCGCGGCTGGGCGAGGACGTGTCGTTCACGCCGGGTCACGCGGTGCGCACGGACGACGGTTGGATCAGTGCGAACTTCACGCCGGGCGCGGAGGACACGCCGGGCGCGCTGGCGTTCGACCCGTCGACGGCGGTGGCCGGGCAGATCGTGCCGTGGGGCGTGGGCGCGCCGGGCGAGCCGAGCCGCGTGGTGGTGAGCGCGTCGTTCGTGCGGCTCCCCGTCGGGTACGACCGCGCGCTGTTCGTCACCGTCGTCGACGACTTCGGCGACGAGGTCGAGGGCGTGACGGTGACGTTCACGACGTCGGACCCGGCGGTGGTCACGTCGGACGAATTCGGCAACCTGACGGCGGAGGGGGTCGGCACGGCGACGGTGACGGTCGCGGCGGACGGCACGGCCGCGAGCACGGACGTGACGGTCGAGGCGGTGCCGGACGTGCCGAGCGGCGTCGTCTTCCAGGACCACCTGGAGTTCGGCACGCCGACGGACGCGGACCCGAGCGACGACGTGCTGATCGAGCGCGACGAGTACGCGCTGTCGTACAACCCGTCGCGCGGCGGCGCGAACTGGGTGAGCTGGAACCTGGACGCGACGCACATCGGGAGCGCGGACCGGTGCGAGTGCTACACGCCCGACCCGCTGCTCCCGGCCGGCGTCTACGGCGTGGTCAACTTCGACTTCACTGGCAGCGGCTACAGCCGCGGGCACATGACGCAGTCGTTCAACCGGACGGCGAGCCTGGCGGACAACGCGGCGACGTACCTGACGACGAACATCCTGCCGCAGGCCGCGGCGAACAACGGCGGCCCGTGGCTGGACTTCGAGAACTACGCGACGGACCGGGCGCTCGCGGGCGCGGAGGTCTGGCTGATCGCCGGCGGCGAGTACGGCCCGAACCCGCCGACGCTGAAGGGCGAGGGGAAGGTCGCGGTCCCGGACTACACGTGGAAGGTCGCCGTCTTCCTGGACCGGGACGAAGGGCTGGACGACGTGTCGAACCGCGGCGACCTCGAGGTGGTCGCGATCCGCACGCCGAACCGGATCGAGCCGGGCGTGCGGGGCTCCGTCGTCGACGAGCTCGTCTCGGACGACTGGCGCGACTACGAGGTGACGGTCGACGAGATCGAGGCGGCGATCGGCTACGACCTCCTCGACCGGCTCCCCGACGACCTCGAGCCGATGCTCGAGAGCGGGCTCGGCTGGCTCGCTTCGGAGCTCGATGACGCCGTCGCACGCGGCGCGGTCGCAGAGCCCGCCGCGCTCGCGCTCGGCGCGGAGCTGGACCAGGCGGCGAAGCGGCTGGCGCTGGGCACCCCGGACGCGGCAGTGCGGCGGCTCGAGACGTTCCTCGTGCAGGTGGACGCGTTCGAGCGCAACGGCAAGATCGCGCCGTCAGCGGCGGCGGCGCTGCGTGCCGAGGCGGAGCGGGTGATCGAGGTGCTGGCGGGGCGGTAGCGCGAGGAGCGCGCCCGCGGAGCAGCGCGCCGCGCCCGGCCGGGCGCGGCGCGCAGAGGCGGCCGCTCGTCGTAGTCCGGCCCCGGCCGCGGCTGGCCCGGCACGTGCAGCGCTCGCGGCGCCGGATCGAAGTCGGTGCGAACGCCGCTGCGTGGCCGTACGGGAACGGTCACGAGCCGCGCAGCGAGCCTGCCGGGCGGAACATGATCATCACACTGACGCTGAACCCCGCCGTGGACCAGACGGTGTTCCTGGACCGGCTCGTCCCGGGCGAGGTGAACCGGTTCCGGGAATCGCAGCTCGACCCGGCGGGGAAGGGGATCAACGCGTCGCGCATGGCGCACCGGCTCGGCTGGCCGACGGTCGCGTTCGGGTTCCTGGCGGGCGAGGTCGGGCACATCGTCGAGAAGGCGCTGGACGACGAGGGCGTGCAGCGTCACTTCGTCAGGGTGGGCGGCCGGACCCGGATCAACGTGACGATCGTGGAGGAGTCGAGCGAGCGCTCGACCAGCCTCAACGGCCCCGGCCCGAGCGTCGACCACGCGCACATCGAGACGCTGACCGGGCTGCTCCGGTTCTGGCTCCCGGCGGCGCGCGTGCTCGTGCTGGCCGGCAGCCTGCCGCCCGGCGTCCCCGACGACATCTACGCCCACTACATCCGTCTGGCCCACTCGCACGGCGTCAAGGCGGTCCTGGATGCCGCGGGCGATCCGCTCCGCCTCGGGGTGGAGGCGAAGCCGGACGTCATCAAGCCGAACGCCGCCGAGGCGGAAGCGTTGCTCGGCCGCGAGCTGCCGGACTCGCAGGCCATCGTCGATGGCGCACGCGAGCTGTCGGCCCAGGGCGTCGACGCGGTCGTGCTGTCGATGGGCGGCGCCGGCGCGGTGTGCGTGCAGGGAGAGCGCGCGTGGCGCGCCGTGCCGCCGGAGGTGGAGCTTCGCAGCACCATCGGCTCCGGCGATTCGCTCGTCGCCGGGCTCGCCATTGCGCTGGCGCGCGGCGACGACATCGTCGACGGGCTCCGTCTCGGCACCGCCGCCGGCGCGGCGACCGCGATGACGCCGGGCACGACGCTCGGCACCGCGAAGGACGTCGTGTCGCTGTTGCCGCGGGTGCGGATCGAGGCGCTCGGCCGCGCCGCCGCCTGAGCGCGCCGGCGGCTACGGCCCGCAGGCGCGTCGCCCGCCCCACGCTTCCACCGCCCGCTCCGCGGCGGCAACCGTGTCCGGCCGCGCCGCGTCTCCGCGGGGGGCGCGGATGCGCCCGGGCGTCCGGGGGTGCGCGCCCGGCCCGGCATCCGGCGGCGGCGCCGGGACGTGCATCGGATGGGCGGCGTGCATGGCCGTGCGCGCGGGCCGCAGGTTCGCGAAGAGCGCGAAGCCGAGCGACGTCGTCTCGCCGTAGAACGCCTCGAGGTCCTCGCCCACGAAGCTCAACGAGATGCCGGCGCCGAGCCCGGGGAGCAGGCTGCCGAACGGGCCGAACACGCGCACGTAGCCCACGTGCAGCTTGCCCACCGTGAACACCTCGTGGTCGAGCGCCGGCTCCTCGGGCACCAGCTCCTCCCCCGTCTTCTCCACGACCTCGCCGCGCGCGAAGACGACGTCGCTCTCGCGCAGGTTCAACGTGCTCTCGAGGAGGAACGCGTCCGTCGACTCCGACGCGCCGTCCTCGGCGTTGCGTCCCCAGACGAGCGACGTCGCCCAGTAGCCGGTGGAGCCGGCCGGCGCGTGGTACGTCGCGGAGGCGGTCGTGCGGTTCAGGTCGATCCTCGGCTCGCCGGGTTCGTGCTGCTCCGCTTCGTTCAGGTGGCCGCTCGAGAGCTGGAGCGCCCACCGCTCGTCCGGCAGGAACCAGATCCGGCCGGCGTAGGAATCGAGCGCGTCGAGGTCGATGTCGTAGCGCTCCTCGTCGGGCTCGCGGCCGTTGAAGAGCGAGCCCTCGAGCTTCCACCTCCGGCCGAAGACGCCGGCCGTCAGCACGCCGAAGCTGATGTGCGTGGCGTCGTGCCAGTGGTGGCTGATCGGGGCGAAGAGGTTGAGGAGCGCGGACGGCCGGTGCGGATAGGCGACGGGCCCGAGCGCGGGCTCGCCGGCGGGCGCGGCGTAGAGCTGGAGCCCGACGCTGCGCGAGAGCGCGCGTTCGTAGATCGCGGCCAGCTCCATGAACACGTCGTGCGGGTGCTGGCGGTCGTGCAGCGCGCCGAGGTCGTCGCAGAACTCGCCGGTCGCGAGCAGGTCGGGGTAGCCGCACTCGCCGACGGTGAGCGGCTCGGCGCTCAGCATGGCGCGAAGCGACACGTCCCCGCCGCCGAGCGGCCGCCGCGCCATCCCCATGATCCAGTTGACGCTGCCGAAATCTTCGTCGCCGCGGTCGCTCCCCTCGTCGATGTACTGGAGGAAGATGTTGCCGTGGAGCATGAGCTCCCAGCGCCCGGCCGTGGCGTGGACGGCGTACATCGGCGAGAAGTCGGGGAGCCACGCAGTGCCCGAGCCCTCCCG
>DASVDG010000030.1:0-42172 GCA_036381255.1 Longimicrobiales bacterium | reverse complement strand
TTCATCAATCACGGGGTGAAGCTGGTCTGGGGCGCGGCGCCGCTCAGCCTGCCGATGCCCGAGCTGTTCTCGGGTTCGGTGCGGCTCGCCGACGGGCTGCTCTATCCGGTGTGGCGACTCGTCATTATCGCATCCGGGCTGGCTGTCGCGGCGTTGCTCTACGTGCTCGTGGCCCATACCCGGATCGGCATGCTGGTGCGTGCGGGGGCGACCAACGCCGCGATGGTGTCGGCCCTCGGCGTCGACATCCGCCGCCTGTTTTTGATTGTATTCGGCTTCGGCGCGATGCTCGCGGGCTTTGCCGGCATCATGATCGCGCCCATTCTGTCGGTCGACCCCGGA
Organism: Longimicrobiales bacterium; assembly: GCA_036381255.1. Classification (GTDB taxonomy): domain Bacteria; phylum Gemmatimonadota; class Gemmatimonadetes; order Longimicrobiales; family RSA9; genus CALBZE01. The sequence goes on along the minus strand of DASVDG010000030.1, from coordinate 41,830 downwards.
ATGGGCGATACCATTCTCATCCTGGCCTTCGTGGTCATCGTCATCGGCGGCATCGGCTCGATCCGCGGCGCCTTTCTGGCGGCCCTGCTCATCGGTCTCGTCGATACGCTCGGACGATCGTTCTCGGTCGACATCCTGCGCCTGGTCATGGGGCCCTCGCCCGCTCGCACGGTCGGTCCGGCCATCGCCTCGATGCTGATCTACCTGCTGATGGCGGTCCGTGAACTGGCAGGGGCGGCAGATCATCTGGCCGGTCCTGTTCAAGGCGTTCCTGGGCAGCCCGGTCTTCGGGCTGGGGCTGGGCGCCTCGAGCGCGCTGCTGATCGAGACGTTCCAGGGCGGCATGGGCGGCGTGATCCACAACGAGTACCTGCGGCTCCTGATCGAGACGGGGCTCGTGGGCGCGGCGCTCTTCGCGATCGCCGTCCTGACCTGGCTGGGCGGCGTCCTGCGCGCCGGGCGCCACGAAGATCCGCTCGCCCGCGAGTTCGCGATGCCCGCCTTCTCCGCGATCGTGGCCTGGGTCTTCATCGCGGCCACGGACAACGCGTTCGACTACTACGCGCCCTTCACGCAGTACATCGGGTTCCTCTGCGGGGGCGCACTCGCGGCGGCGGCACTGCCGTCGGCGGAAGCGGAACGGGGGACGTAGCATGGTGCTCACCGATTTTCACAACCACCTGATCCCGGGCGTGGACGACGGCGCGCAAACGGTCGACGAGTCGCGCGGCGGCGTGCAGGCGATGTTCGACTCGGGCGTGCGTGCGCTCGTCGCGACGCCGCACCTCCAGGGCTCGCTCACGCGGCAGCCCGAAGCGCTCGCCCAGCGGCTCGCGGAGCTGGACGCAGGCTGGGCGCGGCTGGAAGCCGAGGTCGCGCCAGGATTCCCGGAGCTGCGGCTGCACCGGGGCGCCGAGGTGATGCTCGACACGCCGGAGCCGGACCTCTCCGACCCCCGGGTCCGCCTGGCCGGCGGCCCGTTCGTGCTGGTCGAGTTCCCCTACATGACCGTGCCGCCCCAGGCCGAGCGCGTCATCAGCGCGATCCGGCTCGGCGGCTGGACGCCGATCATCGCGCACCCGGAGCGCTACAACGGCCTGGACGCGGACGCGCGCATGCCCGGCGAGTGGCGCCGGCTCGGCGCGTACCTCCAGGTCAACGCCGGCTCCGTTCTCGGCCGTTACGGCGACAACGCGCGCCGCGTCGCGCTCACGCTGCTCCAGCGCGGGTGGGCGGATTACATCGCGAGCGACTACCACGCGCGGGGCCGCGCCCATCTGCGGGCGTGCCGTTCTCGCCTCGAGGAGCTCGGCGGCGCCGAGCAGGTCGGGCTGCTGATGGAGGCGAACCCCGCGCGGGTCCTCGAGGGCGAGCCGCCGATCCCCGTCGCGCCGCTGCGGACGAAGCGCGGCCTCTGGGCCCGCCTCACCGGAGTCTTCCGTTGACCGCACGCCGCGCCCTCGCCCTGACGGGCGTGGTCCCGCTGGTCGCGGCGTGCGACGTGTTCTTCGCGACCGAGGTCGAGCTGCCGACGGCCTACGCCGCGGTGAGCGCAGGCGGCGACCACACCTGCGCCCTCGACCACGACGGCCACGCCTACTGCTGGGGGCGCGGCGAAAACGGCGAGCTGGGCGACGGGCGCGTGCGCAACAGCGCCGTCCCCGTGGCCGTCGCCGGCGCGCACGCCTACGTCGCCGTGACGGCCGGCGAGCACCACTCGTGCGCCCTGACCGAGGACGGCGTGGCGCACTGCTGGGGGTGGAACAAGTACGGTCAGCTCGGTACCGGCTCCACCGTCGGGCTCGGCGTGCCGACGGGGATCGCGGGCGGGCTCCGCTTCGCCGCGCTCAGCGCCGGCAGCTTCCACACCTGCGGGGTGACGCCCGACGGCGCGGCGTACTGCTGGGGCGAGAACGGGAACGGCCAGCTCGGCAACGGGACCGCCACCGGATCGACGGTGCCGGTCGCCGTGGCCGGGGGGTTGAGCTTCGTGGCGATCAGCAGCGGCGGCGGCCACACCTGCGCACTGACGGCGGCGGGCGCGGCGTACTGCTGGGGCCTGAACCACCTCGGCCAGCTCGGCGACGGCACGGTGGCCAACGCCTGGACGCCGCAGCCCGTCGCGGGCGGGATCGCGTTCGCCTCGATCGACGCCGGCGCGGCACACACCTGCGGCTTCGCGCGGGATGGCGCGGCGTACTGCTGGGGGAGCAACGGTTACGGCGAAGTGGGCAATACGGCGATCGGCCTGCCGCGCGATCCCGGCCCGACCGAGCCGTCCGTCGTGTACGGCGGGGACCGCCTCACGTGGATCTCCGCCGGCGCCCACGTCACGTGCGGCGTGACCGAGGGCGCGCTCGCGCTCTGCTGGGGTCTCGGCGTCTACGGCCAGCTCGGCAACGGCGAGACCGTGAACATCGCGACCCCGCGGCTGGTGGTCGACACCCCGGCGCAGCTCGCACCCCGCCGCCTGCGGGTGCGCACCATCGACATCGGCGGCGGGCACGTCTGCGCGCTTTCGACCGACAACGAGATCTACTGCTGGGGCTCCGGTGATTTCGGCCAGCTCGGCAATCCGGGCTACACGATGTCGACCGTCCCCGTCCGCATCGCGGACGGCGGCTGACGCAGGAGGACCATGCTGCGACGACACCTTCGCCTGTTGCCGGCCGTGACGGCCGTCCTCGCGGCCGTGGCGGCGCGGCCCGATCCACTCGCCGCACAGGAGACCGCGGAGAAGGCCGCCGCGGTCGACATGCTCCTACCCGGCGACGTCATCCGGCTGCGAATCTGGCGCGAGCCCGACCTCACCGGGGAGTTCCCGATCGCCGCCGACGGCATCGTCGTGCTGCCCAAACTCGGCCCGCTCCGGGCGACCGGGCAGCCGCCCGCCGCGCTCGAGCGGAAGATCATCGAGATGTACGGCCGCTACCTGCGAAACCCCTCGATCGACGTCGTCTTCCTGCGGCGGATCAACATCCAGGGCGCCGTGCGGCAGCCGGGGCTCTTCCCGGTCGACCCGACCATGACCGTCGGCGACGCGCTCGCCCTGGCCGGCGGCGCGACGCCGAACGGCAAGCCCGACGAGATCGAGCTGCTGCGCGGCGGCGAGAAGGTGACGGTCGACATCGACGAGACCACGCGGATCAGCGACCTGCCGATCCGCTCCGGCGACCAGCTCTACGTCCCCGAGCGGAGCTGGTTCGTCCGCAACCAGGGCCTCGTCGCGGCGCTCCTCTCGACGACCACGACAGTCCTGCTCACGGTCTTCACGTACCTCGTCAGTCAATAGCTCGCTGCGTCGGCGGTCCGGCCGGCCGGTCGACCGCCGCACCCCGATGCCACGAAAGCGCTGATTCTCATGCAACCAGTGTCGACCCGGCCGGACGGGCGCACGGCGGAGGACGCGCACCTGCGCAACTTCTGGAACTTCCTCCTCCGCAACCGTCTGCTGGCCTTCGGCGTCCCGGCGCTCATGGTCGCCGCCACGGCGTTCTTCGTCACCCGCGCCACGCCGGTCTACGACGCCGCCGTCTGGATCCGCATCGACGAGGAACGGTCGAACCTGCCCGTGCTCGACGCGCTCGCGAACCTCTCGTCCGGTAGCCAGATCGGGACCGAGGTCCAGGTGCTGCGCCGACGCCCGCTCGCCGAGGCCGTGATGGACTCGCTCGCGCTCCAGGTCCTCGTCGACCGGCCGCGCGGCGTGGCCCGCGAGTCGCTCTTCGACCGCGTACACGCCGACCGCGCGGCGCCCGAGGCCGTGTACGTCTTCCTGCGCCAGGACGACGGCCGGTTCGCCGTTCACGCCGGCAACGACGAGGATGCGCCGATCCTCGGCACCTACGCCGTCGGCGAGACCGCCCGGCTCGACGGCGTCTCGGTCCGCCTCGCGTCCGGCGCCGCCGCGCACGACGAGATCCGCATCGTCGTCCAGGACTTCCACCGCGCACTCGAGACGTTCCGCGAGACGCTCGAGGTCGGACGCCCGGACCGCGAGGCGGACATCGTCACCGTGCGATACCTGGGCACCGACCCGGTCCTCGTCCGCGACGTGCCCAACACGATGGCCCGCCTTTTCATCCGCCGCCGCCAGCAGGTCCGGAAGACCGAGGCGCTCGGGACCGTCGATTTCCTCCACGAACAGCTCGACACCCTCGCCCGCCGCCTCACGCTGGCCGAGGAAGCGTTGCGGCGGTTCCGGTCCCGCAACAACGTGGTCTCGTTCGAGTTCGAAGCCGAGGCGCAGATGCAGCGCCTGGCCCAGTTGCAGGCCGAGCGCGACCTCCTCGACGCCGAACGGGAGGCGCTCGCCGAGCTGCTCGCCCAAGTCGAGGATTCGGTCGCCGCCCGCGGCGACGATGCCACCGGCCCCTCGCCGTACCGCCGACTCATCGCGTTCCCCTCGCTGCTCCGCAACTTCGCCGTCTCCGAGCTGTTTCGCTCGCTCAGCGAGGTCGAGAACGAGCGCGCCGAGCTGCTGAGCCGGCGCACCATGCTGGACCCGGACGTCCAGGTCCTCAACGCCCGGGTCGCTCAGCTCGAGGACCAGCTCCGCTACATCGCCGGGACCTACCTCGAGAGTTTGACGAACAACGTCGCGTCGATCAACGACAATCTCGAGCAGTTCAAGGTGGAGTTGAGCCGGATCCCGTCGCGCGAGATCGACTACCTGCGGCTGCTGCGGGAGGCGGAAGTGCTCGAAGAAGTCTACACGCTGCTCCAGACGCGGCTCCAAGAGGCGCAGATCGCGGCCTCCGTGGACGACGCGAGCGTCCGGGTCGTGGAGCCGGCGGCGCTGCCGGTCGAGCCGATCAAGCCGAAGAAGATGCTCAGTCTGATGCTGGCGTCGATGCTGGGGCTCGTGCTGGGACTCGGCACGGCGTTCATCCGGGAGAACCTGGATGACACGGTACACACGAGGGAGGAGCTGCAGGCGGTGGCCGGGGCGGTGCCGGTGCTCGGCCTGATCCCGCGGATCCGGGACGCGGCGCCGGGGTTCCGTCGGGCGCGCCCGGCGGTGGGGGAGGGCGGGCCGGCGTTCGAAGCGCGGCTGGTCGCCGGGCGCGATCCGCGGAACCCGGTCTCGGAGGCGTACCGTAGCCTGCGTACGAACATCACGTTCTCGCGGCTGGGGGAGCCGCCGAAGACGCTGGTGTTCACGAGTCCGACGCCGGGAGACGGCAAGTCGACGACGGCGTCCAACCTGGCGATCACGCTGGCGCAGCAGGAGCTGCGGTGCCTGCTGGTGGACGCCGACCTGCGGCGCGGCTTCCTGAACGACGTGTTCGGCGCGCGGCGCGAGCCCGGGTTGTCGAACGTGCTGCTGGGCCGGGCGACGTTCGACGAGGCGGTGCAGCGGGTGGATCTCGGCGGGAGCGGCGCGATCGACTTCGTGCCGACGGGGACGCTGCCGCCGAACCCGGCGGAGCTGGTCGGGTCGGAGCGGATGCAGGCGTTCCTGGGGGAGATCGCCGGCCGGTACGACGCGATCATCCTGGACGCGCCGCCGCTCACGCTGGTGACGGATGCGGCGCTGCTGGGAACGTACGCGGACGGGGTGATCCTGGTCGCCCGGGCGGGGATCACGGAGCGCGGCGCGATCGCGTACGCGTTCGAGCAGCTCGCCGCGGTGCGCGCGCCGACGCTCGGCACGGTGTTGAACGATGTGGATCAGAGAAAGGAGCGCTACTACGGCTCCTACAGCGCCGGATCGCACGCGTCTTACTACGGCGCCGACGACTGAGCCCGGGCGCGGCGGTCGGGCCGGACCGATGCGGCTGCTCGTCGTCGTGGATCGTTTCGACGACCCGCCGGTGCTGGGCTCGACGGTGATCGCGCACCACTGGGTGCGGACGCTGCGCCGGCGGGGCCATGCGGTCGACCTGCTGTGCGCGCGGCAGCGCTGGGATGCGCGCTGGGCGCCGTTCTACCGGGAGCACGGCGTCGGCCGCCCGGCGTTGCCGGGGAAGCCGTACCGGGGCCGGGCCGCGCAGGCGCTGGGCGCGGCGGCGCGGTGGGTGCCGCCATCCGTGGCGCACGTGCGGGCGCGGGCGCTCGCGGCCTGGCTGTCGCGGCCGGGCGCGGCACGATACGACGCCGCGGTACTCATCGGGCCGGCGCTGCTGCCGCTCGCGGAGGCGCTGCGCGGCGCATGCCGCGTCGTGTACGTCCCCATCGACGCGGTCTCGCTGGTGCTGGAGAGTCGGCGCGCGGGCGGGCGGTGGCGCCCGTCGGACCTTCGCCGGGACGTCGAGGCACGCCTGTGGCGGCGCCTCGAGCGCCGGCGGTTCCCCCGGCTCGAAGCGGTCGTGTTCGTGGCTCCGGAGGACGCACGCGCCGCGACGCGGGGGTGGCCGGCCGCGGCGCGCGAGCGGGTGCACGTGATCCCGAACGGCGTCGATGCCGATCATTTTCGCCCCGCCGGCACGCGCGTCCGCCCGGCCGGGCTGGTCTTCACCGGGAACCTCTGGAGCGCGGACTCGGTCCTGGGCGCCCGCTGGTTCATCGAATCGGTGCTGCCGCGGATCGTCGGCGCGGTCCCCGAGGCGACGCTCCGGCTGGTGGGCCGGGATCCGGCGCCACCGCTGCGGGAGCTGGCCCGGCGGGACCCGCGCATCGAGATCCATCCGAACGTGCCCGACCTCCGGCCGTACCTCGATGAAGCGGCGGCGTACGTATGCCCGCTGATCAGCGGCGGCGGGGTGAAGAACCGGCTGCTGGAGGCGATGGCGATGGGGAAGGCCGCGGTCGCGACGACGGCGTGCGGCGCCGCGCTGGGGCTGGAGTCCGGCCGCCACCTCCTGCTCGCGGACGAGCCCGCGGCCTTCGCGGACGCCGTGGTTCGCCTGCTCCGCGACCGGCCGAGGCGGGATGCCCTCGCGGCCGCGGCGCGCGCCGTGGTCCTCGAACGGTTCACCTGGGATGCGGGCGTCGACCGGCTGGAAGAGGTCATCCATGGACTCGGCTGAGCGAGCGGTCGCCGCCTACGTCCTGAACTGGAACGGCGGTGACGCGGCCGTCGCGTGCGTGGAGTCGATCCTGCGCTCGACAGGCGTCGTGCCGACCGTGTACGTGGTCGACAACGACTCGCGCGACGGCAGTCCGGAACGGCTCACCCGGCTCCTGGGCCGCGACCGGGTGATCGCGACCGGGGGGAACCGGGGGTACGCCGGCGGGATGAACACCGCGCTCGAGCACCTCCGCCGCAGCGGCGGCGACGTCGCGCTGCTCATCACCCACGACGTCCGGCTGATGCCGGACGCGCTCGCGCGGCTGCTCGAGCTCGTCCGCGGCGACGCGAACGTCGGCATCGCCGGCCCGGTCGTTGTGTACCGGGAGCGGCCGCGCCGCCTGATCGGCGCGGGCGGGTACCTGCGCCCCGAGCGGCTGGCCGCCGGCGTCCACCGCGAGGTCCTCGAACCCGGGCCGTACCCGGTGGACTGGCTGGACGGCTGCTGTCTGCTGGTGCGCCGCGAGGCCGTGGAGGCGGTCGGCGGGTTCGACGAAGGATACTTCCTCTACTACGAGGACACCGACATCGGCCACCGGGTCGGCCGCGCGGGGTGGTCGGTCGTACTCCACCCCGGGGCCGTGGCCGTTCACGAGAAGTACGGCGTGCCGGGCGCGTACTACTTCCACTACATGGTGCGGAACCGGTACCGCTTCTGGCGGAAGAACTTCGGCATCGGCCCGGCGCGGGTCGGCGGCGCCGTGACCGCCGAGACCGCGCGCATCGCGGCGGCCTGGCTCCGCGCCCTGGTCCGCTCGGTCCCCGCGTTCGAAGAGGAGCGCGCCGAGTCGCGGCTTCGGCTGCGGCGCCATCTCCACGCCGTGGTGACGGGTACAATGGCGTACCTGCGCGGGGAGGAGGGGCGGAGCGCTCGTTGAGGCGCCGGCGCCGCGGCCGCGGCTCAGCGTTCGTCCGCGCGCGTCGAGAGCGTGGCCGGGCGCCGGGTCCGCCGCACGCCGGGCGACCACGCAACTTCCAGGTCGAGCGCCCAGTTCGTTTCGACGCGGAGCGCCTGGGAGAAGCCGTCCAGCCCGATGAAGTTCCGGTTCTTCCGCGTGCTGTACGTCAGGCCCCAGCCGATGTCGAAGTCGCCATCGAAGAAGTGGTGGCGGACGCCGGCGGTGAGTTCGACGTCGTGGCCGCGGTAACCGTAGTAGCGGGCCCAGGTCTCGTAGTAGGCGTCGTTGTCGCGGCGGACGCGCTCGAGGTGCAGCCCGACGAGGCCCCACTCGCCGAACACGTCGACGCCGATGAGCTGGGCGTCCGACCCCGGGCCGATCGCCGCGCCGAGCAGCTGGCCGCGGTGCGTGTAGCCCTGGACCAGCGGCGTGTGGGTGTAGAACGTGACAGGGGGCCGGCGGCTCCGGAACGTCGTCGAGCTCTGGAGGTGCGCGAGCTCGCCGTAGAGGCGGATCCAGCGCGCGTCGCCCGGCACGACCTTCTGGAACCCGAGCATGTAGGCCTGAGCGTGGTCGGGCTCCATCAGCAGGTCGTCGAGATCCTCCCAGTGGTCCTCGCGCGCCCATTCGGCGTACGCCTCGAAGCCGACCTCCGGGAACGCCCAGCGCGCGAAGAGCGAGATGATCTGGTTGTCGTTCAGGGGGTTCGAGTTACCCAGCGGGTTGGAGCGCACGTTCGCGTACGGCCGCGTGAAGTAATCCGACCACTCCAGCCCGTCTTCCGGTATGCGGACCAGGTACGCGCGGGCGAATCCCAGGAAGAGGCCCGGCAGCCAGCGCGGCTCGTAGTCCATGACGATCCCGGCGAACATGCGGCGGTCGTTCTCCGGCCGGACGTCGAAGTAGTCGGATTCCCGCAGCCAGCCCCACTGGAGCCGGCCTTCGATGCGGCCGATCGGCGTGGCCAGCGGCCGCGACGTGCCGGTGAACACGTGGGGGAAGCCGGGCGCCGTGTTGCTCATCAGGAGCGGGTAGCGCAATGCGGGCCCCCACCAGAGGTTCTCGTTCGAGAGGCCCAGCGTCCAGCCTCGCACGTTGATGCGGAGCTGGCTCTGGCCCGGGTCGAGGACCCAGAACGCGGACTCCCCGAACCGCTGCGGCCAGTCGATGCGGCCGTGGTGCCACGGGTAGGCGAACGGCGACAGTTGCGCCGCTTTGACCGTCCGGATTTCGAAGTCGCGGTTTTCATGGAACAGGACCGCCGGCGCGAGCGTGGCGGAGATCGTTCCCCAACCGAAGTCCCAGGAGCCGATCACGCCGCCCCGGAGCGACGTCGCCACGCCGCGGCCGGGCCACAGTGCGCCGTCGTTGCGGTCCGTCGGATACGCGCTGTTGATGTGGACCCGCCATTTCGGCGGGACCAGCTCGACACGCAGCTCGCCGGGGGCGGATGCCGAATCGGCCGGTAGCCGTGTGCGCCATGGACCTGCCCGTTCGTCTTCACACCCGGGGAGGCGCCGTTGCTCGGCGGGGCGACGGATCACCCACGGCCGGAGCGGCGCCGCGCCGGCGAGCTCGGCGGTGCGGGCGTAGTCGGCGTACACGCCGGCCGGGGCGCCATCGGGGAGCCGCAGGAACGCCGTGCACGACGAGGCCGCGCCCGGCGCCGACTGGGCGGACGCCGACGAGACCGACAGGAGGGGGGCGCCCAACGCGAACGCCAGGAATGTGCGCGAACGGCTCATGAGCAGACCGCCTGGAGTGGGATCGCCCGCGCGGAACGGGATCCTTACGGCCGCAGGCGTACGCTATGCGCCCGCCGCGCGGGGCGCAAGTCGAATCCACCGCGCCGCGCCCGAGCGCCGGGCGGCACGGGCGCTCGGCGCCGCGCTCGTGTGGCTCGGCACGACGCTCGCCGCCCCGGCCGACGGCCGGGCGCAGGCCGTGCCCCGCTTCGCATCCCCGCACGTCCCGCCGGACCACTGGGCGATGGCCGCCGCGGCCCGGCTGGCCGGCCTCGGGCTCGCGCCGCCCGGATTCGGCTGGGGCGAGCGGTCGCTGACCCGAAGAGAGCTCGCATCGGTACTCCGCGTGGCGGCGGAGCGGGCCACGGACCGGGCGCCGCGGTACGCCGCGCTGGCGCGCGGCTATCTCCTCCGGTTTACCGAAGAGTTCGGCCCGACGGCGGAGGCCGCCGCCGAGGACGATCCCCGCGGGCTCCGGCGGACCGGCGGCTCGCTGGACGCCGGTTTCGACCGCCGCGTGGGCGTGCTGCTCGGCGGCATCGGGTACGACAACGCAACCGACTGGACGGGGCCGTTGCCGGCCGGCGACGTCTCGACCGCGCTCGCCGGCGGGTCGCTCACCGTTGCGGCGTTCCCCCACGTCGCGCTGCGGCTGGCCGCGGAGCTCCGGGCACGGGGTAGCCGGGTCCGCGCCGCCGAGGCTACGGTCGCGTTGCGCGACGTCGGGCTCTGGCTCGGCAGGCGGCGCGTCGGGTTCGGTCCCGGCGCCGGCGGCGGGATCGTGCTGTCCGGCGCGTCCGCGCTGGACGGCGCGGGGATCCACCTCATCGACCCCGTGACGCTGCCCGGCTGGCTCGGCCGGCTCGGGCCGGTCCGGTTCCAGGCCGCGATCACGCGCGTCCGCAACGGCGACCGGATCCGCGACCCGTGGCTCTGGGCGGCGCGATTCGCGTTCGCGCCGCACCCGCGCCTGCACCTCGGCCTGAGCCGCGCCGTCATGTTCGGCGGGGAAGGGAACGCGCCCTGGACGCTCCGCAACCTCGCCTTCACGCTGATCGGCAAGCACTCCGGCGCGATGGGGGAATTCGACAACCAGGTCTTCGCGCTCGACGCGCACTACCGGCCGCCCGTCGATGCGTTGCCGCTCGTCCTCTACCTGGAGTGGGGGATCGACGACAGCGCCGGCGCGATCAAGGACGTGCCGGCGATCGTGGCCGGGCTGTTCGTGCCCGCGCTGCCCGGCTCGCCCGAGGTCTCGCTCCGCATCGAACGTACGTCGTTCGCCGCGGCCTGCTGCGGCAACACGATCTGGTACCGCAACTGGGCGTTCCGTGGCGGCTGGACCGACGCCGGCCGGCCGCTCGGCCACCCGCTGGGCGGGCACGGCCGCGAATGGCTCGCCGAGGTGCGCGCCGACCTGAACGATGCGCGCGTCCGCATCGCGGCGGGCGGGCGGCTGCGTCGCCGCGGCGCGGAAAACCTCTTCGCGCCCGACCGGCAGGGCGCCAGCACCTCCGCGTGGATCGCCGCAGGCTTCCGCGCCTCGGCCGACCTCGAGCTGGCCGTCACCGGTACGCTCGAACACGGCGACCGGGGGTGGCGGCAGAGCGCCGTCGACGTCGATCTGCGCTGGCTGTTTCGTTGACGCGACGCTGCCGCGGCCGCTTGCATGGCGTGCGGAAAGCGTATAACATCGTCGCCGGCACCCGGAAGTTCCCATCACGGCCGGGAATGTCCCGGCCGGCATTTGAAAGCGCCAATCCCTCGCCCAGCCACGGGCTCTGGCGTTACGTCCTCATACAGTCGCAAGGGTCTTCGGAGTCCCCGGACTTCGCGGACGGCAGCCTCGCGCTGGTGGAAGGTCGCGGCCAATGAAGCGATGATGCTTCGTTCGGGCCCGTAACCGGGAGGGGGATGCTATGCCTGTGTCCCGTGCACCGGGGGGCGGTGGAGTTCGGGAGGGCGGGGTTCCATGCGTCGGGCCCGGATGGGTCCGAACGCGTCGCGGCGCGCGAACGCCGGCCGGGGCCAGAGCGCGACTGTCAGCTCGCAGGTGGTCCGCGCGTTGGTTGGAGAAAGCCATATGGAGGCGACGACGTCTGTCGCAAGCGCCTTCGTCGCGCCTCCCGTCGCGGGGCTCGGCGGCGGACGGCGCCCCGATCTCGTTGCGACGACGACAGGAGCACCGGTCGCGTGGGCATCGGCTGTGTGACCGCATCGCCTGCTTCGGCGTCGAACCGCCGGGCTGCGGACGGAGCCTGTGGAGCGGGCGGGACCGGGAGCCGGCATCCCGCCCGGCTGGCCGCCGGTACCGCTCGTTCCCGCGCGATCGGTCGATTGGGTGCTGGTGAGGAGGATGACGTTCGTGAACAGATTCGCCGCGCGCGTATATTCATATCTTGAGCACCGCCGTCGGTGGGCGGCGCTCGCGGCTTACGGCGGCGTGGCCGTCGTGGCGTATTACCTGGCGTTCCTGCTGCGGTTCGAGCTGGAGTGGCGCACGGAGCACACGCCGGTCTTCGTCCGGACGCTGCCGCTGCTCATCGTCACGAGGCTCGTCTGCGCCCGTGGGTTCCGCCTGCTCATGGGGCGCTGGCGCTTCGTCAGCACCCGAGACGTCATGCGACTCGTCGCCGCGACGGTGACGGGGACGCTGGCGTTCTTCGTCCTCACGCGCCTCCTCCCGCTCGAGCCACCGGTCCCGCGCTCGGTGATCCTGGTGGAGTGGATCCTGACGACGTATCTCACCGCCGGCCTGTGGATCGGCTACCGCACGGCGTTCGAGCGGGTGCGCTACCGGCGCGCCGGGCTCAACGGCCACGCCCGCCGGGTCCTGATCGTGGGCGCCGGCGAGGCCGGCAATCAGCTCGCGCGCGAGATGCGCCGGATCCCGACGGGGTACCACCCGGTCGGCTTCATCGACGACGACGCGGGGAAGTGGGGTACGAGCCTCCAGGGGGTCGAGGTGCTCGGGCCGACGACGGAGCTGGCCGGGATCGCGGAGCGGGAGCGGGCCCGCGAGATCATCATCGCGCTCCCCAGCGCCACGCCGGCGGACCTGCGCCGGGTCGTCGAATGCTGCGAGGCGACGTCGCTCCCGTTCAAGGTGCTGCCGGGGATCGCCTCGGTCCTCGCCGGCGAGGCACGGGTGGACCAGCTGCGGGAGGTGCGGATCGAGGACCTGCTCGGCCGCGAGCCGATCCGGCTCGAGCTGCCGGAGCTCGCCGAGGACATGCGCGAGGCGGTGGTGCTGATCACCGGGGCCGCGGGTTCGATCGGTTCCGAGCTGGCGCGCCAGGTCGCGCTGCACGAGCCGGCCGCGCTGGTCCTGCTGGACCAGGCGGAAACCGACCTGTTCTACCTGGAGCTGGACCTGCGGGAGCGGTATCCCGGCCTCCCGCTCGTCCCGGTCGTGGCGGACGTGGTCGACGAGGGCGGCGTGGAACGCGTGTTCCGCGAGCACGCGCCGTCGCATATCTACCATGCCGCCGCGTACAAGCACGTGCCGATGATGGAGGCGAACCCGCACGAGGCCGTGCGCAACAACGTGATCGGCACGTGGCGGGTCGCGGACGCGGCGGGCCGGCACGGCGCGGAGAAGTTCGTGCTGGTGAGCACGGACAAGGCCGTGCGCCCGACGAGCATCATGGGAGCGACCAAGCGGCTGGCCGAGGCGGCGATCCTCGACCTCCAGGAGCGGCATCCGGACACGCGGTACTGCGCGGTCCGCTTCGGCAACGTGCTCGGCAGCAACGGCAGCGTGCTCCCGGTGTTCAAGCGGCAGATCGCGATCGGCAAGCCGCTGACGGTCACGCACCCCGAGGCGACGCGCTACTTCATGACGATCCCGGAGGCGGTGCAGCTCATCCTCCAGGCATCGCTGCTCCCGGAGATGCGCGGCCGCATCGCCATGCTCGAGATGGGCGAGCCGGTCCGGATCGTGGACCTCGCCCGCAAGCTGCTCCGGCTCTCCGGCGCCGTGAACGGGAACGGCAAGAGCATGGTCTTTACGGGGCTCCGGCCCGGCGAGAAATTGCACGAGGAGCTCGTCGCGCCGGACGAGGTCGTCACGCCGACGTCGATCCCGAAGGTCCGGCTGCTCGGCGTCGGGCGCGGCGAGTTCTCGCTCGTGCTCGAGGAGATCGATGCCGGCCGCAGCGACATCGACGCCGTCACCGACCGGCTGGTCGCGCGGTTGCCGGCGCTGTTTCCGTTACTGACGTTCCAGTCCGCGCCCGCGCGGGAGTCGATCGCCTCCCCGATGGCGCGGGTCCCCGGCCGCTGACCGGCGGCGCACCGAAACGCGAAAGAAGAGAGAGAGCCGATACATGGCAGTTCCATTGCTGGACCTGAAGCGGCAGTACGCGACGATCCGGGGTGAGATCCGCGAACGGCTGGACGCGGTGATCGAGGACCAGGCCTTCATCATGGGCGAGCCGGTCGCGGCGTTCGAGCGCGCGGTGGCGGAGATGCTCGGCGTCGAGCACGCGATCGGCGTCGCGTCGGGCACCGACGCGCTGCTCCTGCCGCTCAAGGCGCTGGAGCTGAAGGCCGGAGACGAGGTGATCACCACGCCGTTCACGTTCTTCGCGACGGCCGGCGCGATCCACAACGCCGGCGGCCGCGCCGTGTTCGTGGACATCGAGCCGGACACGTTCAACATCGACGTGTCGCAGGTGGAGGCCGCGATCACGCCGCGGACCCGGGCGATCGTGCCGGTGCACCTGTTCGGCCAGATGGCCGACATGCGGCCGTTGCGCGAGATCGCGGACCGGCACGGCCTCTTCCTGCTCGAGGACGCCGCCCAGGCGATCGGCGCGCGGCAGGAGATCGACGGCCGGTGGGTCACGACCGGCCAGCTCGGCCATTGCGCCGCCTTCTCGTTCTTCCCCTCGAAGAACCTGGGCGGCTTCGGCGACGGCGGCATGATCGTCACGAACGACGCCGAGCTGGCCGGGCGGCTGCGCCGGCTGCGGGTGCACGGCGGCCTCCGGATGTACCACCACGACGAGGTCGGCACGAACTCCCGGCTGGATGCGCTCCAGGCGGCCGTGCTGCACGCGAAGCTGCAGCACCTGCCCGCGTGGAGCGAGGCGCGGCGCCGCAACGCCGCGTGGTACGACGCGCGCTTTGCGGACCTCGAGCGTGCCGGCCGGCTGCGCTGCCCGATCGTGCGCGAGACGAACGAGTCGATCTACAACCAGTACACGCTCCGCGTGGAACGGCGCGACGCGCTCCGCGAGCATCTGAACGCGAAGGGGATCGGCCACGCGGTCTACTACCCGCTGCCGCTCCATCTCCAGCCGTGCTTCGCGTACCTGGGCGGCCGCGAAGGGGATTGCCCCGAGAGCGAGCGCGCGGCGCGCGAGGTCGTCTCGCTCCCGATCTTCCCCGAGCTCCGCGAGGAGGAGCTCCACGAGGTCGCCGCCGCGATCGAAGAATTCTACGCATGACCGAGCCGAAGCGGGTCCGCACCGCCGTGGTCGGGTGCGGCTACTGGGGGAAGAACCTGGTGCGCAACTTCGCCGCGCTGTCGGATCTGCGCGCCTGCTGCGACGCATCCGAGGAGGTGCGCGGCCGGCTCGCCGCCCAGCTCCGCGACGTGCGCGTCACCGATGCGTTCGAGGCCGTGCTCGACGCCCCCGACGTCGACGCCGTCGTCCTCGCGACGCCGGCCGCGATGCACGCCGACATGGCGATCGCCGCGCTCGAGGCCGGCAAGCACGTCTTCGTCGAGAAGCCGCTCGCGCTCAGCGTCGCCGACGCCGAGCGCGCGGCGGCGGCGGCGGATCGGTGCGGCCGGATCCTCATGGTCGGCCATCTCCTCGAGTACCACCCCGCGGTCAACTACCTCAAGGAGCTGATCGACGCCGGCGAGCTCGGCGACGTCTACTACTGCTACGGGCAGCGCGTGAACCTGGGCAAGCTGCGCTCGGACGAGAACGCGCTGTGGAGCCTCGCGCCCCACGACATCTCGATCGTCCTCTACCTCATGGGCGAGGAGCCCGAGGAGGTCGAGGCCACGGGACAGGCGTTCCTCCAGCCCGGGATCGAGGACGTCGTCTTCCTCACGCTGAAGTTCGGCTCGGGGCGCGTCGCCCACATCCAGGTGAGCTGGCTCGACCCGCACAAGGCGCGCCGCCTGACCGTCGTCGGCTCGAAGAAGATGGTCGTCTTCGACGACATGCAGCCGCAGGAGAAGGTCCGCATCTACGACAAGGGCGTGGACCGGCGCCCCGGCGAGGCGGCGCCGTACGCGAGCTACGGCGAGCTGCTCTCGCTGCGCGAGGGCGACATCGTCATTCCGCGGATCCCGGAGCGGGAGCCGCTCGCGATCGAGTGCGAGGCGTTCCTGAAGTCCGTGCTCACCGGGATCCCGCCGCGGAGCGACGCGCAGGACGGCGTGCGCGTGGTCCGTGTCCTCGCCGCCGCCCAGGCGAAGCTGGCCGACGGCCACCTCGCGTTCCACGCGGCCGCATCATGAGCGAGATGCGGGAGATGCCGGGCGGCTACTCCGTCCACGAGTCGAGCTACGTCGATGCGGGCGCGGTGATCGGCGCGGGCACGAAGATCTGGCATTTCTGCCACATCATGCCCGGCGCGGTCATCGGCGAGCACTGCTCGATCGGCCAGAACGTCGTCGTCATGCCGGGCACCCGCCTCGGCAACAACGTGAAGGTCCAGAACAACGTGAGCATCTACGAAGGCGTCGAGTGCGAGGACGACGTCTTCCTCGGCCCGTCGATGGTGTTCACGAACGTCGTCAACCCGCGCAGCCACGTCTCGCGCAAGCACGAGTACCGCAAGACGATCGTCCGCCGCGGCGCCACCATCGGCGCGAACGCGACCATCGTCTGCGGCCACGAGCTCGGCGAATACTGCTTCATCGCCGCCGGCGCCGTGGTCACGAAGGACGTGCCCGCTTACGCGCTCATGGCAGGCGTGCCGGCACGACGGATGGGGTGGGTCTGTGCCTGCGGCGAACGGTTGGTTCCGTCCGGCGACTTCATGGTGTGCGGCCGCTGCGACCATCGCTTCTCGAGCACCGGGGGCGTCCTGGTTCCGGCAGAGGCGGGATCGTGATGACCGGTCCGGGCGAGCGGCGCGACGTGAATCGTGCGGGACCGACAGGACAGGATGTAGCGGAATGCAGACCCGCGATGCCAGCGCGGTCGATCGGGGCGCCACGTTCCGGAACGACGTCGCGCCCTGAAGCGTATCCCGGTTCGGGCGTTGCTTCACGTGGGCGGGTACCGGCAGTCCATGGGTAATCGGATCGGGAAATTATTCGAAATCCTCACGCGGCGTGAACGGTGGCAGGCCGTCGGCCTCCTCGGCGCGATCGTGGTGATGGCCTTCACCCAGACGGTCGGGATCGCGGCCGTCATGCCGTTCATCGAGCTGGTCGCGAACCCCGACGCCGTGATGGAGGACGCGCTGCTGCGGCGCGCCTACGAAACGGGCCTCTTCGACACTCCGCTGTCGTTCCTGATCTTCGTCGGGTGCCTGGTGCTCCTCGCACTGGTCCTGAGCAGTGCGATCTCCATGGCGACGACGCACCTCATGTTGCGGTTCGCCTGGAACATGCAACACAGGCTCGCGACGCGGCTCATGACCAAGTACCTGAGCGCGCCGTACACCTACTACCTGAAGCACAACTCCGCGGATCTCAGCACGAACCTCCTCGCCGAGGTGCAGCTCGTCGTGACCGGCGTACTGATCCCGGCACTCCAGGCGACGGCGAGGGGCGCCGTCGTGCTCTTCATCTTCGCGTTGCTGTTCGCCGTCGAGCCGGTCCCGGCGATCGTCATCGCAGTCGTGCTGGGCGGCGCGTACGGCGTCATCTATCTCTGGGTGCGAAAGTTCCTTGACGAGATCGGGCGAGAACGCGCACTGGTCAATCGGATGCGCTACAAGATCGCGGGCGAGGCGTTCGGCGGCATCAAGGACGTCAAGATCCTGGGCCGCGACGCGGAGTTCGTTCGTCGGTTCGTGACGCCGTCGCTTCGGTTCTCGCGGCACATGGCGCTGCACCAGAGCGTCGGTCAGCTGCCGCGCTATGCGCTCGAAGCCGTGGCGTTCGGCGGCATGCTCGCCATCGTGATGTTCCTGGCGGCGACGCGAACGGACGTGGCGCAAACGATTTCCGTGGCGACGCTGTACGCGGTCGCCGGCTACAAATTGATGCCGGCGCTGCAACAGGTGTTTCACGGATTGACGCAGGTCCGATTCAACCACGCCGCGGTGGATGCCGTCCATCGGGACCTCTTCGTCGACACATCGATCGGCGCGCCGGAGGTGATCGCATCGCCCGCCGTCGCCGACTCCGGCGTCGGCCTCCGGTTCGAACGCGAGATCCGCTTGCGAGGCGTCCGATTCTGGTATCCGGATACGGAGGCGCCCGCGGTCGATGGCGTCGACCTGATCATCCCCCGGAATCGCTCCGTGGCGCTGGTCGGCTCGACGGGCTCCGGAAAGACGACGCTCGCGGACATCCTCCTCGGTCTGCTCCGGCCGCAGGAGGGCGAGATCACGGTGGATGGATCGCCCATCACGGACGCGAACCTGGCCGCCTGGAGGGCGATGCTCGGCTACGTACCGCAGCAGATCTTCCTCTCGGACGACTCGGTTGCGCGCAACATCGCATTCGGGGTGCCCGAGGATGAAATCGACATGGCCGCGGTCGAACGCGCCGCGAGGACGGCGAACATCCACGATTTCATCCAGGCATTGCCGGACGGCTACGACACCGTGATCGGCGAGCGCGGAATCCGGCTCAGCGGTGGGCAGCGGCAGCGCATCGGCATCGCCCGGGCGCTGTACGGCCAGCCACAGGTCCTCATCCTGGACGAGGCCACGAGTGCGCTGGATGGCATCACCGAGGCCATGGTCATGCAGGCGATCAGCGAGTTGCACAAGAGCGTGACGATCGTCGTGATCGCGCATCGACTGAATACGGTCAAGGATTGCGACACGATTTACCTGCTCGAGTCCGGCCGGGTCGCGTGTCACGGCACGTACGATCATCTCCTCCGGACCGACACGCGATTCCTCGCGATGGCCACCGCGAGCCCGCTCGCCACGTCGGAATCGTTTCGTGGAGAGGACGGGTGACGACGGACGGGATCGGGGGCGTACGCGTTTCCAGTCGCATGCAAGGCCCGGGCGTCGTCGAGTTGCTGAACACGGTCGAGGCGAGGCTCCCGGTCTCGCAGTGGACGGTGGATGGCCTGCGGGTCTGGCCGTTCCTCCGCATCGCCGTCGGATCGGCGTTCGCCGTGGCGAGAAGGGCGATTCGGTCGGGGACGACGCCGGCCGCCGCCGCCCCGGGCGGCACGTCCCGGATGCCCGGCGCCCGCATCCTGCGCGACGTCGTTCAATTCTCGAAGGCGTACGTTCGAGATTTCTCGCAGAACCAATCTCCGCGAGCGAAGTACGACGCGGTGTTCCTGATCTCGACGCACCATCGCCGGGTCCGGGTCCGCGGGCGCTGGCTGTGTCCCCACAGCCAACCCTTCCTGCACCATCTGAGATCGCTGGGCGCGACCGCACTCGTTCTGGAGAGGCACCGGAACGGGTACAGGATTCCGCGCTACGGTCGCTCCTGCTTTCTCGACGTGAGGCAGAGGGCGGCGACGAAGCTCGCGTCGCGGCGGTCGCCCGCGCCGTCGGCGGTGAAGCTGCCCGGCGTGTCCGAGCTCCCGGCGCTCCTGGATCCGGTGCGTGACTCGCGCCGGTACGATGAGGCGTACATTCTCGCCACGACGCGGTCGCTGCGGGCGAAGGCGGACTACTTCAAGTCCATTCTGATCCGGACGGGAGCGAGGGTCGGATTCGTCGTCTGCTACTACAATCTCGACGGTATGGCGTTCTGTCTCGCGTGTCGCGAGGTCGGGATCCCGTCGGTCGACATCCAGCACGGCGTCCAGGGGCCGGAGCACTTCGCGTACGGGCAGTGGCGCAACATCCCGCCGGAGGGATATGAGCTGCTGCCGTCGCACTTCTGGTGCTGGAGCGAAGCGGAGGTCGACACGATCCGTGCCTGGAGCGCGCCGGTGAAGCAGCACACGCCGGTGCTCGGCGGGAACCTCTGGATCAATGCCTGGAAGCGGCTTCGGGACCAGCTCGACGATGCCGCCGGCCTCGACGCGGTGCGGGAGCCGGGACGGATCGACGTGCTGTACACGTTCGGCCTGGAGCCGGAGCTGCCCGAAGAGATTCGGGATGCGATCCAGGCCTCGCCGCCTTCCTGGACCTGGTGGCTGCGGCTTCACCCCGGCATGGCGCCGGGGTCGCTGGAGCGGATTCGGGCGCAGCTGAACGGCGTCGCGGGCGGCGCGTCGATCGAGCTGGATCGGGCCACGGCCGCTCCGCTGCTGTCGTTGTTGATGCGTACCGACGTACACGTGACGCACTATTCGAGTGTGACGTTCGAGGCCGCGGCCGTGGGCGTCCCCTCGGTCATCGTGCATCCGATCGGCGAGACGTACTACGCGAACCTGATCGACGCCGGCTGGGCGACCGTGGCACGGAGCGGCGGCGCCGTGTGCCGGGCGGTCGAGCGCTGGGTCGAACGGCGTCCCGCATCGGCGGGGCGGCTCGCGATCCATCTTCCGGAGGCGGTCGAGATCGAACGCCTCCGTGAGCTTCTGGCGCAGCCGCCGCATCGAGCGTGACGGCGGCGGCGAGATCGGGATCGACCATGAAGCGCGTCGTCATCATCCAGGCGAGGACCGGGTCCACGCGGTTGCCGGGCAAGGTGTTGATGGATCTCGCGGGCGAGCCGATGCTGGGCAGGCAGTTGCGCCGTCTCGAGCGCTGCCGGCGAGTCGATGAGATCGTGGTGGCGACGACGCGGCACGCCGCCGACGATGCGATCGTGTCGATCGCGCGGCGGTACGGCGTCCGGTGGTTCCGCGGCGATGAGCTCGACGTCCTCGCCCGGTACATCGGGGCGGCCCGTGAGTCCGGGGCGGAGCTGATCGTCCGCATCACTTCGGATTGCCCGCTCATCGACCCGGAAGTCGTGGACCGGGTCGTCGAGGCGCTCGAGCGTCGCTCGTCAACGTGCGATTACGCGGCCAACGTGATCGAACGGTCCTATCCGCGCGGCCTCGATACGGAGGCGCTGTACGCGGACACCCTCGAGAGGATCGGGCGACTCGCATCGTCCGAGGCCGCGAGGGAGCATGTCACGCATTTCATCCGCGAGCGCCCGGAGCTGTTCACGGTCCACTCGGTGGTCGACGACGAAGACAATTCCGATCTCCGCTGGACCGTGGACACGCGCGAGGATCTGGAACTGGTCCGCCGGCTTTACGGCCGGCTCGAACTCGACCGGCGGCACGTCCCGTACCGGGCGATCGTCCAGTTCATGCGCGAGAACCCGGAGCTGTGCGCGATCAACAGCGGAGTGCCGCAGAAGGTGCCATGAGGCGGACGGGGCAGGCCCACGGCCCGACGGGCCGGCCGCGAACACGGTCGGCGGCCGACACGGCCGCCTCCGCCGGGCATGTACGAAGCAAGGAGTAAGGGATGTTGAACGGCAAGGTCGTGCTCATCACCGGTGGAACGGGGTCGTTCGGTCAGAAGTGCGTCGAGACCATTCTGGATGCGTACCGTCCGGAGCGGCTCATCGTTTTCAGCCGGGATGAGCTCAAACAGTTTCAGATGCGGGAGCGGTTCTCGGAGGCCGAGTTTCCGTGTCTGAGGTACTTCATCGGCGATGTCCGCGACCGGGACCGGCTCTTCCGGGCGTTCGACGGCGTGGACGTCGTCATCCACGCGGCCGCTCTGAAGCAGGTCCCCACCTGCGAGTACAATCCGATCGAGGCGATCCGGACCAACGTCCTGGGTGCGGCGAACGTGGTGGATGCCGCCATCGATCGAGGCGTCGAGCGGGTGATCGCGCTGAGCACGGACAAGGCGGCGAGCCCGATCAACCTCTACGGGGCGACGAAGCTGTGCTCGGACAAGCTCTTCACCGCGGCAAACCACTATTCCGGCCGCCACGCGACCCGGTTCAGCGTCGTCCGCTACGGCAACGTGATGGGGAGCCGTGGGAGCGTGATCCCGCTCTTCCTGAAGCTGCGCGAGCGTGGCGTCCTGCCGATCACCGACCCGCGCATGACCCGTTTCTGGATCACGCTGCAGGACGGCGTGCAGTTCGTGCTGCGCTGCCTGGAGCGTATGCGCGGCGGTGAGATCTTCGTTCCGAAGATCCCCAGCATGAACATCATGGATGTCGCCCGGGCGATCGCGCCGGATTGCGAGACCGAGATCATCGGCATCCGCCCGGGCGAGAAGCTGCACGAGGTGATGATCTCCGAGGACGATGCCCGGAACACGATCGAGTACGAAGACTGCTACGCCATCCTGCCTTCGTATCACCGATGGGACGCGAACCCGTGGCTCGACGACGGCGGCCGGCGGTGCCCCGAGGGGTTCCGGTACAGCAGCGACTCGAACGCCCAATGGCTCAGCGTCGAGCAGCTCCGGGAGATGCTCGGGATCCTGGAGGTGTCGGTTGGCTAGCACGCTCGCGATCGACGGTGGCACGCCGGTCCGGGATACGCTGCTGCCCTACGGGCGCCATTGGATCGACGAGGACGACATCGCCGCGGTGGTCGACGTGCTCCGGTCGGATTGGCTGACCACGGGGCCTGCGGTCGGTGAATTCGAGGCGGAGTTCGCGCGCGTGTGCGGCGCAGCCTGCGCCGTCGCCGTCAGCAACGGCACCGCGGCGCTCCACGCCGCCATGCACGCGCTGGGCATCGGGCCGGGGGACGAAGTGATCGTCCCGGCGATGACGTTCGCGGCGAGTGCGAACTGCGTCGTCTATCGAGGTGCCGTGCCGGTCTTCGCCGATGTCGAGCCCGACACGCTCCTGATCGCACCCGAGTGCGTGGAGTCGAAGATCGGCCCGCGTACGCGGGCCGTGATCGCCGTGGACTACGCCGGACAACCCTGCGATTACCGTGCACTTCGCGACATCACCGCGCGCCACGGCCTGGCGCTGGTCGCGGACGCGTGTCACGCGCTGGGCGGCGAATACGATGGCCGCCCGGTGGGATCCCTGGCCGACCTGACCGCGTTCAGCCTTCATCCGGTCAAGCACGTGACGGCGGGCGAGGGCGGCGTGGTGACGACGGACCGCGACGATCTCGCGGCCCGGATGCGGGCGTTCCGGTCGCACGGCATCACGGCGGACCACCGGCAACGCGAGCAGGCCGGTTCCTGGTATTACGAGATGGTGGACCTCGGCTACAACTACAGATTGACGGACATCCAGTCGGCGCTGGCGATGTCGCAGTTGCGCAAGCTGTCCGGGTGGATCCGGCGCAGGAGGGAGATCGCGGCGCGGTACACGGACCGACTGGCCGCCATCCCCGGAGTGGAGCCGCTGGCGGTGCGGCCCGGGAGAGGGCACGCCTATCACCTCTTCGTGATCCGGCTCGATCCGGGCGTCCTCGCGGTGGGTCGCGAACGGATCTTCAAGGCGTTGCGAGCCGAAGGGATCGGCGTCAACGTGCACTACGTTCCGGTCCACCTGCATCCGTTCTACCGGGACCGGTTCGGCACCGGGCCGGGGCTGTGCCCGGTCGCGGAGTCGGCGTACGAGTCGATTCTCTCGATTCCGATCTTTCCGGGGATGGCGGACGACGACGTGGACGATGTGGTCACGGCTCTGGAGAAGGTGATCCGCGTCTACGCCGGCCGTGCACCCGCCCGTGTCCGGCACGCGGCGGAATGACCGATCCGATGCTGGTCGTCCGCGCTGATGCGACGCCGGTCACGGGCGCGGGCCACGCAATGCGCTGCCTGAACGTGGTGGAGTGCTGGCTGGAGGCCGGGTACGGCGGTGCGGTCGTCGCAGGGGAGATCCGTCTAAGTTTCGTCGCGCAGCGGCTCGGCGAGCTGGGTATCGCGATTCGGCCCGCGAGACCGCTGCCGCACGGGAGTCTCCTGCTGGTGGACAGCTACGATGCGTCCTGCCGCAGGGAGTGCGCCGCGGCTCGAGGATTTCGGGCGCGCGTGCTGGTCGACGATCAGGGTGGAGACTTGGTACCGGGGTACGACGCGGTCTGGAACCCGAACGCGTTCGGGGACCGGCGCTTGTACCCCGACTTCGACGGTGTGGTGTTGACGGGCGCCGACAGTGTGCCCATTCGCGCACGGCTGCCTCGGTGGACGGGGGGCGGCGCCGGTGCGATCGGCGTGGCGGTGGGCGGCAGCCGACTGCCGGCACCGATCCGCGCGGCGTTCGTGCGACTGGCACGACGCGAACCCGGTCCACGATTCTGCGGGAGCGGCGACTGGGTGCCGGACGGGTGGATCCGGACGGATCCGACGAACCCTTGGAGCCGGTTGGCCGAATGCGACGCCGTCGTCGTGGGCGCCGGGATCAGCCTCTGGGAGGCGGCGGCGGTCGGCGTGCCCTGCGTCGTGATGCGGCTGGCGGACAATCAGGACCGGGGTGCGGAATGGGCCCGGTCGGCCGGTTGCCCCGTCGTCGACGCCGAGACGTGCAACGACGCCGACGGGCTGGCCGACGCCCTGGCCGCAGCGCTGCCGCGCGCCCGGCCGCTGCCGGAGGTCCGGAACTCGTCGGACCGGGTCGCCCGCTGGTTGCGGGCGTTGTCGGATGGACCGCCGCACGCGTTGTAATCGATGAAGATCGCCGTGCGAAAGGCGCGGGCCGAGGATGCCTATGCGCTCTGGCTCTGGGCGAACGATGCCGACACCCGTGCCGCATCGTTCGGAAGGCCGCCGATCGCGTGGGAAGACCACGTCCGGTGGCTCGGCGAGAGGCTGCGGCGCAGCGATCACCTGATCCTGGTCGCGGAGTCCGAGACGGGGCAGCCGCTCGGCACGGTGCGATTCGACACCGGGGATGACTGGCGGATCGCCCGGCTGAGCTATGCACTTGCGCCCGAGGCGCGGGGACGGGGCCGTGCCCGTCCGATGTTGAGCGCCGGCCTGGACGAGCTCTACCGCTGCCGGCCCGGAGTCGTGGTCCATGCGGACGTGTTGCGGGACAACCACCGCTCGATGCGATTGTTCACCGGGTTCGCGTGGTACTGCGAAGAGGTGGATGGGGAATGGGTCAGATTCTGGTCGAAGCGAGTATAGGGGGCGGTCGTGACGGTTAGGATCGGAGCGCGAGACGTCGGTCCGGCTCACCCCGCGTTCATCATCGCGGAGATCTCGGCGAATCACAACGGCGACCTGGACCGGGCGCTGGACTGCATCCACGCGGCGGCCGAGGCGGGTGCCGACGCCGTGAAGTTCCAGACGTACACGCCGGACACGATCACGATCGACGCCGCGGGTCCGGATTTCGTCATCCCGCCCGGGGGGCCGTGGGGCGGGAAAACGCTTTACCAGTTGTATGGAGAGGCGCATACGCCCTGGGATTGGCACGGGAAGCTGTTCGAAGCGGCACGGTCGCGTGGCCTGGTGGCGTTTTCCACGCCATTCGACGCCTCCGCGGTGCGGCTCCTCGAGTCGCTCCACGCTCCGGCGTACAAGATCGCGTCGTTCGAACTGGTCGACGACGGCCTGCTCGCCGCCGTCGCGGAAACCGGCAAGCCCGTCCTGCTCTCCACGGGGATGGCGAGTCTGGAAGAGATCGACCACGCTGTCCGGACGCTGCGGGGTGCGGGGGCCGGCGGGATCATCGTCCTCCGGTGCACGAGCAGCTATCCCGCTCCGGACTCCTCCATGAACCTCGCCACGATTCCGGCGCTGGCGAGCGTCCTGGAGTGTCCGGTCGGCCTCTCCGATCACAGTCTCGGCGTCACCGCCGCGGTCGTCGCCGTCACGCTCGGCGCCTGCGTCGTGGAGAAGCACCTCACGCTGTCGCGCGCGGATGGCGGGGTGGACGCGCACTTCTCCCTCGAGCCCGACGAGTTCCGACAGATGGTGGCCGAGGTGCGGCGCGCGGAAGCCATGCGGGGACGCGTGTCGTTCGGGCCCGGCGTCGCGGAGAAGGGGAACAAGGTCTTCCGTCGATCGCTGTACGTCGTGAAGGACGTGGCCGAAGGGGAACCCTTCACCCCCGACAACGTGCGGTCGATCCGACCGGGTTTCGGACTTGCTCCGCGCTTCCTCGAGGTGGTCATCGGCAAGCGGGCCACGAAGGCGTTGCCTCGCGGGACGGCGTTGCAATGGGAGCACATCGGCGGCCCGGAGAACGGGTGATCCGTGACGACGGCCCTCATCCTCTCGTTCAGTGACCTCGGGCGCGATCCGCGCGTGCATCGCCAGATCCGGTTCCTGGCCGGGATGCACCGGGTGATCGCCGTCGGGTATGCGGATCCGCAGGTCGAAGGCGTTACGTTCATCCGGGTCGAGCGGGGGCGCAAGGATGCGATCGGCAAGGTGATCGCCGCGCTGCAACTGATCGCGCGTCGATACGAACGCTACTACTGGCGTCAGGCACGTGTGCGGTCGGCCCTCGAGGCGCTGGCCGACGTCCGGGCGGATGTGGTCATTGCCAACGACATCGATGCGCTCCCCCTTGCCGTGCGTCTGGCCCGGGGCGCGAAGGTCATCTACGACGCCCACGAGTATGCGCCGCGCCAGTTCGAGAACCGGCGGCTGTTTCGATGGTTCTTCCAATCGTACGTCACGCACCTCTGCCGCACCTACATCCCTCGAGCGGACGCGATGATGACGGTCGGCCAGGAGATCGCGAAGCGGTACGAGGCGGAGACCGGCGTTCGGCCGGTGGTGGTGACGAACGCGCCGGACTACGCCGATCTCGAGCCCGGCGCGGTCGCGCCCGGGGGGCGGATCCGGCTGGTCCACCACGGGCGGGCGACGCCGTCCCGCAGGCTCGAGAAGATGATCCGGGCGATGGATCTGCTGGACGAGCGGTTCGAGCTCGATTTCCTGCTGTTCGGCGGGTCTGAGCGGTACCGTGAAGCGTTGGAGCAGCAGGCGCGGCCGAACCCGCGGATCCGGTTCCGGGATCCGGTGCCAATGCAGGACCTGCCGCGATTCCTCAACCGGTACGACATGGGGATCTTCCTGCTGGAGCCATTCAGCTTCAACGCGCGGTACGCGTTGCCGAACAAGCTTTTCGAGTTCATCCAGGCGCGGCTCGCCGTGGCGGTCGGGCCATCCCCCGAGATGGCGCGAATCGTCGAGGAATACGGCGTCGGTGTCGTGGCGGAAGACTTCACGCCCGAGTCGTTCGCGGCGGCCATCCGCTCGTGCACCGTCGAACGAATCGGGGCGTTCAAGCGGCGCGCACACGAGGCGGCACGCGTCCTCTCGGCCGACGCGAACCGGGAGACGATCCTCGCGCTCGTCGACCGCGTATTGAACGGCGCGGGAGCGTCGGGCTCCGCTACGCCGCCACGACCGATCTCGGGAGGTCGCCGTTGGATCGCCGAAGTTTCGTGAAGTTCGTGGCCGTTGCCGCCGCGGTCCTGCCGGTCGGCGCGATCCGGCCGCGCCTGCATCGCGACCGATCGACGGCGGGCGGGGCCGGCCGGCGCGAGCGCTTCCCGGCGAAGCGGGGTGGCGTCTGGGGGCTGACGCCCGCAGCGGCCGAATCGGAGGGCAGCCTCTCTCGCGCCGGCGGGATCGTGGGGATCTCGATCGGTGCCGCGACGGGTGGGGGTCGGTTCATCGCCGACGGCGGCATCGTCGGCATCGACTGGGCGGAGTAGGCGATGGCGGTCAGCTTCACCGAGACGATCGCCGGCCGGTTCCTCGACCTGGGCGGTGCCGTGTTCAACGTGCGGCACCCGTCGATCGGCGCACGCGGCGACGGCGCGGCGGACGACGGCGCCGTGCTGCGGGCGCTCGAGGCGTCGCACTACGTGGTGCCCGCGGGGCGATACCGCATTGCGGGCGAGTCGGAGATCCCGGCGGGCGCGGCGCTCACGGTGCTGCGGGGTGCCGAGTTCGTGCTCGATCCCGGCGCGTCGCTCCGGGTGCGCGGCGCATTCGATGCCGGGGCGTACCCGGTGTTCTCGGGCGCCGGTCAAGTCACGTTCGACCCGGGCGCCGCGGACGGCATCCTGCCCCAGTGGTGGGGCGCGCGTGCCGACGGTCGCTCCGACGACACGGCGGCGATCCGTGCGGCGCTCGCCGCGTCGGCATCGGTGTATCTGCCGCAGGGCGAATACCGCATCACGTCCACGATCGACATCGGCCATGCGAAGCGGGTGCGCGGCGCGGGCGGCGCAATGTACTCCGCGGCGCGGACGGCGGTGCGCGCCCGCGCCTCGGAGCTGGGCGAAGGGCGGGCGATCTTCCGGTTGAACCCGACGGACGACACGACCGTGGCCGATGTCGTCGTCGAAGGCATCCACTTCCTCGGCGACAACGATTCGTTCCACTTCCGTCGCCTCTCCGCGGCGGAGGACCGCGGCGTGATCGGGATCGACGCCACGCACGTCAAGGATCACGTGGTGATCCGCGACTGCTCGTTCCGCGCGCTGAAACGCGGGATCGGCGAGCGCGAGCGCGTGGACTACACCGGCCAGGTCTACGTGTCCGACTGCCACTTCCTGTACTGCTACCGCGCGGTCGAGCTCGTCACGTCGACGCCGCTCGCCATCCACCAGTGCGATTTCCGGGAGTGCGCCGATTGGATCGATGCGGCGAACGTGTCCGTGCACGACTGCGCGTTCAACAACACGTCGTTCTCGACCGAGTACTGCGGCGTGGACGTCGGCGGCGTCGGCGTGATCGCCGGATGCTGGTTCGAGGGCGGCAACCACCAGGTCCGGATGCTCGGCGGCGGGAGGAACGAGGTCACGTTGATCGGCAACCACTTCTCCGCGTGCCACTCCGCCCACGGCGCGACGAAGTACACGGTGTTCCTGGCGCCGGGCCGCTTCACGGCGATCGGCAACTTCAGCGCCGAGAACAACCGGTTCTTCGACTTCCGCGAGGCGGACGACTACCGCCGGTACCACGTGCGCATGGTGAACAACCACATCGAGACGCCGTACTGGAAATTCGCCTCGTACGACCCGGACGCGCTCGGCTTCGACTACGTCGGCGACGACGCGGACGCCGGGCGCGCGGGAGAGGCCACCGTGGTGCTCGACGACGTCGCACCGGGTCGGGCTGCCGCGCCGGTCGTTCGCATCGGTCGGGTCGACGGCGCCTTCCGTTACGCGGTGGAGGTGTTCGGCGCGGCGGACTCCGGCCGCGAGCCGCGGGTCGTCACGCGGCACGCGGTCCTGGCGCAGCCCGGGGCCGGCTCGATCGTGGCGTCGCCGCTCCACGAGGACGTGGCTGCGGCGCGGGTCACGTTCGAAGTCGACGCGGCGCGCGGCGAGATCCTGATGCGACTCGAGAACCGCGGTGCGGCGCCGATCCGGCGGCCGGTCGTCCGCATCACGGCGATCGGGCCGGCGCCCGTCATCGGGGCCGTCGCCCCGGGCGCCGCGGGCGCGTGAACGGAGAGGGGGAGCGGTCGATGAGGATCGCATACGTCGCCGTCGGCCTCGAGCTCGATGGACGGCTCGGCGTCGCCGGCAAGATCGGCCGGCAGATGGACGCGTGGATCCGGGCCGGCCACGAGGCGCGGTTCTTCGTGCAGGCGCACCGGCCGCCCGAGCTGCTCCGGTCCGGCCGGCTCGGCGCGGCGCCGGCGGAGGTCTTCACACACCGGCGGATCGAGGGCGCCGGCGCGGCGGCCGGGCTCGCCCGCCGGTTCACGATCCTGTCGCGCATGGTGCGTCGCGTCGCCGATTGGGGCGCGGACGTCGTCTACATCCGTTTCAACACCTGGTACCCCGCGCTCGAGTCGCTGTCGCGCCGCATCCCGACGGTGCTCGAGGTCAACACGGATGACCTGCGCGAGTACCGGGTGATGATGTCGCGGGGGCGATTCCTCTACCACCGCTTCGGGCGCGGGCGCCTCATGAGGCGCGCGGCCGGGATGGTCTACGTCACCCGCGAGCTGGCCGCGACGCCGTCGCTCGCGCGCTTCGGGCGCCCGGGGATCGTGATCGCCAACGGGATCGACCTCGACGCGTACCCCGTACTCGAGCCGGCGGCGAACGCGCGGCCGCGCCTCGTCTTCATCGGATCCGGCGGCCACCCCTGGCACGGCGTCGACAAGATCCTGCGCCTGGCCGCCGCCTGCCCGGAGTGGCGCTTCGACCTCATCGGGTTCGGCGCCGAGGAACTCGGGGGCGCGGCGCCGGAGAACGTGACGTGCCACGGGTACCTGTCGCGGGCGGAGTACGAGCCGATCATGGCGCGCGCCGACGCGGCGATCGGCACGCTCGCGCTGCACCGCAAGCAGATGCGGGAGGCCTCGCCGCTCAAGGTGCGCGAGTACCTGGCGTACGGGATTCCGACGATCATCGGGTACCGCGACACCGATTTTCCCGGGGGGAGCGAGTACCTGCTGGAGCTTCCGAACGCGCCGGACAACGTGGAAACGCACCTCGGACGGATCCGCGCGTTCGTCGAGCGCGTCCGGGGGGTGCGCGTCCCGCGCGGCGCCATCGCGCATCTCGACGGGCGGCGCAAGGAGCGCGAGCGGCTGGCGTTCTTCGAGCAGGTCGTGACTTCGGCGGCGGCCGGACCGGCCGCGCGGCTCGCGGGCGGGCGGACATGAGGGTCGCGTACGTCACGATGCTGTTCCCGGCGCCCGCCGAGGTGTTCGCGGCGAACGACGTCAGAGCGCTCCGCGCGCTCGGCGACGAGGTCGCCGTCCACTGCCTCCGCCCGGAAACGGCCGGCTGCCGGGCTCGCCTCGCCGAGCACGGGCTCGCGGACGTGCCCGTGACGTACGCCACGGGCCGCGGCGCGCTCGCCGGACTGCTCGTGGCGGCCCGGCATCCACGGTGGGCGCTCGACCTGCTCCGGTGGGTCGTCGCGTGCAGCTGGCGGCGCGTGTCGCACCTGCTCCGGAGCCTCGTGCTGCTGCCCCGCGCGCTCGAGATCTTCGACCGGCTGCGCGCGGACCCGCCGGATGTCGTCCACCTGTTCTGGGGGCACTACCCGGCACTGGTCGGCTACCTCGTGGCCCGGCACTGTCCGGGGGTCACGCTCTCCATGTTTCTCGGCGCGTACGACCTGACGTGGCGCTACGGCGGGAGCGGACCGGTCGCGCGCCTGGCGCGCGTGGTCTGGACGCACGCCGAAGTCAACGTGCCGGCGCTCCGACGGCTCGGCGTGCCGGCCGAGCGCCTCCGGGTCGTGCACCGCGGCCTCGACCTGCGCCGGATCCCGGCGCGCGCGACGGAGCCCGTGTCCGGACGGCGCCTGATCACCGTCGGGCGCCTGATCCCTTCCAAGGCGTTCGACGACGTGCTCGAGGTGTTCGCACGCATCCACCGCCGGTGGAACGGGGCGTCGCTGCTCGTGATCGGCGACGGCCCGGACCGGAGCCGGCTCCGGCAGGCGGCGCAGCGCCTCGGGATCGCCGGGGCGGTGACGTTCGCGGGGCATCGGCCCCACGACGAGGTGCTGCGGGCGCTCTGCGAGAGCGACGTACTGCTCTTCCTGTCGCGCAAGGACTCGGAGCGCCTGCCGAACGTGGTCAAGGAAGGGATGGCGTGCCGCTGCGCGTGCGTCGTCAGCCGCACGCCCGGGATCGAGGCGCTCGTCGTGGACGGCGAGACCGGGTTCGTCGTCGAGCCCGGCGACCTGTCCCGGGCCGAGGCGTGCGTCGACGCGGTGTTCCGCGATCCGCCGCGCGCCCGGGCGATGGCGGAGCGTGCGCACGGGCACGTGGTCCGCAACTTCGACGCGGTGGCCGCGATGCGGGCCTATCGCCGGGAATGGCGGGCGCTTCGCGCGGCCGAGCCCGCGCTCACGGCCGTGACGGCGGCGTCCCGATGAGCACGGGGGCGGGTTTCGTGACCGGAACCGCGGACGGCCGGACCCCGGGAGCGGCGGCGATCGGGCGACGTGGCGCATCGGCGTTCATCGTCCGCCTCCTGCTCCAGCGGCACGACCCCGCGCGCGCATGGACGGCCGCGATCTTCGCGTTCGCGCTCTTCGCGCCGACGTTCCCGGACGCGCTCGGGACGCTGGGCGCGATCATCGTGAACGGTGGGCTGGTCGTGCTGCTCGCCTCCGCGATGATCGCGCCCGGGATGCGGGTGCGGTTCCTCACGCAGGGGGAGCGCACCGTCTACCGCGTGCTGGTCGGGTGCCTCGCGTACTACATGATCGCCGTCGGGCTCGGCGTCGGGCTCCTGAGCCCTGCGGTGATCGTCTCCGACACGTTCGAGCTCCACAAACCGGTGCTGCACGCTCTCGCCCTGTCGCTGCCGTTCGCCGTCGTACGCGGCCGGGCGGACGTCGCGTTCGTGGAGCGCGTGCTCGGTGTCGGGTTCCTGGGGGTCGTGGCCGTTTCCGCCGTGCAGTTCGTCGGCTTGACGCCGCTCGCGGCGCTGTACACGGAGGCGTCCAACATTCGCATGGGGCGGCTCAGCGCGCCGTTCGGGAACCCGTACGACTACGCGTTCGCCCTGACGCTTTTCGTGTACGTCTACCTGTTCCGGTTCCTGAAGCGTGCGGACGGGCGGGCGCTGGCGGCCGCCGCCGCCGGGCTCGGCCTGATCGTGCTGTCGCAGTCGCGCACGAACGCGATCGTCGTGGGCGGCGCACTGGCGTGCCTGGTCCCGGGCGTCCTGATCGTCGAGCACTTCGGCGCGCTGGCCCGCCTCCGCGCGCCTCGCGCCGTGCTGCGGTACGGCTGGATCTATCTCCTCGGCGCGCTCGCCGTGTACGCCCTGATCATGACGTTCCGCGAAGAGCTCGCGTACCTGATCGGCGGGATCGCGCAGCTGATCCGCGAGGGGAGCCAGTCGTCGCTGGACGAGCGGCTCCGGCAGTTCCGGGTCGTCGTCGACCGGGCGTCGGACAGCCTCGTCGTCGCGCTGTTCGGCAACGGCATCTCCAAGTCCGTGATGCGGCTGCTCGAGTCCGGGTACACGTTCTTCCTGTTTCGCTTCGGCCTGGTCGGGCTGGTGGTCATCTTCTTCGCGCCGCTGGTCCTGGTCGCGGGCCTCACGCTCAGGGCCATCGGCCGGGCGCACGACGCGGATCGGCACCTTCAACTCGGCGTGCTGGTCTGGCTCCTGACGATCCCGGTGGCCTCGATCGGCAACACCTTCACGGAACAGCCGCGGCTGTCGTTCCTGTACTACTTCCTCCTCGGCTTCGCCGTGCGTTGCCACACCCTCGGCGCCGGCCCCGCCGTGGCGCCGCGGACGGCGCCCGCGGCGGTCGCGCGGCCGCCCCGGACCGTGGAACGCGACGACGCCGGGGCGGCGTGAATCGGCTGCATGCGCATCCTCTACCTGCACCAGTACTTCGCAACGCCGGCGATGCCGGGCGGCACGCGGTCGTACGAGATGGCGCGCCGCCTGGTCGCGGCCGGTCACGAAGTGCACATGATCACGACGGACCGGACGCCGAAGCGGCGCGGGCGCGGATGGTACACGACGCGCGAGGCCGGGATCGACGTCCACTGGCTGCCGGTGCCCTACGGCAACGAGATGCCGTTCGGGAAGCGGATCCGGGCGTTTTTCCGGTTCGCCGTCGCCGCGGCGCACCGCGCGGTCCGGGTCGGCGGCGACGTGGTGTTCGCGACGAGCACGCCGCTGACCATTGCGATCCCCGGCGTGTACGCGAGCCGCCGGCTGCGCGTGCCGATGGTGTTCGAGGTGCGCGACCTGTGGCCCGAGCTGCCGATCGCGGTCGGCGCGCTGCGGAGCCCGGTCACGATCGCCGCGGCGCGCCGGCTCGAGCGGTTCGCCTACCGCAACGCCGCACACATCGTCGCCCTTTCGCCGGGGATGCGGGACGGCATCGTACGCGCGGGCGTGCCGCCCGGGCGCGTGAGCGTGATCCCGAACAGCTGCGACATCGAGCTGTTCGGCGTCGATCCGGCCGTGGGCGCGGGGATCCGGTCCCGGTTCGCGTGGCTCGGGGACCGGCCGCTCGTCGTCTACATCGGCACGCTGGGCGTCATCAACGGCGTGGGATACCTGGTGCGCGTCGCGGAGCGGGTGCGCCAGCTCGATCCCGAGGTGCGGTTCGTCGTGATCGGCTCGGGGATGGAGGCCGGCCGGATCCGGGCGGAGGCCGAGGCCCGCGGGCTCCTCGGCACGTCGCTCTTCCTGTTCGACGGGATTCCGAAGCGGGATGTCCCGGCCTGGCTCTCCGCCGCCGACGTCGCGACGTCCCTCTTCGTGGACCTCGAACCGATGTGGGCGAACTCCGCGAACAAGTTCTTCGACGCGCTCGCCGCAGGGCGACCCGTGGCGATCAATTACGGCGGGTGGCAGGCCGAGCTGCTCCGTGAGACCGGTGCGGGGCTGGTGCTCCCGGCCGCCGACCACGATCTTGCCGCGAAGGAGCTCCTCGATTTCCTGCGCGACACGGAGCGGCGGCGCGAAGCGCGCCGGGCCGCGGCCGGCCTCGCACGGGAGCGCTTCGACCGGAACCGGCTCGCGGCGCAATTGAGGGAGACGCTCGAATCGGTCGTGGCCGCGAAGGACGCCCGCGCGACGACGGCCGCGATCGGGAGTTGACGATGTCGACGACTGTAGAAGAATCCGTACTCGTAGAGACCCCGGACCGCGCGACGACGACGACGCCCGGCTCGGGCGACGACGTCTCGCTGCTCGGCCTCGCGAACGCCGTCCTGCGGCACCGCCGGCTGCTCGTGGTGCTGCCGCTCGCCTTGGCGTTCGTCGTCGGGGTGAGCAGCCTGCTGCGCGATCGGGCCTACTCGGCCCGGACGACGTTCCTGCCGCAGGGGTCGGACGCGTCGGGCGGCACCGTTTCGATCCTCGGCCGCCAGCTCGGCATCGACATTGGCGCCGGGGCGCCGGGACAATCGCCGGCGTTCTACGCGTATCTCGTCACCAGCCGCGCGATCCTGGAGGAGCTGATCCATTCGGAATTCACGTGGGCGACGGAGGAGGGGACGGTCACCCGGCCGTTGCTCGACGTGTTCGCCGGGGGTGGCGCGACGGAGCGCGAGCGGCTCCGCCGCGCGATCGATCGCCTCGCCGAGTCGCTCGTCGTGAGGGTGAACGGGCCGACCGGCCTCGTCGAGATCGAGGCCAAGGCGCCCGACCCGATTCTGGCCGAGCAGATCCTGGGACGGGTCCTCGAGCTGATCAACCGATTCAACGTGGAGCAGCGACAGTCACAGGCGGCGGCCGAAGCGCGTTTCGCCGGCGAGCGCCTGGAGACCGCGCGCCAGGAAATGCTCGAGGCCGAGGACGAGCTGCGTTCGTTCCTCGAGGAGAACGCCCGCTTCGAGCTGTCGCCGCGCTTGCAGCTGGAATACTCACGACTGACGAGACGCCTGGCCATGCGCGAGCGACTCCATGCGACGCTCGCCGAGTCCTACGAGCAGGCGCGGATCCAGCAGGTTCGGAACACGCCGGTGATCACGGTCGTGGAGCGGCCGGAGGGCTCGGGGCGGCCGATGGCGCGCGGCACGGTGCTCCGCGTGGCCGTCGCGCTCGTCGCCGGTTTCGTGCTCGCGCTGCTCGTCGCGTTCCTCCGGGATGCATCGGCCCGACTGTCGGCTTCGGGCGCGGACGAGTATCGGGCGTTCCTCGCGCTGCGGCGCGAGGCGGCGGCCGATCTGCGGTGGCCCGTCCGCGCGCTCGCCCGTGTGACGACGCGGCGTCGCTCGTCCGCCGCGGCGTTGGATGAGACGCGGGGCGAGTGACGCCGCGTCGCCGGCCGCGTCATCGTGCGGGAAATGTTGAAGCGAGGGTTCGATCTCCTGGCGGCGTGCGTCGGCCTGGTGATCCTGGCTCCGGTCCTGGCCGGCGTCGCCGTGGCCGTACGCGTCGCGTTGGGGCGGCCGGTCCTGTACCGCCAACTCCGGCCGGGGCGCGGCGGCCGGCCGTTCGTGCTGTACAAGTTCCGGACGATGCGGGAGGCGTACGACGAGCGGGGTCGGCCCCTGCCCGATGACGTCAGGATGACGCGGCTGGGCGCGTTCCTCAGGAGCACGAGCCTGGACGAGTTGCCGGAGCTGTACAACGTGCTCCGCGGCGAGATGAGTCTCGTCGGCCCGCGGCCGCTGCTGCCGGAGTACCTTCCGCTCTATACGGCCGAACAGGCGCGTCGCCACGCGGTCCGGCCGGGGATCACGGGGTGGGCGCAGGTGAACGGGCGCAACGCGACGACGTGGGAGGAACGCCTCGCGCAGGATGTGTGGTACGTCGACAACCGGTCGTTCATCCTGGACCTCCGGATCCTGCTCCTCACGATCGCGAAGGTGTTCCGACGCGAGGGGATCAGCCACCCCGGGCACGTGTCGATGGAGAAGTTTCGTGGCACGGCGCGGTGAGCGCGTCCTCATCTGGGGCGCCGGCGGTCACGGCAAGGTCGTGGCGGAGCTGGCGCGTCGCGCCGGTCACGCGGTGATCGGCTTCGTCGATGCGGACCCGGCGAAGCTGGGCCGTGTGGTCGAGCCGGGCGGCGCAAGCGTCGTCGCGGTCGAGTCGCGCTTCCTCGAGTGCATCGCGGCGGGCGCGGGGATCGCTCCCGCGTACACGGCGATCGCCCTCGCGATCGGCGACAACGCGATCCGTCGGCAATGCCTCGAGCGGCTGCGCGACCAGCCGCTGCCGCCGCTGGTCCATCCGTCGGCCGTCGTGGGTGCGGGCGTCGCGATCGGCCGTGGCACGGTGATTCTCGCCGGCGCGGTGGTCAATCCCGACGCACGCCTCGGGGATGCCGTCATCGTCAACACGCGCGCCGTGGTCGAGCACGACTGCACGATCGAGGACGGTGCACACGTCTCGCCCGGGGCGGTCCTGGGCGGCGAGTGCTTCGTGGACGCGGGCGCATGGATCGGCGCCGGCGCAACGGTGCTTCCGCGGGTCCGGATCGGCCGCGGGGCGATCGTGGGCGCCGGCGCGGTGGTGACGCGCGATGTCCCGGCCGGGTGCGTCGCCGTCGGCGTGCCCGCTCGTCCATCGCCTCGAAGGAGCGAATGAGCCCGTGGCCGTGACTACAGTTCGTGACAGGATCTATCTCTCGCCGCCTCACCTGAGCGGCCGGGAGCAGGCGCTCGTGGCCGAGGCATTCGCCACGAACTGGATCGCGCCGCTCGGCCCGCACGTCGACGCGTTCGAGCGCGAGTTCCGGGACGCCGTGGGGTGCGGCCACGCGGCCGCGCTCAGCTCCGGCACCGCGGCGCTCCACCTCGCGCTCCGCCTCGTCGGCGTCGGCGAAGACGACGAGGTCTTCGTGAGCACGCTGACGTTCGCGGCGAGCGTCTACCCGATCCGCTACCTCGGGGCGCGGCCGGTGTTCATCGACAGCGAACGCGCTTCCTGGAACATGGATCCGGCGCTGCTGGCCGAGGCGCTCGCCGATCGCGCCGCGGCCGGCCGGCTGCCGGCCGCCGTCGTCGTGGTCCATCTCTACGGGCAGGCGGCGGACCTGGACCCGATCCTCGCCGCGTGCCGCGCGTACGACGTGCCCGTCGTCGAGGACGCGGCGGAAGCGCTCGGCGCACGGTACAAGGGCCGGACCCCCGGCACGTTCGGGCGGGCAGGCGTGTTCTCGTTCAACGGGAACAAGATCATCACGACGAGCGGCGGCGGGATGCTGGTCTCGGACGATGAGGAGCTGGTGGCGCGGGCACGGAAGCTCGCGACGCAGGCCCGCGATCCGGCACCGCATTACGAGCACTCGGAGATCGGGTACAACTACCGCTTGAGCAACGTCCTGGCGGCGATCGGGCGGGGCCAGCTCGCGACGCTGCCAGATCGCGTCGCCGCCAGGCGTCGGAATTTCGAGCGCTACGCGGAGGCGCTCGGCGCGCTCCCTGGCGTGGCGTTCATGCCCGAAGCGCCCTGGGGCACCCACACGCGCTGGTTGACCACGTTGACGATCGATCCGAAGTTGTTCGGCGCCACGCGAGAGGAGGTGCGCCTCGCCCTGGAAGCGGAGAACATCGAGGCGCGGCCCGTTTGGAAGCCCATGCACATGCAACCGGTGTTTCGTGGGTACCCGTGCTACGGCGGCGGCGTGGCCGAGGCGCTGTTCGAGGCCGGGCTCTGCCTCCCCTCGGGATCCAACCTCTCGAACGACGAACTGGATCGTGTGATCGACGTCGTTCGGAGCGTGCATCGGCGGAATCGAGGTCGCGACGCGACGGCGCGGCACACTGGACGGTAACCCGAGATCGGTTCAATGAGCGGTACCAACATTGCAGCACATCGCGCTCCGGTGCAGGAGGCCGCGCCCTCGCGCGGCGAAACGGCCGTCATCGGAGGCTCCATGCATGTCGCAGTGATCGGCACGGGGTACGTCGGCTTGGTGGTGGGCGCGTGTCTCGCCGAGACGGGCAACGACGTGATCTGTGCGGACATCGACGAAGAGAAGATTGCGCGGCTCGGTCGCGGCGAGATCCCGATCTACGAGCCGGGACTCGAGCCCCTGGTCAGCCGGAACCTGGAAGAGGGCCGGCTGCGGTTTACGACGGACGTCGCCTCCGCGGTGCGAGAGAGCGACATCATCTTCATCGCCGTGGGCACGCCCGAGGGCGAGGACGGGAGTGCGGACCTGAAACACGTGCTGGCGGTCGCGCGCGTGATCGGCGAGAACATGAACGCCGACAAGATCGTCATCACGAAGAGCACGGTGCCGGTCGGCACGGCGCAGAAGGTGCGGGCGGTGATCGAGGAGCACACGAGCCACACGGTGCACGTGTGCAGCAACCCGGAGTTCCTGAAGGAGGGCGCGGCGGTCGACGACTTCCTCAAGCCCGACCGGGTGGTGATCGGGGTCGAGAGCGACTACGCGAAGCGGGTCCTGAGCGAGCTGTACGAGCCGTTCGTGCGGACGGGCAAGCCGATCCTGTTCATGGACATCGCTTCGGCCGAGATCACGAAGTACGCGGCGAATGCGATGCTGGCGACGCGGATCAGCTTCATGAACATGATCGCCAGGCTGTGCGGCGAGGTGGGCGCCGACGTGGACCTGGTCCGCAAGGGGATCGGCACCGATGCGCGGATCGGGCCCAGCTTCCTTTTCGCCGGGATCGGCTACGGCGGAAGCTGCTTTCCCAAGGACGTGAAGGCGCTCATTCGCACGCTGGGCGAGTACGGCGTGGACGCCTCGATCCTGGAGGCGGTCGAGGCCGTGAACGCGGGGCAGAAGCGGCTGCTGCTGGAGGCGGTCGAATCGCGGTACGGACGGGACCTCTCGGGGCGTACGTTCGCGGTCTGGGGGCTCAGCTTCAAGCCCGAGACCGACGACATGAGAGAGGCGGCGAGCCTGGTCGTCGTGCGCGGGCTCGTCGAGCGCGGCGCCAGCGTGCGGGTGCACGACCCGGAGGCGCTCGAGGTCGCCCGCCGGCACTTCGCCGACCTCCGGGAGCGGATCACGTACTGCGAGCACAACTACGATGCGGCCGAGGGCGCCGATGCGCTGCTCATCCTGACCGAGTGGCAGCCGTACCGGCGGCCGGACTTCGAGCGACTGCGCGCGCTGCTCAAGGCGCCGGTCATCTTCGATGGACGGAACCTCTTCGAGCCGGCGCGGCTCAGCGGCGCGGGCTTCGAGTACATGAGCATCGGGCGCGGCAGGGCGGTGCCCGCAGGCGCGGACGCCGCCGCGAGCCGGCAGGAGGTCGCGGCGGACTGATGCCGTCGGGCGCGGGAGCGGAGGCGGATGGCGGGCCGGTGTCGACACCGGCCCGCCTTTTTCGTGCGTCAGCCCGGGGATTCGCAGGTGCGGAAGCCGGCGCCGACGACGCCGGGATCGGGAGTCGCGTTGCCGGGCGCGGGCGATCTGCGGGCATCCGGCCCCGGCCTTCGCGGCAAAGATCTTGCACCGACGGCGGGCACCGATCCTGGGAAATCTCGAGGAGACGCCATGCGAGTGCTCGTCACGGGGGGAGCGGGATTCATCGGCTCGCACGTGGTGGACCGGCTGGTGGAGCGCGGTCGCGACGTGGTGGTGCTGGACAACCTGGACCCACAGGTCCACGGCGAGGGCGCGGGGATGCCGCGGTATCTGGAGCGGCACCTTCTGGCGGGCGCGATCGAGTTCCATCGCGGCGATGTGCGCGATCCGGCCGCCGTGGAGGCGGCGCTCCGCGGCGTGGACGCGGTCGTGCACCTCGCGGCGGCGGTCGGCGTCGGGCAGTCGATGTACGCGCCGCACTACTACACGGCCGTCAACGTGGACGGGCAGGGCGTGCTCATGGAGGCGATGGCGCGCGAGCCGGGGCGGTTCCGCCGCTTCGTCGTGGCCAGCTCGATGAGCATATACGGCGAAGGCGCGTACCGCTGCGCGGAGCACGGTCGGCTCGCGCCGCGGCCGAGGGTGGAGTCCCGGCTCGCGGCGGGCGAGTGGGAGCTCGCCTGTCCCGTGTGCGCCGCGCCGCTCGCGCCCGCCCTCACCGACGAGGCCAAGCCGCTCCAGTACACGAGCGTGTACGCGATCACGAAGAAGACGCAGGAAGAGCTGGCGCTCTGCTTCGGTCGGACGTACCGCATCCCGACGCTCGCGCTTCGTTTCTTCAACGTCTACGGCTCGCGCCAGGCGCTGTCGAATCCGTACACGGGCGTGGCCGCGATCTTCCTGGGCCGGCTGAAGAGCGGGCGCGCGCCGCTCGTGTTCGAGGATGGCCGGCAGAGCCGGGATTTCATCCACGTCGCCGACGTGGCCGAGGCGGTACTGTGCTCGCTGGATGCGGACGACGCGACGTCGGGCGCGTACAACATCAGTACGGGGCGGCCGGTCACGATCCGGGAGGTGGCGGAGGCGCTGGCGCGGCGCCTGGGCGTGACGATCGCGCCGGAGATCGTGGGGCGATACCGCGCGGGC
Organism: Longimicrobiales bacterium; assembly: GCA_036381255.1. Lineage (GTDB taxonomy): Bacteria > Gemmatimonadota > Gemmatimonadetes > Longimicrobiales > RSA9 > CALBZE01. Next base: position 1,355 of record DASVDG010000030.1, on the reverse strand, counting down.
GACATCCGCCACTGCGTCGGGGACCCGACCCGGGCCCGCGATGCCCTCGGATTCGAGGCGGCGACGCCGTTCGAGGAAGGGCTGGACGAGCTGATCGCCTGGTCCGCCGAGCAGGAGGTGCTCGACCGCGTCGACGCGAGCTTCGCCGAGCTCGAGCGGCAGGGGCTCGTGACGTAGGCGACGCGCCTAGAGCGCCCGCGCGACCGCGCCTTCCTCCCGGACCAGCCGCTGGAAGTAGGGGATCGTCCGCCGGAGCCCCTCTTCGAGCGCGACCTCGGGCTCCCAGCCGAGCGCCTGCCGGGCGAGCGTGATGTCGGGCCTCCTCACCTTGGGGTCGTCCGTCGGCAGCGGCCGCTCCTCGATCCGGCTCCGGCTGCCGGTGAGTCGCAGCACCGTCTCCGCCAGCTCGCGGATCGTGAACTCGTCCGGATTGCCCACGTTCACCGGCCCGACGTGGTCGCTCATGAAGAGCCGGTAGATGCCTTCGACCTCGTCGTCGACGAAGCAGAAGCTGCGGGTCTGGCTGCCATCGCCGTAGACCGTGAGCGGCTCGCCTCTCAGCGCCTGGACGATGAAGTTGCTGACGACGCGCCCGTCGTTCGGCCGCATCCTGGGCCCGTACGTGTTGAAGATGCGCACGATCCGCACGTCCACGCCGTGCGCCCTGTGGTAGGCCATGGCCATGGCCTCGCTGAAACGCTTCGCTTCGTCGTAGACGCCTCTCGGGCCCACCGGGTTCACGTGCCCCCAGTAGCCCTCCGTCTGCGGGTGCACCTGCGGATCGCCGTAGACCTCGCTCGTGCTGGCCAGCAGGTAGCGCGCTTTCTTGGCGAGCGCGAGGCCGAGCGTCTTGTGCGTGCCGAGGCTGCCGACCTTGAGCGTCTGGATCGGGAGCTCCAGGTAGTCGACCGGACTCGCCGGAGATGCGAAATGGAGCACGCCGTCGAGCGGCCCGTCCACGTAGACGTACTCGGTCACGTCGTGACGCACGAAGCGGAACCCATCCCGACCGATCAGGTGCGCGATGTTCTCGGGCCGGCCGGTCACGAAGTTGTCCATGCCGACCACCTCGTGCCCCTCGGCCAGGAATCGCTCGCACAGATGCGAGCCCAGGAAACCGGCCGCGCCGGTGATCAGGATGCGCATGCTCGACCCCGTTGAAGGTGTGCTCCGGCCCTGTGCTACACCGATCAGGCCGGGCGGATGCAATTATCGCGCAGTCACGGTTCGGCCGCCACGGTGTCGTCGTGGTGGGCCGTCTGCGTGAGCCAGCGGACGAAGCGGGGGATCCCCGCTTCGATCGGGGTGGTGGGCCGATAGCCGAGCAGTGCTTCGGCCTTGCGCACGTCGGCGTA
>DASVDG010000029.1:0-45980 GCA_036381255.1 Longimicrobiales bacterium | reverse complement strand
ACCGGCCGCTGACGATGCAGATTCTCCAGAACCTGCGGAACCAGAGCGACCGGTACACGCGGCTACAGCTTTCGCTGACGCACGGCGAGACGCGGGCGCGGGAGGAGCACCGGGCGATCCTGAAGGCGGTGCGGAAGGGGGAAGTGGAGCACGCGTCGGCGCTGCTGGCGACGCACATCCTGGGAGCGGGGCACGCGCTCCTCGAGTTCCTGCGAGTGCACCGGGGGGCGTCCGGGGCGGAACGCCCGGAGGAGGAATGAGCACGGTCGTACGGAGCTACGTGGGCGGGGAGTTCGGCGCGGGTTCGTCGGCGCGGCTGATCCCGGACGTGAACCCGTCGGACGCGTCGGACGTCGTGGGGCAGGTGCCGGAGGGGACGCCGGAGGAGGCGAAGCGCGCGGTGGTGGCGGCGGCGGAGGCGCTGCCGCGCTGGCGGTCGGCGACGGGCCCGGCGCGGGCGGAGTGCCTGTACCGGTGGGCGGAGGCGATGCATGCGCGGCGCGAGGAGCTGGCGCGCGCGATGGCGCGGGAGGTGGGGAAGCCGATCGGGGAGGCGCGTGGCGAGGTGGCGCGGTGCGTGGTGATCCTGCGCTACTACGCGGGGGAGGCGGTGCGGCCGGTGGGGGAGGTGATCCCGGCGCAGGCGGCCGGCTCGCTCCAGTTCAGCGTGCGCGAGCCGGTGGGCGTGGTGGCGCTGATCACGCCGTGGAACTTCCCGCTGGCGATCCCGCTGTGGAAGGCGGGGCCGGCGCTGGCGTTCGGCAACACGGTGGTGCTGAAGCCGTCGGAGCGCTCGGCGCGGATGGCGGAGCTGCTGGCGGAGACGGCGCACGCGGCGGAGCTTCCGGCGGGCGTCTTCAACGTGGTGCAGGGGTCGGGCGGGGTGGTCGGGGAGGCGCTGCTGCGCGAGGAGGCGGTCCGGGCGGTCAGCTTCACGGGCTCGACCCGGGTGGGCGCGGAGGTGGCGCGCATCGCCGCGGAGCGGAACATCCGCTACCAGACGGAGATGGGTGGGAAGAACGTGGTGATCGTGGCGCCGGACGCGGACCTGGAGCTGGCCGCGCGGCTGACGGCGGCGGGCGCGATGCGGTACGCGGGGCAGAAGTGCACGGCCACGAGCCGCGCGGTGGTGGTGCGGTCGGTGGAGGATGCGTTCCTGCGGAAGCTGCGCGAGCAGGTGGAGGCGCTTCCGCTGGGACCGGTCGACGATGCGTCGGCGGCGGTCGGCCCGCTGATCACGGCGGACGCGCGCGAGGGGATTCGGCGTGCGGTGGCGGAGGCGGGCGGCACGCGCGTCTGCGGCGGCTCGGCGCCGGAGGCCGAGCCGTTCTCGCGCGGCTTCTACTTCTCGCCGACGGTCATCCGGGACGTGGATCCCGCCTCCCCCCTGGCGCAGGACGAGCTGTTCGGCCCGGTGCTGGCCACGTTCTCCGCGGCGGACATGGACGAGGCGATCGCGCTGGCGAACCGCACGCGCTACGGCCTGAGCGCGTCGCTCTTCACCCGGGACCTGAACGCGGCGCTGGAGTACGTGCGCCGGATCGAGACCGGGCTGGTGCGGGTGAACGGCGACACGACGGGCGTGGACCCGCACGCGCCGTTCGGCGGCGTGAAGGCGTCGAGCTCCGGGAGCCGCGAGCAGGGCCCCGCCGCGCGGGAGTTCTACACGGAGATCAAGACGGTCCAGATCAACCCTTACTGACGGACGACACGGCATGAGCCGCTCCACGCGCAGCGCCGAGGCCGCACCGCTCCAGGCGGCGGGCCCGGCGTTCCCGGCCGCGATCCGGGTGGTGGACTCCCACACCGAGGGGGAGCCCACGCGCGTGGTGGTGGACGGCTGGCCGCAGCCCGCCGGGCGGACCATGGCGGAGCGACGCGAGCGGCTGCGGCGGGACTTCGACCACCTCCGCGGCGGGGTCGTGCTGGAGCCGCGCGGGCACGCCGCCGTCGTCGGCGCGCTGCTGACGCCGCCCGTGGAGCCGGGCTCCGCCGCCGGCGTCGTCTTCTTCAACAACGTCGGCTACCTGGGGATGTGCGGGCACGGCCTGATCGGCGTCGTGACCACGCTGCACTACCTGGGGCGGCTGGGGCCCGGCGTCGTCCGCATCGACACGCCGGTCGGCACGGTGGGCGCCGAGCTGGGCGACGATGGCGCCGTGACGATCGAGAACGTCCCGGCCTACTGTCACGCGCTGGACGTGGCCGTGGAGGTGCCGGGCGTGGGGCGCGTCGTGGGCGACGTCGCCTGGGGCGGCAACTGGTTCTTCATCACCCACCTGCCGGAGCTGCCGCTGGAGCTGAGCCGGCTGGACGCGCTGCTGCGGGCGACGCGCGCGATCCTGGACGCGCTGGGCGAGCAGGGCGTGACCGGCGCGGACGGCGCGCCGATCGACCACGTCGAGCTGACCGGCGCGCCCGCGGGCGATGACGTCGACGCCCGCAACTTCGTGCTCTGTCCGGGCGGCGAGTACGATCGTTCGCCGTGCGGCACCGGCACCTCGGCGAAGATGGCGGCGCTGCACGCGCGCGGCGCGCTCGAGCCCGGCCAGGAGTGGCGGCAGGAGAGCATCACCGGCGGCCGGTTCACCGGGTGGCTGACCCGAGAGGGCGACGCGCTCGTCCCGTGGATCCGCGGCCGCGCGTTCGTCACGGGCGAGGCGGTGCTGCGGTTCGACCCCGCGGACCCGTTCCGCGGCGGTTTCGGGGCGGCGTGATGCCCGGGGCGGCGCCGGACGCGATCATCGTCGGCGGCGGGATCGTCGGCGCGGCGTGCGCCTACGAGCTCGCGCGCGCGGGCGCGCGCGTGCAACTGCTCGAAGCACGGGTCGTCGGCGGCGGCACGACGGCGGCCGGCATGGGGCACGTCGTCGTGATGGACGACTCCGAGGCGCAGTTCGCGCTGAGCGCGTATTCGGCGCGGCTCTGGGCGGAGCTGGACGCCGAGCTGCCCGCCGCGGCGGAAGCGGACCCGTGCGGCACGCTCTGGGTCGCGGAGGACGGGGATCAGCTCGACGCGGTCCGGTCGAAGCAGGCGTTCTACGCGGCGCGCGGCGTCGAGACGGAGGTGCTGGACGGCGCCGACGTCGCGCGGCTCGAGCCGAACCTGCGCGTGCCGATGGCCGGCGCGCTGCGCGTCCCCGGCGACCGCGTCGTCTATCCGCCCGCCGTCGCGCGCTGGCTCGTGGAGCGGGCGCGGGATCTCGGTGCGGCGGTGCGCGAGGGTTGCGCGGTCGAGCGCATCCGGGACGGCGCGGTGTTCGCCGGCGGCGAGCGGCTCGAGGCCGGCGTCGTGATCAACGCGGCGGGCGCCGAGGCGGCGCGGCTGGTGCCGGGGCTACCGATCGTGCCGCGGAAGGGGCACCTCGCGATCACGGACCGGGCTCCGGGCTTCTGCCGCCACCAGCTCGTCGAGCTCGGCTACCTCAAGAGCGCGCACACGATGACGACGGAGTCGGTCGCGTTCAACGTGCAGCCGCGTGCGACGGGGCAGCTCCTGATCGGCTCGTCGCGCGAGCTGGTCGGGTGGGATGGCGCGCTGAACCGCTCGATCCTGCGCCGGATGCTCGCGCGCGCGGTCGAGTTCATGCCCGCGCTCGCGGGGCTGTCGGTGATCCGTGTGTGGACCGGCTTTCGCCCGGCGACGCCGGACAAGCTGCCGGTCATCGGCCGCTGGCCGGAGGTGGACCGGCTCTGGATCGCGGCGGGTCACGAGGGGCTCGGCATCACGACGTCGCTCGGCACGGCCCGGCTGCTGTGCGACCAGATCCTCGGCCGCACGCCGGAGATCGACGCCGCGCCCTTCATTCCGGACCGTCTCTTCGTGGCGCACGAGAACCAGGAGTAGGCAGGAGTCGGCATGTCGCAGACCGAGGTCGAGATCGAGGTGGATGGCCGGGCGATCCGGGCGCCCGCGGACGCGAGCGTCGCCGCGGCGCTGCTCCTGTGCGGCGCGAAGGCGTTCCGCCGCTCCGTGACCGGCGCGCCGCGCCTGCCGCTCTGCGGCATGGGCACCTGCCAGGAGTGTCGCGTCACGATCGACGGCGTCGCCCACCGCCGCGCCTGCCTCGAGCCGGTGCGCGCCGGGATGAAGGTCGCGACCGATGGCTGAGCACGTTCCGGGGGGCGGCGCGGTCGCCGACATCGCCGTCGTCGGCGCGGGGCCGGCCGGGATCGCGGCGGCGGTGCGCGCGGCCGAGGCGGGCCGGAGCGTCGTCGTGCTCGACGCGGCGCCGCGGCCGGGCGGCCAGATCTGGCGCCACCGCCGGCGCGAGGAGCTGCCGCGGCGGGCGCGGGCGTGGCTCGAGCGTCTCGACCGTTCCGGCGCCCGCGTGCTCTGCGGCGCGCAGGTCGTGGACGCGCGGCCCGTCGGCGCCGGGCGGAGCGACGCATCGGACGACGACCCCCGGGCGGCGAGCGACGCGCGCGGCCGCGTCGAGCCGCACGGCGGGCGCGCGGGCGCCGGCGCGCCGGCGACGCCCCCGGAGGGGTTCCGTCTCCTGGCGGAGCGCGGCGGCGAGGGCTTCGGCGTGACCGCGCCCCGGCTGATCCTGGCGACCGGCGCGCGCGAGCGGTTCATCCCCTTCCCCGGCTGGACGCTCCCCAACGTGTTCGGCATCGGCGGCGCGCAGGCGCTGCTCAAGGCGGGCGCGTCGTTCGCGGGCAAGCGCGTCGTGATTGCGGGCTCGGGGCCGCTGCTCCTCGTGGTCGCGGCGGCGTTCGCGCGCCACGGCGCGCGGGTCGCGGTCGTGGCCGAGCAGGCGCGGCGGGCCGCGCTGCTGCGCTTCGGCGCCGGGCTGTGGCGCTCGCCCGGCCGGATCGTCCAGGCCGCCCGCTACCGCGCCGCGTTCGCCGGCACCCGCTACGCCGCCGGGTGCTGGGTCGTCCGCGCCGATGGCGACGACGTCGTGCGCGAGGTCACGCTCACCGACGGCCGCCGGCGCTGGGCCGAGCCGTGCGACGTCCTCTGCACCGGCTACGGCCTGGTCCCCGGGACGGAGCTCGCGGAGCTGCTCGGGTGCGCGGTCGACGCGGGCGGCGTCCGCGTCGACGGCCGGCAAGCCACCACCGTCCCGGGCGTCTACTGCGCCGGCGAGCCGACGGGCGTCGCGGGCGTCGATGCGGCGCTCGCGGAGGGCGAGATCGCCGGCGCCGACGCCGCCGGCGCGACGGATGTCCCGCGTCGGCTCCACGCCCGGCGCCGGCGGGAGCACCGCCTGGCGCAGCGGATGGACCGCGCTTTCGCGCCGCGCGCCGAGCTGCGCGGCCTCCCCGCCGACGACACGATCCTCTGCCGCTGCGAGGACGTCGCGTACGGGAGCGTCGATCCGGACTGGTCGTTCCGCCAGGCCAAGCTCTACACGCGGATCGGGATGGGGCCGTGCCAGGCGCGGGTCTGCGGCCCCGCGTGCGCGTTCCTCTTCGACTGGGACCGGCCGTTCGTGCGGATGCCCGTCTCGCCCGTCTCGGTCGCGGCGCTCGCGGCGGACGACGAATGATGACGGATTCGGCGGAGCCGAACGAAGACGGACCGCGCTACCGCCGGATCGTGTCCGGCCGCGCGGGTCGACCCAGCAGCTTAGGCGGCTCGTCGTCGGGGCGCGGGCGCGCTCTGTCTCCGTCCTCCCCTGGCCGGCCGCGACCGTCGTCGGGCGGACGGGCGCCGCGGCCGCTGTCGGGCGCGGGGACGCCGCGGCGACGCCGGTCGCCGTCCCAACCCGGCGGCGCGCCCCGCCACCCCGGCCGCCGGGCGTCGGGCCACGCCGGCGCGCGACGCCGGGCGCCGTCGCGATCGGATCCCTCGTCGTCGCCCCGGAGGCGGCGCCGCATCCGGTCCCACCAGCCGTCGTCGTCCGGGTCCTCGGCCGGCTCGCCGAGGAGCTCGGGCCCGCCGCTGTCCGGCCACGCCGGGTAGACGCCCGGTCCGCAGGTCGCGGGCGGGACGGTGCCGGCGAGGAAGTACTCCTCGCGGACGGCGCCGTACGGTGCGCACGCCTGCGGCAGCACGTTGCCCCACGCATCGACGAGGCGGGTCTCGACTCCGGGCGGCGGCGTCCATCCGGCTCCGGATGCCGGCGCGGCCCGGCGCATGATGCGGCCCCAGACCGGCGCCGCCAGCCGGCCGCCGGTCGCGCCGGGCACGACCCGCTGCGGCCGGTCGAATCCGATCCACACTCCGGCCACGTGCGACGGCGTGAAGCCGATGAACCAGACGTCCGTCGCGTCGTTCGTGGTGCCGGTCTTCCCCGCGACCGGGCCGTGGAACCCAACGGCGCGGACCGCCGTCCCCGTGCCGCGGTCGACCACGTCGCGCATGAGGTCGGTGGTCAGGAACGCGACGCCGGGATCGAGCACTCGCCGCGACTCGGGCGGGTTCCGCCAGACGACCCGGCCGGCGCGGTCCTCGACGCGCGTCACGAAGCGCGGCTCCGGCCGCTCGCCGAGCGTCGCGAACGCGGCGTACGCCGCCACCAGCCGCAGCAGCGAGACCTCGCCCGCGCCGATCGCGATCGAAGGGACGCGCGGGATCGGGCCGTCCAGGCCCAGGCGACGCGCCAGCTCGATCACCTCGTCCAGCCCGACCTCCTCCGCCAGCCGGACCGTCGCGACGTTGCGCGACTGCACCAGCGCGTCGCGGAGCGTGACCGCGCCGGCGTAGCGGCCGCCGAAGTTGCTCGGCGACCAGACGGTGCCGTTCGAGAGCACACGGTGCAGCGGCATGTCCGACAGGACGTGGGTCGGCGGGTAGCCGGCGGCAAGCGCCGCGGCGTAGACGAACGGCTTGAACGCGCTCCCCGGCTGTCGCCGCGCCTGCGTCGCCCGGTTGTACTTCGAGTCCCGGAAATCTCGCCCGCCGACCAGTGCGACGACATCGCCACGACGGGCATCGAGCACCACGACCGCGCCCTGGAGGTAGCGCGTCCGGCCCGAGCCGTCGGAGGCATCCGCCGCATACACCGCGTGGCGGTACGCGCCGTACGCCCCGGCCTCGATCGCCGTGAGCTGCCGCCCGAGCTCGGATTCCGCGATGCCCTGGACGCCGAGGTCCAGCGTCGTGTGGATCGTGTACCCCTCCGTGTACACCGCCTCGCCCAGCCGCTCCTCGACGACCCGGCGGACCTCCTCCACGAAATACGGCGCACGGCCCTCCCGGCCCACCGTGCCACGCGCCAACGCGAGCGGCTCGCGCGCTGCGGCCTCGGCCTCGACCTCGGGGATCAGCCCCTGCACCGCCATCATGCGTAGCACGACCCCGCGCCGCGCCAGCGCGGCGTTCGGGTTCACCCGCGGGCTCAGCCGGTTCGGCGCCCGGATCAGCCCCGCCAGCAACGCCGCCTCCGCCAGCGTCAGCTCCGCCGCCGGCTTGCCGAAGTACTCCTGCGCCGCCGCCTCGATCCCCCAGGCACCGCCGCCGAAATAGATCTGATTCAGGTACATCTCGAGGATCTGCCGCTTCGTGAACCGCTCCTCGATCTCCTTCGCGACCCGCATCTCCGCCAGCTTGCGCGACAGCGTCCGCTCGCTCAATGGCAGGCGCTCCGGAAACACGTTGCGCGCGAGCTGCATGGTGATCGTGCTGAACCCCTCGACGATCCGCCGCGCCCGCAGGTTCGCCCACGCCGCGCCCGCCACCCGCGGCCAATCGACGCCGTCATGCTCCCAGAACCGACGATCCTCGACCGCGACGAACGCCAACGGCACGTACGCCGGCAGCGAATCCAGCGGGATCACGACCCGATGAACCCGGTACAACTTCGCCACTTCGCGGCCCTCGCGGTCGACCACGATGGAGGCCTCGTCAGGAACGTAGCCGTTGAGACGTTCCACATCCGGGCAGCCCCGCAGCCCGCAGCGTTCCCACAGGAGCCAGCCGATCCCCGCCGTCACGGCGAGCAGGATCAGCAGAGCGGTCAACGCCCCGCCCCTCGAACGCCGCGGCCGGCCCCGGTTCGGTTCTTGCCCGTACACACCGCGCCAGCGGGGCAAGGACGGTACCATTGCACCGTGTAGTGGATCGGAGTACGTTCACCATCGCCGGCGGAAGGCCGCGGACGGGCCGCGGCCGATCGCCGGAGGAAGGAGCGGAACCATGCGAGTTCTCGTTTCCGTGCGGACCGTCTCCACGATGGCCGTCGCCCTCCTGCTCGCCGCCGCGGCGCCGGTCGCGGCGCAACAGGACAAGAAGCCGGACCGCCCGACAAGGGAGGCCCGGCGCGTGCCGGAGCGCGTGTCGCGCCCCGCCTCCCGGCCGACCACGGCCCGACCCGCTACCCGCCGACCGGGCGACCGGCTCAAGCCCAGTACCCGCTCCCAGCCGAGGGGCCGGCTCAGGGCGCCCGACCGGCGGTCGGACCCCGACCGCGACCGCCGCACGATCGACCGCCGCCTCCCGGACCGCGAGACCGCCGCGTTCGACGCCGCGCGCCGGCGCAGCCTCGAACGCGCGGACCGCGCCCGCGCCGCCGGCCGCGCCGGCACGCCGGAGTGGACGATCGACGAGCTCCTCAGCAACCCGGACGCGCCCGACCATGTCCAGCTCCTGGACGGCGAGGACAGCCCCGCCGAACGCGCCCGCGTCATCGCCCAGCTGACGGGGCTGTTCGGGCGCCAGGCCGATGACGCCGACCGCGGCCCGGCCGATGTCGAACCGACCGACGCCGACCCCGCGGCGCCGCACCTGCCGAACATGAAGTTCGGCGAACCGGTCTTCGAGCCGCGGCAGCCCGAGACGCCTCCCGTGAACCCGCCGTCGTTCTACCCGCTGCCGGGCAGCGGGAACGTGTACCCGGCCTGGTTCTTCGGCGGCTCGACGTCGCTCGTCGGCTGCCCCGGTGCCTTCTACGGAGCCTCCTTCCTGACGGCCTTCGACGCACTCCGCTCCTGGGGCCTCGGATGGCACGACTCCCGCCTCGAACGCGGGCTCTGGTACTTCGGCGGGTCGCCGCTCTACAGCCAGAGCGAGTCGTATCGCTGCTTCGGCCTCGAATTCGCCCCGCAGCTGGACTGGGACACCCACGTCGCCGGCCTCGAGGCCGAGCTCGACGATGAGGTCGTCAGCTGCGCACGGGTGACCGTGCAGCGCGTCGACGGCGCCGCAGCCAGCTTCGTCGTCCCGATGCCGGCCCTCGGCGCCGAGACCCTCGACGAGCTCCGCGACGCCATCGACGCACGCCTCGCCCGCGGCGAAACCATCGACCTCGCCGTCACGCTCAGACCCGAGGACGTCGAAGACGTCTCCGTCGACCGCTGCGGCGAAGAAGACTCCCTCTACTGACCCCTCCCGCCCCCGGTCGTCCGGCTAGCCCGGCGACCGGGGGCGCGGATCACGCCCGTCGCTCCGACGGGCCAGCTCCTCCGCGCGCTTCCCTGCCACGCGATTTCGCGGCGGCATTCCCCGCGCCGTCCCCCCACAGTCGCAGCGCCATCGAGCCGCGACGGTGCCCGCGGGAACGGCGCGGCCCGGACCGTGCGCGGGCGTCCGCTCGTGGCATTTCCAGGGGTTGACGTCGTGTCGCGCCCGATCTAAACTGAGATCGAACGATCGTTCGAAAAAGCGCGGAGCCGATCATGAGCCAGCCGACCGGGGAGCAACTCGAGGAGCAACTCAAGGAGAAGGTCCGGAGCGGGTACATCCTGGAATCGCCGGAGGAGATGACCGAGGGGTACCGCAAGGCGCTGATCGTGCAGCTCACGGTGCAAGGCGACACGGAGCTGATCAGCGCGCCGGCGTACTGGATGGCGGCGCAGCACGCGCCGTCGACGAACACGCAGGTTTCGGCGGTGGCGATCATCCAGGACGAGCTGGCGCACGCGAACATTGCGTACCGGATCCTGGAGGACCTGGGCGTGAGCCGGGAGAGGCTGCTGTACGAGCGGGCGCCGCACGAGTTCAAGCATCCGTACGGCTTCGACCAGCCGCTGGAGAGCTGGGTCGAGCTGGTGGTGGCGAACGCGTTCTTCGACCGGGCGGGTTTCACGCTTCTCGGCGACGTGTTCGAGAACACGAGCTACGGTCCGTTGAAGCGGGCGCTGGTCAAGGTGGACCTGGAGGAGAATTTCCACCTGCGCCACGGCGAGAACTGGATGAAGCGGCTGGTCAAGCTGGGCGGCGGGGTGCGGGAGCAACTCCAGCGCGCCGTCGACTGGATGTTCCCGATGACGGTCGAATGGTTCGGCCTGCCGGACCACCTGAAGCGGCACAGCGGCCAGCTCGAGTACCGGCTGAAGGGGCTGACGAACGACCAGCTCCGGCAGAAGTGGATGGCCGCGACGGTGCCGCTGTGCGAGAAGCACGGGCTGAAGGTCCCGGCGCACTGGGACGAGGCGCGCGGGGAGTACGTGCTGGAGTACCCGTTCCCGTGCCGCTACGACGCGGCGGCCAAGCGCTGGCTCTTCGACGAGGGCGAGATCACGTGGGACGAGGTCTTCGAGCGTTGGAAGGCGCGCGGCCCGATGAACGAGTTCTACGTGGAGTCGGTGCGTCGCAGCCACGGCTCGCTGAAGTCGATGCTGGCGGCATGAGCGAGGCGACGCCATCCGCGCCGCGCCCCGGCACCGAGCCGCTGTGGTCCGCGCTGCGGGAGGTTCTCGACCCCGAGTTCCCGATCAGCGTCGTGGACCTGGGCCTGATCTACGACATCCGCCGCGATGGCGGGCGAGTCGAGGTCGACCTGACGTTCACGGCGACGGCGTGCCCGTGCATGGACTTCATCCGGGACGATGTCCGCGAGCGCCTCGCCCGCGAGGCCGGCGTGGACACGGTCGAGGTCCACGTGGTGTGGGATCCGCCGTGGACGCGGGAGCGGATGTCGCCCGCCGCACGCGAGACGCTCCGCCGGTACGGCGTCGCCGCGTAGCCCGGGGCTCGCCCCCGGCGAAACCGAGGAATACGGAACCACGATGAGCACCGTCTACGAAGTCTTCGCCCGGAAGACCCGGGGCGAGCCCCTGCGCCACATCGGGTGGCTGACCGCGCCGGACGACGACCTGGCGCGCGTGTACGCGTACCAGATGTACGACGAGGAGCGGTGGTTCGACATGTGGGTCGCGCCGCGGGACCGGCTGCTCGAGGTCTTCAACTCCGATCGCAACACCGTGCTGGGGCAGTGAGATGGCGACGACACTGGAGACGACCGGGCTGACGGCGGCGGTGCGGGACGCTGTCCGCGATCTCATCCTCGTGCTGGCGGACAGCAAGCGCGTGCTCGGGATGCGCTACGGCCAGTGGATCCTGGGTGCGCCGGAGCTGGAGGCGGGGATCGCGTGCGCGTCGATGGCGCAGGACGAGTGGGGGCACGCCCGGCTGCTCTACGCGCTGCTCAAGGAGTTCGACGAGGACGTGAACGCGCTGGAACATGGCCGCGAGCCGCACGAGTACGCGAACCTGGAGGCGCTCGATGCCGAGCCCGCGGACTGGTTCGGCGTCGTCGCGCTGAACGCACTGGCCGATGCGGCGCTTTCCGTCCAGTGCGAGGCGCTGCGCGGCTCCGCCTACGCGCCGCTGGCGCAGCGGGTCGGGAAACTGCTCGACGAGGAGCGGTTCCACACGGCGCACGGCGCGGCGTGGTTCCGTCGCCTGGCGCGGGCCGGCGGCGCGGCGCGCGACGCGCTGACGGACGCGGTCGAGGCGGTGCTGCCGGGGATCATCCGTTGGTTCGGCCCCGACTCGGCGCGCGCGCGGAGCGTCGTCGATGCCGGGGTCGTCGACGCGGCCGGCGGCGCGCTGCGCGACCGCTATCTCGAGCGGATCGCGCCGCTGCTGGACGAGCTGGGCGAGCGCGGCGTCGCGCTGAAAGCGCTGGCGCCGTCGTTCGAAGGCTTCGACGAGGCGCGGCGGCGGGTCTCGTCCACGGGGCCGGACGCGGAGACCATCGCCCGGATCCGCGGCGACAGGAACCGCGCGTACCTGATGGACTGATGGCCGCGCCGCGCCGCACGCGTTCGACGAGCACCGTGACCGCCGCGGACCTCGGGTTACCGGAGCGGCCCGCGTGCCCGTTCTGCGGCGGCGACGACACCGAGCTGCACGCGCCGTTCGGCGCGCAGCTCTCGGTGGCGACGTACTGGTGCCACCCGTGCCGCACGGCGTTCGAGTGGTTCAAGTGGGACGGGGGCGGATAGGGGCGGCCGATCCGCCGCCAATGTCGGTCCGCCCTCTTCGAACGGCCCGCCCGCCCACCCGCTCATGTACCGTCACTGTCTGTTCTGCGCAGCGGAGCTCCCGCGCAACGAATCGATCGAGGCGTTCCCGGTCGGGCGCCGGCCCAGGGCACGCGGCCCGAGCAGGCGCGGGGTCCGGGGCGTCACATGCCCCGGGCCCCGCGCGTCTACCCAGAGGCGCCCGCCTCACTGCCGGGCCCGGGCGAGCGTGAACGGGCGCCCTGGCCGGCCGTCGAGGAGCGGGGTTATCTTGCGAAACCGTCGCATGCTGCATCCACTCACGAGGTTCGACCGGATTCCGATGAAGAACACGACTGCGCTTTCACTCGCCTGCTGCGCCCTGATGCTCCTGACACCGGGCCGGCTGGCGGCACAGCTTCCGGCCGCGCTCTCGATCGAGGCGCGTCTCGGCGGGGCGTTCGCGACCGGCGAGTTCGGCGCGACCGGCGAGGCGCTCGACGCGGGCGCGGGTTACACGGCGAGCGTCAACGGCCGGTGGGAGCTGGTCCCCGGCGTCGCCGCCTACATCGGCTACGAACGCACGCGGATGGCGTGCGATGCGTGCAAGGATGTCGCGTTCGACGACACCGTCGTGGATGCCGGCGCCGGCGTGGGCGCGATCGTGACGTTCGCGCTCGGGAGCACGGGGTTCGCGCCGTGGGTCCGGGCGGGCATCGTGCGGCGCCAGCTCCAGTTCACTTCGGACGGCGAGACGGTGGCGTCCCGTCCCGGCTACGGCTTCGACCTCGGTGCCGGCATCGCGGTGCCGGTGGTCGCGTCGTTCGCCCTGACGCCGGGGATCCGTTTCCTGAACTACCCGGCCGAGTTCGATTTCGAGATCCTGCCCGACAAGTCCATCGATGTCTCGCACTTCGGCGTGGACATCGGGCTCGCCTACCAGTTCTGATGCGGGTGGAAATCATGTCGCTCAACCGGAAGATCGCGGCCGGGCTGCTGGTCGCCGTGCCGGCGCTGGCCGGCTGCGATGCCGATACCACGACCGAACCGGCCCTCGAGGCCGCGATCCACAGTCTGCTCGGCGGCCTCGAACCGGGCGATGCCTACGCGCTCGCCGGCGAGCATGCGCGGAGCATCCTCCTCACCGGCGGAGCGGAAGGCGCGGAGTATCTCATCGTGCCGTTCTTCGCCACGTCGGACACGACGTCCGAGCTGGATGTCGAGATCGTCGGCGATGGCGCGGCCGCGGCCGCGCCATCGCTCGCCCGCGCGCCGGAGCGGATCGGCGAGACGGTGCGCGCGTTCGGCGCGTTCGGCGCCCGGCACGGCTTCGGCCCCGGCGATGCGGTGGCGGGGGCGGACCGTGCGCACGCGCGGCTTCGCGCCCGGATGCACGCCGAGGCGGACGCGCTGATGCGGCGCGGGTTCTCGCGGGTGCCGGACCGCGCGGCGCTCCTGGCCGCGCGCCGCGGGGCCCGGAGCTTCGCGCCCGCGGCCGTCGGCGACCTCATTGAGCTCAACGCCCAGGCCGACTTCGCGTGCGAATCGCCGCGCTACCGCACCGGCCGCGTCATGGCCATTTCCGACCACGCCATCGTGGTCGCCGACACGCTGAACCCGGAGAACGGCTTCACGACCGCGCACTACGAGGGCTTCGCGGACGATTTCGACGCGCTCGTGCATCCGGCGGTGAGCGAGGTGTTCGGCGAGCCGACGGACATCGACGGCAACGGCAAGGTCATCATCTTCTTCACCTCCGTCGTCAACGAGCTCACGCCGCCGGGCTCGGAGGGCATCGTGCTGGGCTTCTTCTTCGCCCGCGACCTGTTCCCCAGGGTCGGCAACGCGCAGTTCGAGGGGTGCGCGGGGAGCAACGAGGCGGAGGTCTTCTACATGGTGGTGCCGGACCCGGAGCGCGCCTCGGTGGACCCGATCTTCGCCGTCGACGAGATCGCGTTCCGGACGATGGGCACGATCGGCCACGAGTACCAGCACCTGATCAACGCGTCGCGGCGGATGTACGTCAACGGCGCGGGCAGCTTCGAGGAGTCCTGGCTCGACGAGGCCCTGAGCCACGTCGCGGAGGAGCTGCTGTTCTACGAGGCGTCCGGGATGGGTCCCGGGCAGGACATCGACCTGGCCGCGCTCGAGTCGTCGTCCCAGCGTGTGGAAGCGGCGAACCAGTACCTGGTCCCGAACCTCGTGCGCTACGGCCTCTTCCTGGAGGATGCCGAACGGACGTCGATCTTCCAGTACGACCTCGAGGGGCGCGGCGCGAGCTGGTCGTTCCTCCGCTACGCCGCGGACCGGAGCGGCATGGCCGATGGTGAGTTCTTCCACGCGCTGGCCAACGCCACGACCGCCGGAACCGCGAACCTGGGCGCGGTGGCCGGCGAGAACGTGCTCGACCTGGCGCGCGACTGGGCCGTCTCGGTCTACGCGGACGACTTCGTGGCCGGGCTGGACGCGCGGTACCAGCAGCCGAGCTGGGACCACCGCTCGATTCTCCCCGAGCTCTTCAGTGGCGAGTTCCCGCTCATCTCGCGGTCGGTCGGCGCCAGCCAGTCGGCGAACGTCTCGCTGATCGGGGGCAGCACCGCGTTCCTCACCGTGGAAGTCGACGCGGCCACGCGGGCCTCGCTCGAGACGACCGCGAGCGACGCCACGCTGCCGGCCGGCTTCAGGCTGAGCGTGTTGCGCCTCCGTTGAGGCCGGCGCGCGGGCGTCGGCGCCGCCCCCAACGAACCGGCCCCCGCGGCGAGATCGCCGCGGGGGCCGGTTCGTTGGGCCGCCGGCGAATCCGACGGTCAGGACTCGCCGTCGTTCGGCGGCTCGTCCGATCGCAGCGTCTCGATCGTCGGCACGACGCGGTCCGCCCGCCAGCGCGGCAGCTCGAAGCGCGTGGCCCGGCCCGCCACCGTGGCGATGAGGTCGGCGCCCTCCGTGTCCGTCAGGCTCAGCGCGACCAGCGTATCGCCCGCCGCGCCGAGCGCGACGAGGGTGCCGAAGCGCTCTCCGTCCGTGGCCGCCGCGGCCGAATCGCCGGCGAAGCCGGACGCCTCGAGCCGGGCCAGCTCGCGGAGCAGGTCTTCCACGGCGGCGGCATCCGTAGCGGCGCCGTCGTCGAGCGTCCAGCCGTCGTCGCCGCGGGCGAGCGTGTACGACGCGGCGTCGCGGGTGAGCTCGATCGTCCGCACGGCCGCGGTGTCGATGGCGACGATGGTGCGGTCGCGCCAGCCGTCGACGCCGCGCGTGACGTGGCGGCGGATGTCGCCGTAGACCAGGTACGCCTCGTCGCGGCCGGGCAGGCGCAGGTACGCGCCATCGTAGGACGGCCCGGCGTCGCCGACGAGGAGCCGGACCGGCGCGCCGTCGTCCGTCGCGACCTCGAGCACCCGCGCGGCGCTGTCCGTCACACCGAGCCGCGCGTGGTTCTCCACGTTCGACGACGCGAGGTGGCCGATGCGCGCGTCGCGCAGCGCAGCGAGCAGGTCGGAAACGCGCGCGGTGTCCGCGGCGTAGCCGTCGACGGTCCAGCCGTCCGCCTCGCGGCGCAGCTCGACCGTGTCGTCGGCGGAGACGATGCGGATCGACGCCGGCTCGCCGGTCCCGGCCTGCTCGAGCGCGGCGGCGAGCGCGCCGCCATCGGCCGCGGCGGCGTCCGGCGAGCCGGAGCCGAGCGCGGTGACGACGTACAGCACGAGCAGCACCGCCACGGTGCCGGCAAGAATCTTCAGCGACTTCTCGCTCATGCTTCCACCTCCTCCCAGCTCCGGCCGCTCAGCCGGCGACGGCTCGCGACGCGCAGCGCGCCGCCCACGATGAAGAGCAGCGGGACGCCGAGCAGATTGCCCCACTTCAGCGCCGCCTGCTGCGCCTCGGACTCGAGGACGAGCGGCGGCGGCGTGCGGTCCTTGGCGCGGATCGAGATCAGCGCCTCGTCCTGCGCGAGCCAGTCGACCGCGTTCGCGGCGAACGCCAGGTTCTGCGGGTTGCTGCGCACGAAGTCCTCGCCCAGGAAGTCCGCGTCGCCGACAACGACGAGCCGGCCGCCGGCGACGTCGTCCGGCGCGGCGTCCGCCGATTCATCCCCGGCGTCGTCGTCCGCCGACGCGGCCGACGCGTCGACGACCGCGGCGACGACACGCGGCGCGAGCTCCGCCGGGTCGGGCTCGAGCCCGAGCGATTCCGGCATGATCGGCCCGCCGGCATCGCGGATGCCGCCGAACTCGGTCGTGGTCCAGAGCGGCCGGGCCGCGGCGGAGTCGGCGATCTCGAGCGCCGTCGCCCAGCCGAGCGTCAGCGCTTCGAGCCCGCGCGTCAGCGTGTGATCGTTCTCGGCGGGCAGCACGACCGGCCAGAGCGGGTACGGCGCGATCAGGTTGAAGATCCCGCGCTGGCCGAGCGAGACGTTCTCGTTCGAGCGAAGGTCGTAGACCATCCCCGAGGCGAGCGTGACGCCGCGGCGGGCGAGGAGCGAGTCGAGCCCGGTCTCGACGGGGCGGGCGAAGGGCGCGCGCGGGTCGACGACGCCGCCCTCGAGGAGGAACAGCCCGGCGCCGCCGGCGTCGAGGTAGCGCTCGATCGCCGCGACCGCGTCATCGCCCAGCGGCTGCTCGGGGCCGGCCAGGACGACGACGCGGAACGAGTCGGGCGAGAGCTCCGGCACCGAGTCGCCGGCCAGCGAGACCGTCCGGACCTGGTAGCGCTCGGCCAGCGCCTCGCGCAGCGTCGGGAAGCGGAACGGGTCGCGCGCGCCGTAGCCGGTCAGGAACGCGAGCCGCGGCTTCTCCTCCGTCGTCAGCGAAGCGATCATCGACGTGAGCCGGTACTCCAGGTCGTCGGTGCGGGAGATCATCGGGACGGTCTCGCGCTCGTCCGCGTACAGCACCGCGAGGCCGAGCCAGCCGTTCCGGATCTGGAACTCGTCGCTGCGCAGCACGTTGAACTGGATCTCGCGGATCCCGAGCGATGCCGCCTCTTCCGCCGCCGCCTCGTCCTCGGCCGGATCCAGCTCGATGACGCGGATTCGGCCGTCGGACGCGGCGCGGTAGTCGGCGAGCAGGTCGCGCACGTCGCGCAGCGTGAGCGCGACCTCGGCCGGCAGCTCGCTCGACGCGAAGAGTTTGATCGTGACGACGTCGTCGAGCCGCTCGAGCACCTGGCGTGTGCCGTCCGAGAGCGTGTAGAGCCGGTCCGCCGTCAGGTCGAGGCGGCCGCGCACGTGCGCGCCGAGCAGGTTCAGCAGGAGCACGCCGACCGCCGCCGTCGCCGTGCCGGCGCGCAGCCGCCGGTAGGCGCCGCCCTGCGCGCTCAGGCGTTCGCGCAGCAGCAGGAAGCCGGCGATGCCGAGGAAGAGCGCGGCGGTCGAGACGAAGTAGAGCGCATCGCGCAGGTCGATGACCCCACGGGCGATGTTCTCGAAGTGCGGGATCAGCGAAAGCCGCGCCGCCGCGCCGGACAGCGTCGGCGGCAGCCCGATCAGCACGATGTCCAGGCCGAGCAGCAGCAGGCCGAAGCCGATCGCGCCCGCAAGGATGAACGAGGTGATCTGGTTGCGCGTCGCGCTCGACGCGAAGAGCCCGATCGCCGTCATCTGCGCGGTCAGCAGCGCGGCGCCGATGTACTGGGCGAGCATCGCGCCGGCGTCCGCGTCGGAGAGGAGCAGGATCCCGAGCGCGGTCGGCAGCGTGCCGGCCAGCGCGACCAGCGCGAAGAGGAAGTTGCCGATGAACTTGCCGAGCACCAGGTCCAGCTCCCGGACCGGCTGCGCGGCCAGCCATTCGTACGTGCCGCTGCGCCGCTCCTCCGCCAGCGCGCGCATCGTGATCGCCGGGATGAAGACGCTGAACAGCCACGGCAGCAGCGAGAAGAAGCCGCGCAGCGTGGCCACGCCCTGCGCGAAGAGCGAGCGGAACGCCAGGAACAGCCCGAGCGCCAGGAACGCGACCACCAGGATGTAGGCGGTCGGGTGATCGAAGTAGCCGCGGAATTCCCGACGCGCGATCGTCCACGCCTGCCTCATGCGTCCACCTCCTCCGACCCGGCGCCGGCGCCGACGAGCGCGGCGGCATCGTCCTCGTCCTCGACGGCGGCGGGCGCCGACGTGAGCTGCCGGAACACCTGCTCGAGACTCGCGCGCTCGCGGTGCAGCTCCCAGAGCGTCCAGCCGCGCTCGCCGGCGAGACGGAAGATCTGCGGCCGCAGGTCGTCGTCGCCCGAAGCGACCAGCTCGACCCGGACGCGGCCGTCGACCGGCTCCGCCTCGTGCCGGACCACGCCCGGCAGCGACGCGAGCGCCTCGGCCACGCCGTCGCCCTCGGCCTCGACCACGTAGCGCGGGCCGCTGCGCTGCGCGTCGAGCAGCTCCGCGACGCCGCCATCGGCCGCGAGGCGGCCGCGGTTCACGATCAGCACCCGGTCGCACGTCGCCTCGACCTCGGCGAGCACGTGCGTGCTGACCAGCACCGTGCGGTCCCGGCCGAGGTCGCGGATCAGCCGGCGGATGTCGAGCCGCTGGTTCGGGTCCAGCCCCTCCGTCGGCTCGTCCAGGATCAGGATCTCCGGGCGGTGCAGGATCGCCGCGGCCAGGCCGACCCGCTGGCGGTAGCCCTTCGAGAGCTGCGCGATCGGGCGGTAGTAGACGGCGCCGATCCCCGTCGCGCCGACCGCGTCCGCCAGCGCGCGCCGGAGGTCCGCGCCGCCGAGGCCCCGCAGCTCCGCCGCGTAATCCAGGTACTCGGAGACGAGCATCTCCGTGTACAGCGCGTTCGACTCCGGCATGTAGCCGATGCGGCGCTTCGCCTCCAGCGGTGCATCGCCGATCGGCCTGCCGTCGATGCGGACCACGCCGGCGTCCGGCTCCAGCGTGCCGGCCAGGATGCGCATCGTCGTCGTCTTCCCCGCCCCGTTCGGACCGAGGAAGCCGACCACTTCGCCGCGGTCGATCTCGAACGAGAGATCGTCCACCGCGACGAGGGCGCCGTACCGCTTGGTCACCCCCTCGACTGTGATCATGGCTCCTCCGTTCTCGGTACCGGAACAACAATGTGCGCCGCCCCGGGCGCGTTTCCCGGTGCGGCGCACACGATCATGTCGGTCCTCGCCGAGCGGCGACCCCGCTCCGGCACCCGGCGGATCACGCTCCGCCGTCTCGATGCCGACCGCTCTCTGTACAGGGTCGTTCAGCCCGACGAAACCGCCACCGGGTCGGAATTCGGCCCAAAAAAGATAGTATCCGGGAGGGCGGACAGGGTCAACCCCGGGGGCGGTCGCTGCTAGCGCCAGTGTGCGGAGTCAGGCACCCCGGAACCCCGCCCGGCGTGCTTTAGAAAAAAGCACGCCTGGTCGCCGTCGCGCCGTGCGTTCAGGGCTGCGGCGCGCGCTTCGAAATCCCGGAGCTGCGTGGGGCTGAACATCGAGTTGTCCGGGTTCACGGCGACGGAGCGGTCGTCCATCAGGGGTACGTCCCGCCGGTACTGCTCGCTCCCCCAGAACTGGAAACCCGTCGAGTCGTAAGCAATGTGCTCGAGCGAGAAGCCGACGCGCTCTGCGAGGTTCCGGAGTCCGTCCTCGGTGAAGAGGACCAGGTGGCGCGGGGCGTCGAGCTGCACCCAATCCGTGCCGTAGGTGCGCCAGGCGTGGGATCCGGCGACCGGGGTACGGATCAGCGCGTAGCGGCCCGGGCGGAGGAGCCGGTGGACGTGCTCGAGCACCGACCGGGGATCCGGGACGTGCTCGAGCGCGTGGTGGAGCATGACGAGGTCGTACGAGCCGGCCAGATCGCCGATCCGGGCTTTGAGGAGTCGCACGCCCGGCTCGGGAGCGCTGTCGGCCGGGAGGTAGGGATCGATCCCGGTGAGGTTCGAGAAGCCCAGTGCATGCAGGTGCAGCAGGAGGTGTCCGGCCCCGCAGCCGACATCGAGGATCGCATCGTGGTAGTCGACGCCCGCACGCCTCAGCCATTCCACCTCCCGCGGGATGCCGAGCCTCCAGGCGAGGAGCCGACCGACGAGATCGGTCCCGCGGAGACCGTATGCGGCGAGTCGTCGCTTGAGGAACCGCTTGACCCGGCTCTGGCGCGGCGGCGGCTTCATCGCGTAGTAATCGTCGGGGTAGTACGGCGACGGGTCCGCGGGCGGGTCCAGGATCCCCAGGCAGCCGCAGCCGGAGCATTCGATGTATCGGAACTCCTCGCGGAGGCCGAACATCATTTCCCGCGCCAGGTGCTCCCGGTTGCCGGAGCCGTTGCCGCAGATCCGGCAGGCGGCCGAGACTTTCGATTCCGTCACGTGTCGTCCGGGCACGGTTTCGGGGACATCGACGTCGTGCGGTGGTGGCGTAGAATACGCGCGGCGCGGCGCACTGTCCACAACGCGGCGCCCCCGATCCCGGCCGTGCTGGCCGCCCGCCGTCGCGCGGACTAACTTCACCGGTCCGCCGTTGCCCCTGACCCTTGCGGTCCGCACGCGACGTCGCCGGTGCGCGGTGCGGTCCGGGCCGAGAACGAAGCCATGCGA
The DNA here is from genome assembly GCA_036381255.1 of Longimicrobiales bacterium. Lineage (GTDB taxonomy): Bacteria > Gemmatimonadota > Gemmatimonadetes > Longimicrobiales > RSA9 > CALBZE01. The sequence goes on along the minus strand of DASVDG010000029.1, from coordinate 25,344 downwards.
ATCGCCGCCGCCACTCGCCTGATCGACCTGCGCTTCCAGGGCCACGCGTCGTACATCGCGACCGTGCTCCTGGAGAGCGATGCGGGTCCCGCGCTGATCGACCCGGGCCCCGCGTCGACGGTCGCGCGCCTGCGCGAGGCGCTGGCGGAGGTCGGGCTCGCCGTCCGCGACGTGCGCGCGCTGCTGCTCACGCACATCCACCTCGACCACGCGGGCGCGACGGGCGTGCTGGTGCGCGAGAACCCGGCGCTGCGCGTCTTCGTGCACGAGCGCGGCGCGCCGCACCTGGTCGACCCGTCGAAGCTGCTCGCGAGCGCGCGCCGGCTGTACGGACAAGCGATGGAATCGCTCTGGGGCGAGTTCGCGGCCGTGCCCGACGCGAACCTGACGGTGCTCGCGGGCGGCGAGCGGGTCGAGGTCGCCGGGCGCACGCTCGACGTCGCCTACACGCCGGGGCACGCGGCGCACCACGTCTCGTACCTTGACACGGAGACCGGCATCGCGTACGTCGGCGACACGGCGGGGATCCGGGTGAACGGGCTGCCGTTCGCGCTGCCGCCCGCGCCGCCGCCGGACATCGACCTGGAGGCGTGGACGGAGAGCCTCGCGCGGATCCGCGCGTGGGCGCCGGCGCGGCTTTTCGTCACGCACTTCGGCCCGGTCGACGACGTCGCCGCTCACCTCGACGTGTTCGAGCGGCGACTGTCGGCGTGGGCGGCGGCCGTGCGCGCCTCGCTCGCGGAGCCCGGATCCGACGACGAGAAGGCGCGGCGCTTCCTCGGGCGCGCGCGCGAGGAGATGCGCCGGCACCTGCCGGAAGCGGCGGTGCGCGCGTACGAGACGGGCGGCGGCATCGAGGCGACGTGGTACGGGCTCGCGCGGTACTGGCGGCGACGAGGGGACGGATGAAGCGGATTCCATGAAGGCATCGCCACTCGCCCTGAACGAATGGCGCGACGCCGCCGAGCTGGCGGTGGTCGTCGCCGTGGCGGTCGAGACCGGGCTGCTCCAGGGGCTCGTGACCGGGCCGTCGGACGCGCCGGAGCTGGCCGCGCGGCTCGGGCTCGACGCGCGTGCCGTGCGCATCGTGCTCGCGGTGCTGGCCGAGGTCGGCGTGGTCGAGGAGCGCGACGGCGCGTACGCGCTCACGCCCGACGGCCGCGAGCTGCTGGCGGACCCGACGTCGCCACGGTACATGGGTGGCGGAATGGCGCTCTGGCTCGAGAATCTCCGGGCGCTCGCGCGGCTGCCGGAGTCGCTCGAGACGGGCGAGCCGATCGTGCCGCGCGGCGCGGCGCCGACGGAGGAGGGGATCGCGCGGTTCATGGCCGGGATGGCCGCGCGGCCGCGGGCGCAGGTCGAGCGCGCGGTGGAGCTGGCGCTGGCCCGCGCGCCGGGGTCGCCGCGCGTGCTCGACGTCGGCGGCGGGCCGGGGCTGTACGCGAGGGAGTTCCTGCGCCGCGGTGCCGAGCGGGTCACGCTCTTCGACCTGCCGAACACCGTCGATTACGTGGCGGAAGCGTACGGGCTGCGGGACGTCGAGCGGCTCGACCTCGCGCGCGGGAATTTCCTGGCCGATCCGCTCCCCGCGGGGCCGTTCGACGTCGTGCTGCTGAGCAACATCCTGCACATCTACTCGCCGGCGGAGAACCTCGCGCTGCTGCGCAAGGCGCACGGCGTGCTGCGGCCGGGCGGCGTCGTTGCGGTGGGGGACATGGTCCGCGGTCGCAGCCCGCGCGCCGCTCGATTCGCCATCGTGATGCTGCTCCGGACCGAGGCCGGCGACACGTACACGGAAGCGGAGTACCGGGAATGGCTGGAGGAGGCGGGGTTCGGGCGCGTGCGCACGGACGATGTCGACCCGGAACGTCAGTTGATCACGGCGGTACGGGAGTGAGCGGAGGGTGTCGGGCCGATCGTCGCGCGGGGCGCGTCGTCTCGCGGCGTTCGGCGCGGACGCGCCCTGGCGCCCTGCGGGAATGCGCGAGTGGGGGGATCGGGTTTTGAACTGCTGTCACGGTGCGTGCCCGAGCGCCGGCGCACGCGAGATGTTCGGCGAGCGGATGACGCGGAGCGAGTTGAGGCGGTACCGCAGGCGCGGCCTCGACCCCCGCGCCCGGCGGCTGGTCGAGGCGCTGGCGGCGGCCGCGCCGCTCGAGGGTGCGACGACGCTCGAGATCGGCGCCGGCATCGGCGGGCTCTCGCTCGCGCTGCTGGAGCGCGGCGCCGACCGGGCCACGACCATCGACGCGGCGCCGGCCACGGCCGTGGTCGCGCGCGCGCTCGCCGCCGAGCGCGGCGTCGCCGACCGGCTGGAGGTCCGGGTCGGCGACTTCGCGGAACAGCCGGCGGACGACCGCTACGACGCCGTCGTCCTCGACCGCGTCGTCTGCTGCTACCCGGACTGGCGTGGGCTGCTCGCGCCCGCGGCGGACTCGGCGCGGCGCGCCGTCGCCATGACGTACCCGCGCGACGTCTGGTACATGCGCCTGTTCACCCGCACCCTCAACGGCGTCATGGCGCTGCTGCGCCGCGAGTACCGGTTCTACCTGCACCCCGCGCCTGCCATGCACGACGAGCTGCGGCGCCACGGGCTCGAGCCGCGCGTCGCCGGGCGCACGAACGTGTGGGAGCTGCTGGTGGCGGTTCGCGGGAACGGATCGGCGCCGGTGCCCGATCGCTGAACGCCCGGAGGATGCGACGGGCCCGGGGCCGATCCGGCCCCGGGCCCGCGATGCCGGCGTGAACGGCCGCCGGCTCAGCGCCCGCCGCGCCGCCGCCGCACCCCCGTGCGGTACGGCCGCTTCTCGTACACCTGCGCGATGCGCCGGCCGTCCCACACGTACGTGAGGTGGCGCGTCTCGCGGCAGCGAGACAGCAGCCGCGGCCGGAACACCGCGGCGCACTCGCCGCCCGGCGCGCGCACGCTGTCGTACGCGATCCCCGCCGAGCCCATGAGCCGGAGGTCCCGTGCCAGCGCCTGCGACGCGCCGTAGTCGTCCGGGTCGTAGACCGCAGGGAGCGCCGCGGCCATCCCTCGCACATCGTGCAGCTCGCCCGCCAGGTCCGCCTCCAGCAGCCGCATGTCCAGGTGCATCGGCGGCTCCGCCGTGCGCGCGAGAAACGTCGCCCGCCGCCAGATCGTCTCCGCGACCGCCGTGTCCCGCTCCCGCGCCGCGTAGTACGCGCCGAACGTCCCATCGTGGAAACGGCCGCCCTCCGGCGCGACGTGCGTGAAGGCGGCCATGATGTACCCGGCGCCCGGACCCACCACCCGGTCCCCCGGCGGGACGAGCCGGATCTCGCCGACCGCGTCCCGCAACCGCTCGTTCGTCTGCGACTCCAGCTCGATCAGCGCGTCCCAGTCGTCCGGCGGCGCGATCCGCTCGAACAGGTCGATCGGCGGGTAGCGGCTCGGGATGATCCGGTAGCTCGGACGCCAGACGACTTCCCGCACCGGGACCGCAACGGCCGGGTCCGCACCGACCGACGGCCGCCCCACCGCCCGCGCCGCACCGCCCGCCACCGCCTCCCCGGATGCCGACCCCTCCGACGTCACCGCCAGCCACCTCGCTCCGCGTCCAGGTAGCGCCGCACTTCGTACAGGTCCGCCACGTTCCCCGACAACATCCGGTCCAGCGCCGACCGGCCGCCGAAGACCGGCGCCGTGTTCGGCTTCCGCACCCACGCATCCGCCGCCCGTTCGTCCGGCAGCAGCACCTGGAGCGCCTTGTAGATCCCCAGCACGTACGAGATCCGCTCCAGCACATCCCGCGGCAGCGACGACGCGCCGTCCCGCTTCCACTTGAAATACGTCGACCGCGCCGGGCTGCCGAGCAGCTTCAGCTGCTCGTCGACCGACAACCCCCACAGCTCCGCGATGCGGAAGAACGCGCGCAGCCCCGCCCGCGCCATCCGTTCTTTCGATACCGGCCGCTCGGCCGGCTTCGCCACGCCCATCAGCGCCCTCCGGATTTGGACTCGAACCGCATATTAGTCCAGATTCGTACCCCGGTCAACACGGGTGTGCGGTTCAATGGACGAGGTCGATGTCGGCGAGGTAGTCGCGGAGCGGGCCGGCGGCGACGAGCGTGGCCTCGGCGAGGATCGCGCTGAACGCGGGGTCGGCCTTGCGCTTGCCGCTGACGCGGCGTGCCGCGACCTCGCCGATGCGGCCCTCACCGCGGCCGGCGGCGGCGTAGTACTCGGCGTAGCGGGCGCTGATGCGCTGTTCGAAGAGGGGGAGCGCGGCGCGTGCGGTGCCGTGGGCCTCCATGTCTTCGAAGACGGCGCGGTGGAGGGCGTCGAGCGTGGCCTTGAGGGTGTCGGCATCGACGCGGGAGCCGAGCGCCTGCTGGCAGGCGCGGGTGTGGACCCAGAGGAAGAGGATGAGGAGTTCCTCGGGGACCAGGTCGGGCGCGGCGTCGCCGTCGGGGCCGGTCGCGGTCGCGACGGGTGCGGTGTCGAGGAAGTCGGAGAAGTTCGCCCAGACGAGGCGGGCGAGGCTGTCGCCGAGCGCGTCGGGTGTCGTGGTCATGCGGTCACTCCGTGGAGTCGTCGGTCGCTCGGGGAGCGGCCAGCTCGGTGGCCCGGAGGCCGGGGGATTCGTCGGAGGCAAGGATCACGCCTTTGTCGAGCTGAAGCCGGTGGAAGCGGTGTGTCAGGGAATAACCGTCCGCCCGATCACGAGTTCCGTCCTCGGGCGCGGCGTTCGACGAACCAGTTGACGTACTCGGGCAGCCCATCGGCGAGTGGCCGGGGGCTCCAGCCGAGCTCTTCGCGGGCGCGGGCGTTCGAATGCAGCCAGCGGTGGCCGGCGGCGACGTTCACGGCCTCGCGGCTGATCGGGAATCGCAGCCCGGTCGCGCGGCTGACGAGGTCGAGCGCGACGCCGGTCGCGCGGGCGAGGCCGACCGGGAAGCGGAGCCGGGGCAGGCGCTTGCCCGCGATCTCGGCGACGCGTCGGAGGAAGTCTTCGAGCGAGGCGTGCTCGCCGGAGAGGATGTAGGCTCTGCCGGCCGTCCCCTTCTCGTCCGCGAGGAGCAGTCCCTCGACGACGTCGTCGACGTGGACGTACGAGAACCACGGGTCCTTCGTGAGCAGCCCCGGCAGTCGTCCGGCGATGAGGTCCTCGACGTAGCGCGCCATCGGGCTGTGGTCGCCGGGGCCGTAGACGAGCGCCGGGCAGACCACGACCAGCGGCAGTCCGGTGCGCTGCGCCTCGCGCGCCAGCTTGTGCGCCTTCGCCTTGGTCGCGTGATAGACGGACGGGTACGTGGCGCCGGGCGGGTAGTCCGTGGTCTCGTCGCCCTCGCCGATCGCCACGGGCGCGAGCGCGGCGGTCGTGGAGACGTAGATCGCCCGCGGCGTGCGCGCCCGCCCGACCGCCGAGAGGAACGCGCGGGTGCCGTGGACGTTGGTGCGCTCGAGTGCGCGGCGGTTCACGACGCCGACCTGGTACGCCGCCGCGAGGTGGTACGCGACGTCGACGCCGTCGAGCGCGCCGACGAGTGCGCCGGCGTCGGTCAGGTCGCAGTCGACGAGCTCGGCGCCGAGCCGCTCCAGCTCCGTGGTGTCGGAGCGGTCGCGGACGAGGCAGCGGAGCCGGTCGCCGCGTTCCGCGAGGCGCCGGGCGAGGCGGGAGCCGATGTAGCCGGTCGCTCCGGTCAGGAAGACCAGTCGGCCGTCGGGCATGCGTCGACCTCCTGTGATGTGGGATGACGCACAAGCTTAAGCCCGGGGCGGGCCGCTGTCTAGCGTGGCGGCGGGAACGTCGCGAGGGTCGCCGCGCGGCGGGGCGCCGGGCACGCCGGCGCCGGGCACGCCGGCGCCGGGCGCGGCGGCGTGGCGCGGCGCCGCGCCGCGCGGCGCGCCACGTGGCGCGGCGGGCGAACCCGCCTCAGTTCTTGATGCGGATCAGGCTTCGCAGCCGGTTTTTGAGCTCGGCCTCGAGCTTCGCGCGTGCGGAGTCGAACGGCGCGGCGGCGAGCGAGTCGCCGGGGAGCAGCTTCGCGGCGGCCTGGCGCGCGGCCTGTCGGGCGAGCTGGCGGGCGCGTTCCTCGGCCGCGTCGCGTGCCCGTGCGAGGGCGTTGTCGGCGGCGGCGGAGAGGTCGAGGCTCACCTCCGGGTTCCGTGCCGGGCCGGTGATCTCGAGGCCGAGCGGGACGGTGCCGTCGCTGCCGGCGAGGGCGGCGAGGCGCGGGCCGAGCTCGCCGCGGATGCGGCCGGTCAGCGTCGGGTCGAGCAGGAGCGTGGCCGTGAGGTCGAGCGTGCCGGCGAAGTCGAAGGAGCCGGTCGCGCGGGCGGAGAGCTCGTCGGACTCGAGCAGCGACTCGGCGATCGTGATGGTCGGTCCCGCCACGCGGAATTCGCCGGCCCAGTCGCGGAGCGCGAGCGTGTCGAACTGCGCGAGGCCGAGCTTCCGGCCGAGCGCCTGGAGGGCGGGCCAGTTGGCGAGCCGGCCGCCGCTCACGGCGATCGAGCCTTCGGCCATGACGCTCTCGCGGACCGGGAGCAGGTGGTGGTCGAGCACCATGCGCGCGGTGCCGGCCAGCAACAGCGAGCCGTCCAGGTGGCCGCGGAACGGCGTGAGCCGGTCGAAGAACGCGGCGGCGCCGACGTCGCGGAGCTGGTAGCTGAGGACGGTCGGGAAGCCGGCGGCGGACTCGCCGGGCGTCTCGCCGGCCGACAGTCCGATGCGCCCCGTGACCTGGACGCCGCCGCCCATCAGGTCGAAGCGGGCATCGCTCAGCTCGAGCCGGTCGCCGGTCCCGGAGAAGGCGATGTCGACGTTGCGGAACTCGAGGCCGTTCCTGCGCAGCGTTTCGGCGCGAAACCGGCCTTCGAGGTCGACGGGCGGGAGCGGCGGCAGCCCGAACCCGGCCTCCTCGGCGACCGCTGCGGCGGGCCGGCCGTCGACGGGGCGGTTGGCGAGGCGCGCGAAGAACAGCTCGGAGTAGGTCGGGCCGTCGCCGGTCGCCGTGCCGAGGATCGCGTCGGCATCGAGGAGGTGGGAGCGGAGGTCGACGCGGACCGCCGGCGCGGCGCCGGAATCGCCGAGCGCGAGGGGGAGCCATTCGTCGGCCGTGAGGTCGACCGCCAGGTCGCTCTCGCCGAGGCGCAGGCGCAGTGATTCGCTGGTGAGCCGCCGGCCGCGGAACGCGAGGCGGCCGTCCTCGACGCGGACCGGCACCTGGAGCGACGGCGGCGCGGCGCCGATCCCGGCGAGCGTGACCGCGCCGTCCACGGTCCCGCGTTCGGCGTGGAGCAGCGGCGCGTGGACGGCGAGGTCAATGCCGGCGGCGCCGCTCGCGCCGATCGAGTCGGGGACCAGGCCGAGCGCGGTCGCGCGGGCGAGGTCGAGCGTGGTGCGGATGCGCGCGTCCGCGATCGGCGCCGCGGGGTCGCGCACGGTGAAGGCGACGTGGAGCGGATTGCCGAGGAGGCGTCCCTCGAGGCCGTCGCTCGCGATGCTGTCGAGCGTGAAGCCGATGCGGCCGCTCAGGTCGGTGAGCAGGTCGCCGCGGTCGCCCCAGGCGAGGCGGAGCGCGTCGAGTGCGAGCGAGCCGGCGACGCGGGGGAGCGTGTCCGCGCCGAGCGGCCCGTCGGCCGCGACCTCGAGGCGGGCGGTGCCGCCGACGTCCGGGATCTCGACGCCTTCTGGCGCCATGCGGTCGAGCAGCGCCCGCGGCAGCGAGCGGACGAGCGCGCCGACGTCGACCGGGCCCGCGGCCAGGCGCAGCGAGACGGTGCGTCCGTCGAGATCGGTCAGGCCGCGCACGGTGCCGCTGCCCTCGAGCGCGAGCTCCTGGATCCGGACGGCAAGACGTTCGAGCGCGAGCGAGTCCGCGCGGCGGTCGAGCACCGCGTCGTGCTCGACGTGCAGCCGGACGTTCTCGATCGGGACGGCGAGCTCGCCCGGGAGAACGGCGCCGAGCGCTCCGACATCGAGCTCGCCCTCGACGCCGATCCGCGCCAGCTCGCCGGCGCGCAGCGCACCGGAGAGGCGGAGCCGCTGGTCGACGTCGTCGAGGCGGATCGCGGTCCCGGTCTGCGCGTCGCGGTAGGCGAAGCGGCCGTCGCGGATCTCGAAGCGGTCGACCAGGAAGGCGATGTCGCGGTCGGCGTTCGCCGCGGCGGCCGTGTCGGTCCCGGCCGACGCGCCGGTCGGCCGTTTCAGCTCGCCCGCGGAGTCCACGGCGAGCAGCGCCCGTGGGCGCTCGAGCACGACGGCGTCGACGACGACCCGCCGCGCGAGCAGCGGCAGGAGTTTCGGGCGGAGCACGACGCGGTCCACCGTCGCGAGCGGGACGTCGGCGGCCGTCGCGCGCGCGATGGCCACGCCCTCGAGCGCGATGCCGGGCGTCGGCAGCAGGTCGAGATCGACGCCTTCGATCCGGACCTCGCGGCCGAGGGCGGCCTCCGCGCGCGCTGCGGCGAGCGCCGCGATCCGGTCCGTCGGGAGCAGCATCGCCGCAACGGCGATGGCCGCCACGAGCGTGAGCGGGACGATCAGGGCAAGGATGACGAGCTTGCGGTTCATGGCGGCCGGGGGTACGGGGCGACCGGAAAACGACTGGTAGGTAATAACCGACGGGGGCCGCTGGGATCCGCCGCCCGCGGCCGCGGCTACGCCGCCCGCTCGCCGGCGCTCGGCGCCGCGTCGACGACCTGCCAGCCGATCTCGACCGGCCGGCCGTCACGCCGTGCGTCGGCGCTCGAGATCACGACGTCGAGCTCGCGCGTACGCTCGAGTCGCGCCTGCGTCGCCCGTCCGCCGACGATCGCGTAGTCCAGCACCCGCACCCAGCGTTCCGCGCCGTCCGGCGCCCGGAGGCGGAGGTAGCGACCCGGCCGGAAATCGCCGACCGACGGCGAGCCCTCCATCAACCGCAGCCGCAGCAGCACGCCGCGGTGCGGTACCTCCACCGCGTCCGAGACGCGGAACCGGAACGAACGACCCGTCGAGCCCGTGTGAGAAACCATGGCAACCCTGCGAGAACTCGTGCCAACCCGGAAGACGTGCCGCGCCCTTGCCCGGCGCGACGGTGGAGGAGGCTACAACGTCCGTGCCGTTCCGTCAATCGCCCGAGCGGCGGCTGCCGCGCGAGCGAGGTCGCGGCCCTTGACAGCCGCGCACGCATTCTCATATGATGCAAGCGGTTGACGATCTCCGACGCGGGACGGTCGTTTCGAAACGCGGGAGATCGGCACGGAACAGAGGCGTCGGGGCCTGCGATCGCGGATCGCAGGCCTTTTTGCATTGTGCGCCGGCCGCGGGCGCGGACTACGCGGCAGTCGGTCTTCGGGTACGGCACATCGCCCGCACCCCCGACACCACAACGGTACAATTCGACACGAGGAGCACGGCGATGGAACGTACCAGGGGCACAGTGAAGTGGTTCTCGCAGGAGAAGGGGTACGGCTTCCTCCAGCAGGAGGGGGGTCCGGATGTCTTCGTCCACCACAGCGCGATTCAGGGCTCGGGCTTCAAGGTCCTGTACGAGGGCGAGGAGGTCGAGTTCGAGGTCATGCAGGCGGACAAGGGGCTGAAGGCGGCGAACGTCGAGCGGCTGAACCCGCCGGCGGAGCCGCCTGCGCGGGGTCCGCGGCGGGAGGGCCGGCCGGGCGGTCGCGGGTACGGCAGCCGGGGCGGATACGCCGGCGGCTACTGACCGCGCGAGGCGAGACCGGGCGCCCGCGGGGATTCGCTCCCCGCGGGCGCCTTCGTATTTGCCGGCGGCAGCCCCCGTGATCGCGTCGGAACGCTCCTTGCGCCATGAGTTTGTGCGGTACGGCATCGAGCGGAGGGGTGGTCCCCGTAGCAGGAGTGCGGTATGGCGGAACACGTGGAACGCATCGACGAGGACGAAGCGTTCGAGTTCGTGGGGTTCCGGCTGAGCTGGGGCGCGATCGTGGCGGGGCTGGTGATCGCGGTGGTGACGCAGATCATCCTGTCGATGATCGGTCTCGCGATCGGGTTCGGCGCATTGCAGTTCGGGCCGGGCGGCACGCTCGAGGAGGTCGGCATCGGCGCCGGCGTGTGGGCGGTGTTGACCGGGTTGATCTCGCTGTTCGTCGGCGGGCTCGCGGCGGGGCACTTCGCCGGGATCCTGACGCGGCTGGACGGCGTGCTGCACGGCGTGCTGGTCTGGGGTCTGTCGGTGATCATCGCGCTGTGGGCGTTGTCGACGGGCGTGACGACGCTGCTCGGCGGGATGTTCGGTGTGGCGGGGCAGACGCTGGCGTCGGCGGTCGGCGGCGCGAGCGAGCTGGGCGCGGCGGCGATCCAGGAGGGTCGTGTGCCGCAGGTTCCAGCGGGCGACAGCGAGCGCCAGATCGCGGCGGTCCTCGAGCAGCGGGGGATGAGTCGCGCGCAGGCGGAGCGGGCGGCGCGCGAGATCCGGCAGACGCAGCGGCAGGTGCAGCTCCAGGCGGAGCAGGTCCGGCGGGAGGCGCCGCAGACGGCGGAGCAGGTGGCCGGCACGGTGTCGACCGCGATCTGGTGGATCCTGCTCGCGACGATCCTCTCTCTGATCGCCGCGGCGGGCGGCGCGGCGATCACGGCCGAGGAGTAGCGCAGCTCCTTCCGCGGGCGCCGGCCGGCCACAGCGTGCGGCCGGCCGGCGCCGACTCGTGCTCATCCGGCACGTTCTCCCTTCGGCCCGACAATGATGCGAGTGCGCCCGGTCGGCCGCGCGCGGGCCGTCGCCCGCGAGCGCCGGGCAAGGGCGTGCGGCGGGCGCATTCGGTTCCGATCCGCCGGGGCCGCCGCGGGGCTTGACCCGGGCCACCGTCGGGCGCACACTCCCCGGCGGAGGTGACCATGACCGATTCGCGCCCGCCGCTGCCCGGCGACCCGCTCGAACTCGATGCCGAGACCATGCGACGTCTCGGCTACCGCGTCGTCGACCTGCTGGTCGAGCGCATTTCCGGATTGGACCGCGAGCCCGCATGGCGCGGGATCGCGCGGGCGGAGCTGGAGCCGCGGCTCCGCGAGCCCGCGCCCGAGGCGCCGCGGGATTTCGACCGCATCCTCCACCGCCTGGCCGGCGACGTGGTGGCGTACACGGCGCGCGTCGACCACCCGCGCTTCCTCGCGTACGTGCCCGGCTGCCCGACGTGGCCGGGGATCCTCGGCGATTTCATCGCCGCCGGCTACAACATCTTCCAGGGTACGTGGCTGGCGTCGGCCGGGCCGAGCGAGGTCGAGCTGGTCGTGCTCGACTGGTTCAAGGCGTGGCTCGGCTACCCGGACGAGGCGGCGGGCGTGCTGGTCAGCGGCGGCTCGGTTGCGAACCTGACGGCGCTGGCGTGCGCCCGCGAGGCGGTGCTCGGGGAGGATGGCCGCGATGCGGTGCTGTACCTCTCGGCCGAAGCGCACTCGTCGGTCCTGCGTGCGACGCGCGTGCTGGGGTTCCGCCGGGACCAGCTCCGGCTGCTCCCGGTGGACGAGGCGTTCCGGCTCGACCCCGCGACGGTGGCGGCGGCCGTCGACGAGGACGCCCGCGCGGGTCGGCGGCCGTTCCTGCTGGTGGCGAACGCCGGCGCGACGAGCACCGGCGCCATCGACCCGCTCCCGGAGCTGGCCGACCTCTGCGCGGAGCGCGGGCTGTGGTTCCACGTCGACGGCGCGTACGGCGGCTTCGCGGCGCTGACCGAGCGCGGTCGCGCGCTGCTGCGCGGGATCGAGCGCGCGGACTCCATCACGCTCGATCCGCACAAATGGCTGTACCAGCCGTTCGAGGCCGGCTGCCTGCTCGTCCGCCGGGGCCATCGGCTGCACGAGGCCTTCCACATCCTTCCGGACTACCTCCAGGACGCGGCCGTGGCGGGGGCGGAGGTCAACTTCGCGGACCGCGGCGTGCAGCTCACCCGCGCGGCGCGCGCGCTCAAGCTGTGGATCTCGATCCAGTACTTCGGACTCGCGGCGTTCCGGCAGGCGGTCGACAACGCGCTCGACCTCGCGCTGCACGCGGAGCGCGTCGTCGAGGCGGCGCCGGAGCTGGAGCTGCTCGCCCCGGCCACGCTCGGCATCGTCTGCTTCCGCCGCCGCCCGGCCGGGGTCGACGACGAGGCGGAGCTGGAGCGGATCAACGCCGCGCTCGTGCCGCGGCTGCTCGAGAGCGGCGTCGGCATGATCTCGTCGACGCGGCTGCACGGGCGGTACGCGCTGCGGGTCTGCCCGATGAACCACCGCACCCGCCCCGAGGACGTCGAGCGGGTGCTGCAATGGCTGGCGACCGCGGAGATCGACGACGTCTCCGGCGCGGCGCGGGTCGGGCTCGGGCGGGGCGCGTCCCCCGGCCCGAGCTGACGGCCGCGCGGCGCGCGCCGGCGCCGGGATCGCCAGCCGGGTGCCCGGTCGCTGACCTGCATTGGCGCGCCTCCGTTAGCGCCGGCCCTGCATCGGGGTCGCGCGGCACTGCCGACGGATCGAACGGCCCGCGAACAAGAAGCTTGCGGGCCGATATCCGCTTGCGTACGATGTAATCCCCTCTCCCCATCGCTTCAGTCGCATCGCTCTTCGTTCCTCCTCTCACCTCTTTGGAGGCGTCCCATGAAGAGACCGGTCTTGCGGCGTTTGCTCCCCGTCACGACGATCCTTGCCGTCGCCGTGATCGCGGCGTGTGGCGATGCGCCGACCGGCGTCGAGGATCGGCCGGACCCGCAGTTCGCCACTGTCGCCGCGGATGGGACCGGCGGCGACGTGCTGTTCGGCCCCCGCCGTTTCCTGCGGGCCCGCGGCGTGCCGACGCCGGAGAGCGTGACGGTCGCCGGTGCCGACTTCGCGTCGTTCGAGGCGCCGTTCGTGCTGAAGATCCGCAACGGCGCGGAGGACGGTTCACAGCGGGTCTCGAGCGCGTGGATCTGGGTCGACAGCACGCTCGTCTTCGGCCCGAACGACTTCTCGCAACAGGTTGCGGATCTGGAGCGGGAGGTCGATCTTCGTGAGGGCTCGGCGCTCACGGTCCTGAACGCCGGTGCGCCGGGCGCGTTCCTCGACATCCGGATCGAGGCGAATCGCGCCGGCGGCCGGGTCACGCTCGGGCCGGCCGGCGGAACCGTCGAGGTGCCGGAGCTGGCGCGCTTCGAGTTCCCGGCCGGCTTCTTCGAGACCGAGCGGGTCGTCGAGGTCGCCCGCGTCGAGGACGAAGCGGCGCTCGAGAACTTCATCGAGTTCCAGGACCTTTTCCGCGTGGGGAGCCGAACCTCCTACCAGGTCCGGCTGCTGGCGGGGACGACGATCCCGGACGATGGCCGCTTCACCGCCGTGCTCTCCGTGCCGGCGTCGATGACGATCCCGACGGGGCACCGGCCCGAGCTCTTCGCCCGGGTCTACGAGGACATCGGGATGGAGGTGCTGGACAACTTCCAGCTCATCGCATCCGTCTACGACCCGGCGGCGCGCACGCTCACCGCGACGCTCCCCGCATGGGTGTTCACCGATGCCCGCCGCTCGGACGGCCAGTTCGAGGCGCTGTTCATGATCGGTACGACGCCCGGCGGCGTGTCGACGACCGCCTCGGCGCTCGGCGGCGCCGCGTGGAACATCGGCCTCGCCCAGGCCGGCGACCCGGCGGAGTGCAAGGCGGCGCTCATCGGCAACCCGCTGGACGGCGAATTCCCCGTGGCGAGTCCCTACGGCGAGCGGGTTCACCCGACGAAGGGCACGACGAGGATGCACTGGGGCACGGATCTCGCCGCGCCCACGGGCACGACCGTCCTCGCCGTCGCCGACGGACGGATCGAGCGGATCCGCAACCAGGGCGACGGCGTCGGCTACGGCCTCTACATGATCGTCCGGCACACGGACGGCTCGGCGTCGCTGTACGCGCACCTCGAATCCACGACCGCCGTCGTCGGACAGGAGGTCCAGCGCGGCGATCCGATCGCCGTTTCGGACAATACCGGCGACACGTCCGGGCCGCACCTGCACCTCGAGTACGTGCCGAACGGCGAGATCGTGCGCAACAAGGAACGGATCGATCCGTTCCCGTGCATCCAGGAAGAGAACGTTTCCGGCAGCATCACGGTGCGGGACAACGGCAGCGCGGCCGATGACGCGTTCGCCGTCTTCCTGGACGGCATCCACATCGGCACGACCGACATCGGCGCCGCGAACAGCTTCGCGCTCAACAACCTGATCCCCGGTGAGCACACGCTGGGCGTCCAGGCCGTCATCGCGCCGGACGGCGTCGGCACCGTGGAGATCATCCTCTCCGACGGCATCACCTTCGCGAACGGTACGACGCGGATATCCGGGACCCTGCCGCCAGGGGGGCTGGCGAACCTGACGATCATCGTCCCGTCGGAGCCGACGGCGACGATCGCGCCCGCCCTGCTGATGCGGCCGAACGAATACCGGGAAGGAGACCGAGCCCATGATCCGTGACCGCGCATTTCGACGGATCCGCGCCACCCTCTGGCCGGCCGCGGCGCTGCCGCTGGCCGGCCTGCTGGGCGCGGGCGCATGTGAAGCCCGGCAGGCCGGCGCGCCCGCCGCCGCCGTGGCGAGCGGCGACTGGGTGGGCACGCGCTACCCGCCGCTGCCGCAGGGGATCGAGATCCACCGCGGCACGACGCTCGGCACGGCGGACACCGCGCGGTACGCGATCGCCGAGGTCTCGGCGGGCGGCGACCGGCTGCTGTGGCTGGCCCGACGGGCCGGCGGGGACGCCGGCCCGCCGCTGTGGGACGTGACCGATGCGCTGGAGCTGCCCGAGCTCGGTCCGGACCGCTGGGTGGTCCTCGCGCTGTGCGGTGCGCCGCGCCCCGGCGCCGGCACGCCCCTCGAGCCGGAAGACGTCGCGCTCGACCCGGCGATCGTCGCCATTGCGCGGGCGGACGAGGAAGCGGTGCTCACGGCGATCGAGCACGCCTGGCGCGCGGACCGGGGCACAGGGCGGTTCGAGCGCGTCGAGACCGCGGGCGTCGTGTGCCTGAACGAGTTCGAGCCGGAGTGGTAGACGACGGCGCGCCGTAGCGGCCCTACGCCCCGGAGCGAGGTTCGCGACACGCCGCCCGCCGTGCGAGCGCCTCGAGGAGCGCGTACGCGTCTTCGGCGGCGATGTCCAGGATCCTCGCGGCGCCGCGGCCGCCGCTCGCGGTGTCGACCACGAGCGTGGCGAGGCCGTTGCGGCGCTGGAACGGCGTCGCGACCACGTGCAGCGTCTGGATCTTCCGCACCGGGATGATCCAGGTGATCCGGTTGAGCACGCCGTCCCTCGCGACGACGTGGCCCTGTTCGACGGCGTAGCCGCGGGCGCGGTACGCGTGGCCGGCCCACAGGTGCGCGGGCGCGAGGAGCAGCAGCAGCGCGAGCCACGCGGCGTGGTGCAGGAGCGCCAGCGCGGCCGCGGCGATCGCGACGGGCGCGGCGAGGCGGAGGAAGATGCGCCGCCGGGCGCGGGGGTGGACCGGGCGCAGTCGCACGGTGGCGGCGTCGAATCCGTCGAAGATGCGGGCGATGAGCGGCGCCGCGTCGCGCCGGCGGACGAGCGGCACGAACGCCTCGGCCGCGGCGCGCCGTCGGCCGGGCGCGGCGCCGGCGGTCTCGATCCGGACGGCGCCGAGCGCGAACGGCCGCCGCAGCAGCGACTCCTCGATGCGGACGGCCTGCACGCGGCGCAGCGGGACGCTCCCTTCACGGCGGGCGAGGAGGCCGTAGCGCTTGCGCAGCTCGCCGCCGACGCGTTCGAGCGTGAAGCCGTGGTAGCCGATCACGGAGCCGGCCACGGAGAGCAGCCATCCCGCGACGAGCAGCAGGGCGACGGCGGCGATGGCGAAGAGCGCGACCGCGAGCGCCGGCGCGGCGGGGACGAGCGTCGCCGGGTCGATGGCCTCCGGCAGCGCGCGGAGGACGGCGTCCTCGACGAACTGGAGCGCGCCGGCCAGCGCCGCGGCGACGAGCCCGATCTCGTTGGCGGTCGCGCCCGCGATCACGAGGTCGGCGGTCGAGAGGCGGGCCAGCGTCTCGGTGGGCGGCGCGGTCGGCGCGGCCGTGTCGGCCGCGCGGTCGCGGCGCTCGAGCAGCTCCGTGCGCAGCGCATGCGCCGCATCGCGGCCGAGAACGGCGAGGACGCCCTCCGTCGTGCGGCCGCCGGCCGTCTCGATGCGCAGCTCCGCCACGCCGCAGACCCGTTCGAGCAGCTTCTGCCGCACGTCGACGTTCTGGATGCGCGGGAGCGGGATGATCCGCCGGCGGCGGTGGAGCAGGCCGGAGTCGAGGACCAGCTCGTCGCCGGCCAGGCGGTAGCGGAAGCCGATGTACTTGGCCACTGCCGACGCGAGCGCCGGGATGGCGAGGATGCCGAGGCCGACGGTGACGGTCCGGCCGACGCCATCGTCCGCCGCGCGGAGCGCGCCCGCGATGGCGGGGAGCACGAACACGCGCGCGATGCGGATCGCCTCGAAGATGAGCGTGAGCGGGTGGAGCCGGTGCGGCGCCGGCGCGTCGATCCGCTCGGCGACGCCGCCCGATGCGGCGCCTCCGGGCGCCGCGCGCTCGACCGGGTCGCCGGGAGGGCCATCCGCCGCGGGCGCCGCGCCGACGGCGCCCGCGACGCTTTGGCGGTCAGACGGCGTCATCGCCGCCGCTGAGCGCGGCCAGGCGGTCACGGAGCGATTCCGCGTCGTCCAGCGAGAGGCCCGGGATGCGGAGCGAGGCGCCGGCCGAACCGGCGGTGTGGACGACGACGTGGGAGAGGCCGAGGCGCCGCTCGATCGGGCCGTGACGCGTGTCCACGTGCTGGATACGGGTGTGCGGGACGACGCTGGTCGTGCGCCAGAGCGCGCCCCGACGGACGACGAGGTCGTCGTCGCGGACGGCGAATCCCCAGGCGCGGTACCGGGCCGGCGGGAGCAGCGCGACGACGACGGCGCCGACCGCGAGCGTGGCGAGTGCCGTGAGCGCCGCGGCGATCGCCCCGCGCCACGACCACGCCGCCGTGCCGGCCGCCGCGGCGAGCGGTCCGGCGCCTGCCGCCAGTCGGAGCCGCCAGTACCGGACGACGCGCCGATCCAGCGGGCGGAGTCGCAGCGCCGGCATCGGCGCGACCTCGTTCTCGTGCGACACGTCCGGCCCGCCTCCGCTCACCCCGACACGACCGCCCGGAGCACGAGGTTGCGTCCCTCGCGTTTCGCCGCGTACAACGCGCTGTCGGCCCGCTGCACCAGCTCTTCGTAGGAATGCGCGTCCTGCGGCGCGCTCGCCACGCCGGCGCTGATCGTCAGCCGCTTGCCGGGCAGCACGTGGGTGCCGCGGAACGGGTGCTCCTCGATGATGCGACGCAGCCGGTCGACCGCGCGGTACGCCTCGTCCTTCGGCGTGTTGGCCATGATCACGCCGAACTCCTCGCCGCCGTAGCGCGCGAGCACGTCGCTCAGGCGGAGCTCGTCGCGCATGAGCCGGGCGAGCTCCTTCAGGATCACGTCGCCCGCCAGATGGCCGAGCGCGTCGTTGTAGTTCTTGAAGAAGTCCACGTCGATCATGACCAGCGAGCACTGGCCGCCGTAGCGCTCGATGCGGGCGAGCTCGGCGCGCAGGAGCTCCTCGAAGCGGCGCCGGTTCGGCAGCTCGGTCAGCGGATCGGTCTGCGCGAGCGCGGCCAGCCGGCGCCGGAGCGCCCGCATCTCGGTGCGCTCCCGGCGCAGCCGCTCGAAGACCACGCCGGCGTACAGGCTGACCAGCATGAAAGTTCCGACGCTCGCGGTCTCGAGGGCGAGCGACAGGGGATAGCCCTGGATGTAGTGGTAGTAGATCGCGCCGAAGTAGGCGGCCGTCATCAGCGCGCTCAGGCCGACGACGGCGCGGAACCCGGCCACGCCGGCGACGAAGAGGAGCGCGACGAGCCAGCCCATCAGCACGACCAGCCGCGCTTCGACGACGACGAGCGTGTACACGCTCAGCAGCACCGCCGCCGCGGTCATGGGGACCCACAGGTAGTGGCGGTCCCAGGTGAGGCGGTGGTCGAGCCCGAGGTGCGGGATCAGCCAGAGCGTCGACTGCACGGCGATCATCAGCACCAGGAGCAGCGCCAGCTCCGCGTACGACACCCGCGACATGCCGAGCAGCTTGAACGCCAGCCCGACGCCGAGCGCGAGGGCGAACCCGGCACTCGCCAGCAGGACTCCGCGTTTTCTCCGGCGCGACTCAACCATGGTCGCCTCCGTGCTCATCGACAGCGGCCTCCGGGTCAGAACAGCGGCCCGACGTTTACGTGCACGCGCCACCCGCCATCGGTCGCCGCGCCGACGGCGAGGAGCAGCCGGCCGGCCGGCGTGGGCCAGATCGCGCCGAGCTCCGCGCCCGCGAGCCCGAGCGCGCCCGCGCCCGGCCGGTCGAGCGGGTCGTCGACCGCGCCGCCGCGCAGCCGCAGCCGGACGAATCCCTCGAACGGGATCGGGTAAGCGACGTCGACGCCGCCGACCACTCGTGTACGCCCTCGCATCTCGCCCCACTCCAGCCCGGGCATCAGTCGGTCGTCGCCCAGCGCGGGGAGCGCGTCCGGCGGCGCATTGCCGGCGGTGTGCGCCGCATCCGCGGCGGCCGCGAGCCGGAGGCGGCCCAGCCGGCCGTCGACGGAGCCGCCCGCCCGGACGCGCCGGTAGTCGAACGCGCCCCAGCGCGCCTCCGCCTCGAACAGCGGCGCCCGGCCGACGACCCGGACCGCCGACTCCACGCCGCCCACCCGCAGCAACGGGCCCCACGCCATGCCGTCGTCACCCGCCTCGACCGCGATCCGCTCGCCGCGAAGCAGCAGCGCCGCCGCCAGCTCCGGCGCGACCCAGCGCAGCTCCGCGCCCGCCCAGCCGCCCGTCCGCCGCACACGGGTCTCGCCCTCGACGTCATCATTGACGAACCGCCGCACGTCCGCTTCGCGGAAGCCGCCGCCGAGGCTCCACGCCAGCGGCGGGTGGCGAATCGAGAAGAGTCTCGCAGAAACGACGGCCCACCGCTCGAGGCGGTCACCCGAAGCCTCGACGCCGAGCTCGGCCGGCGCGCCGAGCGAGACGCGGTGTCGGAACGCCGCCCATAGCCGCCCGCCGCGGTCGTTGTCGTAACCCGCCGCGCCGGCAAGGAGCGTGCGCTCGATCGTCGCCAACTGGAGAAGCAGCCGGGGAGCGGCAGTGGTCGTTGCATATTCCGGGCCAGAATCGCCGACTGCCGGCCGGATCGACGGCCAGACGCCCGTGAACAGGCCCGTCGCGTACAGCCGGTCGACCGCGTCCAGGACCGCGTCAGGATCGAAACGGCCGGGCGCCACGTCGCCGAACGCCGCGCGCGCGAGCGCACGGATCGCGGGGTCGCCGCCCACGACCTCGAGCGCTCCCACCGCGGCCGGCGGCGGCAGCGGCGAGCGGCGCGGCGCTCGCCGCGCGTCCGCGGCCAGCGTCTCGAGCGTCGCCTCGAGGCCCGCCCGGAGCAGCGGCTGCGGATCGCGTGGGAAGATGGCCTCCGGGAATTCGGGCGGGATGCGCGGCAGCACCAGCTCGTCCGCGGCCGTGTCCGGGACCGCGTTGGTGAGGAGCAGCCGCAATCCGCGGAGCCCGATCGAGAGCGGGTCCGTCTCCTCCAGCGCCGGCGGCGGACGGATCACGTCGACGGCGACGACGTGTTCCGCGCCCAGCGCCCGCGCCACCGCTACGGGGAGGTTGTCGCGGATCCCGCCGTCGACCAGCCACTCGCCGTTCCAACGCACCGGCGCGAACACGCCCGGCACCGCCATGCTCGCCCGGACCGCGAGCGCCAGGTCGCCCTCCGCCGGCACCACCGCCCCGCCCGTTTCCAGGCTCGCCGCCACCGCCCGGAACCGCCGCGGCAGCCGGTCGAAATCGCCCCGGCTCCGCGCCTGTGCCTCGAACAGCAGCCGTACCAGCCGACGGTTGATCCGCCAGTCGGGGACCAGTCCGGATGGCGTCGCGTCCGCGCCCAGCGCGAGCAACGGCTCCCTCGGCTCCCGGTCCGGCCCGACCACCCAGGCCACCGGCGTGAACAGCGCCGGCCAGTCCTCGCCCGCGACGATGTTCCAGATCCGCGCCGGTGCGTAGCCCGCCGCGTACAGCGCGCCGATCACCGCGCCCATGCTCGTTCCGACCACCAGCTCCGGATCCCGACCCAGCCGCTCCAGCCCGACCACCACGCCGCCGTGGGCCAGGCCCCGCGACCCGCCGCCGCCCAGCACCAGCGCCTCCTGCGCCGCACACGGCCGCGCCACGCCCCAGCTCAGGCCGGCGATGAGCAGCACGAGGACGGAGACACGGTTCATCCGGCGGGCGTCAACGGATCGGGGACTCGGGGGTAGACACTCACGTAGCGCCGTGTAGTTTACGACCGTACACGGCTGTCAGGCAACGAAACCGGCGGCTCACTCGCCGGCGACCCGAAGGAGAACTCATGGCGGAGATCACCTGCGTACGCTGCGACCAGACCGGGCCCCAGCTCGCGCGGCCGCCGTTCCGGAACGAACTCGGCGAGCGCGTCCACCAGTCCATCTGCCAGCGCTGCTGGGACCAGTGGCTCCGGCAGCAGACCGCGCTCATCAACCACTACGGCCTCGACGTACGCGAGAAATCCGCGCGCGACATGCTCACCGCCAACATGGAAGCGTTCCTGTTCCGGTCGGGACGGATCGACGACATCGACACGTCCCGGCAGGGCACCGTGAGCTGGTGAGTCGCCGCCCCACCCCCCGGCCTCGCCCCGCGCCCGGGGCCGGGGCAGACCTGCCCCGCACTGTCCCGCCGATGGGACATCCGCCGCGCTTCGTGCGCGCCGCGAGGCGGGGACCGACGACCTGATCCGGCTGCGGGACCGCCCCGCAGCCGACATGCCCCGAACGTGGCCCCCGCCGCCTGCGCCCTCCACCTCGACGCTGCGGCGCCCGGGCCCCACACACTTCGGCGCTCGCCTCTCCCACCCCCATCGCCGCAACCGTTGCCCGACCCCTTCCCGCGAACCTTCCCCCTAGCGCCGCCCCAATCCCGTTCCCGCGCACACCGAGCCGGAACGGCATCGCGCCCCGGAGCCAGGCCGGGTCGGCGGACATCCCCGGTTCCTCCACGTTCGGTGGGCGGGTCAGTGGTCAGTGGTCAGTGGTCAGTGGTCGAGCTCCGCGGGTGCGCCGGCTTGTAGCTGCGGACGCCGGTCCAGCTTTGCGGGGGCCGGGCGGGACCACCGCCGGACCGCAACCGGCGGTGGGTCACCGGTCCCGGTTCGTGGGGGGCGGGCCCCGAGCGTCGTGCGGCCGCGGGTGTCCGCTGACGGGACGGCTGATCCCGCGACCGGTCAGCGAAAGCGTCCGGCGCCCGCGGGGACGATTGCTCGATCATGTGTTGCATCAATGACTTGCGTGATCGCATCGGTTCGGCACGCGCCTTTCGTCGTGGCGGCGGCCGTTGCCGGTGGGCGGTGCGTGGCGGGGGCGGCGCACCGCCCGTCCGGGGGTGCGGACAGAGGCGGGGCCGCCGAGGCGCGAGCGCGGCGGTGGTTCCCCGAGTGAGGAAAGGAGACGGTGCGGTCGATGGACAGGAAGACGAATCTTCGGCGCCGGGCCGCGACGCTGGCGGCGCTGCTGGCGCTGGGCGCGACGGAGGCGCGGGCGCAGGAGCCGGCGACGCTGACGCTGGAGGAGGCGATCGAGCTGGCTCGGCGGAACAACCCGGACTTCCGGATGCTGGCGAACGACGAGTCGGAGGCGGACTGGCGAGTGCGTGAGGCGTACGCGTCGCTGTTGCCGAGGAGCAGCGCGAGTCTGAGGCTGGGGTACCAGGGCGAGGGTCAGCCGTTGGTGGACCCCGCGTTGCGGGACGTCGGCGTCTCGCGGGTGCCGGAGTATTACTCGTCGGGCTACTCGCTTTCGTTGGGCTACGAGCTTTCGGCGGCGACGCTGTTCCGGCTGGGGGAGGCGCGTGCGAGCCGGGAGTCGACGGTCGCGGCGATCGAGGCGATGGCGCGCACGCTGGAGCTGGACGTGACGCGGCAGTACCTGGCGGTGTTGCGGGCGATCGACGCGGTGGAGCTGGCGCGGGCGGACCTGGAGAGCGCGCGGGAGAACGAGGAGCTGGCGCTGGCGCGTGCGCGGGTGGGCGCGGGGACGCAGCTCGAGGTGAAGCAGGCGGAGGTGGAGCGGGGGCGGGCGGAGGTCGCGCTGCTGGAAGCCGAACACCTCGTTCGGACGGAGCGGCTCCGGCTGATGGAGGTGCTGGGCGTGCAGTTCGATCGGGAGATCGAGCTGACGAGCGAGTTCGAGGTGTTCGAGCCGCGCTGGGACGTGGACCAGCTCATCGCCGAAGCGCTCGGCGATCACCCGCGGCTGCGGGCGCTGCGGGCGGCCGAGGCGGCGGGGAACGCCGCGAAGCGGGCGGCGTGGAGCACGTTCCTGCCGTCGCTCTCGCTCTCCGTGAGCTGGTCCGGCTTCACGCAGCAGGTCGGCAGCGACGAGTACCTGATCGGGCGGGCGCGGAACCGCGCGCTCGCCGAAATCGAGAACTGCGAATTCATCAACCAGATCTCCGCCGGGCTGTCCACGCCGCTCCCCGACCGGCCGATGGATTGCGCCGCTGCATACACGCTCACGCCGGTACAGGAGGCGGAGCTCATCGCCGGGAACGACGTGTTCCCGTTCGAGTTCACGCGGCAGCCGCTCTTTGCGCAACTCCGGATCTCGGTGCCGATCTTCTCGGGCTTCGAGCGGCGACGCCAGATCGAGACCGCCCGCGTGGCCGCGGAAGACGCGCGCGAGCAACGCCGCGCCGAGGAGCTGGCGCGCCGGACCCTCGTCGCCGAGGCGCTGCTCACGCTCGAGACCGCGTACCGCCGCGTCACGCTCGAGGAGCGCAACGCCGCCGCGGCCGCGGAGCAGCTCCGCCTCGCGCGCCGGCGCTACCGCCTGGGCGCCGGCGACTTCATCGAGCTCAGCCAGGCCGAGGCCGACCACGCCCTCGCCAGCCGCGACCACCTCGATGCGGTTTACACGTTCCACGAGTCGCTCGTCGCGCTGGAGGCGGCGGTCGGCCGGCCGCTGCGGGGCGAGGCGGGGAGATGAGCGCGAAGCGCGGCCGCGCGTGGGCACGGTCCCGCGCCGCGTCGGGGGTCGGGTATCCGGCGGCCGGGCGGGTGTCCGGGAATGGGATGCGCAGTCCCGGAATCGCGCAGGGTGTGGGCGGCCCGCGGCGCGGCGGGATCGCGTATGTTGAAGTGCTGTCGTATCTTGGGTGGAGTTTCCGGCCTGGCACGAACCTTTGCATGAGCACCACGGCGAGCGCGCCGGACCGGCGGCGCTCCTGAAACGGAACGGCGAGAATGGACATCCCACGAGAGAAGCGACCGAACCGGCGGCGCTACGTCTACATCGGCCTGGCGATCACGGCGATCGCGCTGGTCACGCTGGCGCTGGCGCGGCTGGAGCCCGCCGCGCCGACGGTGGAGCGGTCCGTGATCTTCACCGACACGGTGCAGCGCGGCCCGATGGTGCGGCAGGTCCGGGGGCCGGGCAACCTGGTGCCGGAAGACATCCGCTGGATCACGACGCTGACGCCGGGGCGGGTGGAGCGGATCCACGTGCAGCCCGGCACACGGGTGAAGCAGGGGATGCTGCTGCTGGAGCTGAGCAACCCGGACGTGAACATCCAGGCGTTGCAGGCGGAGCAGGCGTTGACGGCGGCGCAGGCGCGGCTGGTCGAGCTGCGCACGACGCTGGAGACGCAGCGGTTGAACCAGCAGGCGGCGGTCGCGACGGCGCAGCGTGCGTACGAGGAGGCGCTGCGTCAGGTGCGCACGAACGAGGAGCTCGCGCGGGACGGGCTGGTCTCGACGATCGAGCTGGAGAACGCGCGGGGGCTGGTCGAGGAGCTGAAGATCCGGCTGGACGTGGAGAACGAGCGGCTGCGGATCCTGTCGGAGTCGATCGACGGGCAGCTCCAGGTGCAGCGGGAGCAGGTCGAGCGGCTGCGCGCGATCGCCGAGTTCCAGCGCGGGCAGGTCGAATCGATGCAGATCCGCGCCACGGCCGACGGCGTGCTCCAGCAGATGGACCTCGAGGTCGGGCAGTGGGTCATCCCGGGGAACACGCTCGGCGCGATCGTGCAGCCGGGCCGGCTCAAGGCCGAGCTGCGCATCCCCGAGACGCAGATCCAGGACGTGACGGTCGGCCAGCCGGTCGAGATCGACACGCGCAACGGGATCGTGCCCGGGCGAGTCCTGCGGATCGACCCGTCGGTGACGAACGGGACGGTCACGGTCGAGGTCACGCTCGAGGGCGAGCTGCCGCGCGGCGCGCGCCCCGACCTGAGCGTGGATGGCACCATCGAGGTCGAGCGGCTGGACGACGTGCTCTACGTCGGCCGTCCGGCTTACGGCCAGGCCGAGACCCGGGTCGGGCTGTTCAAGCTGACGGAGGACGGCAGCCACGCCATCCGCGTCTCGGTCCTCCTCGGCCGGGCGTCGGTCAACACGATCGAGATCGTGGAAGGCCTCCAGGAGGGCGATGTCGTGATCCTGTCCGACATGTCCGCCTGGGACCAGTACGACCGCGTGAGGATCAAGTAGGCGAGCCCATCGCGGCGGGCGGGGCACCGGCCCCGCCCGCCCCCGTCGGCCGGTCGGGCCGGCGGTTCCGCCCCGCAAGAAGGAGACGATGATGCAAAGTGCGACGGAGTCGCTGATCAAGCTGGAAGGCGTGACGAAGGTGTTCTACACGGATGAGGTCGAGACGCACGCGCTCTCGGGGATCCATCTGGACATCCAGCGCGGGGAATACGTCTCGATCGCCGGGCCGTCGGGGTGCGGCAAGACGACGCTGCTCTCGATTCTCGGGCTGCTGGACTCGCCGACGGAGGGCGTGTACACGCTGAACGGCCGGCCGGTCTCGGGGCTGACGTCGAGCGAGCGGGCGCGGATCCGCAACCGTGAGATCGGCTTCATCTTCCAGGCGTTCAACCTGATCGGCGACCTGACGGTGTACGAGAACGTGGAGCTGCCCTTGACGTACCGGGGGATGCCGGGCTCGGAGCGGAAGGAGCGGGTGCAGGCGGCGCTGGAGCGGGTGGGGATGGCGCACCGGACGCGGCACTATCCGAGCCAGCTGTCGGGGGGCCAGCAGCAGCGGGTGGCGGTGGCGCGTGCGATCGTGGGCAAGCCGCTGATCCTGCTGGCGGACGAGCCGACGGGGAACCTGGACTCGAAGAACGGGTCGGCGGTGATGGATCTCTTGAAGGAGCTGCACGCGGAGGGCGCGACGATCTGCATGGTGACGCACGATCCGCGCTACGCGCACGTGGCGGACCGTCAGGTGCACCTGTTCGACGGCCAGGTGGTGAGCGAGGACGATGCGCGTAAGGCGC
>DASVDG010000028.1:0-13667 GCA_036381255.1 Longimicrobiales bacterium | reverse complement strand
CAGCCACTCGACCATCGCGTCGGCCGCGCGCCAGACGCACAGCGTGCAGGTCAGCAGGATCGGCGTCTCCAGCTCGCCCAGCTCCCGGACCTGCGTCACGCCGAGCAGCTTGCCGAAGCCGTTGCCCACGTGGATCGCCGCCGGGACGCGCTCCAGGAAGGGATTGCCCTCGTGGGGCAGGATCGCGGTGACGCCGGTGTGGACCCGGTCGCCCTCGACGACCGTCGCGTGGCCGACGCGTACGCCGGCGACATCGGTGATCGCGTTCAGCGGACCGGGCGGCAGGATCCCGACCACCACGCCCGCCTCCCGGGCGCGGGGCCGGTCCGTGGGCGCGTTCTGGCTCATCAGCGGGGCCGTCCAGGCGAGGAGGAGCGCCAGCGTGAGAAGGTGTCTCGTCATCGTTCGCTCGGGGTCACGAGTGGAGGCCGGGCGCCGGCCGCGCGGCTTCGCGCCCGCATGCGGAGCACGAAGCGCCGCCGGGTGCCGGCCGCACGCCCGCGGGACCGGGTCGCGTCGCCGCATGATCGCCGCGGACCGGGTCCATCCGCAAGGGGGCGGCGCCGCCGGATCCGCCGCGCCGCGTCCTTCAGTCGCGAACGACTTCAGCCACCGCACTGGTCCGCCGCGTCATACTTTGGCATATTCGTTCGTTGCAGACCGGTGGCCGGCGTCGCGCCGAGCGACGTCCGATGGCTCGGATGGCGTCGCGTCCCGGCCGCCCGCCTCAATCGCCCCTCGAGATTTCAGGACGGAAGCCGATGATCATCGGAAGGTCGCCGCGTGCGCATCGTTTGCTCGCCCCCATCGCCCTGCTCCTGGCCGCGTGCAGTACGGACCTCGAGCCACCCGGGTCGGACCAGATCTGCTGGGTCGATTTCGTCATGGTCGACGGGATCCGCTATCTCGGCATCGATCTCTCCGCCGGCCGCGACCTCGTCGACACGGATCTGGGCGAGCAGTACGCGACCGTCGAGTTCATGCTCTTCGGCAACGTGGACGATCGCAATTACCAGCCCGTCGACGGCGATGCCGCGTTCCTCGAGCCCGACACGCCGCTGCACATCGTGAACGGTTACTCCCCGGGGTTCCGGCTCGCCGCGAAGACGGAGGACCGGATCTACCTCTACGAGGCCGACTACAACCCGAACGCCACGCGCGGCGCAGATCTCTTCGACATCGAGGGCGCCGTCGACTCGGTCGAGGTCTACGCCTCCGGGAATCCGATCTACCGACTCGGCGTCATCACGGACTCCGCCCAGGTCGAGGAGCTCGTGGGCATGGTGCTGGACGCCGAGACGGTCGAGCCCGGCCCCGTGTCCGGCGTACGGTACTTCATCGCGTTCCACCTGGACGACGGGACGACCACCGTCCGCCCGTACTGGCCGAACGAGACACGGCTGGGCGGCTGGCTGGAGCTCCCCGAGGCGTTCAGCGACATGGTGTACGACGCGATCACGAGTGGGCGCGCCGACCCGGAGCGCCGGCTCGTGCCGATCGGCCGGATCTGCGAGCCGTAGCCGTCGCAGGCTAGCCGCACGCTTCGCGCGGACGCCGCCCCTGCGCCGGACCCGGCGCAGACGACGCGGCGTCCGCGCGCGTGCTTCGGCCCAGCGACGCGATCCCCGCGAGGACCGGGATCGGCACGTCCATCGGGCAGGCCAGCTCGCACTCCCCGCAGCGGGTGCACGCGGGCGCCTCCAGCAGCGGCGCCCGGTCGATCGAGCGCGACGGCCCGACCACGAACGCCCACGCCTCCTCCCACGCACTGGCCGGCAGCTCCCGCAGCGTCGGGCACGCCAGGGTGCAGACGCCGCAATTCACGCACGCCATGAACGAGGGGTACGCGTCCCGCACCTCCGGCGGGAGCGGGACGTAGCCTTCGGGCCGGACGGATTCCAGGAACCGGTCGACGTCGCGGGCGCGGCGGAGGGGCCGCAACGGCAGCCGCACGCAGTGCAGCGCGAAGTGCCACGCCAGGTTCAGCCAGGCGACGGCGCGTCGCATCACGCCTCCCCCGCGGCGCGCTCGCCGGCGCGCCAGCCGTCGGCGGCGGCGTGGCCGAGGCCGGGCGCCGCCGCGTCCCAGCCGGCGCGCACCGAGCCGGCGATCCGGACGTTCTCGTAGACGACGTCGCCGCCGCCGCCGATCGGCCGCGCAGCATCGTCGGTGCGCACGCCGGCGCGAAGCAGCGGCTGATCGGCGCTGCGCTCGGCGTGCGTCAGCGCGAGCGGGTCCGGGATCTCGAACGTCGCCCCGACGTGGTCGACACGCACCGGGCAGCCGAGCGCCGGCTCCTCGAAACGCGCGCCCGCGCGGATCCCGCCCGCCAGGTACTTGCCGGTCGCGAGCACGAACGCGTCCGCTTCGATCCGCATCGGATCCGTGCCTTGCGCGGCCGGCGGGCGCACGAGCACGGCCCGCACGCGCCGCCCGTCCACCTGCCGGTCCACGACTCGCCCCCGCACGCGCTCCACGCCGGCCGCACGGAGCGCCGCGTCGAGCGCGCGCTCCAGCCGCCAGCCCGGCACGGATGGCGGCACGCCGAGCGCCTCCCCGACCGGCACGCCGGCGGCCGATGCCAGCGCGGCGCGCACGCCGTCCGCACCTTCGATCCCCAGCACGGCAGGGAAGACCGCGCGGGTCGCGCCCGACCGGCGCACGGCGTCCGCCAGCGCATCGGCGAGCCGGCCCGGTTCGCGTTCCAGCAGCGCGGCCAGCGACGCCGGCGACCAGCCGCCCGGCGGAACCCGCCCGGCCTCGAGCACGACCGCGCCGGCCGGCGCACCCGCCCCCGCGCCCCAGACCCGTGCGAGCGCCGCAGCGCGGAAACCCGGCAGGCCGACGATCCCGCAGATCAGCGCGCCGGCCAGCGGCGCCGCCGCCCGTTGCGCCGGCGCCGCCCGGTCGTAACGGTCGACCCGCCCGGTCGGGTGCGGCAGCGGCGCGCCGGCCGGCGCGTACGGCAGCCCGGCCCGCTCCAGCGCGGCTCCGAGGCCCTCCGGCAACGGACCCGACCACCCGCCGGCCGCCAGCGCCGTCACGCCCGGCGCGGCGTGCACCACCGCGACGCGGCGGCCGCGCCCGGCCGCCGCGAGCGCGGCCGCCGATCCGGCGATGCCACCGCCGAGAACGAGCACATCGAAGCGCAAATCCACACCCGGCACGGTATATGGAACCCGCCGGCCCGGCAACGCGTACACCAGGCCGCGCGGGGGGCTGGCCCGCGTGGCGTTTCGGGGCCATATTACGTCGATACACCGACTTGGACCGACCCGACGGCGGGCAGTGCCCCGGGGAGGTCCGTGTGCGAACCTTCACGGGAGCCGATGATGCCCGTGCAAACCGTGGCCGGGACCGGCGGCACGGAAGTGCAAGACGCGGTCCGTCGCCGCTTCGCCCGGCTCACCGCCTTCGCGGCGGTCTACTGCTACCTGTTGGTCGTCTTCGGCGGCATCGTCCGCATCACCGGCTCCGGCCTGGGGTGCGGCGATGACTGGCCGCTGTGCAACGGGCGCCTGATCCCGCCCGCGGACCTCGCGACCTGGATCGAGTGGACGCACCGGCTCCTGGCGGCGGGTCTGATCTTCCCGATCGCGCTCGTCGCCGTGACCGCGATCCGGCACCGCCGCGGTGCGCTCGGCGGCGCGACCGGTGCCGCGACGCCGGCGCTCGTGGCACTCGTCCTCCTCGGCGTGCAGGTCGTGCTCGGCGCCATCACCGTCAAGCTCGACCTGCCCGCCGGCATCACCGCGCTCCACTTCGTGAACGCGCTGGTCATGCTCGGCGCGCTGGTCCTCGCGGCGGTCCGCGCCAGCGGCGGCCGGCCGGGATCGGACGACCCGGCGGCCGACCGCAAGCACGCGCGCGCGGCGACCGTCGCGGCCGCGCTCGGACTCGCCGTCGTCACGTTCGGCGCCCTCACCGCGAACACGGGGCTGGTCGGCGCCCAGACCGAACCGAGCGCCGCTGCCTGGGCTTGCCAGGGATTTCCGCTCTGCAACGGCTCGATCATGCCGGCGGGCGGATCGCTCGTTCACATCCACTGGACGCACCGGGTCCTGGCGTACCTGCTCTTCTTCCACGTGATCGGTGCGGCGGTCGCCGCGGTTCGACGGGGCGCGCCCCGCGCGATCCGGATCGGAGCCGGCGCCAGCCTCGCCCTCGTGGTCACGCAGGTCCTCGTGGCCGCCGGGCTCATCCACATGAGCCTGCCGAACGGGATGCGCGCCCTGCACCTCGTCGTCGGCGCCGCGCTGTGGATGGCGCTCGTGGCCTGGTGGGCGGCCGCGAAGGCACGGTTTCCGTCGAGAACTTGACCCCGGGCCTCTTGGGGTGTAATCTGACGCCCCGTCAAACCCGGCGCACGAGAAGGCTAGAAGGCTTAGCGAGGAGTGAATGTCCTCTGAATGGCGCAAGGCGCTCCAGACTCTCGCCCTGGCCGCCCTGGCGGTCGTGTGGGCTGGATGTGCCCCTGAGAACTATCCTCAGTCGATCTTTGAGCCCGTCACCGACTTCGGTGTCCGGATCAACGACCTGTTCTACGGCATCTTCTGGTGGACGATGCTCGTTCTCGTCATCGTCGAGAGCGCGCTCGTCTACATCCTGATCCGCTACCGAAGCCGGCCCGGCGCCGAGCCGCGCAAGATCTACGGCAACAACATCGCCGAAATCGCCTGGACGCTCGGCCCGGCCCTGATCGTGGTCTTCATCCTGATCCCCACGGTCCGGACGATCTTCTACACCTACGAGCCGCCCGAGGGCGAGCCGCTGGTCGTGGAGGCGATCGGTCACCAGTGGTGGTGGGAGTTCCGCTACCCGGAGCTCGGCGTCACGACCGCGAACCAGCTGCACCTGCCGGTGGGTCAGCCCGTCGAGGTACGGCTTTCGTCCGTGGATGTGATCCACAACTTCTGGGTACCGCAGCTCGGCGGGAAGCGCTACAACTACCCGAAGGTCGCCCTGGCCCCGGGCGAGGCGGAGGGGCGGAACTTCAACGTCCTGTACTTCACGGTCGAAGAGCCGGGCGATTATTACGGTCAGTGCGCGGAGTTCTGCGGCACGTCCCACGCGCTCATGCGCATGCGCGTCACTGCGCAGTCGCCCGAGGACTTCACGGCGTGGGTCGCCGCCATGACGGACACCACGCGCGCCGTGCCGCAGGCCGTCGCGGAGGCCGAGGCCGCCGCGCCCGCCAGCGCCGAGCCGGGCCAGGAGGCAGCGCTCGTGGCCGAAGGCTACCAGGTGTTCATGCGCACCGGCTGCGCCGCGTGTCACTCGATCACGGGCACGCCGGCCATGGGCCGGATCGGCCCGAACCTGACCGGGGTCGGCAGCCGCTGGGCGATCGGCGCGGGGCTCATGGAGAACACCGAGGAGAACCTCGCGCGTTGGGTCCGGAACGCGCCCGCGCTGAAGCCGGGCGTCAAGATGCCGGCGTTCCCGAACCTGAGCGACGCCGACGTGGAAGCACTGGTCGCCTACCTGTCCAGCCTCGACTGAGGCGGCGGGTCGGGGAGATCGCGATAGACTGATCGCAGCACTCACGCAATCCAGCGGGATACGATAGATGGCCACTGCGGAAGCCACGATCCAGACCGGCGCGACGGCCGACGATCATACCGGCCTCTGGAGCTGGATCACCACCGTCGATCACAAGCGCATCGGCATCCTGTACGCCGTGACCGCCCTGTGCTGGCTGTTCGTGGGCGGGTTCGAGGCGCTCCTGATCCGCGTCCAGCTCATGAAGCCGGAGAACGACTTCCTGAGCGCGGACCTCTACAACCAGATCTTCACGATGCACGGCACGACCATGATCTTCCTGGTCGGTATGCCGATTGCCGTCGCGCTCTTCAACTACCTCATCCCGCTCCAGATCGGGGCGCGCGACGTCGCGTTTCCGCGCCTGAACGCGCTCTCCTACTGGATCTACCTGTTCGGCGGGATCTTCCTGAACGTGAGCTTCCTCTTCGACGCCGCGCCGAACATGGGCTGGTTCGGCTACGCGCCGCTCACGTCGGAAACCTACACGCCCGGGCTCAACGCTGACTTCTGGTCGGTCGGGATCCAGATCCTCGGCATCGCATCGATCATGGGCGGCGTGAACTTCATCACCACGGTGATCAACCTGCGCGCGCCCGGCATGAAGCTGATGCGGATGCCCCTGTTCACCTGGATGGGCTTCGTCACCAGCTTCCTGATCGTGACCGCGCTGCCGGTCTTTGCCGTCGCGCTCTTCTTCCTGAGCTTCGACCGCTTCTACGGCACGAACTTCTACAACGTCGCCGCCGGCGGCGACCCGGTGCTCTGGCAGCACCTGTTCTGGATCTTCGGCCACCCCGAGGTCTACATCCTGATCCTGCCGGCGTTCGGCATCATCTCGGACGTGCTGCCGGCACACACGCGCAAGCCGCTCTTCGGCTACAACCTCGTCGTGTACTCGGGGATCCTGATCGGCTTCATCGGCTGGGGCGTCTGGGCGCACCACATGTTCGCCGTCGGCATGGGCCCGATCGCGGACTCCTTCTTCGCGGCCAGCACGCTGATCATCGCGATCCCCACGGGCGTCAAGATCTTCAACTGGCTGGCCACGATGTGGGGCGGCACGATCCGCTTCACCACCGCCATGCTGTTCTGCATCGCGTTCGTCGCGATGTTCACGATCGGCGGCATCTCCGGCGTGCACCACGGCTCGCCGCCGGCGGACCTGCACCAGACCGACACCTACTACGTCGTCGCCCACTTCCACTACGTGCTGGTCGGCGGCCTGGTCATGGGCCTCTTCGCCGGCTTCTACCACTGGTTCCCGAAGGTGACCGGCCGCTTCCTCGACGAGCGCATCGGCAAGCTGAACTTCTGGCTCCTCGTCATCGGCGTGAACCTGACGTTCTTCCCGATGCACTTCGCCGGGCTGTTCGGCATGCCGCGCCGGATCTTCACCTACTCGTCCGAGCTGAACCTCGGCACGCTGAACCTGGTCATCTCGATCGGCGGGTTCCTCACCGGGATCGGCGCACTGGTCTTTGCCTGGAACGTGATCCGGAGCCTGAAGAAGGGCGAGCCCGCGGGGAACAACCCGTGGGACGCCCACACGCTCGAATGGGCCACGACATCGCCGCCGCAGGAGTACAACTTCGCCGAGCTGCCCGACGTCAAGACGCGCGAGCCGCTCTGGGACGGCGTGTCCGCCGTCGATGTCGCCGAGAACCCGAAGCACCCGATCCACCTGCCGTCGCCGTCGTTCTGGCCGATCGTCACGGCAGCGGGCATCAACGTGTCCCTGATCCTGATGATGACGGAGCTCTGGTGGCCGCCGGTGCTCGGGGCGATCTTCGTCGCGCTCTGCATCATGAACTGGGCGTTCGAGCCATTGTTCAAGCATTAGGGTGAGCGCGCCACGTACGGAAGACCGATTCGGGAAAGAGAGCAACACGTGAATCACGCAGGCGCCGCTCCGTCCGAACACCACTATACGGCGACGGGGCTAGACAACTTCAAGCTCGGGTTCTGGACCTTCATCGGGTCGGAGTCGCTGTTCTTCGGCTCGCTCATCTCGACGTACATGGTCTACAAGAGCCAGAGCGTGAGCGGGCCGTTCCCGACCGACGTGTTCAACATCCCACTGACGTCGATCAGCACGTTCGTCCTGCTCATGAGCAGCCTCATGATGGTGCTCGCGCTCGCCGCCGTGCAGCGCGGCGACCGCAAGGGTACGCTGCTCTGGCTCATGATGACCGCCGCGTTCGGCGCGATCTTCCTCGGGTTCCAGTCCTTCGAATTCACGCACTTCTTCCACGAAGGGCTGACGCTCGGCACGAACGTGTTCGGCTCGTCGTTCTTCGTCCTCACCGGGTTCCACGGAGCCCACGTCGCGATCGGCGTGATCTGGCTGCTCGTCCTGTGGGTGCAGGCGCTGCGGGGCCGGATCGGGCAGAAGGACGCGCTCAAGGTCGAGGTCGCGGGCCTCTACTGGCACTTCGTCGACGTGGTCTGGATCGCGATTTTCACCCTCGTGTATCTGCTGGAGTAGAGAGGTCGCATGGCAGAGAACCGATCCGGCGCCGAGCACCCGCTCGCGCACGAAGAACACGCGCATCCCGGCGCGAAGACGTACGTCATGATCGCCGCGATCCTGACGATCATCACCGCGGCGGAGGTGGCCGTCTTCTACGTGCCCGCGCTCGAGGCCGCGCTCGCGTACATCCTGGTCTCACTGTCGGCCGCCAAGTTCATCCTGGTGGTCATGTTCTACATGCACCTGAAGTTCGACAGCAAGGTCTTCTCGTGGGTGTTCGTCGCGCCGCTGACGCTGGCGATCCTCATGGTGATCTCGTTGATCCTGCTCTTCCGGGTGCTGCCGTACGTGTGACCGCTCGCGCCGGCGGCGCCCGGCCGCCGACGCCGACCGTACGACATTCGTCGGGCCCGGCCGCGCGCGCGGCCGGGCCCGAACTCTCCCTCGCTCCTCGCATCGGGAGGCGCCCATGTCCCTCATCCCGTTCCACAAGGGGCTGATCTCCACGGGTATCGTCTTCTGCGCCGGCTTCGCCGTCTGGGCCTACCTCGGGTACCGGCGCGATGGCGGTCTGGCTACCCTGCTCCTCGCCGCGACCTTCGCGCTGCTCGCCGTCGGACTCGCCGTTTACCTGCGGAACCTCCGGCGCTTCCTCGGGCTGCGCCGCGCCCCATCCGCCGACGACGTCCGCCGCGGGCCCGCCGCCTAGACCCGAGCCGCGCCGCTCGGATCGAACCGGGCCGATTCTGCCGGTCACCCGGCCCCGGCCAGTCACCCGGCTCCCGGGGCCCGCCGACGCACGACCCCGCTCACCCGGCACACGCTGCGCGGCCGGTCCGGCGGTCCGGCCTCATGCCGGGTGTTCCAGCGACGGGCCGCTCAACTCCCTGATCTCGCGGCGCAGCGCCGGGTGCTCGCCCCACAGGTAGGCGCCGATCGCGAGCGCGGCCAGCAGGTTGCCGACGGCGATGTTCCACCAGCCGAGGGTCCCCAGGATCCACGTCGCGAAGATCGCGAGCATCCCGATGAAGAGCGCTTCGAACGCCGCGAAGATCAGGATCATCCCGAGGAGGATGGGCGGCTGTTCCTCGGCCGCGAGCGCGAGCGCGGCGGCGACGAGCCCGATCACGAGGAACGCGCCGACGTGGATGATCGTGTAGAGCAGGACCGTGGCAGCGGTGACCTGCACCTCCGCCGCGCTGCGGGCGCCGAAGAGCAGCGCCGAGCCCAGGGCCGCGGGCGTGAAGAAGACCCGCCCCGCGACCGCATCGAAGATGAGGAACCAGAGCGCGACCACGATCGCGCCGAGCAGCCCGGCGACCATGCCCTCCCGGAGGATGCGGTGCTCGCCCAGCACCTCCCACCAGGAGACGCGTGGCGCCGCGCCGGCGAGATGGAGGTACCCCATCAGGACGATCCCCGCGAGCAGGTTCCCCGCCAGGACCGCAGGCCAGCCGAGCGATTCAACCACGTTTACACCCGTGATGACCACGCCCGCGTAGAAGATCAGGTCGAAGAGCAGGAAGCCGAGGACCAGGCCGAGAAGGAAGCTCGGCACGGTCTCGAGCTTGCTCATCAGCCATGCGACCCCCATGCCGATCAGGAGGAACGCCGCGTAGTGCAGTGCGGTGTACGCCAGGATGATCCCCAACCCGATCTCGACCGTCTCCCGCCCCATGAGCGCGCTCGCCACGAACGCGGGCGTGTAGAGCGGCCTCCCCTCGATCAGGTCGATCACCAGGAACCAGGCGGCGAGCGTCGTCGCGGCCAGGAATCCGGCCATGAGGCCGCGGGCCACGGTGGAATTGCGATCTGCCACGTTTCCTCCTTGGTGCGGGGAGGGGGATGCCACGACCGGACGCGGTCGTCCGGCGCGACGTCGTACGACTTCAGTCTCGGGACGGATCGCCGGACCGCAAAGCCCGGTCCTGGAGGAACCGCCGCAGTGCGTAGACGCCGATCCCCACGCCGAGGAGGACCGGGATCGCGCTCAGCAGCACGCCGCCCCAAAACATTCCGTTCATGAGACCGTGGCTCATGATCTCGTCTGGTTCGAGGTGGAGGTGCGTGGTGGCATTGCCGGCCGAGCCGGCCGGAGATGGCCGGTTCGGCGGCTCGAGGAGTGGACGACGACCCCGGTGGGCGCGGCCCGCGCCGTGCCGGGCGCGATCAGCCGGGGACCTTGTCCACCACCATCAGGACCAGCAGCGCCGGCAGATAGAGGATCGAGCCGAGGAAGAGGCGCCGCGCGCGCTTCTCCGTTCGGCGGACCATCATCGCCGCGCCCAGCCCCGCAAACACGGTGCCGAGGAAGAGTGCGCCGAAGAAGTACGTCGCGCCCGTCAGCCCGAACAGCGTCGGCAGGAGGCTGACCGGCAGGAGCGTCAAGCCGTAGAGCATCGCCTGGCGGCCCGTCTGTTCGCCGTCCGGGTCGAAGACGCTGAGCATGGCGAGCCCGCCGCGCCGATAATCGTCCCGGAACAGCCAGGCGAGCGCGAGGAAATGCGGGAGCTGCCAGAGGAAGAGGATCCAGAACAACGACCAGGCGACGGTGTTCACACCGGCGCCGGCCGCGGTCCAGCCGGCGAGGATCGGGAGGGCACCCGGCACCGCGCCGATGATCGTCGACAGCGACGTCCGTCGCTTGAGCGGCGTGTAGACGAAGACGTAGCTCACCGTGCTGCCCGCCACCACCAGCGCGGTCAACGGGTGGACGAAGAGCGCGAGATAGACCAGCCCGACGATCGCGGTGCCCCAGCTGAACCGCGCGGCTTCCTGCGGTTGGAGCCGGCCGGAGGGGAGCGGCCGGACCCGCGTCCGCCGCATCAGGCCGTCGACATCCCGCTCGGCCACCTGGTTCAGCGCGTTCGTGCCGCTCGCGGCCAGCATCGTGCCGACCACGAGGTGCACCACGCGCACCCAGTCGATCGGCCCGTCGACCGCCATGTAGTATCCGGCGACCGCCGTGAGCACCGACAGCCGGGCGATCCCCGGCTTCGTCAATTCGAAGTAGGCCCGGAGGCGGTCCTTCCCCCGCGCGGCCCGCGGGGCGTCCACGCGCGCCTGCGCCGACGCGCCGTCCTGCCGGTCCGCCACTGCGGACATCGCCGATGTTGCGTTCAAGAACGACTCCTGCGGTTACCACCCCTCCGCCAGCACGGCCATGACCAGGATCGCCGCCAACGGCAGCGGCGACGCGACGACCAGCCAGAGCGCCCGGGGCTCGAACTTCAAGTGCATATAATACAACGCAACCAGCAATGCTTTCCAGATCGCCAGAAGAATCAGCGCCACGATCGTGTAGGCCCGGGGCAGGCCGACGAACGCGACGCCGACCTCGATGAGCGTCAACACGCCCAGCGATGCGAAGACGATCATGTACGGCGGCTGCTTCTCCACGTGCTCCATGGCATCCACCTCGGGTGAGGCCCCGCCTCGCGCATCGTGCGCGCTCGGACGCCCGGCAGGCGCGGCGGTGGCGGTCCATAGCGATCAGATCAGGTAGACGATGGTGAACAGGATGATCCAGACCAGGTCCACGAAGTGCCAGTAGAGGCCCATGACCTCCACGCCGCCGTGGTTCTCCTGCGTGTAGCGGCCCCGGAACGCCTTCACCGTCGTGAAGATCATGCAGCCGACGCCGATGCTGACGTGCGCGCCGTGGAAACCCGTCAGCGTGTAGAACGTCATCCCGTACAGCGGCCCGCCGTCGGCGGCGTAGAGCGACACCATCGGTACGAAGCCGTGTTCCGCGAGCTTGTAGTACTCGATCCCCTGGATGCTCAGGAACACGACGCCGAGCACGACGGTCGCCAGCAGCCAGCGCTTGAGGGCGGCCTGGTCGCCCGACTCGATCGCGGCGAACGCCTTCACCATCGTCACGCTGCTGACGATCAGGATGAACGTGTTCGCCGCCGTCAGCGGCACGTTCAGCACGGCGCCCGGCGCCGCGAACGCCTCGGGGTGTGCGAACCGGAGGATGATGTAGGAGCCGATCAGCCCCGTGAAGAACATCACCTCCGAGAGCAGGAACACCCACATGCCGAACTTCTGGTTGTAGACGCCGATCCCCGACATCGGCCGTTGGCCTTCCAGCGCCATGCTTGCGGCGTGGCTCATCGGTTCGCTCCTCTCCTCACTGTCCCGCCGGCACCAGGTCCGGCGCCGGCGTCGTCCTCTCGACCGGCGGCCGGTCCTGCGGCAGATAGTCCTCCTCCGACTCCGGCGAGCTGTACTCGTACGGGCCGCGGTAGACCACCGGCGTTTCCGCGAAGTTGCCGTGTGGCGGCGGCGATGGTGCGGTCCACTCCAGCGTGTTCGCACGCCACGGATTCTCCGGCGCCTTCTCGCCGCGGAACAGGCTCCAGACGAAGTTGAACGCGAAGATCAACTGCGTGGCGAACAGCGAGAACGCCCACATGCTGATCATCGTGTTCGTCTCCTGGAGCGGCTGGAGGTACTCGTACTGCGTGGGGTCGTAGATGCGGCGCATCATCCCGCCGACGCCGAGGTTGTGCATCGGGAAGAACGTCAGGTTGAAGAAGATGAACGTGAGCGCGAAGTGGATCTTGCCCAGCCGCTCGTTCATCATCCGCCCGAACATCTTCGGGTACCAGTACGTGATCGCGGCGAAGATCGCGAACAGGCTACCGCCGAAGAGGACGTAGTGGATGTGCGCCACGACGAAGTACGTGTCGTGCAGGAAGATGTCGACCGCGGTCGAGGCGAGGAACACGCCGGACAGCCCGCCGATCACGAACATCGCGACAAACGCGACGGCGTTCAGCATCGGCGTGTGGAAGTGCAGGTCGCCGCGCCACATCGTGCCGAGCCAGTTGAACGTCTTGATCGCGGACGGCACGGCGATCACCATCGTCGTAGCCATGAACGTCGCGCCGAGCCGCGGGTTCATCCCGCTCTGGAACATGTGGTGCCCCCAGACGATCCAGCCGAGGAACGCGATCGCGACCATCGCGCCGACCATCGCCGGGTAGCCGAAGACCGGCTTGCGCGAGCCCGCCGAGATGATCTCCGAGACGAAGCCCATCGCCGGCAGGATCAGGATGTAGACCTCGGGGTGCCCGAAGAACCAGAACAGGTGCTGCCACAGCAGCGGCTGGCCGCCGGCCTGCGGCAGGTAGAAGCTCGTGCCCAGGACCTGGTCGAAGAGCAGCAGGATCAGCGCGCCGGCCAGGATCGGGATCGCGAGCAGCACCAGGATCGACGTGATGAAGAGCGCCCAGACCGTGAGCGGCAGCCGCGTCCACGTCATCCCCGGCGCCCGCATGTTCACGACGGTCGTGATGTAGTTCACCGCTCCCATGAGCGATGAGAAGCCGAGGATGATGATGCTCAACGTCCACAGCACCTGTCCGTTGTAGACGCCGCTGTATTCGGAGACCGCGGAGAGCGGGGGGTACGAGGTCCACCCGGCGCCGGCGTGGCCGCCCTCGACGAAGAAGCCCGCCAGCATGAGCAGCCCCGCGGGCACGGCCAGCCAGAACGACGCCATGTTCAGCCGCGGGAACGCCATGTCCGGCGCGCCGATCTGCAACGGGATCAGGATGTAGACCTCGGGGTGCCCGAAGAACCAGAACAGGTGCTGCCACAGCAGCGGCTGGCCGCCGGCCTGCGGCAGGTAGAAGCTCGTGCC
>DASVDG010000027.1:0-24376 GCA_036381255.1 Longimicrobiales bacterium | reverse complement strand
GCGCGCGGCGCCGTGCTCGCCACTGGCCTCGACCCGACGCTTCCGTTAGATTTCGATGGACGTAAAGGCTTCGGAGGGCTAGACCTAATTGGTAAGGCAGCGGTCTTGAAAACCGCCGGGCGCAAGCCCTTCAGGGTTCGAGTCCCTGGCCCT
Source organism: Longimicrobiales bacterium (assembly GCA_036381255.1). Lineage (GTDB taxonomy): Bacteria > Gemmatimonadota > Gemmatimonadetes > Longimicrobiales > RSA9 > CALBZE01. The sequence continues at coordinate 24,223 of DASVDG010000027.1, read as the reverse complement.
CCGCTCGAGTATTCGCCCCATCGGTCGGCACGTGGGTAGGCGAAATGCCCGCGGAATTGCCCACGAACGCGGCCGGACCTCGACCCGGCCACGAAGACGCCCCACCGCGCGAATCGACGCTGTGGGGCGTTTCCGTCGTGCCGTTGCGTCGGGGCGCGCACCCGTGCGACACCCCCGGCGCCGCGGCGCCGGGGGTGTCGTGCGCGGCGGTGCCGTGCGATCGCTCAGGCGTCGTCGTCCGTCGTGACCTTCGGCCGCCGGACCGGGCCGTTGTCCCAGTCCTGCACGCTGGAGATGTTCGGCATCCCCCAGTCCTCGCCGTTCCACCCCTGGAAGCCGTCCATGCGGAAGGCCCAGAAGCCGGTGGTCATGTCGCTGATGACGATGAGGCCGTCGGCGTTGCGGACGTCGACGCCGAAGGCGCCGTTGCACTTGCGGTCGCCGCACATGCCGACGGCCGGCGGGCCGGAGTAGGTGTCGTAGAAGCCGACGGTGTAGGGGTCGGTCGGATCCATCATGTTGAAGATCTGGAGCCCGTCCTCGTAGGCGGAGACGAAGACGAACGGCCAGCGGACCTCGTGGTTGTGGGAGAGGTTCTTCCAGTTCGCGGTCCATGCGCCGATCGAGCGGTTGATCGTGCGCGTCTCGCCGCTCTGGCCGGGCTGGAGGTCGAAGATGCGCAGCGGCGCGTACTGGTGCTCGACCTCGCCCACGGCGTACTTCCCGTCCGGCGTCGGGGTGAACGTGTGACCCCAGGGGACGAGCGGCATCCCGGTGATCGAGAAGAGGTGCGTCGGGCTCTCGGGCGTGGTGATGTCGTAGACGTGGTACCCGCCGGAGCCGCCGCCGTAGAACTTGTCCCGGCCGGTGGCGGGGTCGTAGGCGGCGTACATGTCGTGGTAGAACCCGCCGGTGCCGAACGGGTCCGACATCCCTTCCGGCACGGGGACCTTGCCGATGAGGCCGTCGCGGCCGCGGATCACGGCCGAGAGGTCGTAGATGTTGGCGTGCGGGCCGCTCGTCGTCGTGATCAGGAGCGGCCGGCCGTCGGAGTGCTTGTAGATGAAGATGTTGTGGAACCCGCCGGGGAGGTCGGGCGCGCGGATGCGGGCGACCTCCTTGATCTTGCTGACGTCGGGGAGCCCGGTCACGTCGAAGACGATGGCGCCGAGGTCGGCGTCCGGGCCGCCCTGCCCGAACTGCGTGGACTGGACGTAGTAGTAGCGTCCGTCGTGCTTGAACTGCTTGCCGTCCATCATGCCGGTGCCCTGGTGCAGTTCGGCGTTCTCGATGCGCCAGCGGTAGAGGACGCTCGCGTTCTCGGGATCGCGCAGGTCGATGATGTCGAAGCCGTGCACGAACATGCGGCCGACGTAGGCGAAGGGTCGCGAGATCTCCTGCTCGAGCTCGACGTCCGAGACGCTGAGCGGCGCGCCGAGCGGGATGTGAGCGAGGACTTCGATGTTCCGGCTGCCTTCCTCGCCCGCCGGCCGCTGCTGCGCGGCGGCGTCGACGACGGCCGAGGCGAGGAGCGCGCCGGCCGCGAGCGAGGCGAGGACGTTTCGGGTGATCGACTTCATGTGAGGTTCCTCCGGTGGAGGTGGGACGGAAACGATCGAGCGGCGGGTTCCGGGGCGATGCCCCGGCCGCCCGCTCGTGCCGCACGGCCCGACACGATCAGGGTGCGACGCGAAAGACCATCTTCATGCCGGTCTCCAGGTGTTCCGAGACGTGGCAGTGCAGCATCCAGTCGCCGGGGTTCGACATCTCGACCAGCAGGTCGACCGTCGAGCCGAGCGGGATCACGGCCGTGTCCTTCCAGACGAAGTTCGTGTTGCGCACGCCGTCGCGTTCGAGGATCAGGAACCGCTGGCCGTGGATGTGGATCGGGTGGTGCATCGGGTGCAGCGACGTCGGCTCGTTGCGGATCCGCAGCTTCACGATGTCGCCGACGCGGAAGCGCCAGTCGATGTCCATGTTCTCGCGGCCGGTCGCGACGTCGCGCACGAACCAGCGGACGTCGACGCCGGTCGAGAGGTAGTTCATCATCGGCATGACGTCGTTCCACTCCACGGGGTGGTAGTAGAACGTGTCGACCGCCATCATCTGGAGGAGCGGCAGCGGTAGCGCGCCGACGTCGACGCCGATCTCGAGCGTGTGATCGACCGGCCGGTCGAAGAACGGGCGGTAGCGGTCGATCTCGGCGATGACCTCGGGATTCTCGCGCAGCCGCTCGAACGCCGCGCGGTGGCTCTCGGCGGTCGTCGTCTCCGACACCCGGATCGTGCCGAGCGTGTCGACGTGCGCGTAGAACTCGCCGCGGTAGTGGTCGATGGCCTGGATCCGGTTCGTCAGCGTGACGGGGCCGGCGCGATCGAACAACACCTCCACAATGTAACGCTCGGCCGGCGCGATCACGATGCTCTCGACGCGCGCCTCCCGCTCGTACTTCCCGACGTCCGACCCGATCACCTTCACCTGTGCGCCGTCGAAGGAGAGGTTGAAGACGCGGGTGTTCGAGACGTTCGTGAAGAAGAAGCGGACGACGTCGCCGCGGCGGACCTCGAGGTCGTAGTCCGGCTCGCCGTTGAGCAGGATCACGTTGCCGAAGCGGCCCATGAGCGCGTGCGTCGCGGTCTCCGTGCCGTACGGGATGAGCCCCGCCTCGTCGACGAGCAGGTCGTCGAGCATGACGATCTCCTCGCGATTGACCGGATTGAAGTAGTCCGGGTCGGGCGAGGCGACCATCATGTTGCCGTAGAGCCCGAGGTCCTGCGTGATGTCCTCGCGGTGGTGCGGGTGGTACCAGTAGATGCCGGCATCGCGGAAGTGCACGCGGTACTCGAACGTGCCGCCCGGCGGCACCGGCTCCTGCGTCACGCCGGGCACGCCGTCGTAGCGGTTGTCGAGCCGTACGCCGTGCCAGTGCACCGCGGTCGGCAGCGCCGTCTCGTTCCGGAACTCCACGACGATGGTCGCGTTCTGCGGCGCTTTGATGAGTGGCCCCGGGTACTGCCCGTTGAAGCCGTACATGACGAACGTGCGGCCGGAGATGGTGCGCCGGACGAGGCCGGCGACGAGGGCGAGCGTGTCGCCGTCCTGGAGCTCGACGACCTCGCGGAACGCGGCGGCGGGGAGCGTCATCGGGTCGATGCCGGCGCCGGGGAGGAACGGCCGGACCTTGGGCTCGGCCTCCATGAGTGACGGCAGCATCGGCATGCTCATGTCCATCGGCGGCATGCGCCAGACGGCGGCGGTCTCCGTCGCTCCGTGGTGCATCCCGTGGTGCATGCCCTGGTGCTTCAGTTGCGTCGAGTCGGCGTGCGCCTGGGCGGCGGCCGTCGCGGGCGCGGCGAGCGTCGCGGCCACCAGCGCGGCCGCGAGGCGGTGCCGGGCGCCGGCCATGATCAGAACGAATTCCATGAGCCGCACGGCTCTCCGGCGAAAGGGCCGTGGCCGGCCATCGAGTGCATGCGTCCGCTCGGCGAGATGCCGCGGAGCAGGATCGGCCCGCTCCAGCGGTCCACGTCGGCGGACGGCTCGGCGGTGACGAAGATGAGAAACTTGTTGAAGTGGACGCGGGCTTCGAGCGTGCCGTCGGGTCCGAGCATGCCGAGCTTCTCGACGCGGTCGAGCGCGGGCGTGGCGGCCCAGGCCACGAGGACGGCGTCCGCGACGGGCGGCAGATCGACGACGGCGAAGGCGGCGTCGTAGGCGTGGTGGCCGTCGCGGGTGACGGCGACGCCGAACGGCGAGTCGGCGAATCTCAGCCGGACCGTGCCCGACGCGCCGTTGGCGCGGGCGGTCGGGACCAGTCGGATCGAGAACGGGTCCGGCCCCGTCGCGGCGGTCGGCGCGGCACAGAATGCGGCGGCCGGTGCAGGGTGCACCGGGGCGCCGGCCGCCGGGCCGGCGATCGCCGCGGCCGCGACGGCGAGGGGCGCGACGAGCGCGACGGCGATGCCGCGGCCGGCGCGCGACGCGTGCGTGGACGTGACGGACGACAAAGAGGAACCCTCCGTGGGCGGATTTCTCGGCGTGGACGAACGGGCTGTGCCACCGGGCAACCGTCTAAGGATGGCGACACGGCGCGGCGCGGGCAAGTCGATGGGGCGAACGACGATGCCGGTGCGGCGGTCGCGAGACCCCGGTCGCTTCCGCACGGGGCATGGCCGCGTTCGGTGATCCGTACGGCCTTCGCCGCTGGCGTCAAACGTGCGATGGGTCGGGCGGGGATGCGCGGGGGGCGTCGACGGGTCGACGCCGCGCGGGCGGACGGCGCGGCACGCGCCGGGCAGGGGATCGCCCCCGGCCGCAACGGCCGCCACTCCCCGCTGCGCGAACGCCAAGCCGAGGAGCCAGCCATGACCATCCGCCTCCAGGAGGTCCACCCGTCGCTCGTCCACTATCCGATCGCGTTCCTGCCGCTCGCGATCGGCGCCGACGCGATCGGCAAGGTCACGGGAAGCCGGACGATGCTTGCCACCGGCAAGCTCGGGATCGCGCTCACCGCCGCGACCGGCGCGCTGGCGGGCGTGTTCGGTCTCATCGCCCAGGAAGAGGTCGAGCTGCGAGACGACCGCGCCGGCGACATTCTCGTCACGCACCGTACGCTGAACATGGGATTCGTCGCCCTCGCGACGGCGATGGCCGTCGTGCGCATGCGGCGCAGGAAGCCGAGCCTCCGCTACCTGGCCACGGGGCTGGCGTCGATCGGCGCCGTGGCCTACAGCGCGTACCTGGGCGGCAAGATGGTCTACGACCACGGCGTCGGCGTGGACGCCGCGGGCGGCATCGCGCCGGGGCACGGGCCGGAGCTGCGCTGGGACCGGGCGGAGGAGGTGACGGAGCACGCGATCGAGGACGCGCGCCTGGGCGTGCGCCACGCCGTGGAGACGATGGCCCAGGGCAACCTGGTGCCCGCACTGCGGGGCGGCCGCGAAGCGCGGGCGACGTCCATGCCTCGCGCGGCGGACGGGCCGCAGCCGTAGCGTCGCGTCGGGGAGTGGAACTCTGCGGCCGCCCACTTTACCTTTGAGGTGAGCGATTCGGCGCGGCCCGTGGCGTACCGGGCCGCGCTCTCCCAGCGCACCCAGGAGGCATCGTGGGCAGACCGACGCAGAGGCGCGGCGGGGCGTGGGCGGCGGTACTCCTCGCGCTTCCGTTGCTGATCGGGATGGCGGGCGACGCGGCGGCGCACGAGGTGTTGAAGCATTCCGTGCCGGGCGACGGCGCGCGACTCGACGAGGCGCCGCGCGTGCTCCGGTTGACGTTCACCCGCCCGGTCGAGCTCGGGCTGACGCGCGTCGAGCTGCTCGGCCCGGAGGGGCAGCCCGTCGCGCTCGCGGCGCCGGAGCTGGCGGCGGATTCCGCGAACGTGATCGTCGTCGCGGTGCGGGGGGCGCTCAAGGCCGGGGACTACACGGTCCGCTGGCGCGTGGTCGGCCCCGACGGGCACCCGGTGCAGGGCAGCTTCGACTTCGCCATTTCTCCGGGCGCTGCGGGGCTGGCGGCGCCTGAGGCGGGTGCGGGCGGCGCGGCGGCACCCGGCGCCGACGCGCCGGGTGCCCGGGCCCCGGTCGCCGGCGCGCCCGCCGGTGTGGCCGGCGCGGGCTCCGGCGCGAACGCGGCGGACCCGTCGGCCGGGGCAGGGGCGGCGCCGCGCTCGATCGGCGTGCAGGCGTTCGGAGCGGACGCACCCGCGTACGTCGCGATCCGCTGGTTCACGTTCCTGTGCCTGGTGGGGTTGATCGGCTGCGTCGCGTTCCGGCACATCGTGCTCGGCGCGGTCGGCCGGAGGAGCGGCGCGTCGGCGGACGCGCTCATCGGCCCGGCCGCGGACCGGGCCCGCTCGATCGGAGAGGCGGCGGCGTGGCTCCTTCTCGCCGCGGCCGCGCTCCGACTGCTGGCTCAGGCGCGCGCGCTCGGCGGCGTGGAACCCACGCTGGTCCGGGAACTGATCACGGGGACCACGTGGGGCCGCGGGTGGCTGATCCAGGTGGCCGGCGCGGCGCTCGCGGTCGTCGGGCTCCGCTCGGCGCGAGGCGCCGGGCGGGCCGGGTGGGCGGCGGCGGCGGTCGCCGCCCTGGCGCTTGCCGTAACGCCCGCGCTTTCGGGCCACGCCGTCGCGGCGCAGGAGGGTGCCGCGCTCGCCGTCGTCGCCGACGCGCTGCACGTGCTGGGTGCCGGCGGGTGGCTCGGCACGCTGGCGCTGGTGCTCGCGGCCGGGATCCCCGCCGCGCTGCGCCTCGAGTCGCCGCGTCGCGGGCCCGCCGTCGCCGCGCTCGTCGGCGCTTTCTCGCCGGCTGCGCTCTGTTTCGCCGCCGTGCTGGTCGCGACCGGCCTCTACGCCTCCGTGATGCACCTCGGCAGCGTCGACGCGCTCTTCGGTACTGCGTACGGTCGGACGCTGCTGGTCAAGCTTGGCGCGATCGCGCTGGTCTTCGGCCTGGGTGCGTACAACTTCCTCCGCGTCCGGCCGTCGCTCGGCGACGAGAGCGGGATCCCCAGGCTGCGTCGCTCGTCGGCCGTCGAGCTGGCGGTCGGCGTGCTGGTGCTCGTGGCGACGGCGCTCCTCGTGGCCACGCCGCCGGCAGCGGAGTCGGCCGCGGCCGCCGCCGATGCGCCGGGCGCGGTCGAGACGGTCGAGGCCACGGCGTCGGCGCACTGAGCGCCACGGGTCGCCGATGCGCGGAACGCGACCGCGGCCCCCTCGCCGCGGTCGCGTTCCGTTTCCGGGGCCGGGTCGTGGCCCGACCCGCCTTCGTCCGGGACGTCTACAGGCCGCCGCCGCACCCCTCGCAGAAGTCGGCGTCGGGCAGGTTGAACGTGCCGCACGCGTCGCAGTGGCGCGTGCGGTGGCCGGTCGGCTTGCGCGACCGCGTCGGATCGGACTCCCGGGCGGCCGAGCCGCGGTCCGCGCCCCGAGCGCCGCCGTTCCCGCCGTTGCGCCGCGACCGGCCGCTCGCCTCCGCGAGAACCCGGAGGAACGGCGCTTCGACCAGGCCGGCGGCGGAAAGCACCGGCTGCCGGACCTGGTCGAGCGCTTCCTCGAGGCGACGGACGTCCGCCTCCAGCTCCTCCTGCCGCCGCTCCAGCTCCCGGATCGTCGACATCAGGCCCCGCTCGATCCCCTGCCAGCGCCGCTGGTCCAGCTCCCCGACCCGGTGGCGGATCCGGCTCTCGACCAGTTCGTCCTGCCTCGCGCCCAGCTTCTCCACCACTTCGCCCAGCGCCGCGCGGCGCTCCTCGAGCCGCTCCTCCAGCGCGTCCGCGTGCTCGCGCAACGCCTCGACCGCCTTGTCGAGCCGCGCCGCGTAGTCCGCGGCGATCCGCTCGTAGATGTGATCGGGGATCTCGTCCCGCCCGGATTCGAGCGTGTCCAGCCACTGCCGGTACCGATCGCGTTCCGCGATCAGCGACGGGAGCCGATCACCGTTCTCGCGTGACGTTCCGTTCTGGCTCATGTCAGGTGTCGCCAACTCCGGGTCCGATCGGACCATGACAAAAAATTTCACCGAACAGGAAAAGCGTAGCCGGCCTCGACCGGAGAGCGGCGGCTTCGCCACGAGTCGGTGCATCGTGTCCGGCCGCGGCGGAAGCGGGTCCGCCGTGCCGTGTAACTCTGTGTATCGTAATAAAATGAGGCGGGACAGAGCCGCGGACGCGGGTCCGGGGCGCTCGCCTTGCCCGCCGCCGTCGCGGGCATTACGCCGTGGTCTAAGGGCAAGAGCCGTGCTCGGCTGGGCCGATGCGGCCGCAGCGGCGGCGGACCGGGCGGCGGGCCGGGGCATTGTCCTTGCGTGCACCCCGGCGATCTCTCTCGATCGAACGTTTCACCTTGCACGGAGGCATGCATGAACAAGGCCGAACTCGTGGATCAACTCGCCGCGCGCAGCGACCTGTCGAAGAAGGACGCGCGGATGGTGGTGGATTCGCTGTTCGATCCGCAGGAGGGCATCCTGGCGCGGGCCATGCGGCGCGGCGATCGTGTGAGCATCACCGGTTTCGGCACGTTCGAGGTGCGGCAGCGGGCGGAGCGGATGGCGCGGAACCCGCGGACGGGGCAGCAGATGCGCGTACCGGCGTCGAAGGCGCCGGCGTTCCGTGCAGGGAAGAGCCTCAAGGAGGGCATCGGCGGCTGAGCCGTCTGTCGCGGGCTCGGCGTGAGACGCCTCGGGGGCGACCCCGGGGCGTTCGTTCATCCTGCCGCTCCCCCGGCGTCGGGTTCGCTGGTGGCGGCGAAGCCGCGTACTTCCTGGATCGCGATCCGGAACAGCACCCACCGGTGCGCCGCGGGATCTTCGGCGGTCAGCATCGAGGGCCAGAGGGAGCGCAGGAGCGCGACGGCGCGCTCCCAGACTTCCACCGTCTGCTCCGAACCGGCGGGCGGGATGGTGTAGAACCCGCCGTGCACGACCACGCTGCGCCAGTCGTAGACCCCCTCGACTTCGTCGACCTCGAACGCGACCCAGTAGTTGTGCTGGATCGTCGCCAGCTTGGTGCCGGGCGAAGTCCGGCCGTACAGCCAACCCTCGGAGTGAACGTAGTTGATCGGCTCGATGTCCACGCGGTCGCGAAAGGAAAAGGCGATCCTGCCGACGTTGTTGCGGTCGAGAATCGCTTCGATCTCTCGGGGGCCCAGCTCGCGGATCCGGAGTGCAGGTTCGGGGCGCATCGACGTCCTCCCTCGGGGTTGAGCGTGCCGGCGGACGTTGCCTGGTCGCATCCCGTGCACATCGGGGGCCGGCGGACATCGGCGCTTCTCACCAGCTCCATGCGTACAGCGCGAGAGCGACGGGCGGCAAGAGCCAGTACTCGCGCGGCATGATCCACCACCAGCTGGCCGCGTGCCACGGGATGTGCTCCCTCCGGAATCGACGGATGCCGAACGCGGGGTTGTACACGAACCAGAGGAAATCCTCGAGGATCCAGAAGAGGACGAGGAACGAAGCGATACGGGCCTCCGCGGCGAGCGACGGCCGCACGAACGCCATCGCGTACGGCAGGTGGCCGACCAGCAGCAGGAACAGGTGCGCGCACAGGTGGTACCCGGTCAACGCCCTGCCGCCGAGGAGTCGCCGGGTCCAGCGGTTGTCGATCCGCCAGGTGGGGAGCGCGCTCGCCCAGCCGGCGCCGCCCTCGATCTCGATCTCGAGCCGCGCGAACGCCGCGGCGATGCCGATCAGCGAGGCGAAGAAGATCAGGTGGTCGAGCAGCAACGCTTCTCCCGATGCAGCCGGAGCCCGAGCGGGCGGCGAGTGCCGTCCGCCGCGGAACATACGGCGTCGCGCGGCGACGGAACAAGCGGCGGGTCCGCCGGCCGCGACACCTACGTCGCGGCCGGCGGCGGCGCGAGCGCGGGCCGCGGGCGATACCGGCGCGTGGCCGTGCCGCTACCTTTCGGTGACGCGGGTGTAGTACTCGTTCGGTCGGTGGCCGGGTCACGACCGAAGGAGGAGAGGAGCGCATGCACGGAAAGCGGGGCATCCTGCTCGTATCCACAACGGCGGGTACGGGTCACGTGCGGGCGGCGGAAGCGCTGCGGCTCGCGTTCGAGCGTGATGTTCCCGACGCACGAGTCGAGCACGTGGACGTGCTCGACCTGGCGCCGGGGTGGGTGCGGCGCGCGTACGGCGGCGGATTCGAGCTCGTCGCCTCGCGGGCGCCGTGGCTCTGGCGGCAGCTCTACGAGCGCACGGACCGGCCGGGCACGAACGAGGCGCGCTGGGGCGTCGTCGCGCAGTACGTGCTGTTCCGGGAGTTTCGCCGGCTGCTCCGCGGGGCGGAGTGGGACGTGTGCATCTGCACGCACTTCCTGCCGTGCCAGGTGGCGGCGGGGCGGCCGGGGCTGCCGCCGTTCGCGGTGGTCGTGACCGATTTCGTGCTCCACCATTACTGGGTGCAGCCGGACGTGTCGCGGTACTTCGTGGCGACGGAGGGGCTGGCGGAGCAGGTCCGGCGGCGGATCCGCGGCGCCCGGGTCGAGGCGACGGGGATCCCCGTCGCGTCGGATTTCGGCGCGGCGCCCGACGCGGCGGATGCGCGCGCCGGGCTCGGGCTGGATCCGGCGCGGCCCGTCGCGCTCGTCATGGGCGGCGGGCTCGGGCTGGGCGTCGAGGACTCGGTGGAGGCCGCGCTTTCGGCCGACGTCCCCGGCCTCCAGGTGGTCGCGGTCTGCGGTCGCAACGCGGCGGCCCGCGCGCGGCTCGCCGCGCGCGGCATCCCGGGCGACCGGCTCCGCGTCCACGGCTACGTGACCGATGTGCCGACCCTGGTCGCGGCGGCGGATGTCGTCGTCACCAAGCCGGGCGGCCTCACGACGAGCGAGACGCTGGCGGTCGGGCGGCCGCTCCTGCTCACGCGCCCGGTCCCGGGGCAGGAGGAGGGGAACACGCGTGCACTCGTCGCCGCGGGTGCGGCCCTGGCCGCGCCGACGGCCGAGGCGCTGCGCCGGGCGCTCGAGCGCGTGTTCCGCGAGCCCGGCACGCTGGAGGCCCTGGCGGCCGCGGCGCGCCGCGCCGGCCGCCCGCGCGCCGCCGAATCGATCGTGAACACGGTCCAGCGCGAATACCTGCTCGGCCGCGCCGCGTGACCGCCGCGGTGGCGGCGGCACGCCACGATTGCAATTTCGGGCGGCACCGGGATATCTTAGACGGCGACCGGGCGCGCGTGGAAGGCGCACGCCGCCCCGGAACCCTTCGCGACCGACGCCGGCCCCGGCCCCGTGAACCCACGCCGACGGAACTCTCCACGCATGGCGGACGGACCCCTCCCGCACGACAACGCCGTCGCCGCACCAGCGCCCTTGGCGCGGTCCGCCGCGACCGGGCCGTCCGGCGACCTCGCGCGCCAGCTCGCGGCCGCCGTCGAGGCGTGCAGCGACGGGATGGCGATCGTCGGGACGAACGCGCGGTTCCGCTATGTCAACGCGGCGCACGCCCGCATCTTCGGCTGGGGCGGGCGGGACGCCCTCGTCGGCCGCGACTGGAAGTCGCTCCATCCGGCCGAGGAAGCGGAACGGATCGAGCGGGAGGTCTCCGCCGCCTGCGCCCGCGACGGTCGCTGGCACGGTGAGGCCATCGGCACGCGGCGGGACGGCACCACGTTCCCGCTCGAGGTCTCGTTCACTCGCCTGGTCGGCGGCGAGTTCGCCCTGGTCGTACGGGACATCGGCGACCGCACCTCCTCGGAGCGCGCACTGCGCGAGAGCGAGGCGCTCTACCGCCAGATCTTCGAGCGGAACCGGGCGGTCAAGCTCCTGATCGACCCGGAAACCGGCCGCATCGTCGACGCGAACCCGGCGGCCGCGGACTTCTACGGCTACTCGCGGGACGAGCTGAAGCGCCGCAACATCACGGACCTGAACTCATTGCCCCCGGACGAGGTGGCCGAACGCATGCGGCAGGCGACGGCGGAGAGCTGCACGAGTTTCGTCTTCGCCCACCGCCTCGCCTCCGGCGCCATCCGCGACGTCGAGGTCCACTCGGGGCCGGTCGACGTGGGCGGGCGAAAGCTCCTCTTCTCGATCGTCCACGACATCACCGAGCGGCGACGCACGGAGGAGGCGCTCCGGCAGAGCGAGGAGAAGTACCGCATCCTCTTCCAGGAAGCCCGCGACGCCATCTACATTACCAGCCGCGACGGCCGCATCCTCGAGGCGAACCGCTCGTTCTACGAGCTGTTCGGATTCACGCCCGAGGAGGTCACCGGGATGAACGCCCGGGATTTCTACCTCGACCCGGCCGACCGCGACCGCTACCAGTCCGAGATCGAGCGCCGCGGCTCGCTCCGCAGCTTCGAGGTCCAGTTCCGTCGCAAGGACGGCACGATCATCGACTGCATCCTGAAGTCCACCGTCCGCCGCGCGTACGACGGCACGATCCTGGGCTATCACGGCATCATCCACGACATCACGGAGCGAAAGCGGGCGGAGCGCGCGCTCCGGGAGAGCGAGGAACGGTACGCCCTCGCCGTCCGCGGCGCGAACGAGGGACTCTGGGACTGGGACCTCGAGACCGACGTCGTCTACTACTCGCCGCGCTGGAAGTCGATGCTGGGTCTGGCCGAGGACGATGTCGGCACCGCGCCGGACGAGTGGTTCCGGCGAGTCCACGACGAGGACCGCGATGCGCTCCGCCGCGCGATCGACGCCCATCTCGAGGGTCGCACTCCGCACTTCGAGCACGAGCACCGCATCCGCCACGCCGACGGGAGCTACCGCTGGATGCTCAGCCGCGGGCTGGCCGTGCGAAACGCCGAGGGCGTGCCGCACCGCATGGCCGGCTCGCAGACCGACATCACCGACCGCAAGAAGGCCGAGGAGCGGCTGCTCCACGACGCGTTCCACGACGCGCTGACCGGACTCGCCAACCGCGCGCTCTTCATGGACCGGCTCGGCTTGCTGCTCGGCCGGTCGCGCCGGCGCTCGGACCATTTCGCCGTCCTGTTCCTCGACCTGGACCGCTTCAAGGTGGTCAACGACAGCCTCGGCCACCTCGTCGGCGACCGGCTGCTCGTCGCGATCGCCCAGCGCCTCGAGGAATGCCTGCGGCCGGCCGACACCGTCGCGCGCCTCGGCGGCGACGAGTTCGGGATCCTGCTCGACTCCATCCGCGACGCCGGCGATGCGACCCGCATCTCCGAGCGGGTGCTCCAGGAGCTCGAACGGCCGTTCCGCCTGGAAGGCCAGGAGGTGTTCATCGGCGGCAGCCTGGGCATCGCGCTCAGCTCGGCCGACTACACCCGGCCCGAGGACCTCCTGCGCGACGCCGACATCGCGCTGTACCGCGCCAAGGCCCAGGGGCGTGGCCGCTACGAGGTGTTCGACAGCGCCATGCACGAGCAGGTCGTCGCGCTGCTCCAGCTCGAGACCGACCTGCGCAAGGCCGTCGACCGGCAGGAGTTCCGGCTCCTCTACCAGCCGATCGTGTCGCTCGCCACCGGCAGGATCGTCGGATTCGAGGCGCTGCTGCGCTGGATGCACCCCGAGCGCGGCGAGCTCGCGCCGAACGAATTCATCCCGATCGCCGAGGAGACCGGGCTCGTCGTGCCCCTCGGCTCGTGGGTCCTCCGCGAGGCGTGCCGCCAGCTCCGCGCCTGGCACGACGCCCACGCCGCCGACCGCATCACCGTGAACGTCAACATCTCGGGCAAGCAGTTCTCCCAGGGCGACCTCGTCGCCGAAGTCGACGCGGTGCTCCGCGAAACCGGCCTCGCCGGCCGGTTCCTCGAGCTCGAGATCACCGAAAGCACCGTCATGGGCAACCCGGAAGATTCCATCGCCACCTTCAGCCAGCTCAGGCGACGCGGCGTCCGCCTCTGCATCGACGACTTCGGCACCGGCTACTCCTCGCTCAGCTACCTGCACCGGTTCCCGGCCGACACGCTGAAGATCGACCGCTCCTTCGTCGGGCGCGTCGGCAACGGCGGCGACCACGTCGAGATCGTCCGCACCATCCTCGGCCTCGCCGAGAGCCTCGGCATGGAGGCCGTCCCCGAGGGCGTCGAGACCGACCTCCAGCTCGAACGCATGCTCGAACTCGGCTGCCGCTACGCCCAGGGCCACCGCATCTCTCCGCCCGTCGACGCCCACGACGCCGGCGAGCTGTTGCGCGCACAGCCCCTGCTCGATCCCGTCGCCGCGCCCGATGGGATGGCTCGCGCCGTCCACTGATCCCGCCGCTCCGGAACACCCCTTGCAAGGATCGCTGACGAGGCCCGCGAGGAAGCCCCGGACCCCCGATTCGGCGGTTCGGGGCTTCTCCCTTTCACGGACGCGCCTCCGCGACCCGGACGAACCGCCCGCATGGACCGAGATGCCTACCCCACGCCCGGGCTCGATGCCTTCTGGGAGGACGCCGACCGCGACGGCTCCGACGAAGACCCCCTCGAGCGCGAGCTCTGCGACCGCCTCGACGCGCTCGCCCGCTACCGCCGCATGATCGCCGAGGCCCAGGTCAACGGCCAGGATGACGCCACCGAGCGCCTGCTCGAGCAGCACGAGCGCGAAGAACGCATCGCCCAGCGCATCGCCGACGCGATCCAGCGGCAGCGCGACCGGGACGCCGACCCTTGACCCGTGGTCAACTAAACCCATAGTATCGACAGCGCGGGCGCCGGCGTGCAGGAGCCGGTGCAACCCTTTTCACGCTGTGCCGCATCCCTAGTTAGAACGACGACCGGGGCGTGGGCGTCCCGGTTCGCCATGGCCTCGCGCCGCGGGGCGTGCGACCTTCCGGCATCCGGGGTCGTTCCGGACGCGCGCGGTGCGGCGCGGCGGCGCTCCCATCCTTCAACCTATCGGCGATCACGGACCATGCCCGTTCCCCGACGACTGATCAGCTTCGGAGTCGCCCTGCTGGTACTGGTGGTGATGGGCGCAGGCATTTACCTGCGCGTCCGGGAGGACGACGAGGCGGAGGCCGACGCCGGCGGCGACCGCCCGATCGTGGAATCGGCGGCGGCGTTCTCGACGGACGTGGCGGTCCCGGTCGAGGGGGCGCCGGTCGTGCGGGACACGCTGGTGTTGTCGGTGACGGCGTCGGGGCAGGCGGCGGCGTACCGGCAGGCGACGATCCTGGCGCAGGTGGAGGGGCAGGTGGTGGCGGTGGGCGTGCGGGAGAACGCGCGAGTGGGGAAAGGCGCGGACCTGTTGCGGGTGGATCCGACGCAGTACGAGCTGGCGGTGGAGCGCGCGCGTGCGGCGGTGACGTCGGCGGAGGCGTCGTTCCGGGAGCTGACGCTCTTCGACGATCGGATCGAGGATCCGGCGGTGCGAGCGGAGCGCGAGCGGGTGGCGCGGGCGAAGAGTCAGCTCGACCAGGCGCGCGTGACGCTGCGGGAGGCGGAGCTGCAACTGTCGCGGACGCGGGTGCGGGCGCCGTTCCCGGGCCGCGTCGCATCGCTGCGGGTGGTGCCGGGGCAGTGGGTGCGGCCGGGCGACGAGCTGCTCACGGTGGTCGACCTGGACCCGATCAAGGTCGAGGTGCAGGTGCTGGAGGGGGAGGTCGCGTACCTGACGCCGGGGCGGCAGGCGGCGATCTCGTTCGCGGCGTTCCCGGACACGACGTTCACGGGGACGATCGAGACGATCAACCCGATGGTCGACGAGGCGACGCGGACGGCGAAGGTGACGGTGACGCTGCGGAACCCCGAGGGTCGGATCCTGCCGGGGATGTACGCGCGGGTATCGCTGGAGGCGCGGCGGTTCCCGAACCGGATCCTGGTCCCACGGGCGGCGATCCTGGAGCGGGACCGGCGGCCCATGCTGTTCGTCTTCGAGGATGGCTACGCGAAGTGGCGCTACGTGACCACGGGGCTGGAGAACGATTCGCTGGTCGAGATCGTCCGCCATCCGGACACGGAGCTGGTCGCGCCGGGCGAGATCGTGCTGACGAACGGGCACTACACGCTGATCCACGACGCGAAGGTCCGGCTCGTCGAGAGCGTGGCCGAGGCGGGCGGCCGGCCGAACTGAACGGCGAAAGGGGAGCAGATGCGGCGAATGGTCCTGCTGGCGGGGCTCCTGCTCGCGGCGCCGGCGGCGCGGGCGCAGGAGCTGCCGACGCGGTTAACGCTTGAGGACGCGCTCCGGATCGCGAAGGCGAACAACCCGACGTACCTCCAGGCGGTGAACGGGCTCGAGGGCGCGGCGGCGCAGGAGCGGCAGGCGTGGGGGCAATTGCTGCCGAGCCTTTCGACGGGCCTCGACTTCAGCGGTTCGAGGAGCCGACGGATCTCGGGCGAGAGCGACCTGGGTGAGGTCGTCGTCGATTCGGCGTTCCGGGAGTCGACGGGGAGTCGGGCATCGCAGCGCGTCTCGCTTTCGGTCACGCTGTTCGACGGGTTCGGGAACCTGAACCGGCTGCGTGCGGAGCGGGCGGGGATGCAGGCCGCCGAGGCGGCGGTCGCAGCGGCGGAGTTGCAGCTCCGGCAGGAGGTGATGGCGGCGTACTACGAGGCGGTGCAGGCGGAGCGGCGGCTGGAGGTGGAGGAGGCGCTGCTGGCGTCCGCCCGGGAGCAGCTCGGGATGACGGAGCAGCGCTTCCAGATCGGGTCGGCCAACCGGGAGGACGTGCTCGGCGCGCAGGTGACGGTCTCGAACCGCGAGCGGGCGGTGCTCCAGGCGCGGGGCGAGGTCGAGAAGTCGCAGCTCGGTCTGCTGCGGGTGCTGGGCGTGGAGGGCGAGCCGGGCTTCGCGCTGGAGGACGACTTTCCGGAGGTGTTCGATCCGGCGCGCCTGGATGTGGACGCACTGGTCGGGGCGGCGGTCGCATCGAGCCCGCGGGTGCTCCAGCAGGTGGCGGAGGCGCGCCGCGCGGAGCTGAGCGCGGCCGCGGCGCGTGGCCAGCGCTGGCCGACGATCAGCGGGAGCGTGTCGTACGGTCGGGGGATCGACCGGCGGGGGTACGGCGCGTTCTTCGAGCTGGACCCGCCGAACCGTTCGTGGTCCTTCAACATCGGGGTGGAGCTTCCTCTGTTCGACGGGTTCCGGACTTCGTCGCAGATCGCGCAGGCGGAGGTGGCGGCGGCGAATGCGCGGCAGCGGGCGCGGGCGGAGCGGCTGGCGGTGGAGACGGAGGTGGAGCAGGCGCTGGTGGACCTGGTGAACGCGTACCGCGCCGTCGAGCTGGCGGACCGTGCGCTGGCGCTCAGCCAGGAGCGGCTGGAGTTGACGCAGGAGCGGTACCGGACGGGGACGAGCGTGAGCTTCCTCCAGCTCCAGAGCGCGATCGACCAGGCGGCGAGCGCCGAGCAGGGCGCGATCGTCGCGCGCTTCAACTTCGTGACCGCGCTGGTGAACCTGGAAACGAAGGTGGGGAGGGAGGTGAGGCCGTAAGATGTCGCTGCCATCGCGGTCCGTCGAGCGTCCCGTCGCCGTGGCGATGTTGTTCCTGGCCGTGGTGTTCCTCGGCCTGATCTCGTTCCGCCGCCTGCCGATCGACCTGCTGCCGGACATTGCGTACCCGAAGCTGGTCATCTACACGACGTACGCGAACGTGGCGCCGGCGGAGGTGGAGCGGTTCATCACCCAGCGCATCGAGAGCCAGGTCAGCGCGGTGCCGGGCGTGGAGCGGGTCGAGAGCGTGTCGCGGGAGGGGATCTCGCTCGTCACGCTGCGCTTCGCGTGGGGCACCGACATGGACTTCGCCGCGCTGAACGTGCGCGAGAAGCTGGACAACCTCCGTGACGTGCTTCCGGAGCAGGCGGCGCGGCCGGCCGTGCTGCGGACGGACCCGACGTCGGAACCGGTGATGGCGCTGAGCGTGGCCGGCTCCCGGGACCTGTGGGCGCTGAAGGACCTCGCGGAATCGGTGTTCAAGCGCCGGCTCGAACAGATCGACGGGGTCGCGCAGGCCGCGGTGACGGGAGGGCTGACGCGGGAGGTCCACGTCGAAGTCGACCCGCACCGGCTCGAGAGCTTCGGCCTGACCGTCGACGACGTCGAGGCGGCGCTCGCCGCCGCGAACGCCTCCGCGCCGGGCGGCACGATCCGCAAGGGGCGGTACCGGTACTCGCTGCGGACGCTCGGCGAGCTGCGCACCGTGGAGCAGATCGCGGAGGTGCCGATTCAGGTGCGCGCCGAGACCGGGGCCGGCGGCGGCGCCGGCGCGGGCGCGTCGGGGGACGGCTCGGCGGTGGGCGACGACGCGCCCGCGGCGCGGGTGATCGCGCTCCGGGACATCGCGCGCGTGGTCGACGGCTTCGAGGAGCGGCAGTCGATTGCGCGGTACAACGGCGAGGAGTCGGTCGGCCTGCTGCTGTTCAAGGAGTCGGGCGCGAACACGGTCCGGGTCGCGGAGCGGGTCGAGGCGGTCCTCGACGAGTTGCGGACGGAGTATCCTGACATCGAGCTGGAGGTCGCGACGAGCCAGGCCGGCTTCGTCTCGGCGGCGATCGACAACGTCGTCGACTCGCTGGTGCAGGGCGGCATCCTCGCGTTCCTGGTGCTGTTCCTCTTCCTGCGGGACGCGCGCTACCCGGTGGCGATCGGGCTCGCGATCCCGATCTCGGTGATCGGGACGTTCGCGCTGCTCGACCTGGCCGGCATCTCGCTGAACATCATGAGCCTGGGCGGCCTCGCGCTCGGGATCGGCATGCTGGTGGACAACTCGATCGTCGTGCTCGAGAACACGTTCCGCCACCGCGAGATGGGGTTGGCCGGCGCCGCGGCCGCCGTGGCCGGCGCCGAGGAGGTGCAGGCGGCGATCACGTCATCGACGTTGACGACGATCGCGGTGTTCGGCCCGATCATCTACGTGGAGGGGATCGCCGGCGAGCTGTTCGGCGCGCTGTCGTTCGCCGTCGCGTTCTCGCTGCTGGCGAGCCTGCTCGTCGCCGTCACGCTGCTGCCGACGATGGCGGCGCGGTGGCGGGGCCCCGCGCCCGAGGGGAAGGCCGGCCTCCTGCGCCGCGGCGCGCGGCGCGCGGCGCGGGCGGTCGGTCGGCTCACGGGGCCGTCGCTGGACGCCTTCGATCGCCGGTTCACACGGTTCACGGCCTGGTACGAGCGGGTCCTGGCCGCCGCGCTGGACCACCGCGGGCGCGTCGTCGCGCTCGGCGCGGGGCTGCTCGTGGTCGCGATCGCGATGGGCTTCGCGCTCGACCGTAGCGTGCTGCCGGACGTGGATCAGGGCGCGTTCCGGGCGCGGCTGGAGCTGCCGCGCGGCACGCCGATCGATGCGACCGCCCGTGCAGCCGGCCGGCTGGAGGCGATCCTGCTCGCCGACCCCGAAGTCGAGGCGGTCTTCACGCGGGTCGGGCGGCAGGTTTCGGCGGGCGAAGTCGAGGACGAGGAGAGCGGGTTGAACACGGCCGCGCTCGACGTGCGGCTCGCGGAGCGGGCGAAGACGGCGGACGTGCTGGCGCGGCTCGAGCCGCGGCTGGCCTCGTTCCCGCCCGGCGCGCTCGCGGTCGAGACCGGCGGCGCAACCGCGCTCGGCAGCCTGCTCGGCGGCGGCGAGTCCGATCTCGCGGTCCGTGTGCGCGGCGACGACCTCGACGCGGCGCTCGCCTACGCGCAGCAGATCGAGCGGCGCCTGCTCGAGGACCCCGCCCTGACGAACGTCCGGTTGGGGATGGAGCTGGGCCAGCCGGAGATCCAGATCGAGATCGACAGGGATCGGGCCGCGGCGTTCGGGATCGAGCCGCGGCGCATCGCGGAGACGATCGAGAAGTACATGCTCGGCGTGAAGGCGACGGACCTCGTCGATTTCGACCGGAAGGTCCCCGTCGTGGTCCGGCTCCCCGATGATGCGCGGCGGTCGCTGGAAACGCTGGACGTCCTGACGGTTGACGGCATCCCGTTGCGCGAGGTCATCCGTACGCGCGAGGCGCTCGGGCCGGTCGAGATCCGACGGCTCGAGCAGAGCCGCCTGATCCCGGTCTACGCCGACGTGGTCGGCGGCGACCTGGACGAGGCGATCGAGGCGGCGCAGGCGGCCGTCGCGTCGGTGCCGACGCCACGGGGACTGCGCGTCGAGATCGGCGGCGAGAACGAGGAGATGCGCCAGAGCTTCCGCGACCTCGCCTTCGCCTTCGCGCTCGCGGTCCTGCTCGTCTACATGATCCTTGCCGCGGAGTTCGAGTCGTTCATCCACCCGTTCACGATCCTGCTCAGCGTCCCGCTCGCGCTGGTCGGCGCCGTCGTCTCGCTCTGGGTGGCCGGCGCTGGTCTCAACGCGATGAGCCTGATCGGGATCATCATCCTGGTCGGGATCGTCGACAACAACGCGATCGTCGTCATCGACCTCGTCAACCACCTGCGGCGGGAGGGGATGGCGGTCCGGGAGGCGATCATCGAGGCCTGCCGTGCGCGGCTGCGGCCGATCATCATGACCACGCTCACGACGCTGCTCGGCGTGCTGCCGATGGCGATCGGCATCGGGCGGGGCGCCGACCTGCGCGCGCCGCTCGCCATCTCGATCTTCGGCGGGCTGTTCACCGCGACTGCGTTGACGCTCTTCGTGATCCCCGTCGCGTACGACCTGGTCGACGAGCTCGGCGGTCGGTTGCGCGGGCTGGCCCCGCGCCGCACGCCCGCGACGGCTCCCGCGCCGGCGGGCGAGCCGGTCGCGGCGGAGATGGCGCGCGGGGACTGAGAGGGCGGCGTGAAACGGCAACGCAACACGGATCTCGCGGCACGCCGGCCGGCGATGGCAGGCGCGCCCGTGCCCACGGCGGCCGCCGTGGCCGGAGGGCGCGCATGATCCGCCTGGCGATCCGCCGCCCCGTCGCGGTCGCGATGACGTATTTCGCCGTCGCGCTGCTCGGCGTGGCGGCGTGGCGCAACGTGCCGATCGAGCTGCTGCCGGAGACGAATCTGCCGCAGCTCCACGTGCGGGCGACGATGTCCGGCGCGTCCCCGGAGGTGACGGAGGCGCTGCTGACGGCGCCGCTGGAGTCGGCGATCCAGCAGGTCCGCGGCGTGGAGCGGATCGAATCGCAGTCGTTCGAGCAGTTCGGTCAGGGGCGGGCGGAGATCACGGTCGAGTTCGCGCGCGGCACGGACATGGACTTCGCGCGGCTCGAGCTGAGCGAGCGGCTCGCGGCGCTCGAGGAGGAGCTGCCGGACAACGCGAGCACGCCGGTCGTCGAGCCGTACGTCCCGGACGAGCTGGAGGACCAGAACAAGGCGTTCCTGCGCTACACGGTCACCGGCCCCTACACGCTGGAGGCGCTGCGGGCGCACGTCGAAGACGTGATCGAGCCGGAGGTCGCGCAGGTCGACGGCGTCGGCTACGTCCAGGTCTGGGGCGGTCGCGACCGGCTGCTCGAGATCGAGCTGGACGAGGAGAAGCTCCAGTCGCTCGGCCTCAATGTCTGGGCGGTGCGCCAGCGGATCCTGGACCTGGAGTACGTGCGGCAGGCCGGCGTCGTGGAAGGGCAGGGCGTGCGGCACGCGATCGCGATCCGGCACCGCGCGGAATCGGCGGCGGAGATCGAGCGCGTGCCGCTGCTGACGGTGTCGGGCCAGGAGTTGCGCGTCGGCGACGTCGCCCGCGTCCACGACACGTT
Organism: Longimicrobiales bacterium; assembly: GCA_036381255.1. Classification (GTDB taxonomy): domain Bacteria; phylum Gemmatimonadota; class Gemmatimonadetes; order Longimicrobiales; family RSA9; genus CALBZE01. The sequence goes on along the minus strand of DASVDG010000027.1, from coordinate 3,205 downwards.
CGAGGAGCCGCGTTCCTACTACCGCATCGACGGCGATCCGGCGCTCTCGTTCACGGTGTTCAAGGAGTCCGGCACGAACACCGTCGCGGTCGCGGACCGGGTGAAGGCGCGGCTGGCGCAGATCGAGTCGCTGCATCCGCCGAACGTGCGGCTGATCCTCGACGAGGACGAGAGCGAGGACATCCGCGCGCAGTTGACGGACATGCGCTTCCGTGCGACCGTGTCCGCCGGCGTGATCTTCGTCGTGCTGCTCCTCTTCCTCGGCTCCGTCCGATCCGCCGCGATCATCTTCTCGACCATCGCGTTCTCCATCCTGATCACGCTCAACCTCATCTACTTCGGTGGATTGACGCTGAACGTGCTGACGCTGATGGGGCTCGCGATGGGCTTCGGCCTGATCGTGGACACCGCGATCGTGGTGCTCGAGAACATCTTCCGATTGCGTCGGGCCGGCGAGCCGCCGGCGGTCGCGGCCGAGCGCGGCGCGCGCGAGGTCGTGCTCGCCGTACTGGCCGGTACGCTCACCACCGTCGTCGTGCTCGTCCCGTTCGTCTATCTCCAGGGCGAGTTGCGCGTCTATTACGTCCCGCTCGCCATCGTGGTCGGCTTCGGCCAGATCGCGAGCCTGTTCGTCGGATTCACGTTCATCCCCGCGCTCGGCGCGCGGCTGCTCGGCGGGGTGCTCCCGGCCGAGGGGGCGGACGCCCTGGCGCGGAGCGGCGCCGCGCCGCACGCCTCAGACGGCATCGGCGGGGACGCGGCCGCGATCGCATCCGGCGCCGGGACGAGCGGCGCCGGAAGCGCCGGCGGGGTCGGTGCGGTGGTCGCGCGGCCGCCGTTCTACGTCCGGATCTACGCCGGCATGATCCGGTTCACGCTGCGCTTCCCCTGGGTCACGGTCGTGCTCGCGCTGGCGATGCTCGGCGGGTCGTACTACCTGTTCGACAAGTACGTGACGCGCGGCGTCGTGTGGGGGCGTTGGGGCCAGGGCGACACGTACATCGACATCCGCATGTCGCTGCCGCGGGGCGAGGAGCTGGCGCGGACCGACGAACTGGCGCGCTACTTCGAGCGGAAGCTGAAGACGATGCCGGAAGTCGGGCGCTTCGTCACGAACGTGCAGCCGCAGTACGCGCACATCCGCGTCACGTTCCCGGACTCGCTGAACCTGACGCAGGTGCCGGTGGTCATCACCGAGCAGATGCAGGCGTTCGCGCACCAGTTCAGCGGGGCGGACATCTCGGTGTACGGCTACGGCCTGCCGTTCTTCGGCGGCGGCGGGAGCAGCCCGCCGAACTACTCGATCACGGTGCTCGGCTACAACTACGAGCAGGTGCGGCAGATCGCCGAGGACCTGGCGGTGCGGCTGAAGCGGTTCAGCCGGATCCGCGACGTGGACCCGAACGCGTCCGGCCGGTGGTACGACCGCGACAAGGCGACGGAGCTGGTGCTGACGATCGACCGCCGCCGGCTCGCGCTGCACCAGCTCACGGCGCAGGACGTCGTGCGCTACGTGAGCGCGGCGATCCGGGGTCGCAACCTGGATGACCGGATCCGGATCGGCGGCGAGGAGGTGCGGTTCCAGGTCAAGCTGGAAGGGAACGAGACGCTGGACGTGCTGGGGCTCCAGCAACTCCTCATTCCGACACGCACCGGGCAGGCCGTCCGGCTGGTGGACGTCGCGACGCTGACCGAGCGCGAGGTGCTGAACCGGATCGTGCGCGAGGACCAGCAATACCGCCGCAACGTCGCCTACGAGTTCCGCGGCCCGACGAAGCTCGGCGACCGCATCCACGAGGCGGTCATCAAGACGACGCGGCTGCCGCCCGGCTACAAGCTGGAGGGACGGGACGAATGGCGCTGGTCCGACGACGAGCGGGACCAGATCTACGGCGTGCTGGCCGTGTCGCTGATCCTGATCTTCATGGTGACGGCCGCGCTGTTCGAGTCGGTGAGGCAGCCGCTCTGCGTGCTGCTGGCCGTGCCGATGGCGCTGATCGGCGTGTTCCTCATCTTCTTCTACACCGGCGCGACGTTCACCCGCGAGGCGTACATCGGCGTGATCATGATGGGCGGGGTCGTGGTCAACAACTCGATCCTGCTGGTCGATCACATCAACCAGCGGCGCCGGCGCGATGGACTCCCGCTGGCGGAGGCGATCCTCCAGGGCACGATCGAGCGCGTCCGGCCGATCCTGATGACGAGCGCGACGACCGTGCTCGGCCTTCTCCCGCTGGTCCTGTTCAGCGAGGCGGCGGACGCGAACATCTGGAACGCGCTCGGCTACGCGCTCATCGGCGGGATGTCGAGCTCGACGGTGCTGGTACTCACGGTGACGCCCGCGCTGTACCTGCTGTTCGAGCGGCGCGCGGAGCGGAAGCGGCCGGCCGTGGTCGCCATCGCGACACTCGCCCTGTCGGCCGCCGGGTGCGCGGCCGATGCGCCGCGCGACGGCGGCGTCCGCGTCGCCGTGGACACGATCGGCGGCGTGGTCCACGTGCGGGCCACGGGCCCGGCACCGGTCCTGGAGACCGAAGCGCTGGTCCGGATCGGCACGATGGGCGGCGTGGGCGCGCCGCGGCCGGACGAGTTCGGGCGGGCCCGGTCCGTCGTCGCGGGCGCGGATGGCGCGATCTACGTCGCCGACGCACAGGCGCACGAGGTCCGGGTGTTCGGACCGGACGGCCGGCACCTGCGGACGATCGGCCGCAACGGCGGCGGCCCGGGCGAGTTCGCGAGCCTCTACGCCTTCGCCTGGATCGGCGACACGCTCGCGGCGTTCGATCCGCGCAACGCACGCATCGGATTCCTCTCGGCCGATGGTGCGTGGATCGGCTCCGTGCCGTACCCGGCGATCACGGGCGGCCCGATGGTCATCCGGTTTTAGCCCGCGTCACTGGACGAGGCGTACATCATCGGGATCCGCCGGGCCGGCGATGCGATCGAGCGGGTGTTCGTGCGCGTGACCGGCAGCGCTTCTTCGACGCCGAGGGGCGGCTGTGGGTGGAGCGGTACGTCGCGGACGGGTTTGCGTACGACGTCTTCGATGCCCGGGGGCGGCTCCTGGGCACGGTCGACGTGCCGGACCGGGCCGAGCGGTACCCATCGTACGCCCGTGCCGGCCGTACCAGATCGCGACCGACAGTCTCGGCGTGCAGTACGTCCAGGCGGTCAGCGTGCGCGGACTCGATGGCGGGCGGCGGCG
>DASVDG010000026.1:0-3987 GCA_036381255.1 Longimicrobiales bacterium | reverse complement strand
GGGGCGTACGCCTACGCCGGGCGCGAGTGGGTCGCGCGCAAGGTCGTCGAGATCCTCGGCGGCCGCGAGCTGGAGCTCGTCCACAACCACCACAACTTCGCCTGGAAGGAGACGCACGAGGGCGAGGAGTACGTGGTGGTGCGGAAGGGCGCGACGCCGGCGTTCCCGGGGCAGAAGGGTTTCATTGGCGGCTCCATGGGCGACGACGCGGTCATCGTCCGGGGCACGCCGGCCGAGGCCGCCGACGAGGCGACGCTCCAGCTCCAGCGCGACGCGCTCTTCTCGACCGTGCACGGCGCCGGCCGTATCATGAGCCGGTCCGCCGCGGCCGGGAAGCGCAACCGCAAGACGGGCGAGGTGATCCGCGCGGGGCGGGTGTCGCCCGAGATGATGGAGGCGTGGGTGCGCGAGAAGGGCGTCGTCCTCCGCGGCGGCGGGCTGGACGAAAGCCCGCACGTGTACCGTCGCCTGCCTGAGGTGCTCGCGGCGCAGGGGCCGACGATCGAGGTGCTGCACACGCTGCGGCCACTGATCGTGGTCATGGCGGGCGCGAACGAGTTCGATCCGTACAAGGACTGAGCGGACGTGGTCGGTGGCATCGGCGCCACGGCCGCGACAGGTACAGTCCGATGAGCGAGGCGCGGGATGTTTCTGACGATCACTACCACGCACGAGCCGGCGACCGACCTCGGTTACCTGCTCTACAAGAACCCGGCGCGGGCGCAGAGCTTCGATCTCTCGTTCGGCAAGGCGCACGTTTTCTACCCGGAGGCGACGGCGGAGCGGTGCACACGGATCGCAGCAGCCCGCAAGTATTGCCTTCGTGGACCGCGATGCAGCGCGAGGTGTCCGGCAACCATTCCTCAGTTGGAAGCGGATCGACCCGCCTCCCGGGTTCAAGTGATGGTGGCCCGACCCGCCCCCCAAAGCTGGTCCACCGATTCCGGGAGAGGCCCACTGGCGTGAGGGCGCCCCGTGCCCGGTTCGATTTCTGCACCCGGCGTACCGCGTTCGGCCGATGACGCGCCCGCGGCGAAGCGGTGGAGTGACCGACGATGGTGCGGTGGGAAGAGGCGAATCGGCCGTGCACTGGCGGCCAGGCTCCGGGGCACGGTTGGTGGTGATCCGGCGATCGGGGGAGGGAGGATGGGACTGCCGGAAACACTGGAGGCGATGCTGGGCGGGCCGGGGCGGCTGCGCTTCATCGTCCAGCCGCTCCTTGCCGTCGCGCTCGGGATCCGGGACGGCAGGCTGGACGCGGCCGCAGGGCGGCCCGCCTACGTCTTCGCGGTCCTCTTCGTGACCGAGCGGCGCCGGGAAGCACTGGCGAGCGGGCTCAAGACGCTCGCCAGGCCGCTCTTCGTCGCCGTCCTCATCGACATGGTCGTGCAGTTCCTCATCTTCCGCTCGGTTCGGGTCTGGCATGCAGTGCTGGTCGGGACGGCGCTCATCGCGCTCCCCTACGTCGCAGCGCGGGGCCTTGCCAACCGCATCAGCCAGCGGCGGCAGGGCCGGCGGGGCGGCTAGGTGGCCGTGCCCCGGGTCGTACGCGCCGTGCTCATCGTTGCACCGTACGCGGCGGTCGCCCTCCTGCTGCAAAGAGCGCTCAAGCGGGTCGTCCCTGCCGAGAAGACGATGCAGTCCGAGGATGTCGTGCGGTTCCTGGGCGGCACGATCGGCCGCAGATGGGGGTTGCCGACGGCTGCAGCCCTCTGCGCGATCCTTGGGGCGGTCGGATCATCTTCTGCGCGGTGTGACCATCATCAGCGTTCGCTACGGACGCCCCGCCTCGGAGATCGTCGTGGCCGTCTCCGTCATGCCGTCGATCGCTCTCATCGGGATCCACGCGCCGGACCGACCCATCCGCCCTGAACCGGCGGTCGAGCCGCCCGGAACGGACGCCGCTACAGCGCCAGGAGGAGCGCGCCGTAAAGCACCTCTCCGAGAACGAACGCCCAGAGCCACACGTCGTGCTCGGCGGGTAGCTCTCCCTTGATCGAGTTCAGGAGCACGCCGCCCGCCAGGAACGCCCCGGGGAGGAGGACATCGCGGGATGGCGCCGCTGCCCACCCGATCGCCCAGCCGGCCGGTACGGCGGCCGCGAGAACGGGGCGTCCGATCCGGTCGAAGAGGTCGCGGTGGTGCTCTCTCAGCCCGACGTCGTTCACTGCCATGTGGAACGCCATCGCCACCGCGAACCCTGCGAGCGTCGTGACCGTCGGGGGCTCGACGTGGAGCATCACGATTCCGATCAGAGCATTGTACACCGCGAATCCGGAGACGTGGAGCCAGAAGATGCTGGCCGGTGGGGCCTGGATCCGGTCGCCGGCGTGCGGCCGTCTGCCATGGAGGGCCAGCCTTTCCAGGGCGTAGGCCACCGTCAGGCCCAGGAGCGCCACGAGCGAAACGAGCTCGACCGTGTCGCGTCGCCCTGCCTTCGCGAAGAGTTCCGGAAGCAAGTCCACGAAGATGTAGGCGATCGAGACGCCTGCGGCGAAGGAGACCCAAACGCGGCGGGGCAGCGCCTCGACCAGGTGGAGCCTGCCCACGAGGAGCTGGACCGCCATGAGGCCGACCGCCGCGACGAAGGCGGCGGTGGTGAATGGATTGAACATGGCGTCCTCGACCGTCTCAACCGGTGCGGTCCGGCCCCGCTGCTTCGCCGGTGGCCTCGTTCGCTCTGCGCTCCAACTTCAGGTCCAGCTCCGAGAAGGCCCAGTTGAGGATCGTCGCGACCACCGCCGCCAGGATCCCCAGGACAGGCGATCGCATGAAGCTGATGGCGCTCCCTACGGCGGCGGAGATCCAGATGGATGCGGCGGTGTTGATGCCCGTGATGATGTGATCGCCCCGCAGCACGGCGGCGCCGCCGATGAAGCCGATGCCCGAGGCGATCCCCTGGATCACCCGGAGGAGCTGTTCGGATGCCGTTCCCACGACGGCGATGGCGGTCATGCAGAAGACGGCGGCGCCGAGGCTCACCAGGGCGTGCGTCCGGATGCCGCCCGGGCGCCGCTTGACCTGGGCCGGAAGACCCAGGATCGCGCCCGCCGCAGCGGCGACCACGAATCGCCGGAGCCAATCCACGATCGTGATGGGTTCGAGCGGTGGATCCATGCGATCGACAGCCGGTGGCGTCCGTGAGCTGGCCGGCGCGCTCTCCACTCGGCCGGGCATGGCCGACGCGGCAAGTATGACGCCATCGCGTGGGGACGACGGGCCGGCCTGTGTCTTGCGGCCACGCCCTCCTCCCCGAACCCGTCGCGTCGGAGGAACGATCGAAGTGGGCCAAGCGCACATGGGACTCGCGTTCGAACCGCAGCGGCCCGCGACGCAGCGCGAGATCTTCCGCATCCCCGATCCGCGCTACGCGGGTCCTACACCGGCCATAACCACCGGTCAGGAGAGTGAGGCATGAAGACGTATCATGAAGGGGACCCCTTCCCCGGCCGGATCGGCCGGACCTGGGAAGAATCGGAGGCGGCGTTCCCCGTTCCCCCCAAGGCGCCGAAGGGTGCGCCGAACATCGTCTACATCGTGCTGGACGATGTCGGATACGGCTGGTGCGACACGTTCGGCGGGCTCGTCGAGACCCCGAACATCACCCGCCTGGCCGAGGGCGGGCTGCGCTACACGAATTTCCACACGACGGCGCTGTGCTCGCCCACGCGGGCCTGCCTGCTCACCGGCCGCAACCACCACTCGGTCGGGATGGCGAACATCACGGAGCTGGCGACCGGCTTCCCCGGCTACAATGCACGCCAGCCGATGGAGAAGGCGGCGATCGGGGCGATGCTGCACCAGCACGGCTACACCTCGTTCTGCCTCGGGAAGTGGCACAACACCCCCTCGGAGGAGACCGGCCCGAGCGGCCCCTTCGACCGCTGGCCGGACGGCCCGCTCTTCGGCTTCGACCGCTTCTACGGATTCATGGGCGGCGACTCCAACCAGTGGTACCCCAAGCTGTACGACGGGCGTGAGCCGGTC
>DASVDG010000025.1:0-14694 GCA_036381255.1 Longimicrobiales bacterium | reverse complement strand
GTGGGTCACCCGGGTCGCCTTCACGATCACGTGGGGAAACGCGCGTGGGATCGGGGTCGACGCAGTCCAGCGGCCAGGCCGGCGCGTTCCGGCGGCCAGGCCGCGCCGGTCCCGGTCTGGGAGGATCGCGGTGTCGTGAGATGAGCGTGGTGTCGTGGGATTATCGTCGTGTCGGGGGATGATCGTCGTGCCGTGAGATGAGCGTGGTGGCGTGGCATGAGCGTCGTGTCATGGGATGACCGTCGTGCCGTGGGACGATCGTCGTGTCGTGGGATGAGCCGTCGGTCCCGTGGGCCACGGAACCGTTCCTGCGGAAACGTCCGGGCCACGGGGCCGACGGCCGGCGCTCCGGTTCCGCGTCCCGGCGGCGGGCGAGATCGTCGGCCGCGACGTGATTCGCGACGTGATTCGCGGCGCGGTCTACTTCGACGCGGTCTACCTCGGCGCGGCCTACCTCGGCGCGGCCTACTTCGCCGCGGCCGACGTCGGCGACTCCTCGTGTCGCCTGCCTACCGGTGCCGGTCGCTCAGTGCCGCGTCACCGTCAGATTCGAGGCGATGAACTCCGTGTTGTGCGCGGCGCGGATGCCGTATGTGCCATCGGTCGATGCGAGCCGTCCCTCGGCGACCGCCTCGGAGACCGGGTAGCTGGCGACGACGGTGCCGTTGATCGTGCAGGAGATCGTGCCATCGCGTACGGACATGGCGATCTCCTGCGTGACCGGCTGGTTGCGGCCCGGCGCCCGGTTCACGGCCTCGTGCGTCCCGCCGCGCCGGCCGTTGAGCCGGAACGGCTCGGGGCCGAAGCCGCGCACGATGAAGCGGCCGTTGCCGTACGCCGCGCAGTACAGGTAGCTCTGCCCGTCCGTCCCCATGTCGTTGCCGGCGATGACGATGCCGTACGGGTGCGGATGGTCGTTAAGGTTCATGTACTCCGGCTCGGTGAACGTCGCGCTGACCGTGTAGTCGCCGGTCAGTCGCTCGTCTGTCTTCCAGTAGGTCGCCGCCGGGCCCGTCGTGATGTGGAACGCGTCGCCCTCGGCCGCGAAGCTCGCGTGCTCGATCGTCTGGCCGTTGGCGGCCGCGCGGGGGTCGACCGCGCCGGCCCAGCCGGGCGCGAAGATGCCGCCGCTCGCGACGACTCGGTCGGCGTCCTGCGCCGCAGCGGCGTTCACGCCGACGGCGAGCAGGATCGCGGGGGCCGCGAGGAAGGCTCTGAGGCTCGAGTGCATGGGATCACCTCCACGGAAAGCATGGCTCGCCGACCCGGGCGTGGGCCGCCGATTCACGATAGTGCGCAGCGCGCCGCGCCGCCAGCGGTGGGCCGAATGAGGGCCGAAGGTGGGGTCGAAGGAGAGCCGAAGGAGAGCCAAAGGAGGACCAAAGGAGGACCAAAGGTGGGCCAAAGGTAGGCCGAAGGTAGGCCGAAGGTAGGCCGAAGGTAGGCCGAAGGTAGGCCGACGAAGGGCCGACGAAGGGCCGAAGAAGGGCCGAAGAAGGGCCGAAGAAGGGCCGTCGCCTACGCGACGGCCCGGCCGGCCTCCGCGCCGCGCTCTCTCCGTCGAACGGCGCGGCGACCCAGGGCTCGGCGCCCGGCGGCGCGCTGCCCTCGGGCGCGCGGCGCCCCGGCGCGCTCTCTTCGTCGAATGGTGCAGCGCCACGCCTCGCCGCGCCCCGCCGCGCTGCGTCGTGCCGTGCGGCGCCGTGCGGCGCGCCGCCCAGCGGCGCGAGAGGCGGCGGTTGCCGTGGGCGCCCGCTCAGCCCCGCCGCATCCCCGCGGCCAGCCCCTGCCGGGCGGCGCGGCGTGCGGGGAGCAGCCCGCCGACGAAGCCCATGATCCCGGCGAACGCCATCCCCTGGACCAGGATCGTCGGGGTGATGCGGAACGCGAACGTCAGCTCGCCGAACGACTGCCAGTTCGTGGTGCTGGTCTGGATCCCGTTGATCGGCAGGGCGAGCAGGCAGCCGAGCACGCCGCCGAAGAGCGCGATGACGACGGCTTCGGCGAGGAACGAGGCCATGACGCTGCGTCGCTTGAAGCCGAGCGTCTGGAGCAGCGAGATCTCCTTCGCGCGGGTCGCGACCATCGCGTCCATGGTGTTGATCGCGCCGAAGACGGCGCCGATGGACATGATCGCCGTGACGAAGAAGGCGATGAACTGGAGCATGTTGCCCAGGAACTGCGACTGTTCGGCGAAGAACTCCGATTCGCGCTTGACCTGGAGCTGGAGCCGGGGGTCCGCATCGATGCGGGCTTTGAACGCGTCGAACGACGACGGGTCGGCGAGCCGCAGCACGATCGACTGGTAGACGGGTCCGCGGAAGACGGCCATCAGCGACTCGGCGTCGCCCCAGACCTCGGATTCGAACGCGCCGCCGTCGGCCTCGAAGTGGCCGACCACGGTGAAGTCCTGCTGGCCGAAGCGCAGCTTGTCGCCGATCGCGGTGTTCTGCATGCGGCCGACGAGCCCGCGCCCGACGATGACCTCCGCGTGGCCCGGCTCGAACATGCGGCCCTCGACGATGCGCACCTCGTCGCGGACCTCGAACGCCTCCGGCCCGACGCCGCGCACCGGCATGTGCGTCTCCGTGCCGTTCACGCGCGGCTTCGAGACGACGACGTAGACGTCGGCGCTCGCGATCGGCCGGCCGTCGGGGAGCTTCGCGACCTCGGGGAGGCTGCGCACGATCGCGGCGTGCTCGCGGCTGATCCCGCTCGAGATCTCGGCGTCCGCGCCCTTGCGCAGCACGAGCACGTTGTCCGGCCGCCCGGTCGAGATCATCGCGGAGCGGAAACCGTTCGCGAGCGCGAGCATCCCGACGAACGTGAGGACGACGAACGCGACGCCCAGCGCCGTCGCCAGGCTCGTCGCCGGGCGGTGCAGCACGCTGCGGATGTTGTAGATGAACGGGATCTTCATGCCACGTACCTCAGCGCATCGGTGACCTTGAGCCGGGCCGCCTGCCAGGCCGGCACGACGGCGCTCGCCGCCGCGATGAGCAGGGTGATCCCCGCCGCGGTCAGCGCGATCGACGGCGCGACCTCGAGGCCGGGGACGAAGCCGCCCATGTTGAAGTCCAGCACGTTGAAGATCAGCGCGGCGCCGCCCAGCCCGATCGCCAGGCCGAGCCCGGCGATGACGAGCGCCTCGGCGGCGACGAGCCCGAGGATGTCGCCGTCGTCGAAGCCGAGCGTCTTCAGCACGGCGACCTCGCCGAAGCGTTCGCGCGCGGACATCGCCATCGTGTTCGCGGAGACCATCAGGATCGCGAAGACGACGGCCGTGCCGATCGCGTTCAGGAAGAAACCGATGTTGCCGTACATCCCGATGAACGAGAGGTTGAACGCCTTCTCGGTCTGGGAGCGTGTGGGCGAGGCGGAGTTCTCGTAGGAGCGGTCGATCGCGGCCGCGATCGCCGGCGCGCGCTCCGGGTCGCGGAGCCCGAGGATGTACCAGCCGACGACGCCGTCGCCGCCCTGCGCGCGTGCGATCTCGTCCAGGTAGCGGTGGTGGAAGAGGAGCGAGCTCTCGTCGAAGCCCTCGCGGCCCGCGTGGTAGACGCCGCGGATCGTGAACGTGTGGTCGCCGGGGTAGATCGTGCCCTGGAGCGTGATGGTCTGGCCGAGCTGCCAGCCGAAGCGCTCCATCAGAGCGACGCCGACGATCGCGCCGGTCCGGTCCGCCAGGAACGCCTCGCGGTGCTCGGGCGAGAGCACGATCTCCGGGTAGAGCGCGAGGTACGTCTCCGGCTCGATCGCGAAATTCGCGAAGAAGTTGGACGGGTCCTGGTAGATCCCGCCGAACCACGACGCGTAGCTGACGACATCGACGCCGTCCGTCGCGCTCAGCCGCGCGCGGTACGCGGCCGGGAGCGGGAACGTGATGCCGATCTTGTTGGTCACCACGAGCCGCGACTCGCTGCCCACATCGCCCGCGGTGCGGAGCGTGTGCAGGAACGTCTGGAGCGTGACGAACAGGAAGAGCGCGATGCCGAGGCCGAGCACGGTCAGCACCGTCCGGCGCAGGCGGCGCTTCAGGTTCGCCCGCACGAGCGTGGCGCGGGTCATCGTGCGTCCTCCGACGAACCGGCCGCGACCGGCCGCGCGGCGCCGGCCGCGGCGCCGACCAGCGCGCCCTTCTCGAGGTGCAGCGTGCGCCCGGCGCGCTCGGCCGCGTGCGGGTCGTGCGTCACCATCACGATCGTCTTGTCGAACTCGGAATTCAGCCGGCCGAGCAGGTCGAGGATCTCCTCGGCGGACTTCGCGTCCAGGTCGCCGGTCGGCTCGTCGGCGAGGATCAGCGTCGGGTCGGTGACGATCGCCCGCGCGATGCCGACCCGCTGCTCCTGCCCGCCCGAGAGCTGCCGCGGGAAGTGGTGCATGCGCTCCTCGAGCCCGACGATGCGCAGCGCCGTCTCCGCGTGCTCGCGCCGCTGCTTCTTCTTCAGCGGCGTGAGCAGCAGCGGCAGCTCGACGTTCTGGAGCGCCGTGAGCACGGGGATCAGGTTGTACATCTGGAACACGAAGCCGACGTGGCGCGCGCGCCAGTCGGCGAGCTGCTTCGGCTTCAGCCGCGAGATCTCCTGGCCGTCGACGGTGATCGTGCCCGACGTCGGCGCGTCGAGCCCGGCGAGCAGGTTCAGCAGCGTCGACTTCCCGCTCCCGGACGGACCCATGAGCGCGAGGAACTCGCCTCGCTCGATCGTCAGGTCGAGCCCGTCGAGCACCGGCACCTCGACCGTGTCGCGGCGGTAGACCTTGCGGACGTCGCGTACTTCGACCAGCGCCATCGGTTGCCTCCCAGGTTAGTCGTTCGATTCGGCGATGCGGACGCGCGCGCCGTCGGCGAGCTCTGCGGGCGCATCGATCACGAGCGTCTCGCCGCCGTTCAGGCCGCGGCGCACCTCGCGCTCGCCGCCGGTGACCGGGCCCGCCTCGACGACGCGCCGGCGGGCGATGCCATCCGTGACGACGTAGACGACGTCTTCGGCCGCTTCGCGGCGGACGGCGGCGGCCGGCACGAACACCCGCGGCGGCCCGGCCTGTTCGACCGCCTCCGTCGGCTCGAGGAACACGACGCGGGCGCCCATCTCCGGCAGGATGCGCGGGTCCTGCACGTCGATCGCGACGCGGACGAGCACGGTCGCCTTCTGACGGTCCGCGGTCGGCATGATCTGGCGCACGTGGCCGGGGAACCGGACGGCGGGGTACGCGTCCAGCACGACCTCGGCGGGCTGCTCGTCGCGGATCCCGCCGATGTACGCCTCGTTCACGTCGACCTCGACCTCGAGCGTCGACAGGTCGGCCATCGTGACGACCGCGCCGCGGGTCAGCCCGCCGCCGGCGACCGACGGCGCGACGACCTCGCCGACCTCGGCGTCCTTGCGCAGGATCGTGCCGCTGAACGGCGCGCGGACGCGCGTGTTCTCGAGACGCGCCTCGGCTGCCGCCTGGACGTGGCGCGCCGCAGCGACGCGGGCATCGGCGGCGGCGCTGCGGGCCCGCGCGACGGCGAGCGCCGTCGTCGCGTCCTCCAGCACTTGCGGCGCGACCATCGAGTCGGCGGCGAGGACGCGCGCCCGCTCGAGGTCGCGCTCGGCCTGGAGCACGGCGGCGTTCGCCTCCTGCGCGGCGGCCTCAGCGGAGAGCCGCTCGGCCACGGCCTGGCGGACTGCCGCCTCGTACTCTGCGGATTCGAGCCGGGCCAGCACCGCGCCCGCTTCGACGCGGTCGCCTTCCTCGACGCCGAGGTAGGCGAGGCGGCCGGCGACCTTCGACGAGACGGACGCCTTCGTCCGCGCGACGACGTAACCGTTCGCCGTCAGGCCGCCGCCGCCCGTGCCGCCGCCGCGCACGGCCGCGGTCGCGACCTCGACCTCGAGCGCGCGCTCGGGGAGCAGGAACGCGACGGCCCCGGCCGCGGCTGCCAGCACTCCGAGCGCGGCGAAACCGTAGACCAGGCGCCGGGAGCGCGAGGCGGCCGCGTTCCCGGCCGGTTCACGGGAGATTCGCAAACGTGCGAGATCGGCAGAATCGACCACGAAAGGCTCCTCGGGATGGAGGGTTCGACTTCCCGGGTCGGGGCGGCCCGCGAAGTTAGCGCGGCGCCTGAATTCCGGTCAAGGACCGCGACGGCGGCGCGGTCACAGCCACCGCTTCACGCGCGCGGTCCTCGACGCTTCGACCCGGTTCCGGGCGCCGGCTTTTACGATCGCGCTCGACAGTTGGTTTCGGACCGCGCCCGGCGCGGTCAAGAGGGTGCGGGCCGCGAATACGTCGGCGCGGTTCGCCGCCGCAGGACACTCACGTTACCGCGTGGGACGGGGCGGGAGCGGGCGAGATCGTCATGCACGACGGGCGACTTCCGTCCGGTCGGGGCCGGCACGCGCGGCTTGATCCGCGGGGCGGGCGCCTCCTATCTTGCCGCGCAGGCCACTCCCTGGCGAGGCACGATGCTCGACGCTGCCGAAGGCGCGCCCGGTACCGCCCCCGTGACCGCGCTCCTCTCCCGGATCAACGCCGGCGACGCCGAAGCCCTCGACCGGCTCGTCTCGCTGGTGTACGACGAGCTCCGACGGATCGCGCACGCACTGCGCCGCCGCGAGCGGCCGGACCACACGATCGACACGACGGCGCTCATCCACGAGGCGTACCTCCGGCTCGTCGACCAGACGCGCGTGCGCTGGCGGGACCGCGCGCATTTCTACGGCGTCGCCGCGCTGGCGATGCGGCGCGTGCTGGTGAACTACGCCGAGGCGCGCCGCGCCGCCAAGCGGGGCGGCGGCGCGGCGGTGGTCACGCTGGACGAGTCCATCCTCGCCCTCGACGATCGCCAGGCCGACGAGCTGCTGGCGCTCGACCAGGCGCTGACGCGGCTGCGGGCGTTCAATCCCCGGGGCGCGCGGGTCGTCGAATATCGCTTCTTCGCCGGGCTGAGCCACGACGAGATCGCCGACCTGCTGGGCGTCTCCGGCATCACGGTCCGGCGCGCGTGGGACGCCGCGCGCGCGTGGCTCCGGCGCGAGCTCGGCGACGGGCCCGCAGCGCCGGACGGCGCTCGCCCCGCGGACGCGACGCCGTGAGCCGCGGCGATCCGTCGCCCGGGGACTGGGCGCGCATCGAGGCGCTCTTCGGCGCGGCGGCCGGCCTGCCGCCGGACGAGCGGCGCGCGCTCCTCGACCGCGAGGCGGCGGACCCCGCCGTCCGCGCGGAGGTCGAGTCGCTGCTTGCGGCGCGCGAGCGGGACCCGGACTTCCTCGAATTGCGGCCGCCATGGCTCCCGCCATCGCCGGACGATGCCGCGCCGGACCCGCCGGTCCCCGAGCGGATCGGGCCGTACCGCATCGTGCGGCTCCTCGGCCGCGGCGGCATGGGCCGCGTCTACCTCGCCGAGCACGAGGCCGCCGGGTTCCGGCGGCACGTCGCGCTCAAGCTCGTGCGCCGCGGCCTCGACACCGACGACGTGCTGCGCCGGTTCCACGCCGAACGTCGGATCCTCGCCTCGCTCGATCACCCGAACATCGCGCGGCTGTTCGACGTCGGCGCGACGGATGACGGGCTGCCCTACCTCGTCATGGAGTACGTCGAGGGCACGGACGTGCTCGATCACTGCCGGACGCTGGCCGTGCCCGACCGGCTCGCGCTGTTCCGCGCGATCTGCGCCGCGGTCCACCACGCGCACCGGAGCCTGATCGTGCACCGGGACCTCAAGCCGGGCAACATCCTGGTCACGGCCGACGGCGTGCCGAAGCTGCTCGACTTCGGCATCGCGAAGATCCTCGACCCCGAGGGCGGCGCCGGGCACACGACCCGCGTCGGCGAGCGGCTGCTCACGCCGCGCTACGCCGCGCCGGAGCAGCTCCGCGGCGAGCGCGTCACCACCGCGTGCGACGTCTGGGCGCTCGGCGTGCTGCTCTACGAGATGCTCGCCGGCCGTCACCCGTTCGCGGGCGACGGCGCGGATTCGCACGAGGAGGTGCGCCGCCGCATCCTCGATCACGAGCCGCCGCCGCCGTCCGCCCTCGCCGAACGGCCGCTGCGCCGCGCGCTCGCCGGCGACCTGGACACGATCACCCTCGAGGCGCTGCGCAAGGAGCCCGGCCAGCGCTACGCCTCCGTCGCCGCGCTGGCCGACGACGTCCGCCGCCACCTCGAAGGGCTCCCCGTCGAGGCGCGGCCGGCCACGCTCGGCTACCGCCTCGGCACCTTCGTCCGGCGCAACCGCGCGGCCGTCGCCGGCGCGGCCACCGCGTTCCTGCTCCTGGCCGGCTTCAGCGGCGTGACCGCCGTGCAGGCGCGCCGCCTCCGCATCGCGTCCGAACGCATCGCCGCGGAGCGCGACAAGGCGTTCGAGGTCCGGACGTTCCTCCTCGAGACGTTCGGCATCACCGGCCCCGGCGCACAGGGCGCGGACACCATCGCCGTCCGCACGCTCCTCGACCGCCGCGCCGCGACGCTCGACGACGCCTTCTCCGCCGATCCCGCGCTCCGCGCCGAGATCCGGGGGGTGCTCGCCGAGGCGTACGACCAGCTCGGCCTCCACGCCGAGGCGCTCCGCCTCGCGCGCCGGGCGCTCGACGAGAAACGCGCGCTCTACGGCGACGTCCACCCCGATGTCGCCGCCGCGCTCGGCCTCCTCGGCTGGACACTCCGCCAGCACGGCGACCTCGAAGCGGCCGACTCCACCCTGCGCGAAGCCGTCCGCGTCGGCCGGGCCGCGTTCCCGCCCGAAGGCGATGCCCGCCTCGCCCGCGCGCTCAACGACCTCGGCGTCGTCCGGGAGGCCCGCGGCGACTACGACGAGGCCGCCGCACTCTACCGCGCCTCGCTCGAAATGCGCCGCCGGCTCCTCGGCGATGGGCACGTCGGCGTCGCCGTCACCACCAGCAACCTCGCCGTCGTCCTCTACCGCCAGGGCGACCTCGACGGCGCCGCGGCGATGGCCGCCGACGCCGTCGAGACGTTCCGCCGCGCCCTCGGCGACGACCACCAGCGCACCCTCATCGCGCTCGGCAACCTCGCCGTCTTCAACGGGATGCGCGAGGACCACCAGGGCGCCGCGGAAGCTTGGGACCGCATCCTCCGGCGCCACCGCCGCGTCCTCGGCGAGCGGCACGCACAGACGGCGTACGCAATGATGATGCGTGCCAACCACCTGGCGCGGCTGGGGCGGGCCGCCGATGCCGAGCCGCTCGCCCGCGAGGCGCTCGCGATCCACCGCGAGGTCCTCGGCGCGCGCCACGAGCGCACCGCGCGGAGCCTGCGCGTCCTCGGCGACATCGAGCGCGCGCTCGGCCGGCCGGACAGCGCGCTCGCCCGCTTCGACGAAGCGCTCGGCATCGCCCGTGCCGCGCTCGGCGACGCGCACCAGGAAGTCGCGATCCTCCAGCTCCGCATCGCGCGGGCGCACGACGCGCTCGGCGCGGCCGTCGAGGCGGACGCGGCGTACCGCGAGGCCGTCCGCGTATTCACCCGCGCACTCGGCGCGGGCCACTACCTCACCGCCGATGCGGCGCTCTCGCGGCTCGAGTTCCTGGCGGCCCGCGGCCGGACCGCCGAGGCCACACCGCTCGCCGCCGGCATCGCACCCGTCATCGACAGTCTCGCCCCCGCGTTCCCCAGGCTGCGCGAGCGTCTGACCGCCCTCCGCCGCCGTCTCGACGGCGGGCGCTGAGCCCACGCGGCCGTTCCGTCGGAGCGGCCCGGCGACCGTACGGCGCCCGGACTCCCGACCCCTGCCGGCCGATGGTCCCGATCGCCCCGACGGCCGCGCCTGCCAACGGGCGCCGCGCCCGATGATCACTTCCGTCAGCGTTTCCTGCGTAGTCGATGTGGAGCCCGGCGGCGCGGCGCACCGGGGCGCCGCAGCGTGGCCGCGCCACGGCCGATCCCGGGCGATCCTCGACCACGGAGGCGAACATGGCGAACCGGCGTTGTCGACCGCAGCCGATCTTCGAAGGCGGCGCGACCGAGGAATTCGGCACGATGATGGAACGCGTCATCGGAGCGGCGGAGCAGAACGCGAACGCGTCGCTCACCGCCTACCGGAACGCGTACGGCGACGCGGAGCCGGGGGGCGACGACCTGAGCCGGCTCCTCCGCGAGGCGGTCCGCGCGGCGACCCGCGAAGCGCTCGATCCCAGGATCCTCGCGTCGCTGGCCCGGAAGCTGGGTGGCGAGATTCCGTGCACGTCGCCCGGGCTGCGCCGCCGCTTCACCCGGGCGCACATGCGGAAGCTGGAGGACGAGATCGGGCTGCTGGCGCTCTACGGCTTCAAGCACGGCCTGACGGCGCGCGACGCACGGCTCCTCCCGGTGCGCACCGTCACCGTCGGCTTCAGCTTCGAGGACGGCCTGGAAGGCGCACGCATCGAGTCCGTGTCCTTCGACCTCGACCCACGCCACGAGGCGCGGTACTTCAGGCCGGTCTCGACCATCGGGGAGTTCCGGCGCTCCGGGATGGGGCTCCGCCGGATCGAGGCGAAAGACGTTCAGTGGTACGAGAAGATACCGCTGGTCGAGATCATCGAATGCCTGGCCGACATCGTCGCCAGGCTCATCGATGCCCTGACGAGCAGTGATGAGGAGAAGCTCGACGAGGCGATCGACGACGCCGAGGACGCGCTCGAAGAACTCGAGGAAGACATCCGCGACCTGAAAGAGGAGATCGACGAACTGGAGGAAGAGATCGACGACGAGGACGACTCCGAGGACAGGGAGGAGCTCGAAGCGGAGCTCGAAGAGCTCGAGGAGGAGAAGAAGGGCGCCGAAGCGGCACGGGACCACCTGAAGCGGGCGCTGAAGGAGCTGAAGCGCGCGAAATCCAGTCTCGACTGAGCGCGGCGTCCCGAGCGCCGGCGGTGTGGACCGTGTAGGAGTTCAGCGAGGCTGCGCGGCCGCCTTCGCTTGCGGGTGGCCCCGTGAGCCGTCATTTTCCGAAACCTACGGACATCGCCGGCGGGCGTCCATACTCGCCCGCGCTCAGCCGCGCTCGATGCCGCACCGGCCCCACCCTCTCCCCGGTCGATTAGGAGCGAATTCATGAGGACGGAACCGTCGATCTCTTCCGGCGCTCGTCGGATGCGCGCCCGCGCCGCGGCGGCGCTCCGCTGGGTCCCGCTCGTCCTGGCCGCGGCGTGCTCGGCGCCGCCCGGCGCATCGGCGGACGTCTACACCGAGCCGATCGTGCTCTTCGTCGATCCCGATTCCGCGGAGCGGGCACGGCTGCGCGAGGAGCACGGCGACGAGGCGTTCTACATCATCGCGGACGACGCGATGTGGTACCGCGCCGAGGCGCTCGCGCTGCTCGACAGCCTGGGCGTCCGGCACGAGAGGGTCGGGCGGGGGCAGGCGTACTTCCGCGTCGCCGGCGAGCGGCAGGTCTTCGATTGGAGCGACGTGGAGGGCGCCTGGTTCGTCGTCGTCTACAACGGGCGGGACGAGCCGCGCATCGCGAGGCCGATCGACCTGCGGGGCGAGGTCGACTTCATCTTGCCGCACCCGAAGATCGCGCCCACGTTCGATGAAGGGCTGTGGAGCGTGAAGCTCTCGCCGCCCAAGACCCGGCCGTCGACGTGAACGGGAGGCTCCGCGTGTGCCGACGACGCGGCGTGCGTCGCCGGCCTCGACCGGGGCCGCGTTTCATGCGACGCACACGGACACGGTGACGCAGCGGGGTGCCGCCGGATCCGGCGGCACCCCTTTCGTTCACCGCCGGGCGGAAGCTTCTCCCCGCGCCCTCTCTACCCCCCGAACCGCGCCCGGATCAACCGCGGCCGCCCCTCCGCCGGGAGCTGCACGATGAACAGATCGCCGTAGGCATCGTCGGCCAGGTCGTCCACGGTCGTCCCGGTCAGCGCGCCGACGATCGCGGGGACGGTGTTGCTGTGGCCGATGACGAGCGCGACGCCGCCCGGGTTCTCGGCGACGGCGCGGCGGGCCACCTCGTGCGCGTGTGCCTCGACCCCGTCCCGGACCGGCGTCTCGCGCACGTCGAGCCCGAGCCGCCGGGCGAGGGGCGCCGCGGTGTCGCGCGTGCGGCGGTACGGCGTCGCGTAGATCGCGGTCACGCCGGCATCGGCGAGTGCGTCGGCGAGCGCCTCGGCGCGGGCCGCGCCCGCGGCGCTGAGCGGCGGGTCGCGGTCGTCGACGTCGGCCTTCTCGGCGTGGCGCGCCACGATGACGGTCGTGGTCTGCGCGCGCGTCTCGCACGCAGCGCCCGCGACGAGCAGGACGAGGGAGGCCGAGAGGGTGATGAAGCGATGGGCGCGCATGGTCCTCGGGCGTTCGCGGAGTCCCGGCTCCAGCGCGCGGCCGCGCGCGGGGCGGCTCCGGGCCGATCGGCTCCGACCGCGCCGGATCGACGGGCGGCCGCGCGCGGGGCGGCCTCCAAGATACGGGCGAGCGCCTCCGTCGTCCATCGCGCCGGCCGGTCCCGGCGGCGCCGCTCGCCCCGCGCTACAGCGGCGCCACGCCCCAGCGCAGGTACGCGACGAGCGCGGCGCACAGGAGGATCACGGCGCAGGTGACCGCGCCCGACGCTTCCCGGCGCATGATGTGGTACCCGACCGCGCCGGCCATGATCAACGCGAACCCCGCGGCGGCGAGCGGCGTCAGCGACGGCAGGATCCCGGTCATGCCCGGGAGGAGCAGGCCGGGTGCGGCCAGGATCTCGGCGCCGCCGACGATCATCCGGAGCGCGCGGGGAACGCGGACCGGCCGCATGTCGGGGCGGCGCCTTCGGAACCACGCCTCCGTGGCCGGAGACCAGTTGATGTACATCCACCCGTGCGCGGCGCCGATGGCCGCGAGGATCGATTGAAGCGCCCAGAGCATGGTGTTCATCGCGTACCTGTCGTCGAAAGATGGGTCGATCCGCGGCCGATCCCGGTTCCGGCCCCGATCGTGTGAAGGAGACGGAACTCGGCGCCGGTCTGTGACACGTTCGGTCCGGATGGCCTTTGCCGGACCGTCGCGCGCGGGCGCCCCGGACCATCGCCACCCGCCGGGGGTACCGTCCACCGGCGCCCGCAAGTTATGATTCGGGCGCGACAGGCGAATCGGAGGGAGCAGATGGTGACCATGACGGAGCCGGCCCGGGCGAAGGTCCGTGCCATCGCGGAGTTCCTGGAGCGGCCGGCGCTGCGGATCCATATGGGCGAGGGCGCCAGCCCGCTGGCCCCGGAGTGGGAGTTCCTGCTGGTCGAGGAGGCCGACGCGGAGCCGGACGAGACCGTCGTCGACGCGGGCGATGTCCGGGTGATCCTGGACGCGCGCAGCGCGACGCAGCTCCGCGGCCGGCTGATCGACTACGGCGACGGCGGCTTCGTCGTGCGGTTCCCGAGCTTCGAGGGCGGGTCTGATGGCGGGCCGGCCGGCGAGCTGGCGGAGCGGGTCCGCGCGGTGATCGAGGAGCGGATCAATCCGGGCGTCGCGACGCACGGCGGGCGGATCGATCTGGTCGACGTCCGCGGCGACGTCGCCTACATCGAGATGAGCGGCGGCTGCCAGGGGTGCGCGATGTCGCGGCTCACGCTGCGGCAGGGCGTGGAGCGGATGATCCGGGAGGCGGTGCCGGAGATCGCGGCGGTGCACGATGTGACGGACCACGCCCGCGGCGAGAGCCCGTATTACGCGCGGTGAGCGGTCGAGGGCGGGCGCGACGGCGTGGCATCTCCCGCGCCCGCGCCCGCCCGGCACGAGGCGCGGAGGTCGCCCGGATCGGGGATGAAACGCGGGATCACGAAGGCCCCGGCGGACCATGCGAGTCCGCCAGGGCCTTCGTGTTTCGCGGCTGAAAATGCCGGCCGGGGTACGCCGTGCCGAAACGGCCGGGCCGGCCCCGCCGTCGCGTGCGGCTACGTCTCCGGTTCGGATTCCGGAGTCCGCGTGTCCATCAGCTCGACCTCGAAGACGAGGTTCGAGTACGCCGGGATGATGACGTTGCCGAACTCGTCGTGGACCGGGAACGAGCCGTAGCCCCGCTCCCAGGGGATGACCAGCTTGCGCGTGCCGCCGATGCGCATGCCGGGCACGCCGTCGACCCAGCCGTCGATCACGCCGTGCGGCCCCGTGACGAGCCACACGACCGCGGGCTCGTCCTCGACGCCCGCGTGCGTGTCGTGGATGAGCGTGCCGTCGTGCAGCCAGAGCTTGTAGTGGACGGTGACCGAGTCGCCGGCGAACGCTTCCGTGCTGTCGCCGGGGATGATGTCCTGGATGTAGACGCCGGTCTCGAGCTCCGTCATCTGTGAGAGATCGATGCCGAGCTCGGGCGCGAAGACGGTTTCCTCGACCGAGACGGGCTCGGGGGCGGTCGGCTCGTCGCTGCATGCGGCCAGGCCGAGCGCGAGCGCGAGGCCGACGAGCGGCGAGCGGTTGCGAGACCGATTCATGCCTTCCGATGGTTCGGGTCAGTCCCTGTAGATCTTGACGACGAGGTTGCCGTCGCGGTCGATGTAGCCGCGGTACATCCCCTCCGTGTTGAACGGCTGGGCGATGTTGCCGTGGCGGTCGATGGCGATGACGCCGCCCGTGCCGCCTCGCTCGACGAGCTTCTGCATGACGACGTAGTTGGCGGCCTCCTCGAGCGTCTGGCCGCCGTACTCGACGCGCGCGCAGATGTCGTGGGCGACGACGTTGCGGATGAAGTACTCGCCGTGCCCCGTCGCCGAGACGGCGCAGCTCGCGTTGTTC
>DASVDG010000024.1:0-17089 GCA_036381255.1 Longimicrobiales bacterium | reverse complement strand
GCCGTGGGGCATCGCCCTCAACCGGACCGAAGACACGCTGATCGTGGCCAACTCCGGCGGGACCAATCTGTCGTTCGTCCCGCTCGACGGCGTGCCGCTCGAGGAGGATGGTGCGCGGCGCTTGCGTACGCCCAACGTCGTGCTCTTCCAGATCAAGGAGACGAAGGACGAATTCGGGGCGCGTGCGTACGAGTACGTCGGGCGTAACGGCGATGATTTCATCAGCTTCAGCGACCGTCCGCAATTCGTCGCCCAGGACTCGACCGGGTTGATCCTATATTCCACGGTACCCACCGGCTCCACGGCCGAGGGGACGCTGCGCTTCGTCGACGCCGACCCGGACCCGGCGACGTTGCTCGACACGCCGGAGGCGAAGCTGCTGTTCAACGGCAAGGCGGTCGAGTCGAGCACGGACGACATGGTCATCGCCCACGTGGACAGTTTGTTGATCCTGGACGCTGTGGACGATCTGCTCGTGATCTGGGACCACAAGTACGGTTTCCCGGATTCGGTGATCGTTGGAGGGCCGGCGGATCGTGCCACGGCCGTGAACCAGCTCCGCGCGCAGGGGTCGGACGTTTTTGCGCAGCTCGGCGCGTGGAACCTGGAAGAGATCGGCATGTCGGACACCACGTTCCTGGCCACGTCCGGCGACCGCGGATGGATCGCGTTCGGCGATGGAGCCACCGTGCCGTTCGCACAGATCATCATGTGGCGGGCGGCGACGCGGTCGATTTCCAGCGACATCGACGTCAGCGACCTGATCGAGAACGCGGCGGAACGGGTCCGCGGTCTCGGGCTCAGCGGGAATGGGAGTTTGGGCGTGGCGAAGGGCGCCAATGGGGTGTACTTCTTCGACACTTCCCTGCGGCAACAGGGCGAGATCACCGGAGCGATCGTCGCCGGCGGGAGCGGCGCGGTGCTGCACCCGGCGCATCCGGATTACGCGACGCTTACGCAAAGCACCGACAGCACGCTGGCTTTCGTAGGCACGGGGCGCCGGAGCATCAAGATCGTCGACACGTGGAATGTGTCCCGCGAGCGCGGCGAGATCCTCATCCGGGACAACATCGTGGGTCCGCTGCGAGCGACGCTGCCGCTGCCCGGCGATCTCAGCGATCCTGCCTGCACGAGCGACCCGACCCAGTGCGTCGTTGTCAAGCTCTACGGCGTGACGGACGCTGGCGGCATCGTCATCGTGAACGTCCGCAAACGGGACATCGAGAGCTGAGTTCGGATCGACGGGCGGCCGCGGAGCGCGCCGCCCGACTGGACAACCCGCCCCCGTTCCTCTATATAAGGGACGGACCGTAACGAAGAGCCCGGTTTCGGCCGGGCTCTTTCCGTAGCGCAGCAGAGGTGGGACATGCTTTTCCGATTCAGTACCGCGGGTGAATCGCACGGGCGGGGCCTCATCGCCCTGATCGAGGGCGTGCCCGCCGGGTTGCCGCTGGTGATGGAACGCGACGTCGACCCGGAGCTCCGGCGTCGGCAGGGCGGGTACGGCCGCGGCGCGCGCATGAAGATCGAGCAGGACCGGGCGGAGGTGATCGCCGGCGTGCGGCTCGGCGAGACGCTCGGCTCGCCGGTCGCGCTCGCGATCTGGAACCGCGACTGGCAGAACTGGCGCGTGGCGATGGCCCACGAGCCGCCGGCCGAAGGCGCGACCGACGAGGCGCTGCGGCGCGTGCACCTGCCGCGCCCGGGGCACGCGGACCTGGTCGGGATCCTGAAATACGACCGGACGGACGCGCGCGACATCCTGGAGCGCGCTTCCGCGCGGGAGACGACGGCGCGCGTCGCCGCCGGCGCCATTGCGAAGCGGCTCCTCGCCGAGTTCGGCATCACGATCGGCAGCCACATCGTCCAGCTCGGCGACGTCACGGCGGCCGTGCCCGACGAGCTGCCCGTGGACCTGAACGCGGCGGTCGACGAATCGCCGCTGCGCACGCTCGATCCCGATGCGGAGCGGCGCATGATCGAGGCGATCGACGCCGCGCGCCGGGATGGCAACACGCTCGGCGGCGTCTTCGAGGTCGTCGCCCGCGGCGTTCCGGTCGGGCTCGGCAGCCACGTTTCCTGGGACCGCCGGCTCGACGGCCGCCTCGCCCAGGCGCTCATGTCGATCCAGGCGATGAAGGGCGTCGAGATCGGGATGGGCTTCGAGGCCGCACGGCGCCACGGCTCCGAGGTGCACGACGAGATCGAGCGCGAGCCGGGGTGGCGCGAGACCGAGCCGGCGGGCAACCTGTCCCGGACGGGCGGGTATAAAAGGCGATCGAACAACGCGGGCGGCCTCGAGGGCGGGATGACGACCGGCGCGCCCATCGTGGCACGCGTCGCGATGAAGCCGCTG
Organism: Longimicrobiales bacterium; assembly: GCA_036381255.1. Taxonomy (GTDB): domain Bacteria; phylum Gemmatimonadota; class Gemmatimonadetes; order Longimicrobiales; family RSA9; genus CALBZE01. The sequence goes on along the minus strand of DASVDG010000024.1, from coordinate 14,733 downwards.
TCGAGCCTGATGCGGCCGCTCCGCAGCGTCGACGTCCGGACGGGCGAGCGCGCGGACGCGGTTCGCGAACGCAGCGACGTCGTGGCGCTGGCCGCCGCCGGCGTGGTCGGAGAGGCGATGGTCGCGATCGTGCTCGCCGATGCGATGCTCGAAAAGTTCGGCGGCGACTCGCTCGGCGAGATGCGCCGCAACTTCGAAAGCTATCTGGACCGCCTCTGGCGGCGGGCCGAAGAGCAACATGGAGCGTAGCGCCGCGTGTCGGACCGGGAGGGCGTGACCCGCATCCTCCTGGTCGGGTTCATGGCCTCGGGGAAGAGCACGATCGGCCGGCTGCTCGCCGACCGTCTCGGCTGGGGGTTCCTCGATTTCGATGCCGAGATCGAGCAGCGCACCGGCTCGACGGTGCCGGAGATCTTCCGGCGGCTCGGCGAGGCGGAGTTCCGCGCCTTCGAGGCGGAGCTGACCCGCGAGGTCGCCGACCTCGACCACGTCGTGTTGGCTCCGGGCGGCGGCTGGATCACCCGGCCGGAGCTGCTCGAGTACTTCGGCGACGAGACGCTCGTCGTCTGGCTGCGCGTCTCCCCCGAGGAGGCGGTGCGGCGCGCGCGGGTCGACCTGTCGAAGCGGCCGCTGCTGACGGCCGCGGACCCGATCGCCCGCGCCCGGATGCTGCTGCGTGAACGGGAACCGCTCTATCGCATGGCGGACGTGGTCGTGGAGGTCGACGGCAGGGACGCCCACGAGATCGCCGAAGAGATCGCGCTGATGGTGGAGTAGGCGAGGAGCATGGCGGAGAAGAAGAAGACGACGACGCGGTTGGTGATCGTCGAATCGCCGGCGAAGGCCCGGACGATCGGGAAATACCTGGGCCCGGGGTTCCGGGTCAAGGCCTCGGTCGGCCACATCCGGGACCTGCCGGAGCGCGAGCTCGGCGTCGATGTCGACAAAGGATTCACGCCCAAGTACGTCACGATCCGCGGCAAGGGCAAGATCATCCAGGAGCTGCGACGGGAGGCCGAAAAGGCCGACGAGGTGATCCTCGCGACCGACCCGGACCGCGAGGGCGAGGCCATCGCCTACCACGTGGCCGAGCAGCTCGGCTACACGCCCGCGGCGGACGGGAAGGCGAAGCGGATGGGCGCGTCGCGGTTCCGACGCGTGCTGTTCCACGAGATCACCGCCGACGCCGTACGGCGCGCGCTCGACCACACCGGCGTCATCGATCTGCGCAAGGTCGAGGCGCAGCAGGCGCGCCGCATCCTCGACCGCCTCGTCGGCTACCAGGTCAGCCCGCTGCTCTGGAAGCCGATCCGGCCGGGTCTCTCGGCCGGGCGCGTCCAGACTGTCGCGCTGCGTCTCATCGCCGAGCGCGAGGACGAGATCCGCGCGTTCGTCGCCGAGGAGTACTGGTCGATCACCGCGCAGCTCGAGAAGGACGGCCAGCGCTTCGAAGCCAAGCTCCACCACATCGACGGCAAGAGCTTCCGCCTCGAGAACGAGGCCGCCGCCACGGCGGTGCTCGACGACATCGCGGGCGTGCCGTTCGACGTCGCCGAGGTCAAGCGCCGCGAGCGGACGAAGAACCCGCCCGCGCCGTTCACCACCTCCACGCTCCAGCAGGAGGCCGCCAAGCGGCTCGGATTCTCGGCCCAGAAGACCATGCGCGTCGCCCAGCAGCTCTACGAGGGCGTCGACCTCGGCAGCGAAGGCGCCGCGGGGCTGATCACCTACATGCGCACCGACTCGACGCGCGTCTCGGCGGAAGCCGCGGGTGCCGCGCGGCGCCTCGTCGCCGAGAGCTTCGGCGACCGCTACGCCGCGAAGGGCGGCCCGCGCCTGTGGACCGGCAAGCAGCAGCGCGGCGCGCAGGAGGCGCACGAGGCGATCCGCCCGACGGACGCCACGCGACGCCCCGAATCGGTCAAGCCTCACCTGGATGCGGACCAGTTCCGGCTCTACGAGCTGATCTGGCTGCGCTTCGTCGCCGGGCAGATGGCGCCGGCGGTGTACGACACGACGACGGTCGATTTCGAGTTGGAGGGGCGTCGGGCGCGCAATGGAGGGTGGCGTTACCTGTTCCGCGCGACGGGTTCGATCGTGAAGTTCGACGGCTTCACGCGGTTGTACCAGGAGGCGCGGGAGGACGGCGACAAGAAGACGCTGGACGATCTCGCGCCCTTGCCGGAGCTCTCCGCGGGCGACCGTTGCAAGCTGCTGGAGCTGGTGCCGGCGCAGCACTTCACGCAGCCGCCGCCGCGGTACAGCGAGGCGAGCCTGGTGAAGGAGCTGGAGAAGCTGGGGATCGGGCGGCCGTCGACGTACGCGCAGATCATCACCACGCTGCGGGACCGCAAGTACGTGGAGGTCAAGCAGAAGCGCTTCCACCCGACGCCGCTGGGCGAGACCGTGGCGAAGATGCTGGTGAAGCTCTTCCCGGACCTGTTCGACGTCCGTTTCACGAGTGCGATGGAGACGGAGCTGGACCGGATCGAGGAGGGCGAGCAGGACTGGCGGCGTCTGCTGAGCGAGTTCTACGAGCCGTTCCAGCAGCGGCTGGCGGAAGGCGAGCAGAAGACGGACGACGTGCTGCGCGAGGTCGTGGACGCGGCGGAGGAGTCGTGCCCGGAGTGCGGCAAGCCGCTCCAGTTGAAGTGGTCGCGGCACGGCCGGTTCTTCGGGTGCACGGGCTACCCGGAGTGCAGGTACACGAAGCCGCTGGACAAGAAGGAGCGGAAGGAGCCGAAGCCGGTCGGGCGGCCGTGCCCGAAGTGCGGCGGTGAGCTGGTCGAGCGGGAGGGTCGCCTGGGGGTGTTCATCGCGTGCGGCAACTACCCGAAGTGCAAGCACACGGAGCCGGTCACGATCCCGGGGCTGAAGTGTCCGAAGTGCGGCGAGGGCGACATCGCGGAGAAGCGGAGCCGTCGCGGCAAGACGTTCTGGAGCTGTACGCGCTACCCGGGGTGCGACTGGTCGAGCTGGGACCGGCCGGTCCCGACGCCGTGCCCGGACTGCGGCCACGCGTACCTGGTGGCGAAGAGCACGAAGGCGCGGGGGGACTTCCTGAAGTGCCCGGATTGCAAGGGCGAGTTCGACCCGGGGACGGTCGAGCTCGCGGGGGCGGAGAGGTAGGCGTGTCGACTTCGACCAGGGAGTCGATGTGGCGAAGGTGACCGTCGCCGGCGGCGGGCTCGCGGGGTGCGAGGCGGCGTGGCAGCTCGCGGAGCGGGGCCACGACGTCACGCTGGTCGAGATGCGCCCGATCCGCGGGACGCCGGCGCATCGGACGGATCGGCTGGCCGAGCTGGTCTGCACGAATTCGTTCAAGAGCACGGACCCCACGAACGCGCATGGCCTGCTGAAGACGGAGATGGCGGCGCTGGGCTCGGTGCTCCTGGCGGCGGCGGAGGAGGCGCGGGTTCCGGCCGGCGCGGCGCTGGCGGTGGACCGCGACGTGTTCTCGGCGCGGATGACGGCGATGATCGCGTCGCATCCGCGGATCACGATCGAGCGGCGCGAGGTCACGGAGCTTCCGGAGGGGCCGACCGTGGTGGCGACGGGGCCGCTGACCTCCGATGCACTGGCCGCCGAGATCGCGGCGCTGCTTGGGGACGACGGGCTGGCGTTCTACGACGCGATCGCGCCGATCGTGAGCCTGGAGTCGATCGACCTCGACGTCGCCTACTACCTCTCGCGGTACGGCAAGGGCGAGGGCGACGATTACCTGAACTGCCCGCTGGACCGGGAGCAGTACCGTGCGTTCCTGCACGCGCTGCGTGAGGCGGACATCTACCCGGGCCACGACTGGGAGAACATCCGGATCGCGGGCGAGGGTGGGGGCGAGAGCGAGGGCGGGCGCGGGGGCGCAGTCCCGTTCTTCGAGGGGTGCCTGCCGATCGAGGTCATGGCTGCCCGCGGCGAGGATACGCTGCGGTTCGGCCCGATGAAGCCGGTCGGGCTGCCGGACCCGCGGACGGGGCGCGAGCCGTACGCGGTGCTCCAGCTCCGTCGCGAGGACCGGGCGGGGCAGATGTGGAACCTGGTCGGCTTCCAGACGCGGCTGCGGACGGGCGAGCAGCGCCGGGTGTTCCGGATGATCCCGGGCCTGGAGCAGGCGGAGTTCCTGCGCTACGGCTCGATCCATCGAAACACGTATCTCAACTTCCCGGCACGGCTGAGCGAGTACGGCTCGCCGCCGTCGCGGCCGGAGCTGATCTTCGCGGGCCAGCTCACGGGGGTCGAGGGGTACACCGAGTCGGCGGCGTCGGGGATCCTGGCGGGCATCAACCTCGACCGCATCGTGCGGGGCGCGGATCCGGTGCTGCCGCCGGCCACGACGATGTTGGGCGGGCTCTACCGTTACCTGCGGGAAGGCGACCCGAAGGCGTTCGCCCCGATGAACTCGAATTTCGGCCTGCTCGACCCGTTGAACGAACGGGTCCGGGACAAGCGGCGGAAGCGGGAGCGGCTGGTGGAGCGTGCGCGGGCGGCGTTCGCGGCGTGGCTGGAGGCGCACGGGATCGAGCGGGTCGAGGTGGAGGCGGAGATCGCGGCGTGATCGCGGAATTCGTACGCCACCTGGCCGACGGGCGGCAGCTCAGCCCTCACACCGTGGCGGCGTATCGCCGTGACCTCGACGAATTCGACGCGTTCCTGGCGCGCTACTACGGGGCGGAGGAGGAGTGGACGTGGGGCGGCGTCGACCGCCTCGCGCTGCGCGCGTTCCTCGCCCACCTGTCGCGGCGCGGGCTGTCGAAGCGCACGATCGCGCGCAAGCTCTCGGCCGTGCGCTCCTTCTTCCGCTGGCTGCACCGCGAGGAGCGGATCGAGGCGAATCCGGCGCGTGCGGTGCGGTCGCCGAAACTCGAGCGGCACCTGCCGGCGTGGCTGGGTCGCGGCGACGTCGAACGCGTGTTCACGCTCGCCGAGAACCGCGCGGCGGAAGGCGGGTTCCGGGGCGCGCGCGACCTGGCGATCGTCGAGACGTTGTACGCGACGGGCATGCGCGTTTCGGAGCTGCACGGGCTCGACCTGGACGACCTGGACCTGATCGCCGATCAGGCCCGGGTTCGCGGGAAGGGGCGCAAGGAGCGGATCGTGCCGCTGGGCCGCAGCGCCGTCACCGCGCTCCGTCGCTACGAGCTGCGCCGTGCGGAGGTGCTCGCCCGCCGCGTCGGCGGCGACCGACGCGCGGTCTTCATCTCCGAACGCGGCAAGCGCCTTTCGATCCGCCAGCTCCAGAACATCGTCGGAGGCTTCCTCGACGCCGTGGCCGAGGACGCCGGGCTGAGCACGCACTCCGTGCGCCACACGTTCGCCACGCACCTCCTGGATGCCGGGGCCGATCTGATGGCCGTGAAGGAGCTCCTGGGCCACGCCTCGCTCTCGACGACCCGGATCTACACCCACACCTCGAAAGAACGCCTGAAGCGCGTCTACGACCGGGCGCACCCGCGAGCGTGACCGCGGCCGCACCGGCCGGCCGCGCCCGGGCCTGCGCCGCGCGTGCGGCGACGTCGCCGGGCGCGCCGCGCGTGCCGCCCGGCGACCAGCGTTGCTCCCTCTTTGCAACCCTGCCGCGATTCCCCCAGATTGCCACGGGAGAATCCCCCGGACTCAGGGGTATAGGGAGGCAAGGAGGGACACACGGATGAGGGAGTTCCACGCTACGACGATCATCGCGATCCGGCACGACGGCCGCGTCGCGCTCGGTGGAGATGGGCAGGTGACGCTGGGCGACACCGTCGTCAAGGCGACGGCCCAGAAGGTCCGAAAGCTGAAGGATGGCAATGTACTCGCCGGGTTCGCGGGCTCGGTCGCCGATGCCTTCACGCTCTTCGAGAAGTTCGAGGAGAAGCTCGCCCGGTACCCGGGCAACCTGCCGCGCGCCGCGGTCGAGATGGCGAAGGAGTGGCGGACGGACCGGTACCTGCGGCGCCTCGAAGCGCTGTTGACCGTGGCCGACCGCGAGCACCTGTTCCTGATCAGCGGCGACGGCAACGTCATCGAGCCGGACGACGAGATCGTGGCGATCGGCAGCGGCGGCAGCTACGCGCTGGCCGCGGCCCGCGCGCTCAAGGCGCACTCGCAGCTCGGCGCCGCGGAGATCGTGCGGCGTTCGCTCGAGATCGCCGGGGACATCTGCATCTACACGAACCGGAACATCTCGGTTCTCGAACTGGAATAGGGAGGCGGCGCGCCTATCGGCGCGCCGGGCTCCGCGGCGCGCCGCGCGGCGAGACGCCGCGGAGCTTTCGGCGCGCCCACACAGGAGCAACCATGGCTAAAGTCGCAAACGAACTCTCGCTCCCGGCGGATGCCGCCGAGCAGGAACCGCGCTGGCTGGACGAGATGACGCCGCGGCAGATCGTCGCGGAGCTGGACAAGTACATCGTCGGGCAGGACGCGGCGAAGAAGTCGGTCGCGATCGCGCTGCGCAACCGCTGGCGGCGCCAGCGCGTCGGCGAGGATCTCCGGGAGGAGATCATGCCGAACAACATCATCATGATCGGCCCGACCGGGGTGGGGAAGACGGAGATCGCGAGGCGGCTGGCCCGGCTCGCGGGCGCGCCGTTCGTGAAGGTCGAGGCGTCGAAGTTCACGGAGGTCGGCTACGTCGGCCGTGACGTCGAGTCGATGGTCCGCGACCTGGTCGACATGGCGGTCAACATGGTCCGCGACGAGCGCGAGGCGGAGGTCGAAGAGGTCGCGCAGCAGCGGGTCGAGGAGCGTATCCTGGACCTGCTGCTGCCGCCGGTCCCGGATGCGGAGGCGGAGAAGAAGCCCGCGGCCGACGCGCCGACGCCGGTGCGCGCCTTCGTCGTCGGGCCCGGCGGCGCGGCCGAGGAGCGCTCGGTGGACGACGAGGGGTCGGATGCGGATGAAAGCCAGCGCGTGCGCGAACGCCGGGAGCGGACGCGCGAGAAGTTGCGCACGCTGCTGCGCGACGGCAAGCTCGAGGAGCGGACGGTCGAGGTCGAGGTGCAGCAGAGCGCCCCGATCGAGAACCTCATGATGCCGATGGGTGGCATGGAGGGGATGGACAACTTCACCGAGATGCTTCAGGAGATGCTGCCGAAGCGGACGAAGCGCCGCACGGTCACCGTCGCCGAGGCGCGCCGCATCCTGCTCCAGGACGAGCTGGACAAGCTCGTCGACATGGACGAGGTGGTGAACGAGGCGCTGGAACGCACCGAGGACATGGGGATCATCTTCCTGGACGAGGTCGACAAGATCGCCGGGGAGCGCGGCGGCGCGGGGCCGGACGTGAGCCGCGAGGGCGTGCAGCGGGACCTGCTGCCGATCGTCGAGGGGAGCACGGTCCAGACGAAGTACGGCCTGATCCGGACGGACCACATCCTCTTCATCGCCGCCGGCGCGTTCCACGTCTCGAAGCCGGCGGACCTGATCCCCGAGCTCCAGGGCCGGTTCCCGATCCGCGTCGAGCTCAACGCGCTCACGGAGGCGGATTTCGTGCGGATCCTGACGGAGCCGAAGAACGCGCTGCTCCGCCAGTACCAGGAGCTGGTCGCGACCGAGGGTGCGACGCTGGAGTTCGCCGAGGACGGCATCCGCGAGATCGCCCGGATCGCCGCCGATGTGAACGAGCGCATGGAGAACATCGGTGCGCGCCGGCTGCACACGGTGCTGACCACGCTGCTCGAGGACATCCTGTTCGACCTGCCCGACGCGCGGAACGGGCGGATCACGCTCGGTGCCGCGGAGGTGCGGGAGCGGCTGAAGTCCGTGGTCGAGGACGAGGACCTGCGTCGGTACATTCTGTAGCGACGCACCGCGGCGCAGGGCGGCGGGCGCCGCGTGCCGAGCGAGCCCGGCGGCGCGGGCTTCGCTCGCGATGGTGCGTACGGTTTCGTTCCCGGGCGGCGGCCCGGTGGCTCGATGGGGCCACCGGGCCGCTTCTTGCCGATCCCGCCCCGGTCGGCGGGTGTGAGTCTTGCCCGGGGTTTCGGCGGCGGGTACTTTGCCGCGGCGTTACGGGACACCCTCGAAACCCGCGAAAGGGAACATGGCCGACAAGCGCGATTTCCTCGAGATTCCCGACTTCTCCACCGACGAGCTGTACGAGGTCCTCGACCTGGCGCACCACCTGAAGCGCGGCGACAACAAGGGGCAGCCGCTGGCGGGGAAGACGCTGGCGATGATCTTCGAGAAGAGCTCGACGCGCACCCGGGTGTCGTTCGAGGTCGGCACCTACCAGCTCGGCGGGCACGCGCTGTTCCTGTCGTCGCGTGACATCCAGCTCGGGCGCGGCGAGCCGATCAAGGACACGGCGCGCGTGCTCTCGCGCTACGTCGACGGGATCATGATCCGGACGTTCGACCATGCGGACGTTCGGGAACTGGCCCACTTCGCCAGCGTTCCGGTGATCAACGGGCTGACCGACCTGCTGCACCCCTGCCAGATCATGGCGGACGTCATGACGATCCAGGAGACGTTCGGCACCGACCTGAGCGGTCGGAAGGTTGCATGGGTCGGCGACGGCAACAACATGGCGAACTCGTGGCTGAACGCGGCGTATCGCTTCGGCTTCGAGCTGCGGCTCGCGTGCCCGAAGGGGTACGAGCCGGACCGGGAGATCTTCGAGCGCGCCCGCAGCGCGGCAACGGTCATGTTGACGCACGACCCCCGGGAAGCGGTGGAGGGTGCGGAGGTCGTGAACACCGACGTCTGGGCGTCGATGGGCCAGGAGGCGGAAGCCGAGACGCGCAAGCAGGCGTTCCACGGCTACCACGTAGATGAGGCGCTGATGGAGCGGGCGAGCGACGATGCGATCTTCCTCCACTGCCTCCCGGCGCACCGGGGCGAGGAGGTCGCCGACGAGGTGATCGAGGGTCCGCGGTCGCGGGTATTCGACGAGGCGGAGAACCGGCTGCACGTGCAGAAGGCGATCATGGTCCGCCTGATGGGTGTCTGAGTGGAGGAGCACGCGAGATGGCAGACGAGTTGAAGCGAACGCCGCTTTACGATGAGCATCGGCGCCTCGACGCGAAGATGGTCGCGTTCGCCGGCTACGAAATGCCGGTGCAGTACCCGACGGGGATCGTCGCCGAGCACCAGGCGGTGCGGCAGAAGGCGGGGCTGTTCGACGTGTCGCACATGGGCGAGTTCGAGGTGCGCGGCGGCGATGCGCTCGGCCTCGTCCAGTACGTCACGACGAACGACGCGTCGAAGCTCGAGGTCGGACAAGCGCAGTATTCGGTGATCTGTCAGGAGGATGGCGCGGCGATCGACGATTGCCTCGTCTACCGCCTCGCGGACCGCTACATGATCGTGGTCAACGCGGCCAACCGGGCGCGCGACCTGGAGTGGATCCGCAAGTACGCCCCGCGATTCGATGCGGAAGTCGTCGACCGCTCCGACGAGATGGCGCTGCTCGCGCTCCAGGGTCCGGCGGCCGAGGCGATCCTGCGGCAGCTCACGCAGGTCGACCTCCCGGCGATCGGGTACTATCACTTCGTCGAAGGCGAAGTCGACGGCCACGCCGCGATCATCAGCCGCACCGGCTACACGGGCGAGGATGGCTTCGAGCTGTACGTGGGCAACGAGGCCGCCGCGCCGATCTGGCGGCGGCTGCTCGAGGTCGGCGCGGCGGACGGGCTCGTCCCCGTCGGGCTCGGCGCCCGCGACTCGCTGCGCCTGGAGATGGGCTACATCCTGTACGGCAACGACCTCGACGACAACCACACGCCGCTCGAGGCGGGGCTCGGCTGGGTCGTGAAGCTCGACAAGGGCGACTTCATCGGCAGCGCCGCGCTCCGTCGCCAGAAGGAGGAGGGCGTACGCGAGCGGCTGGTCGGGTTCCGGCTCCAGGACCGTGCGTTCCCTCGCCACGCCTACGAGGTCCGCTACAACGGCGAGCCCGCGGGCGAGGTGACGAGCGGGATCCTGAGCCCATCGCTCGACCAGGGGATCGGCCTGGCGTACGTTCCGGTCGAGGCGGCGAAGCCCGGCGCCGGCATCGAGGTCGTGGTCCGCAACCGACCGATGGCCGCCGAGATCGTGCGGCCGCCGTTCTACGCAAACGGCTCCATCCGCCGGTAGCGGTGTAATACCGGGACGTGGACCCCCTGCGTCTCGCGGTACTCACGGTTTCGGACGGCGTCTCGCGCGGCACGCGCGCGGACCGGAGCGGCGACACGATCGCCGATTGGGTGGCCGGGCGCGGCCACGCGCTGGTCGCCCGCGACGTGGTCCCGGACGACGCCGGGCGCATCGTCGACACGCTCACGGCGTGGGCCGACCGCGCAATCGCCGATGTCGTGCTCACGACGGGCGGCACCGGCTTCACCGCACGGGACGTCACGCCCGAGGCGACCCGCGCGGTCATCGAGCGCGACGCACCGGGCGTGGCCGAGGCGATCCGCGCCTGCGGTGCCACCCGTACGCCGTTCGCCTGGCTCTCCCGTGGAGTGGCGGGCATCCGCGGTCACACGCTCATCGTCAATCTGCCGGGGAGCACCGGAGGGGTCCGCGACGGACTGTCCGTGCTCGAGCCGCTCCTCGAGCACGCGGTCCAGCTGCTGCGAGGCACGGACACCGAGCGTCACGAGTTGCACGATGGCTGAGACCGTCCTCATCACGACCCAGGACCTGGAGCCGGCCGTCCGGTTGAAGGATGCGTTCCAGAGGGAGGGCTTCCGCGTCGAGCTGCTCACGTCGACCGAGACGATCGCCGACGTGGCGGAGCCGGCGCTCCTCGTCCTGACCGGAGCGATCGAGGAGAAGCGGGCGCGGCGCCTGGTCCGCGAGGCCGAGGCGTTCGATCGTCTGCCGATCATCGGCCTCGCCGACTCGCCGCAGCAGGCCACGGTCGACGCGCGCCGACGGCTCGGCCTCCACGAGGCGTTCGCCAAGCCGGTCGATGTCGACGAGGTCGCGCTCGTCGGCCGGCGGCTCGTCGAGCGGCGACGGCTGCGCCAGGTCACGGGGATCGTCGGGGAGTCGCCGGCGGTCCAGGAAGCGCTCGAGCGCGTCGTCCAGATCGCGCCGGTCCATGCGACCGTGCTCGTCATCGGCGAGAGCGGGACGGGGAAGGAGTTGATCGCCCGCGGGATCCATGCACTCTCGCCGCGCCGCCACAAGCCGTTCATCGCCGCGAACGTCGCGGCGCTGCCGGAAACGCTGCTGGAATCGGAGCTCTTCGGCCACGAGGAGGGGGCGTTCACCGGCGCGGTCGCTCAGCGCAAGGGGCTCTTCGAGCTCGCGCACCGGGGCACGCTCTTTCTCGACGAGATCGGCGAGATGCCGCTCGGCACGCAGACGAAGCTGTTGCGCGTGCTCGAGGAGCGCGAGTTCATGCGCGTCGGCGGCGAGGAGGCGATCGAGGTCGACGTCCGGGTCATCGCGGCGACGAACCAGGATCTCCGCCAGATGGTCGAGCTGGGCGAGTTCCGGCGCGACCTTTACTACCGCCTCAACGTGCTCCGCATCGAGCTCCCGCCCCTGCGCGAGCGCCGCGAGGACATCCCGCTCCTGATCGACGCCTTCATCCGCCAGACGAGTCGCGAGCACGAGCTCGACCCCGTCCGCCTCTCGCCGGACGCACTCGCGATATTGATGGAGTACGACTGGCCGGGGAACATCCGCGAGCTGCGCAACCTGGTCGAATCGATGGTGGTCCTCGGGCCCGGCCGGGTCATCCGGCCGGAGGACATTCCGCCGGAGGTCCGGATCGGGACCGGGCCGAGGCCGGCGTTGCCGGCGCCCATCGCGCGCGGCGCGCGGCGCGACGGAGACGGCCCCGGCCCGGAGCTGGAGTTCATCTTCCGCACGTTGCTCCAGCTCCGCATGGATGTCGAGGACCTGAGGAAGGAGTTCGACGACTTCCGCCGGAGCCACCCGGAGTTGCCCGGCCCGACGTCCGGTTTCGCCTACCCATACCCCATGGTGCCGACCGGTCTGGTCGCCGGACCCACGGGGATCGAGGTCGCGCGCGTCTCGCAGGAGCCGGAGGACGACGATGACGATGACGCCGCCGATGACGAGGGTGTCGTCGTGTTCCGGCCCGGCATGACGATGAACGATCTCGAAAAGGAAGCGATCACCGCGGCGCTTCGCGAGGTCGGGGGCAACCGCCGCAAGGCCGCCGAAATGCTCGGGATCGGGGAACGGACGCTGTACCGGAAGCTCAAGGAGTACTCGATCCCCGTTTGAGCCGTGGAGCGGGGAGTGGTCGGGCCGCGTCGGGGTCAGCCGCCGGCCCGGGCCCGGACCCGCCCGCGTTCCAGCCGGAGTCGTTCCAGAATGCGGCTCCACTCATCGCTCTCCACCCGGCCGTAACGCACGGTCAACGGCAGCTCCAGATCGACCCCGGCCTCGAAGACGTAGATCGCAGACTGCGTCTGCTGCTGTTCCAGTCGCTGCGCACCCCAGGCGGGCGTGAGCGATAGGATCGCCTGGGGACGCAAGAGACGGCCCCGGCTCAGGAGGTGGAGGTCGTCGGGGCGGAACGGCGCGTCCGGCTGGTAGCTGAAGAACGAGACCAGGAACAGGACTGGCTCCGCTTCCGCGGCGACGGCCGTCAGCTCCACCCGACGGCTCTCCACGAGCGCATGCAGCCGCTCGTACGTGTCCGGCGCCGCCAGCCGGATCACCGCTTCGGCGAGCGGCGTGACCTTGACGAGGAGTGCGCCGTTCCGCAGCGAGACCGTGAAGTCGTCCTGGCGCAGCGTGCCGTGCCCGGGCGGGACCAGTGCCGCGGCGTTCATGCCCGGCTCCGATCCGGCGCCGGAAACGGGCGCCGCGGCCGGGACGCACGCGTGGAGTGCGCCGAGCACGCACGCCGGTACGGCAACGCGCCGCCACATCATTCCGCGCTCCGGCCCTCGTCGAGCAGCGCGGCGAGGGAAGCGAGCAGGTCGTCGCGACCCTCGCCCGTCTTCGCCGAGAAGAGGACGACCTGGTCCTCGTCCACACCCAGCCGCCCCGCCATCCCCGGGATCTCGACCTGCCGATCGCGACGGCTCAGCTTGTCCGCCTTCGTCAGGACGAACAGACTCGGGAGCCCGGTCTTCGCCAGAAAGTCGACCATTCGCCGGTCCTCGGCCGTCGGGCCGTGGCGCGCGTCGATGAGCTGGACGACGCCCAGCAGCTCCTCCGTCCCCGCGAGGTACCGCTCGATCAACGGCCCCCAGCGACGACGCTGTTCCTTCGAGACCTTCGCGTAGCCGTAGCCGGGGAGGTCGACCAGGTAGAACCGGAGCTCACGGCCATCCAAGCCGATGAGCACCTCGTAAAAGTTGATCTCCTGCGTCTTGCCGGGCGTGGCCGAGACGCGCGCGATCTGCGTGCGGGTCCGGCCGAGCAGCCGGTTGATCAGGCTGGACTTCCCGACGTTGGACCGCCCCGAGAACGCGACCTGGGGCAGGCGCCCCGGCGCCGCGCCGCCGGGCTTCGCGATCGCGCCCGCGAAGCTCACCGATTTGATGACCACCGCGGCTCCGGGATGGGGCAGGCGGACGCGCGAAGCGTCACGCCTCCTTCATCTTCGCTTCGGTGTGCAGGACGAGGAGCGGCGGGATCCGCTCGGTCACGCACTCCGCGGTGATCACGACCTCGCGCACGTCGTCCCGCGATGGGATCTCGAACATGACGTCGCGCATGAGGTCCTCGAGCACCGCGCGCAGACCGCGCGCTCCCGTACCCCGGTCCAACGCCTTGCGGGCGATGGCGCGCACGGCCTCGGGGTCGAACGTGAGTCCGATGTCCTCGAGCTCGAACATCTTCTCGTACTGCTTGAGCAGCGCGTTCTTCGGCTCCGTCAGGATCCGGATCAGCGCGTCCTCGTCCAGCGGGTCGAGCGCGACCATCGCCGGCAGCCGGCCGACCAGCTCCGGGATCAGACCGAACCGGAGCAGATCCTCCGGCTCCACGCCGATGAACGGGCTCCGGGCACCCTCCTCCTCGCGGGCCACGCGGCGCGCTCCGTTGAAGCCGATCCGCCGCTGCCCGCGCCGTGCCTCGATGAGCTTCTCGAGCCCGTCGAACGCGCCGCCGCAGATGAAGAGGATGTTCTGCGTGTTGATCTGGATGTACTCCTGCTGCGGGTGCTTCCGCCCACCCTGCGGCGGGACGGACGCGATCGTCCCTTCCAGGATCTTGAGCAGCGCCTGCTGCACGCCTTCGCCCGAGACGTCCCGCGTGATGCTCGGATTCTCCGACTTGCGCGCGATCTTGTCGATCTCGTCGATGTAGACGATCCCGCGCTCGCACTCCGCAATGTTGAAGTCCGCCGCCTGGAGCAGGCGGACCAGGATGTTCTCCACGTCCTCGCCGACGTAACCGGCCTCGGTCAACGTGGTCGCGTCGGCGATGGTGAACGGCACCTGGAGGATGCGCGCCAGCGTCTGCGCGAGCAGCGTCTTCCCGACGCCCGTCGGCCCGATCAGCAGGATGTTCGACTTCTCGAGCTCGATGTCGTCGAGCACACCCTGGTGATTCACCCGCTTGTAGTGGTTGTACACGGCCACGGCGAGCGACTTCTTCGCTTCGTCCTGGCCGATCACGTACTCGTCCAGGACCTCCTTGATCTCCCGCGGCGTCGGAATGCTCGGCACCGAGTACGCCGATTCGCGTTCCTCCTCCTCCGCCAGGATCTCGTTGCAGAGCGAGACGCACTCGTTGCAGATGTAGACCGAGGGGCCGGAGATGAACTTCTTCACCGACTCCTTGGACTTTCCGCAGAAGGAACAACGCAAGTGCTTGTCGCTTGGCATG